>CP103908.1:1330124-1995187 GCA_024970065.1 Pediococcus acidilactici | reverse complement strand
CGATGGTAAATTTCATGTTTTCAAACTCCTTTTCACGCGTGGCATGTATATATTAATTAATACTAAAAAAATAGTAATAGTAATAAGGCCTGTTAGCACTGTGGATAACTTAAAACCAATCGGGAGAAACCCAATTCTTAATGTGGAGTACTTGTGGAAAACTTTTTTAGTTATCCACACTTATCCACAGATTACGGTTTTAGCTCACTTTTTAAATCGTCAATTTGACGAGCTAAATCTTCGTTAGTTTCCAAGGCCGCCTTAATTTTGTCGCAAGAATGAATGACGGTAGTGTGATCTTTTCCGCCAAATTCGGTCCCAATCTTAGGTAGTGAGTTATCGGTCAGCTCCCGAGATAGGTACATAGCGATTTGACGCGGAATTACGATTGATTTCAAACGTTTTTTCCCCTTCAAATCAGCAACCGAAACGTGGAAGTACTTAGCCACCTTATCTTGAATAATCGGAATGGTGACGTGGCTAAGGTTACTACCGAAGTTCAAACTGCGGAGCGCGTCAGCTGCTAAATCAGTGGTAATCGCGGCGTTTTGCAGTTGCGCATAAGCTTGGATGCGCGCCATGGCACCCTCTAGCTCCCGAATGTTGGAATCGATTCGATTGGCGATAAAATCCAAAGTCTCGTCGGGGATTTCTACGTTGTCAGCTTGCGCTTTCTCACGCAAAATGGCGATCCGGGTTTCAAGGTCTGGTGGCGTGATGTCAACCGACAACCCCCATTTAAACCGGGAAACTAACCGTTCTTGCAACTTAGGAATTTCGTTAGGCAACCGATCGGACGTTAGGACAATTTGCTTTTGTGCGTTGTATAACGCCTCAAAAGTATGGAAGAACTCCTCTTGAGTTGCTTCCTTATCCGCGAAAAACTGTACGTCATCCACTAACAAAAGGTCCACGTTGCGGTACTTTTCGTGGAATTCTTCCGTTTTGTTTTTTTGAATGGAATTAATGAAGTCGTTAGTGAAGGCTTCACTAGTAACGTACTTAACCCGCGTGTGGGGGTCATTTTCTAAAAGCTGATGGCCAATCGCGTGCATTAAATGGGTCTTTCCGAGCCCTACGCCCCCGTAGAAGAAAAGCGGGTTGTAGAGAACGCCGGGCTCGTCAGAAACCGCCATTGCAGCAGCGTGCGCCATCTGGTTACCACTTCCGATAACAAAGGTATCGAAAGTGTACCGACTATTAAGCTGGGTGTCTTCGGTGGAGAAGGACGAAGATTTGTCGGTGCTTTGCGGCTGTTGCGCCTGCTGAGCTTTAAATTCGTCTTCGGTTACGAATTCAGGCGTAATATCCTGATCCGTAAACTGGTAGGCGTACTCGACAAATTTTTCCATTAAATGTTTCGTCCAGTAGTCACGGTGTAAATTAGAAAGAACCTTAATTTTCATTACGTGATTATCTAATGAAATTGGTTCGGCCGTGTCCACCCAAGCACCAAAACTAGCTTTCGACATTGAGTCGTCATTTTCGAAACTATTTTTGATATGGTTCCAAAGGTCAATATAGTTAGGCACTTTTTATTCCTCCAAAATTTTTAGCTCATTCAGTTTATCATAAAAAAAAACGGTTTTCCACAGGGGTGTGGAAAACTAAATGGTGTAAAATAACAGCCTGTGAGTTGAGTTATCCACAACCTGGGGAAAGGACTAGGAGTTACCTAAAAAACGAGAGTTGTGAACACAAACCTGTGGATAAACTTTATTGTTATATCAACGTTTAAAGCACATATCCACAGATTTCCACAAGGCTGTGGATAACTCTATAAACAGGCTGTGATTTGTGAAAATCCCTGCGAAAAAGCCTGTGCAAAATCGCAAAACCCTAAAATGGTTATCCACAATTCAATCGACAAACTAACGCTCTGTTTGTGGATAATTTTTTTCCGTTAGGTTTTATTTTGGTGGTTTGCTTTCTATGGCAAATGTGCTATTATGTTAAGGTAATTATTTTAAAGGACATAAACTGATTTATCGAGAATCAATAGATATAAAAATTCAGTATGTGTATTTTCGTTCAGGAGGTGGACCATAATGAAACGAACATATCAACCAAAGAAACGTCATCGTCAACGCGTTCACGGCTTCCGCAAACGCATGAGCACGAGCAACGGCCGTAAAGTTTTAGCACGTCGGCGTCAAAAAGGTAGAAAAGTATTATCTGCATAATAAGGCCACTGATCCCAGTGGTCTTTTATTTTTATTTTCTAGAGACAAGCTAACGGTTTTTACATATAATATGTGATAGTGAATGAGATTGTGGTGAGGGATTATGCGAAAGTCATATCGAATAAAGAAAGAAAAAGAGTTTCAAGAAGTTTTTGAAACCCGAAATTCATTTGCAAATAAGAAGTTCGTTGTTTACGTAATGGACAAACCTGAGCAGCCACATTTTCGGGTGGGCATTTCCGTAGGTAAAAAAATCGGAAATGCGGTGATGCGGAATTATATGAAGCGTCGAATTCGGCAAAGCATCTTGGAATTCAAGCCCTTTTTACGTTCGGACGTCGATTTTCTAGTGATTGCTCGCCCACAAGCTTCAGGTTTACCAATGAAAGAAGTTAAACGCCAGTTGGAACACGTTTTTAAACTCGCCGGGCTGTTTACTTCAAAACAAAGTGAGGAAGAATAGTGAAACATTTAAGACGGAATTTAGCTTTGCTGAGTGTGGTAGCGCTCTCCTTCATATTAACGGCATGTAGCACTGCCCCGATTACCAGTCACAGCACTGGTTTTTGGGACGGCGTAATTGTTTACAACTTTTCGAGGTTTATCATTTACCTTTCGAAAATTTGCGGAAACAATTATGGTTGGGGGATTATCGTCTTCACCATCTTGATTCGGATTATCATCTTACCGTTGATGATTTACCAAACTAAAACTTCGATGAAGACGGCTGAACTTCAACCCAAGTTAAAGGCTTTGCAACAAAAGTACTCTTCACGCGACGTGGAGACCCAACAAAAGCTTCGCGAGGAACAACAAAAGCTTTATGCTGAAGCTGGCGTTAACCCGATGGCCGGTTGTTTACCGTTGATTATCCAGTTACCCGTAATGTACGCTTTGTACGCGGCGGTAAGTCGGACGCAAGTTTTGAAGGAAGGAACTTTCCTTTGGTTACAACTTAGCGATAAAGATCCTTACTACGTTTTACCGATTTTAGCGGCCATCTTTACTTTCCTAAGTACGTGGCTTTCGATGAAAGCTCAACCAGCGGGTGCGCAAAATGGGATGACCTCGGCGATGACCTTTGGAATGCCGTTGATTATTTTGATTACGGCTTTGAACTTCCCGGCCGCAATTACGTTGTACTGGGTGGTTACTAACCTCTTCCAAGTGGGCCAAACCTTGATAATCCAAAATCCATTCAAGATCCAAAAAGAACGTGAAGCTAAGTTACAAGCTGAAAAAGCAAAACAAAAAGCGATTGAAAAAGCGAAACGTAAGGCAATGAAGAGCAAGCGGAAGTAGTCCTTTGAACTTCAATTGTACTTACAACCATTAAAAAGACGTCAATTCACCGTAGGTAGTGGGTTGGCGTTTTTTAGTAGTAGTTCCGAAATAAAGTAATTGACAAACAAAAACGAAACTTTTATGATATATGCGTATGAATTGAATATGATGAAGTAGTGAAAGTGCTTTGTCCATCTGACGTCGTCTAGTGACGATTATTTATTTAGGTGGAATTGCGCTTTTTTTATTGGAAATAGAAAGGACGATATTAGCGATGCCAAGTGTTTCAACGGAATTTGATACAATTGCGGCAATTTCGACGCCCCCTGGGGAAGGCGGCATTTCAATCATTCGGATTAGCGGTGTTAATGCGTTAAAAGTAGCTAGCCAAATCTACCGGGGCAAGGACCTCGCCAAAGTAGCCAGCCATACGATTAACTACGGACACATTGTGGACCCTGCTACTGATGAAGAAATTGATGAAGTCATGGTTTCGGTAATGCGTGCTCCGCACACCTATACCAAAGAGGACGTCGTTGAAATTAATTGTCACGGTGGGATTGTGGCAACGAACCGGATCCTTCAATTAATTTTAGGGTTAGATGCCCGGTTGGCGAAGCCTGGAGAATTTACCGAACGGGCCTTTTTAAACGGGCGAATCGATTTATCCCAAGCAGAAGCGGTTATGGACTTAATTCGCGCTAAAACCGACCAGTCGATGAAGGTGGCTTTAGATCAACTGGATGGAAACCTCTCCCACTTAATTAAAAATTTACGTCAGGATATTCTGGATGTTTTAGCTCAAGTTGAAGTTAATATTGATTATCCTGAATATGATGACGTTGAAACGATGACCACGCGTTTGCTAAAAGAAAAGGCGATTGAAGTTAAAGCCAAGGTCAACCAACTTTTAGCAACTGCTAAACAAGGTAAAGTGTTGCGTGATGGTTTAGCAACGGCGATTATTGGGCATCCTAACGTGGGTAAATCAAGTATTTTGAACCACCTCCTGCATGAAGATAAGGCAATCGTCACCGACGTGGCCGGAACTACCCGGGACGTGATTGAAGAATACGTTAACGTTCAAGGAGTTCCGCTTAAGCTAGTAGACACGGCTGGAATTCACGAAACTGAAGATAAGGTAGAAAAAATTGGGGTCGATCGGAGTCGCAAAGCATTGCAACAAGCAGACTTAGTAATTTTAGTATTAGATAGCAGCGTACCCCTGCGTGACGAAGATCGGCAGTTACTTGATCAAACCGCAAATATGCAGCGAATTGTGGTTTTAAATAAGACTGATTTACCAACTAAAATTAACTTAAATGAACTTCAGGAATACGCTAGTGAAGCAGAAATTATCAAGTCCTCGGCGGTAGCACCGTTAGGAACGAAGGATTTGGAAGACCGAATTGCGAAGTTATTCTTTGCGGGAAGCATTGAGAATACTTCTAATAACGTCATGGTTACCAACGCCCGGCACATCGGGTTGTTACAACAAACCGTGACTGCTTTAGATTCCGTACTAGACGGGATTGAAGCAGGTATGCCCGTTGATTTAGTTCAAATTGATATGACTCGGGCGTGGGATTTGCTTGGTGAAATCACTGGTGATAGTTATCAAGATGAATTGCTAGACCAATTATTTAGTCAATTTTGTTTAGGAAAATAAATGTGGAGTTGAAGAATGTTGGAAGTAAAACAATATGATGGCCGCGATTACGATGTAATCGTGGTGGGAGCTGGCCATGCGGGATCCGAAGCAGCTTTGGCGGCGGCCCGGATGGGCAACAAAACCCTTTTAATGACAATTAACCTTGATATGGTGGCCTTTATGCCATGTAATCCGTCAATCGGTGGCCCCGCGAAGGGAATTGTCGTACGTGAGATCGACGCTTTGGGCGGTGAAATGGGTCGTAATATCGATAAGACTTACGTTCAAATGCGGATGCTAAATACCGGAAAGGGCCCCGCAGTTCGCGCGTTACGAGCCCAAGCGGATAAACACGCGTACCATGCCGAAATGAAGAAGACCATCGAAGCAGAGCCCAACCTGACTTTACGCCAAGGAATCGTTGATGATTTGATTGTCGAAGACGGGGTCTGCAAAGGGGTCATCACCAATACGGGTGCACGTTACCATGCTAAGAGCGTAGTGCTAACTTTGGGAACGGCAGCCCGCGGTAAAATTATCATTGGGGAGTTACAGTATTCTTCGGGACCAAACAATTCCCAAGCGGCTTTGGAGTTGACGAAGAACCTAACGGAAAAGTACCACTTTGAATTAGAACGATTTAAGACCGGAACTCCGCCGCGGGTCGACGGGGGAACGATCCACTACGACGAAACTGAAGAACAACCTGGTGATGAGGAACCCAACCACTTTAGTTTCCAAACGCCGGACAGTAAGTATTTGGAATTAAAGAACCAGTTGTCGTGCTGGTTGACTTATACCAACGAGAAGACGCACGAAATTATCCGGGAAAATCTCAGTCGGGCACCCATGTTTTCTGGGGTAATTGAAGGTGTGGGGCCACGGTATTGTCCTTCGATTGAAGATAAAATCGTGCGCTTCGCGGACAAGGACCGCCACCAACTCTTCCTTGAACCAGAAGGCCGGAAGACCGACGAGTGGTACGTTCAGGGACTTTCCACGTCGATGCCAGAAGAAGTGCAACAACAAATTTTGCACTCCATCAAGGGGTTAGAGGACGCAGAAATGATGCGCCCTGGTTACGCTATTGAATACGACGTCGTGGCTCCTTACCAATTAAAGAACACTTTGGAAACGAAGTTAATTAAGAACCTTTACACCGCGGGTCAAACTAACGGAACTTCCGGTTATGAAGAAGCGGCCGGCCAAGGTTTAATTGCGGGAATTAACGCAGGTCGTCGAGCACTCGGACAGGAACCCTTCACGCTCAAACGCAGTGATGCCTACATTGGAGTAATGATTGACGATTTGGTTACTAAGGGAACTAAGGAACCTTACCGCTTGTTAACCAGTCGGGCAGAATACCGGTTGATTTTACGTCACGATAACGCTGATTTACGGTTAACTGAAATGGGTCATGAACTTGGCTTAGTTAGCGAAGAAGAATACGCGGCATTCTTGCAAAAGAAGGCTGACATTCAAGATGAACTTCACCGCTTAGAACAAATTCGCATTAAGCCTAGTCAAGTAAAGGAATTTTTGGAGTCCAAAGGTTCTCATGGTTTAAAGGATGGCGTCCTGGCAGCCGAATTCTTACGACGTCCGGAAGTTACCTACGCTGATTTGCTGAAGTTCATTCCAGCCCCCGAAAAGCAACTCGATCGTCGGGTGGTCGAACAGGTGGAAATCGAAATCAAATACGCCGGTTACATTAAGAAGGCTCAAGAACGGGTCGACCGGTTAAAGAAGATGGAAGCTAAGGTGATCCCCGACCGGATTGACTATAACGCAATTAGCGGGCTAGCAACCGAAGGCCGGCAAAAGTTGGAGAAAATTCGGCCAACCACGATTGCTCAAGCTTCGCGAATTAGTGGGGTGACGCCTGCGGACATCGCAATTTTGAGTGTTTATATTCAACAAGGTAAGATTGCAAAGATTTAATTAAATAAGCGGTTAAAACGGAGACTAGAAACTAGTTTCCGTTTTTTTGTTTTACAGTTCCACGTGAAACAACCACGTCGAGTTTGTTAGAATGAACTAAAGAGTGGTGAATGAATAACATGAAAATAATCATTGCGCCGGCTAAGCAAATGCAAGTGGACACGGATTCTTTTGCCGTCCTTAACCAACCGCGTTTCTTAAGTCAGGCTCAAAAACTGGTTAGTCGGTTGAAGAAGATGAGCTTAACTGAACTTCAGCAACTCTGGAAATGTAGTGATCGGCTAGCCCGAATTAATTACGAAAATACGCGCCGATTGGACTTACTGCGTAACCAAACGCCCGCCGTACTGGCTTACAGTGGGATTCAATACCAAACGTTGGGTGCCGATTTAATGACTAATGGGCAACTAAATTATTTACAGGACCATCTTCGAATCATATCGGGGCTTTATGGAATTTTACGGCCGTTCGACGGAATCGTACCTTACCGATTGGAGATGCAGGCTCAGCTGCCCATTGGTGAGCACCCAAACTTGTACGGCTTTTGGGGTGCGCAAATCTATCAGCAGCTGTTTAAAGAGTCCGAGGTGGTGGTGAACTTAGCTTCGCAAGAATACGCCCGGGTGGTGACCCCGTATTTACAGATCGATGATCAATTAGTGACCTGCATTTTTGGTGAACTGGTGAATGGCAAAGTGAAACAAAAAGCGACCAAGGCTAAAATTGCACGTGGTGAGATGGTGCGTTTTATGGCGGAAAATGAAGTTCAGCAGGTTGAGCAACTAAAGCGGTTTGACCAACGTGGATATCGGTTTCGTGCCGATTTATCTACTGACGACCAACTAGTATTTTTAAGTTCAATTAAGTTCAAATAGCTACCTAAATTAAAGGAGGAATTCCTTGATTTAGGTAGCTATTTTTTTATGGGCATGTCTAAATGATTCTTATTGAGAAACATACCAATTTACAGAAAGCGCTTGCAAATATAATAAACACAATGTAGTATATACCGTAAATCAAAACCGATGATTTGCGATGAGGAGCAAAAAAATGCCAAAAACAAAGTTTGAAAAAGTGGCGCAAAGTCTAGTGGAGCGAATCCAACGAGGGGTCTATTCCAATATGCAACGGTTACCTTCGGAATACCAACTTGCTGACGAATACGGGGTGAGTCGGCTGACGGTACGGAAAGCAATCGAGCGGTTGGTAACCGCAAAGATTTTGATTAAGGATCCTGGAAAGGGTACTTATATTATGTCAACTAGCTCATCGGATAAAGTGGCAAGTGGTCGGATGGGATTACAGAGTTTTACGGAAGCTGCCGAAACTTATGGTAAACAAAGTCACACGCAGGTCCTTGATTACCTTCCGTTAATCCGTCCAGACAAGCAAATTGAAGCGAAGCTAAACCTGCGGGACAACCCGCAACCTGAAGTTGATGAACTGGTCCGACGTCGGTTTTGGGATGATGAGCCGATGACGATCGAAGACATCGTGATTTTACATAAATACGTAGCCAATCACCAAAAGGCCGACTTTTCACATTCCCTATTTCAAATGTTGGCGGAGGTGGTGGAGATTGCCTACTCTAACCAAGAAATTGAAGCCATTAAGGTCGATAAACGATTGGCTGAACTATTGCATGTGCAAGTGGGTGATCCCGTGCTCTGTGTTCATTCACTCACCTACACGGCGGATGGCCAACCCATTTTCTACGACACGTCTTACTACCGGGCCGACAAGTACACCTTCAAGACGACCCTGACCCGTTTGGAACAAGGAGGAAAATAATGGTAGTTAACCAAGATTTTAAAGCGTTGATTGAAGCACATTACGAGGAATTTTTACGTGATTTGGCAAAGGTAATTGAAGTTCAAAGCGTTCGTGGACCGGCTAAATCGCACGCTCCCTTTGGAGAAGGTCCTCGCCAAGTATTGGTGGTAGCCATGAAATTAGCCGACCAGTACGGGTTTAAAACGGCAATTGTAAACGATGCGGTCGCGTTTGCTCAATGGGGTCCTGACACGAGTGACTACGTAGGAATCGTCGGTCATCTTGACGTAGTAGCGGCTGGTGAAGGTTGGCAGAGCGACCCCTTTAAACTAGATGTTCGGGAAGACACCTTGTATGGTCGGGGGGTCTTAGATAATAAGGGGCCCATCATGGCGGTGCTGTTTGGGATGCATTTGCTTAAAGAACGGGGATTTTATCCGCGAAAAACTTTGCGGATTATTTTTGGTAGTGATGAGGAAAGTGGGAGCGCGGACATCCCGCTTTACCTAAAAGATCAGCCAGCACCCGAGTTTGGGTTTACCCCCGACTGTAAATTCCCGGCAGTTTATGGGGAACGTGGCATCGTTAACTATGAAATTCAAACTCCGATTAGTTCAGGCGCAATGCAACAGATATCGTCGATTAAGGGCGACCAAGCTAAGGATCACGTCCCCGACCAACTCGCGATTGAAGTTCAGAATCAGCTAATTGAAGTTCAGGGGAAACGCAGCCCTTCTAACGCTCCGGAGCTGGGGGTAAACGCCATCATGCTCCTAGCCAAGGCGGTAAAGAAGCAGGCAGGGCTGGCACCAGAATTGGTTACGTACCTTGATTGGCTTCTGGATAGTTTTGATCAACTTTACTTTGGCGAAGGTCTGGGAATTGCTTTTCAAGATGAAGATAGTGGCAAATTGATGGTCACCCCCTACCTCCTCCAAAAAGTTGAAGGTGGCTTGAAGTTAGGTGTCGCGATTCGTTATCCGGTAACCGTTACTGAAGATCAAGTTACCGGAGGACTCCAAAAGGCCCTTCTTCCGGGCAGTGAGCTTCGGGTGATTCGTCGGATTCCCGGGACCATGCATGATAAAAATGATCCGCGGATAAAACAACTTTCGGCAGTTTACGCGATGGTCACTGGCCAAGATGGAACCCCCGTAACTACTACCGGAGCGACCTACGCCCGGGCAGTACCTAACATTATTGCTTTTGGGCCATCGTTTCCCGGACAAAAGGGAATTGCACATAAGCAAGATGAGTGGATGACGAACCACGATTTGAAGTTAAATATGGAAATCTACATGAACGCCATGGTAGGTTTAGCAAAAATGGAGGAAACAAAATGACAAATTGGGCAACGATTGCCACCTGGCGAATGGCACACGACGGAGTTTTAAAAGCCAGAGAGATGTTGAAAAAAAATGCAAGTGCGGGAGACGCCGTTGAAAGTTTAATTAACGTGGTCGAAGAATATCCCTATTATAAATCGGTCGGCTACGGCGGATTGCCAAACGAAGAAGGGGTGGTCGAAATGGACGCCGCCTTCATGGATGGCGACACCCTGGCCCAGGGAGCGGTAGGGGGCATTCACCACGTCCTCCACGCGGTTTCGGTGGCTCGGCAACTAAGTCACGAACACTTCAATAGCTTTCGGGTCGGTGAGGGCGCGACAAAGTACGCGTTGGTGAACGGCTTTGAAATGCGCAACATGCTAACTGATCGGGCAAAACTTCGTTGGCAAAAGCGACTGAAGGAAATTCAGGAGGCCCAGATTAGCCCCTACGACGGACACGATACGATTGGCGCCCTCACGCTTGCGCAAAGTGGTTCCATGGCGGCAGCGACTTCCACGTCCGGATTATTTATGAAAAAAGCGGGACGGGTTGGCGATTCACCGCTTTCGGGCTCTGGTTTCTACGTTGACAGTGAAATTGGTGGTGCTGCGGCAACTGGATTGGGTGAAGACATCATGAAGGGATGCATTTCCTACGAAATCGTTCGGCGGATGGGGGAAGGTGAGACTCCCCAAGATGCTTGTGATCATGCGGTTTACCCGTTTGTTGAAAAGCTTAAGCAACGTTACGGCAAGGCCGGAGAGTTCTCCTTGGTTGCCTTGAATAAAAACGGCGAGTGGGGAGTAGCTACCAACGTCGAATTTACCTTCAGCGTGGCTACGGCAACCAGTGCACCCCAGATTTTAATTGCCCACCCCGCCGAAAACCAAACGACCCGGATTGAACCCATTACGCAGGAGTGGTTGGACGCTTATGAAAAACGAATTAAGGCACCCATTAAATAAAACAAAGGAGGGGATTTTTTGAAAGTCATCATTATATTAGACCAAATCCAAGCGGGGTTAGGTGGCAAAGAACGCGCCGACACCCCGTTGGGCGGTAAAAAAGTCGCTTTAGGCAGCGCGGAAACGACCGCCAAGGCTTTGGCAAAGGTAGGTGGAGAAGTAATCGGCACCTTTTACTGTGGAACGGATTATTACCGGGAACACCCGGAACTAGTCCAGGAAAAATTCACCAAAATGGCCGTCAAAATGGAAGCTGACGTGGTCGTAATCGGTCCGACCTATGATTATCCGGAATTTTCGCAAATGGCTTGTGAGTTAACGACGGCGTTTCAAAAGGGTACTGAAATTCCGGCATTACAAGCGACGGCTGCAGAAAAGAACGCGTCCATTATTGATCAATATAAAGATCAATTATTAATCGTAAAAATGCCTAAAAAAGGTGGAACGGGATTGTCGGCGGCGATTGACCACCTTGCCGAAGGTTGCGCACTCGCAGCTAGTCACGAAGATTTGACCACCTTTAAGGAACGGTACTGCTACTAAATTTAAAAGCAAAGGGGGCTTGGAAGATATGCAGAAGAAGTTTGAACAAGTATTAATGCCGTTAGCATCTAAATTGGGAAATAACGTGGTTTTAAAGTCTTTGCGGGATGGGTTCTTAATCATCACGCCGTTAATCATCGTTACCTCGATCTTCTTGCTAATCGGTAATTTTCCCATTCCAGGCTGGGAAAGTTTTTGGACCCGGGTTTTAGGCGAACACTGGACGGAATGGTTTAGCGCGGTTTCCAATTCGGTATTTAGTTTCACCGGAATTTTATCCTGTATGGGGATTGGTTACGCTTATGGAAAAAATCGGGGGCTTGAGGCCATTCATTCCGCGGTGGTCGCCCTAGTTTCGTTTCTCATTTTGACTCCGACATCGTTTACGGTTGGTAAAACGGCGGTAAGCGCGGTGCAAACCATGTACGTAGGACCTAACGGAATTTTCCTAGGGATTTTCATCTCAATTGTTAGTGTCGAAGTTTACCGCTTTGCGGTGAAGCATCATTGGACCATTAAAATGCCTGACGGAGTCCCACCAGCAGTAAGCCAATCGTTTGACGCGTTAATTCCGAGTGCGCTAGTAATTTTGCTATTTTTCTTGATTCGAATCGGTTTTAGCATTTCAAGTTTCGATACCGCATATAACTTCATTTATACTTTGTTACAAGCACCGCTTAAACACGTAGGAAACTCGTTGCCATCGGTATTGCTCTACAACTTCTTGGCCAGTCTCCTGTGGGTGTTCGGGATTAACGGACCGACGATTACTAATTCGGTTTGGTCACCAATTTTCTTCGTACTTACCCAGGATAACTTGAAAGCTTTCCAAAATCATTTACCGCTTCCGCATATTTACACACAGCCATTTATTGATATTTTTACGACCTATGGAGGTGGCGGAAGTACGTTATCCCTCTTGATCGTCATGTTTGCAGTTTGTCGTTCAAAACGGATTCGGGAGTTAGGCAAGCTGGCAATTTTGCCGGGAGTATTTGGAATTAACGAGCCAATTATTTTTGGTTTGCCAGTAGTTTTGAATCCGATTATTGCGATTCCATTCATCATCGTGCCCGTGTTAAATACTTTCATCTCGGGAGTGGTGTTCACCCTTGGATGGGTGCCACGGACGAACGGGGTTTTACTACCATGGACGACCCCACCAATTATTTCGGGCTGGCTGGCTACCGGAAGCTGGACGGGGTCAGTTTTGCAACTGGTGGAAATTATTTTAGGAATTATTATCTACTATCCGTTCGTAAAAATGCTGGATCATCAGTACCTTAAGGAAGAGGATGTCGCGTTAGGACAGGACTTGGATATTGATTTTGACGAAGTGTGATTGAACTTCAATTTGCCCTGTTTAAGCAAATCCTGAACTTCAATTTAAGTTAAAAATACCCGAATATAACAGTTATATTTCAAAAAGATATAGAAATATCAAAATTTGGTTTCAAAACTAAAAATCTTAAGACATCCAGAGTACTTTGGGCTACAATTAAAATTATTAAGTCGTATGAGATAGTCTGGAGGAGAGTTAATGAGGTTTTTAAGGGATTGGGTTTTGCCAATCGTAGTTGGTTTATTAATTGCTTTTCTTGTTAAAACTTACTTGTTCCAAATCGTAAAGGTTGACGGTTCGTCAATGCAGCCTAACTTACAAGATAGCGAACGGGTGCTAGTTTGGAAACAAGCCAAAATCAAACGAATGAGCGTAATTGTGTTTGACGCCCACGGAGAGGATCCGGCGGCTACTCAACCAGTTGATTACGTAAAGCGGGTGATTGGGGTTCCAGGCGACACGATCAGTTACAAAGACGGCAAACTTTACGTAAATGGTAAAGAAGTTCCGCAAAAGTTTATTGACGAAGAACAACGAACGACCGGAACGGGGAACTGGACGCTCAGTTCGATTGCCAATAAGTATGGTTGGGCAAAGAATCCGGTAAAGGTTCCAAAGGATTCCTACTTTGTTTTAGGTGACCATCGTAGCGTTTCTAACGATAGCCGTTATTGGGGATTCGTAAAGAAATCAAAGGTGATGGGTGTAGTAAAAGTTCCGTTCTGGAGTCACAACGAAAAAGCAAAGAAAAATATCAACGATTTAGCCGTTGAATAACCTAAAGCAGGACGAAAGAATCCCTTTTGCCCTGCTTTTTGTGTACAATGGGACTGAATGGAGGGAACAGATATGAAAACCGACCCAAACTGTGTATTTTGCCAAAAAACAGAGGCGGACTACATCGTGGAAAATGAGCTTGCCGCTTCCTTTCTTGATTTTTATCCAGTAAGCAAGGGGCACACCTTAATCATCCCGAAACGACACGTTCGGCAGATTTGGGATGTTACCGCCGAGGAACGCAAAGCAATCTGGGATTTAATTGAACAAAATAAGGCAATCTTAGATGAAAAGTACCACCCGGATGGTTACAACGTGACCATTAATTCGGGGGCGGCCGCAGGGCAAAGCGTTTTTCATTGCCATGTCCACTTGATTCCTCGCTACTGGAGTGAGGATCCGCAGCGCAAGCCGGTTCCAGCTCAATTCTTAGTACCCAACAAACGGTCCCAGTTTAAAGGAATGGACTAAATACTAAAATTAATTAGCCTGGGATAAAGAAAAGCCAGTAAAGACGCTGATAAAAGTTCTTTTTCCAGAATAAGATTTTTGAAAAAACATTTGGGCGTGTTGGCTTTAGTAAGGTCAACACGCCCAAAGTTAGTTTGATCCGCTTGACCCCAAATCGATCATTATGCCAAATACAGGTATAATGGTCGATTTTTGGTTAATACACATAAACTACCTGACTTTTGTCCCTGCTCTTTTTCGTACTTGAATTTTGATGTTTGAAAAAGGGTGCATTAAAAATTAGTTTCCGTGCGTACCTAAAACCAGTAATTAGGTATACCTAATTCGGGTCCCGATTGCTTTTAACTACTGTCGCCAAACTGCCTAGCTTTCATTGCTTGCTCAAATAAAAAGCAGGTAGGCCAACTGCCAAAAAAAATGGGCGAGATTGGTCTACCTGCTTTTTAGGCACAAAAAAAGCGTCTCACTAAGGAGACGCATACAGGTAATAAGTAACTGGTCTTTGAGACCTTTCATTCACCTTATGGGGGGAGTAAATGAAAAAGTTATCTATACTGTTACTATAGGGGGAAAATGTGAAGAAATTGTGAATTTTTGATTGCTGACAGGTTACATTTTGTCGGATATTTGATTACATTTGAAATAATTAATGGGGTAATATAAAAAATCACTTTTAATTTCTAAAGGAGATAGTATGATAAGGCATAGGATTAATATGGGGGGATGGCATTGCAGATTTTAAAATGGATTGTTGATGTAGTTTTGATACTAAACGTGGCGGGGGCTTTATATACGGTTTTTAGACAACGTCGTGATATTGCCGCGACTTGGGCTTGGCTTTTGGTATTGTGTTTTTTGCCATTATTTGGATTTATTATTTACGCCTTTGTCGGCCGCAAGTTGCCGGAAAACAAGTTGTTTCCGTTGAAGAGCAAGACCCGTTTGGAACTAGATCAAATTATGGAACACCAGCGTAAGGAGCTTAAGGAAACGACCCTTACGGCTGCCGATCAAGTTGTGAAGGATTCGGCAGGAATGGTGCAGTTCTTTACGCGGACCGACTACGCGTTTTTAACCCGACGGAATAACGTTAAAATTATTACCGACGGCCACGAACTGTTTGACGATATGTTTGCGGAAATAAAAAAAGCTCAAAAACACATTCACGTTGAGTTTTATACAATTTATGACGATCGAATTGGAAATGATTTGCGTAAATTGTTAGAACAAAAGGCTAAAGAAGGCGTGGAAGTGAAGGTTCTGTGGGACTCGTGGGGTTCAATGGGGACTAAGCGAAGTTTCTTTAAGAAGCTAAATGAGCTTGGTGGGCAGGCCTTTCCATTTTTGGGCACCCGGTCAGCCCTCACTGATTTTCGGCTAAATTTCCGGGATCACCGTAAAATTGTGGTGATTGACGGCAGAATTGGTTACGTCGGAGGATTTAACGTCGGGGACCAGTATTTAGGACGGAAAGAAAAGTTTGGTTATTGGCGCGACACCCATTTAAAGATTGTGGGATCGGGAGTTTATAGCTTGCAATCCCGGTTTATTTTGGATTGGAACGCTACGGACCGCGCCCATCCAATGAGCGAAGAGTTTAAGCCGGGTTCAGTTTACTTTCCGGTGGCAGAAGTTAAGGGGCATACCAGCCTGCAAATCGTCTCTAACGGTCCGGATTCGGACATTGAAAAGATTAAGATGGGTTACTTGAAGATGATCAACGCGGCGAAGAAGTCGATTTGGATTCAGTCGCCGTACTTGATTCCCGATGATAGCGTCCTAGACGCGCTCCGTTTAGCGGCCAACTCGGGAGTTGACGTGCGAATCATGGTTCCTTGCAAGCCCGACCACGTCTTTGTTTACCGGGCGACCCAGTACTACGCTTGGCAATGTGCGAAATGGGGCATCAAGGTTTATTACTACAATAACGGCTTTTTACACGCCAAAACGATGGTTGTCGATGGCAAGGTGTCTTCGGTGGGTTCCGCCAACTTAGATTTTCGGAGTTTTAAACTTAATTTTGAAGTTAACGCCTTTATGTACGACGAGCGGATTGCACACCAATTAGAAGAAATTTACTTAAAGGATATTGAAAATTCCAGCCTACAGACGGTGGCCATGTTCAATCGCCAATCCCAGTGGCTGAAGTTCAAACAGATCTTTTCGCGACTGCTGTCCCCAATCTTGTAGGAGCTGGCATTTGACGTTTGAAAACGTCCATGATAGGCTAGCTATAATAATTTAAAGCGTAATAACTTTCACATTAAGTAGCGGATAATCTGGGTGTCAGGAAGTCGGTGGTTGCTGCGAACCGATCAGGATTATTGCGGCGAAATACCGTGGAATAGTTTTATTAAAAACGGCTAATAACTAGAACCGTTATCATCTAGTGAGTGAGACTCTCTTTTTTGGGGAGGGGTCTAATTTGGGTGGTACCACGGTCAATTCGTCCCGGTTGTATTTTAAATACAGCCGGGATTTTTTATTAGCTAAATTAAGGAGGAAAAGGATGCAAAAGGTAGGGACGCGGGAAGCAAGTATAGTTTTGATTGTTATGTTGGTAATTTTAGGAACCGGCGTGATTAAGTTAGGGTTGTCGCCCCAAACGCCAGTGCTCTTGGTGTTAGGCTTATTGACCGTCTGGGCAAAACTGCGAGGTTTTAGTTGGCAGGCAATTAATGATGGAATTAAGAAGGGGATTGAGACTGGGATTATTCCAATTTTTATTTTTATCTTAGTGGGTGCCTTAATCAGCGTTTGGATTGCGGCAGGAATCATTCCGACGTTGATGCTCGTAGGTTTTAAAATGATTAGCGTAAACTGGTTCATCCCCTCGGTTTTTGTAGTGTGTGCGCTCGTCGGCACCGCGGTTGGCTCGGCATTTACGGTCATGTCGACCGTGGGAATCGCCTTTTTTGGGATGGGAATGACGATGGGCATCAATCCCGCACTGGTTGCTGGAGCAATCATTTCCGGAGCAGTTTTTGGTGACAAATGCTCGCCACTTTCTGAATCAACCAACCTGTCCGCGGCGGTAGTTGACGCGGACCTATTTGATCACATTCGGAATTTGATGTGGTCAACGTTGCCAGCGTTTGGCGGTGCCTTAATTCTATTCGCCATTTTTGGGGCGGGCGATGCGCGAAACGCCGACATCAGTAAAATTCAGCATACCGAAATGATTTTAAGAACTCATTTTGCAACTGGCTGGTGGGTCTTGATTCCAATCGGGTTAATGTTTGTTTGCGCCTGGCGTCGCATTCCGGCAGTTCCCACCCTCTTTATCAATATCGGGGTGTCGGTAGGGTTGATTTGGCTTGAACACCCGCGCACCTCTGTGCAACACGTAGCTAAAATTATCGAAACTGGCTACGTAGCGCACACCGGGAACCTTGAGGTTGACCAATTACTGAGTCGGGGTGGGATTGCTAGTATGATGACCACCGTTTCACTGATTGTGGTGACTTTATCGTTAGGGGGCGTACTCGTTCATTTAGGATTGATTAATCAAGTGATGGAACCAGTTGCGCGCGTCTTAAATAGTGATGGAAAACTTATTTTGGCGGTAGTTCTCAGCGCGATGGGGGCCAACCTCCTGATTGGGGAACAATTTTTATCCGTAATTCTACCGGGGAAAGCTTTTAAAGCAACATTCAAAAAAGCCGGCTTAGCTAACGTTGCACTAAGCCGGGCTTTAGAAGATGGTGGGACCGTGATTAATTACTTGGTTCCGTGGGGAGTGGCAGCTACGTTTGCGGCCAACACGTTCCACGTAGCCACCTTAGACTACCTCCCATTTGCCTTTTTCAGCCTGTTGTCGCCCGTCTTTTCAATCCTGAGTGGTTTTACCGGGATTGGACTAAAGCGAAGCGAGAACCGGGCGCATTAAACCCAGCCATGGGTTTGCAGCCAATCGAGCAGGTGGTGACTAAAAGATTGGGAGCCAGCCACGTCGGGATGAACTTCATCCGTGGTCGATATTTCCCAACTAGCGGTCGGGATTACGGTGAAGTTAAATGCCTTAGCGATGGCTGCAATTGAAGGAGCATGGCTTTGGTTAAGGGGAATTATTACAAAAATTTGAGCTTCATTGAACTTAAATTGAACTTCCTTCATAAAGGCGGTGAAGTACATTTCAAAAACCGGGGCATCAAATTGCCAATCGTTAGTTCCTAAATTAAGGAAAACGAATGCAGGGTGCACAGGAGGTGCTGGAATTTGATAATCCACGTAGTTAATAAAGCGCGGTGCAGCAGGGACTCCGCCCGCCCCGTAACGAATGATGCCAGCCGCACTGTAAGCGATCCGGTAGTCTTCCCAACCTAACTTGCGGGAAATTAAAGCGGCGTAGTTAACGTCAGCTCCATAGCCGCTGGAAGGTACTTTTTTGCGAACCCAGCATCCTGCGGTAATTGAATCACCAATCCAAGCCACTAGGGGTCCGGCAGGTTTAAGGGCTCGCATCTGGCCGCCAGGAGCAACCCGAATGGCGGCCAAAGCCAGTCCCGCAGAAGATGTCCAAACCGGGTCTTGGTCGGTGTTGCCCGTAAAGTACAGGTGTAGAACGTGGCGCTGGTCTGAATTTAATTGAAGTTCAAATTGAGTTTCTTTAAGTTCAATGATTTGAGGCTCCTCATCGACAAAAATGGTGATGGTTTGCGGAGTGTCTAGGTCGGGAAGTACCCACTCGAAGGTAACCGTCTCGGTATCTTGAACTTCAAAGAGGACCTGAGCCCCTAAGTTGGTGGTGTACATCACTGACCGTTTTGCAAGGTTCCGGGCTACCCAACGACCGATGAAATAAGCGTCGGGAATGGTCCCGTTCGCGGGCGTGAAAATTAGTGGTTCCATAGCAACGACCTCCTTATCCAGGGTTATACATGCATTCAATTTCGTGGTCGTTAATTAAACCAATTGCTTGCATGAACGAATAGACAATGACCGGTCCCACAAACTTAAACCCCCGTTGCTTTAAGTCTGTAGAAATTTTAGCGGACAATGGCGTTTGTGCGTGAATTTCTTCTGGAATCCGGATGTGGTCGTTGATTTGCCGGCCGTTAACAAATTGCCAAATATATTTATCAAAGCTGCCAAACTCCGCCTGGACCCGCATAAAGGCCTGGGCGTTCATAATGGTGGCTTTTAATTTACCGCGATGCCGTAAAATAGCTGGATTTTGCATGAGCTTTTCCACGTCAGCATCCGTCATTTGGGCAACCTTAGCGACCTCAAAGTTAGCGAAGGATTCTTTAAAGGCAGCCCGTTTATTAAGAATCGTGTTCCAACTAAGCCCAGCTTGGTAACCTTCCAGTGAGAGCATTTCAAACATGTAACGGTCATCGTGGGAAACTTGGCCCCATTCGTTAGCGTGATAAGCTTGCATCAATGGCGAGGTGTCCCGTGCCCAAGTACAAATAAAATTATTTTCCATCGTTAAATTCTCCATCCTAAAAGAAAAATGCCAAGAACGAAGCGACATCGCTAAGGCGGAGAACGGCGCACCTTAAACTAGGTGGGTCGGTCGTTTCATTCACTGACATTAACTTCAATTTAACTTAATTTTAGCATAATTAGCGGAGAACAATTATCGCGAAGAATCGTAACCGTTGAATAGTAAGTTGAGAACTACGGCAGTAATGCTGGCAACTACAATTCCGTTCGTCAGAAGCATTTGGCAAGCTTGTGGCAAGGCCCGATAGATTTGCGGATCTACGGTTGAACCCAAGCCCATTCCGATCGATAAGGCACTAATCAAGATATCCTTAGTTTGGTTGAAATCAACCTTTTGAAGAATCCGGATTCCTTGAATTCCGACGATGCCAAACATTACTAACATGGCACCCCCAAGGACGCTTGATGGGATAATTGTTGCCATGGCACCAGCTTTTGGTAAAAGACCTAGTAAAATTAGAAATCCCGCAGCGTAGTAAAGCGGTTTGCGACTCTTAACGCCGGAAAGTTGTAAAACACCAACGTTTTCGGAAAAAGTCGAGTAAGGAAAGGTGTTAAAAATACCACCCAAGATGGCGGCAACTCCTTCAGCCCGGTAGCCTCGTTTTAGGTCATTCTGGGTAATCTCTTTTCCAACCAAATCACCGAGGGCAAAAAACACGCCGGTAGATTCAATCATCGTAGTGAGGGTCACCATAATCATCGTTAAAATTGCTGAGAGGTTGAAGGTGGGAACTCCAAAATAGAAGGGGCGCGGAAAATGGAACCAGCTTGCTTGTAAAACGGGCGCAAACGACACCATTCCTAATAAAGCAGCAATTCCGGTTCCCACTAAGATTCCAATCAGAACCGCAATAGAACGCATAAAACCACGGGCCCAGACGTTGATCATCACAATTACGGCTACGGTAATTAAGCCGACTAGCAGATTCTTAAGATCACCGTACGATTGGGCGGCGGGGTTTCCCCCACCGATGTCTTCAAAGGCAACTGGAATCAAGGTGAAGCCAATCACGGTAATAATTGAGCCGGTTACGATGGGCGGGAAAAGTCCGCGGATCTTAGAGAAAAGTCCGGCAACCAAGATGACGAAGAGCCCGGAGGCAATAATTGCACCATACATTGCCGTAATGCCCAGCCCCCCGCCGATTCGTTCTAACGGTTGAACCGATTGGATAGCGCAACCAAGGACAACCGGAAGCCCGATTCCGGTGAGCGGGGTGGTTCTGATTTGCAAAAGGGTGGCAATTCCACACATGAAAATGTCGATGGACACCAAATAGGTCATTTGAGCGGCGCTAAAATGTAAAAAGCCCCCGATTAACAGGGGAACGATAACGTCGCCAGAGTACATTGCTAAGAGGTGCTGAAAGCCTAATACCGCAGCCTTACCCTCGGTTAATTGCGGGGTGATCTCGGTAATCGGCGCGTCAGCGTATGAATCATTAGTTTTCATAAAATACATACCTCGTTTTCATATATTTTCAAAAGTTATGAAAGCGAGCCTATAAAACAGGTAGCTTGGGGAATTACAAACTACAATTAAAAAAGCTGGGACATGAGGGGTTAGCAGTTTGCGAAGGCGTCACCGAAATGGATTGGCCACCTAAAAAGGTGCTCCAAATCGGTGTGTCAGGCAGACTGACTAGCTCATTTCCCAGCCGGTTTCTGATTATGTAAGTTAAAAATTCCTATAGTCCAACATTTACGGCGTTGGGTAGAAACTGTCAACCAGATTAAGACATTATATAGGCTTGGGTCCATTTAATTTGTTTGAAATTTTAACACATAAAAAATATTTCAACAACTCGGGCTACGTGGACGGCGCAGCAAAAAACTAATAATCGATAAAATTGGAGAAAGGGTGAATCCGTTCTATAATGGTAAAAAGAGGTTTTAAAAGGAGAATATGATGAAAATACTAGCAATCGGAATGGATCGCCCCGTATCCCAAACGGTGGTCGAGGACCTAAATGCTTTATCAGAATTTTCGGTTACGACTGCTGAAGTTCAGGAAGCAACGGGCAGCTACGACGTCCTATACGTTGACTTGTTACACCTGGGGATGGATGAAGAATTTGAGACGGTGGTGGACCGGTTAGAAGAGCAAACTCTCCAAGTGAATAAGATCGTTTTGCTGGCGACCGCTGGAATGGATGCTGAGATCAATCCAACTTGGATTGAAGTTCAGGACCTTAAAGAACTGTTATTGGAAGTTAAGTACGTAGCCAAATTAGTCGACGAAACCGAGCTACCCTACAGCATCTTACGGCCAGTTGAAGTTAAAAATGAAGTTCAGAACAATGATTTAGTTATCACTCCTGAAGGCCAACCGATTACTGTTAAGGAAGTTGGTACAAGCGCGGTGGCTAAGGTTATTGAACGAGCAATTTTAACGGAAGAGTACCAAAACCAGTCGGTGGGAATTTCACAACCCCAATAAGGAGGAACTATGCCACTTAAATTTATGTACGGACCGGCAAGTGTCGATCATTTAGATGCGGTTGCTGAAACGGTGATTGAACTTCAGCAACGGCAAAAACAACGTAAAGTCTATTATTTAGTGCCTAACCATATTAAGTTTCAATCTGAAATTCAATTGCTGCAAAAACTGCGAGCAAAAAGTTCTTCTACAGGGCCAGTTTTTGCCGAGAAAGACGTTCAAATTTTATCTATTAGCCGGTTAGCATGGTTCTTTTTGCGTAATAGCAGCATTTACCAATACCCACGCTTAACTAGTTCAAGTACGAGCATGTTGCTATACCGAATCATTGCTGAGCACCAGGAAGAGTTACTTTTATTTGATAACATTGATGCGCAGTTAGGGTTAATCCAAGAAATTACAAGTCAGTTAGCCGAATTTAAGCAAGGAAACGTTAGTCCCGAAAATTTAAGTCAAATTATTGACCAGCTGGCTGAAAAGGAAGACCCCCAATTAGATTTAATGGCTAAGTTACACGATCTGAACATCATTTATACGGCTTACGATGAAGCAATTCAACAGAAGTTCGTAGACAATAGTGATATCTTACGGGCGTTAACTGCGCGGCTTGCAAAAATGGATCTAAGTTCGCAAAGCTTTATCATTAGTGGTTTTTCTAATTTTACCGCTGAAGAACTCAATTTAATTCAGACGTTAATTAAGGCTAACGCAACCGTGATAATCGACTTAGTAATGGACCGAAACCCGATTAATGAAAAGCTTTCAGAAAATAGTTTGTTTTTTGAAAATGAAAAATTATTTTTCAAAATAAATGAATGGGCCCGTGAAAACAAGATTTCAGTGGCTTCACCGCAATTGATCACGCAAAGTCGAGTGAATGACGACCTAAGAAAATTAGAGCAGTACTGGGTTTCCTCTACTCAAGGTAAGCGGGCTACCACCAATCGACATGAGCAAAATAATAGTGTGGAAATACTCGAGTTTAATAGTCGATACGCTGAGGTAGAACACGTGGCCACGGCGATTCGGCAAATGATGACCAAAGATGACCGCCTAAACTTCTCTGATTTTTCGGTTTTGGCCCGTCATTTAAGTGACTACGACACGATTATTAAGCCAATTTTTGACCAGTTCGATATTCCCATTTTTTACGATATGCAAGTGGCGATGAAGAATCATCCGTTGCTAGAGTTGATCAACGCGTTATTTGATATTCAAAAACGGCACTATCGTTATGAAGACGTCATGCGTTTGTTGAAAACCGGCCTCCTACGGCCCGAAAATGATGCCGATCCGGATGGTAAGGATTTTGTTAAAAGCGTCCACATTACGGAAAATTACGTTCTGCGTCAGGGGATTTATGGAAATAAGTGGCTTCAAAAGGCTCCGTGGCAGTACCAGCGTTTTAACGACGTTGATATGGACCAGCAAACTGACGAGGAACGGGAAATTAACAGACGGATTAACGAGATTAAGGACTACGTGGTGAAAACGGTCACCCCGTTTTTTAACCAGCTGGCAGTTGCCGAAGATGGTGCTACAGCAGCCAAAGCGTTGTATCAATTCTTAATGCGCAACCACGTTGACCAATGGTTGCTTGCTTGGCGAGACCAGTGGATTGAAGATGGCAACTTAGCCAAAGCCGCCGAGCCGGAACAAACTTGGGAAACCTTCGTGATGATGCTCGATGAATTTGTCGACATTTTAGGTGATCAGCCGTTTGATCCTAACAATTTCATCGGGTTATTAAACGCAGGATTTGAAAATGCAACTTATTCCCAAATTCCTTCCACCCTGGACCAAGTTTTAATTTCAGAAAGTGGCATGGTACAGATGATGGATCGTAAGGTGGTCTTCATCATTGGCGCGACCGACCGGGCCATGCCCGAACAAATCCAGGACAACGACTTCTTGAGCCAGGAAGGGAAGGCGCAAGTTAGTGACCAACTTGAGGACGATCAGTTTCTTAAAATGAGCAACGAACGACAAATGCGCCAAGAACCTTACTTGAACTACCTGACCTTTATGATTGGTTCCCAACGGTTGATCTTTACCTATCCTAAACGTGGTAACGACGGCAGCAATTTTAAAATATCGCCATACGTGGACCGCATTAAGACGTACTTTGAAATTGAAGTTCAATGCTTGCCTAGTCGTCCAGCAGTAGACCAGCCCCTCATTCAACCGTTTATTGGTTCAAAGCGAAGTACGTTGAGCCATCTGGTTCAGTACGCACGTTCCATGAAGGAAAGCAAGCAACCGGCAGATGCACGATGGAATTTGATCTATAGCATCTTGGAGGCTGGTCGTTGGCACGACCTAACCGATCGCTTGATGGGTAGTTTAAGTTACAAGAACGTTCCCCGGAAGCTGAAACCAGCCATCGTTACCGAATTATACGGGGATAAAATTTACGCTTCGGTTTCTAAACTTGAAGAATTTTTCCGCAACGAGTATTCGTACTTCTTGAAGTACGGGTTGAAACTCCAAGAGCGGGAAACGGCAGATTTAAGCCCAGCCGATACGGGTCAGTACTTCCATGCGGCAATGGATAATTTAGTGAAAATCATTACCCAAGCGGATTTGAACTTCAATGAAGTTAACGAAAAGCAGATTAAACAAGTTACCCAGCGGGTTTTAGAGACCATGCGTCAAGATTCGCAATTTGACCAATTTAATGGGACCTACCGGATGGGCTATTTGAGAAAACAACTAGACCGCACCGTAGAAACCATGGTTACCGCGATTTTTAAACAATTAGCCCGGACTAGAATGCGGCCGATTGCTTCGGAGCAGATGTTTGGACAGATTGGGTTAAAGGAAGGACTACCGGCGCTGAACTTCAAAGTCAACGAAAAACAAGAAGTTAACGTCCGCGGTAAAATTGACCGAATCGACAAGATTAATATTGAAGGTCAACCTTACTTAGGAGTGGTTGACTACAAATCAAGCACCCGGAAGTTTGACTTTGCGGATGCCTACTACGGGCTGGCAATGCAGATGCTTCTGTATTTGGACGTCGTACAGCAAAACCGTCAACGGATTGATCCACACGAACAGGCGCGCTTATCGAGTGCCCTGTACATGATTTTCCAAGATCCGTTGCTAAAGGCTACCGATTTGAAAGTTCAGGATGAAGATCAATTACAGCAAGCCCTCTTTAAGAAGTTCTCGTTGAACGGGTTTATCCTCAACAATGAAGAGTTACTAAAGGAAATTGATAAAACAGTTGCCGAGAATGGGAAGTCGGCCGTTTATCCATTTGATTTCACCAAGAGCGGCAGTTTAACTAAGGCTAGTTTAAATAACGTGGTTAGTGAAACTGAACTTCAGGATTTGATTAAACATGCTGAGGAAAAGGTCATCGAGGCCGGACAACGAATCTTTAGCGGGGAGGTCGATTTGAACCCTGTGCAATGGCCAGACCGGACGACCGCGTTGGAATACTCGCCATACAAGGAAATTATGCAATTTGACGCAATGCTGCCGGAAAATAATTACCGGGTCTTAGAAAAACTCGATAAAGAAACGGTCTTAAAGAAGATTGAGGAGGAACGCAAGAAGAATGGCAACTAGAACTTACACGCCTAGTCAACAACAAGCAATCGATAGTTCGGGGCACAATATTTTAGTTTCAGCCTCCGCCGGATCGGGAAAGACCTCGGTTTTAGTTGAACGGGTAATCCAAAAGATAATTAACGGGGAAGACGTGGATCGCCTTTTGGTGGTGACCTTCACCGAAGCCGCAGCTGCCGAAATGAAGGAACGAATTCGGGCGGCGATTATGAAAAAAATCAGTGAAGTTAACGACGCCGATTTACAAAACCACCTATCGCTGCAGTTAAGTAAGCTAAATAACGCCAACATCAGTACGTTACACGCCTTTTGTATGGCGGTGATTCGCAATTACTACTACGTAATTGACCTTGACCCAGCTTTTCGGATTATGGACCCGACGGAAAGTGAATTGCTAAAAGAGCAGGTTTGGGCCGATTTGCGGGAGGAATTATACGAAAGTGACGAGGACGGACAATTTGCGCGCCTAACCCGTAACTTTTCTAACGACCGTTCTGACGCGGGGTTACAGGAACTAATGCTGGATTTATTCGAATTCGCCAATGCTAACCCTGATCCCGATGCGTGGCTAACTAAAATTGCCAATAATTATGAAGTACAAACTGACCAAGTTATGGAGATGGATTTCGTAAAAAAGCTGCTAGCCAAGGTAAAAACGCAGCTGATCCAAATTTACCAGACGGATTTAAACCTCACGGAACAAGCCATTAACGGTGGCGAACCTTTACAAAAAGCGGCTGCTAACTTTCAAGCAGAGGTGGCCGGGTTGAAAGCCATTATCGACCAGTTTGATCAACCAAATTGGGATGCGTTACAACAAGCGATGGTTAACTTCAAGTTTGCCCAACTTCCGCGGGGAAAGAAGCCTGAAGTTCAGGAATTTAATTTAACGGCAAAGTCGGTACGCAACGAATTTAAAGCTGAATTTAATGGGCTGGTAGAGCGTTACTTTAAATTAAAAAATGACCAGTTGATTGCGATTTTTAAAGACGCGCGGGAACTAATGCTGAAGTTAATTGAAGTTCAGCAGCAATTCTCGGAGCGCTTTTTACAAGAAAAATTAACTCGGCGTTCTTTGGACTTTAGTGATTTGGAACATTTTGCTCTTCAAATTTTGCAAAACCAGTCCGAAGAGGGTCAGGCAGTTCGACGAAACTTCCAGGAGAAATTTAACGAAGTAATTGTTGATGAATACCAGGATATTAACCCACTACAAGAGACAATTTTGACTGCGGTAGCTCGCAAAGATCCTGGCAATATGTTCATGGTGGGGGACGTTAAACAATCGATCTATGCGTTTCGGATGGCGGATCCGAGTTTGTTTATTAGTAAGAACCAACGCTTTAAGCAATCTGGACAGCCGGATGAACGGATTATTTTGGCAGAAAATTTCCGTTCTATGCAAAACGTTGACGACTTTACCAACTTAATCTTTAACCAAGTTATGGATCAGGCGGTGGGAGAGATTGCCTACGATGCTGACGCACAGCTAAAGTTCGGTGCTAAGTACTACCCCGCTGAAGTTCAGAATAATACCGAAGTGCTTTTATTTGACGACCAGCAAAACGAAAGTCAGGCTGACCAAGAACCGGGCGCAATAATTACTGATAAAAACGACGGTCAGTTACAAATGATCGCCCAGCGGATCAAACGATTATTCGCGGATCAAACCAAAGTCTATGACCGGGATACGCAGGAAATGCGGCCGTTAAAGTATAGTGACATTGCGCTATTGCATTCTACAGGTAACAATAACCTTAATATTGTTGATACCTTCAAAAAGTACGGTATTCCAATTGAAGTTAGCAACGCTCAGGATTATTTTCAGACGACGGAAGTTTCGATTATGATGGCCCTCTTGAAAATCATCGATAACCCTTACCAGGACATTCCGCTAGCGGCGGTATTACGTTCCCCAATTGTGGGACTTGATGAAAATGAGCTTGCTTTCTTGCGCATTACTAAGAAAAATGGGCATTATTTTGAATCGGTGCTCTATTTCCAAAATGAGTTTAAGATTGACTACCAAAATGAATTTCAAGCCAACTTAAAACGCAAAATTGACCAATTTTTAGGCCAATTGGAACATTTCCGAAAGCTTTCCCAACAATGTACGCTGGTGGATTTGCTCTGGGAAATTTATCAAGAGACCGGCTATTTAGACTACGTGGGAGGGATGCCGGACGGTCCCCAACGGCAAAATAACCTCCACGCGTTATACGACCGCGCTCAAAGCTATGAGGAATCCAGTTTTAAAGGACTATTCCAATTTGTGCGTTTCGTAGAGAAGATGCGCGAAAAGAATAAGGATTTGGCGGAAAACCCGGTAGTTACCGATACGGAAGCCGTAAAATTGATGACCATTCATAGTAGTAAAGGGTTGGAGTTTCCAATCGTGTTCCTGATCGATGCGGACCACGGATTTAATAGTAGTGATACTAAAGGCCGGTACGTACTGGATCGGGACGCGGGGATGGGAATTACCGTGAAGGACTTTGTGCACCGCATCGAAGTCGACACGATGCAAAAAAACTGGATTATTGACGTACGACAACGCAAAATGCTCGCCGAAGAGCTGCGGGTGCTCTACGTTGCTTTAACTCGGGCGCAACAAAAGTTAATTATTACCGGAGCGTTGAAGTCTGCTACCCCGACATTAGAAAAATGGGCGCAAGCAGCTGATACTGGTGAGTTGCTTTTGCCGGAAGCTGAACGTGGGAAGGCAAAAAACTTCCTCGATTGGATCGGGATGGCAATCATGCGAGTACCGTCCGTTGCAGCGGACTATCCCGAGGTTAGTTCACGTAAATTGGATGCTGCCGCCGAAATTGAAGTTAAATTGAAGGTCGTTAATCGCGCTGATTTACTGGCTGGACAACGTTCCGATACGGGAATTGAACAGGGGCCCCCACCCACTTTAGAAAAAGTCGACCTGGATAGTGATATTAACGATGCGGACCAAATTCGGGCAATTCTGAACTTCAAATATCACGATATTGAAGCGACTCAAACGACGGCTTACCAGTCGGTTTCGGAAATTAAACGAGTTTTCGATGATCCCGATAAGTTAGAGATGGACTTTAGTGCGGTTGATCGCAACCAAAACCTACGCCCCCAAAAACGGTTTGTTACGGACCAGCTAATGTCGCCTCGTTTTATGAGTGAAGTTAGCCAGCCTAAACCTACCGAAATCGGAACGGCGACCCACTTAATTTTGCAACAACTCGACTTACGAGAACCGGTCACCGAGGCGGTAATCGAAGAAAAGATTCGCGAACTAGTGATGAACCGGGTGTTAGAAGAGCCTGTCGCTAAGCGAATCCGGGTCAACAGCATTTTGGACTTCTTTGAAAGTGAACTGGGGCAGTTAATGTTGGCGCACCCGGATCAGGTGCACCGTGAAGAAGCCTTCTCCCTGCTATTGCCAGCCAAGGGCTTATTTCCGAACGTGGTTGGCGATCAGGACGTGTTAATTCACGGGATTATTGACGCGTATTTCGAACTTGATGAGCGGGTGATCTTACTAGATTACAAAACTGACTTTGTACTCCCAGGCAGCCCGCAACAAGGAATTCAAAAAGTGATTGACCGTTACCAAGGTCAGGTCAACTTGTACGCGCAAGCCCTGAGCAATATTTTGGGTAAGCCGGTACAAGAAAAGTACCTTTACCTGCTTTCTATTGGAAAATTAGTGGAAATTCAATAAGTTTTAGGTTAATAAACTGGATTCTGTCATACTTAATTGATGGTAGAACCCAGTTTTCTGTATGACTTCCGGTAGAGGCGACCAATTTGAAAATTAGTTTTAGCGAATTTAAAACTAGTTCAAGAATTAATGGTAGCGATTTAGGCGGAAGGACAATTGAAGTACGGTTGTGGTTCCGTGTGGAAAACTGTGGATAACTTTGTTCATAACTTGAAGAGTAGAAATAAAGTTGTGCACAAATCTTATTAAACCGACCTTCGCACTTGTAGAAAAGTTTTCCACAGGTTGCGGTGGAAAATGTGGATAAAAAAATTAATTAACGAAAATTAAGGTCAAAATCGCCGTTATAACGGCGTTTGTAGCGGTAACAAAATTTTAAAAATTAAGGTGGAAAACTGTGGATAAGTGAAAATACTGTTGACAAATCGAAAGAAATAAATGTGGTGGCGAACATAAATTCGGCCCAATATATTGTGAGTATTTCAAAATGCCTGTGGAAAACTTTGTGGATAACTTGAGGATAGGATGTGGATAAACGGTGAATATCAAAATTATTGGTGTGGGAAAGTTAAAAGAGAAATATCTGAAACAGGGGATTGCGGAATATGCCAAACGGCTTTCCAAGTTTTGTAAATTTCAAATTATCGAAGTCCCGGATGAAAAAGCACCCGAAAGTTTAAGTGATGCCCAGATGGAAATGGTTAAGGAAAAGGAAGGTGAACGCATTTTAGCTAAGATTAAGGATCGTGAATACGTCTTTACCTTGGAAATCAAGGGTAAGGAGCGTTCTTCAGAAGAGTTAGCCGAAGAAATTGCAAACCTGACCACTTATGGCCATTCGGACATTACCTTTGTTATTGGTGGTTCGCTAGGGCTGAGTCCGGCAGTGATGAAACGGGCCGACACGGCGATTTCTTTTGGGCGGTTTACCTTACCGCACCAGTTAATGCGGTTGGTGCTAACGGAACAGATTTACCGGGCTTTCATGATTCAATCGGGAAGTCCCTATCATAAATAAGCAAAAACATCACGGAACGTTTTGGAAAACCAGAATGCTCCGTTTTTTTATTGAACTTGTCCTAAATTAAGTTGATTTATGCAAAGAAAGGGGTTACATTCAACGTATAGATAACTATCGATATGTGGGGGCGAAAAAATTGGACTACGATGCTTATTCGAAGTTTTTAAAGGCGCTAGCCGATCCTAAAAGGCTCGCAATTGTAGATTTACTTTCGAATGGTACAATGTGCGCTTGCGAAATTTTAGACCATTTCGACTTTACGCAACCCACGTTGTCTTACCACATGAAGGTGTTGCAATCGGCAGGAGTTGTTCTAGCAGAGAAGCGCGGGCGTTGGCAGCACTATTCATTGGCAGATGATTTTACCGTTAATTTTCCAGAATTCACCCGGCAATTATTGCAGAAAACGCAGTCAAACCAAGCGGGTGCCCAGAAGTCGGCGTTCTTGAAGATGACGGTCGTTTAAGGAGGGATGATTATGAAAACATATCAACCTTTAGGTACTAAACTAACCCACTACCTATTTTTTACTGGTAAAGGTGGAGTGGGAAAGACGACGATTGCAAGCGCGACGGCCATTCAACTTGCAAATAAGGGCCACGCCGTAATGCTAGTTTCCACGGATCCGGCCAGCAACTTACAAGACGTATTTCAAGCGGAACTAACCAACCGTCCCCGGACCATTCCAGGAGTAGCGCGGTTACAAGTGGCTAATTTTGACCCGTTGGTAGCGGCTAAAGAGTACCGGGAAGCCGTGATCAAGCCGTACCAGGGTGTTTTGCCCGCAGCCGCTTTAGCTAATATGCAGGAACAACTTTCCGGGTCCTGCACGGTGGAAGTGGCGGCCTTTAATGAGTTCACCCACTTTTTGACCGACCGGCAAATCAACCAGCAGTTTGAATACGTAATTTTTGATACGGCACCTACCGGACATACGTTGCGAATGCTACAGTTGCCCGCGGCCTGGACTAATTACTTGGATACGAACACGACGGGGACCTCTTGTTTAGGACAACTAGCCGGCTTGGAAAAGGATCGGCAGGTTTACCAACGGGCGGTTGCGACCCTTCGTGATCCGCGCCAAACGACCTTGATGCTGGTGACCCGCCCGCAACGGACGGCCCTTTTGGAAACCATCCGAACTGCTGAAGAATTAGCTAAAATTGGCATCCAACGTCAAGAAATTATTGTGAACGGTTGCCTTCCCGAAGCTGAAGACGCGGTGACTCGTCAAATTATTGACCAGCAACAAGCGGACTTACGGCGGTGGTTGCCCCGGTTGGCAAAATTCCCCCAAAGCCAAGTATTTTTAAGTGCTAAGAATGCGGTGGGGGTTACTAATTTGCGTGAAATATTAACTCCCCAGCCTCCGAAAGTTACCACCGGGAAAACTCCCGAGTTACAAAATAAGGGAATGATTGAAGATATCGTTACCGACGTAGTGGCCTGCAATAAGCGGATTATTTTCACGATGGGAAAAGGGGGAGTCGGAAAAACGGTCACAGCGGTGCGACTTGCCCAAGGCTTGGCTGAGACGGGCCGGACGGTACAATTAATAACAACCGATCCTGCCGATCATTTAGGTATGTTTAAAATCGACAAACGCGTTCACGTAGCTCACGTCGATGAACAGCAAGCGCTGAAAAATTACCAACAACAGGTACTTGCACAGTTAGATTCTACGGTTGCTGATGAAGACCTCGCCTACGTTAAGGAAGATCTGCGCTCCCCATGTACCCAGGAAATTGCGTTATTCGAAGTGTTTGCCGAAGAAATTGCCGAAACAAACTGTGAAGTGACGGTCGTGGATACGGCGCCCACCGGCCACACGCTACTATTATTAAACTCGATGGATGAATATGCTAAGGAAGTTCAACGAACGGCAGGTATGGTTTCTCCAGCAGTGGTGAACTTGCTTGACCGGGTAAAAACGGGGGACGAAGTCGAGGTTGTAATGGTGACGTTACCGGAGGCGACCCCAGTTTATGAAACGACCCGGCTTAGCAATGATTTAGAACGGGCCCATTTACCCCATAAGTGGTGGATCGTCAACAAGAGCCTTTTGGCAACCCCCACCACGAGTAAATTGCTTCAAGCCAAGGCGCAAGCAGAAGGTCGTTGGATTCAACGGGTGCGCGAACTATCTCAAGGCCACGTGGTGGTTACCGGTTGGGAAATGGATTTTGAGGATCGGCGACTGACCGTTTAATTACGTTAATAGCAAATTTTCTCACCAAAGGGAGTGAAGTACTAATGCGTAAAATTGAAATATATGAAGAAGCATTGTGTTGTCCGACAGGCGTTTGCGGGCCTACCGTGCGAGAAGAGTTGGTGCGGACGACCGCCGTTCAGCGGGCAGTCCACCCGGTTAAGGAAATTCGTTTTCTTCGCTATAATCTAGCCCAGAACCCGGGCGCCTTTGTTCGTCAACCCTTGGTACAACAACTTTTAGACGAAGAAGGAATGACCAGCCTACCAATTACAATTGTTGATGGTCAGGTAGTTAAAACCGGTACGTATCCGAGCTATGAAGAGTTTGAAAAGTATACCGGGATGAAGATTGGTCGAGCGGTGGCGCGAAAAACGGAATGAACTAAAAAAACAACCAATACCTTACTAATGTATTGGTTGTTTTAAGTTAAATCACGTATTTTAAACAAAATCTGAAGTTCAATTGAAGTTCGATAAAGCTTATTAGAACGCACATTAACGTAACCAACGTTCCAAAAGTGGGAACTTAGTTTCTAACCAAACCATCAGTTTAGTATGTACGATTCGTTGATGTAGCTCGGGAGAGGCTTTTTTCAAGCAGAAGAATGCTAAAATGAAAAAGGGAGTGCCAGGCATAATCGGCAACACCGCGCCAAGCGCACCTAAAGTAACGTTGACGAGGGTGGCTGCGATCCAAAAGCAGCGTGAAATTGCAAATGTCATCTAAATCAACTCCTTCGACTCTAAAAATAGCACCTTCAGCTAGCAAATACGAGCAAAAGGCTAAATTATTTAGCATTCCTTAATTACTTTTAATCTTTCTGAAAGAAGGGTATTCACATTAAAATTCAAAAGCTAAGTAGCATTACTGAAGTTCAATTGAACGAAATCATGGCAGTTTGGCTGCAAGGAAATTTAACTGCACACTCCTTTATTAGCCCCGATTATTGGAAACAAAACCAAGCGGCAGTGAAGGCAGCGATGCGAGAGGCAACCGTCTACGTTGCTCAAATCGAACAACAAATTATTGGTTTTGCGGGTCTCCAAGAAAATTATTTAGCAGGAATTTTTGTAGCTACTTCGATGCAAAATCGGGGAGTTGGGGGACAACTAATCGCTAGGCTTCAACAAGACTATCAAGAACTTAATTTAGCGGTTTACGAGCAAAACTCAGTGGCAATTAAGTTTTACTTAAAGCACGGATTTCGGAGTAAAAAACGCCAAATTGATACAGCAACCCAGCAGTTAGAATTATTAATGGGCTGGTGTTCCAACAAGCGTAAATAAATAATAAAACGTGGTTAGAAACCGAATACGGTTCCCGACCACGTTTTTTGTTCTGAAGTTCAATTAAGTTAAATTATTTTTGGAGAAGTTGTTCAGCTTTTTGACAAAGTGTCCACAGTTGAGCGTAGTGCGCGTCACTAGTCGGTACTTTACGTTGTAATAACATTTCCGCAGCTTGGATGCGTTCCTTGGTGGTGTTAGCAGCTAATCTAGTGTGGTTAGCATCCGCGAAAAGCGCGTTGATGGCTGCCGTTGCCTTTTTTACACCAGCATTAGCAGTTTGAGAGTTTAATAAAGCGTCTGCTTGGTCGCAAAGTGAGTTTAGGTCGGTAAAAGTACTGCTATTAGCCGGTACGTTTAAAGCTACTAGTTGTTTGGCAGTAGCAATGCGTTCAGCCGTCGTAGTGCTTGCTAAGCGACTGTGAGTGTTGTCGGTAAAGAGGGCGTTCACTGCCTTAATTGCACGTTGAACTGCTGGAGAAGTGTTTTCTTGTTGGTTTAGTAGGTCGGCAGCCTTGTGGCAAAGAGCAAGGAGTTCCCGTTGTTTAGCGGCAGGTACGCCTGTGGCAGCAGATAACTCTTCTGCTCGTTGAATTCGCCCAGCAGTGGTGGATGGTGCTAATGAAGTGTGATTTTTATTAGCAAACAAGGCTTCAACTGTAGCAGTAGCTTTTTTTACCGCAGTGTTGGCAGTTTGTTCCTTTAAGAGAGCCGCTGCTTTATCACAAAGTGTGTTTAATTTATTGAAGGCACTGCTATTGGCAGGTACGTTAAGAGCAACCAGTTGTTTAGCGGTGGAGATCCGTTCCTTAGTCGTAGCTTTAGCTAATTGGGTGCAATCGCGATCAGCAAACAAGGCGTTGACCACTTTAACTGCCCGCTGGATAGCTGGGTTAGAATTTTCCGCCGGTGTATTCTGGGAAGGCATGAAAGTGGCCGCATGAATTACAGCCGTGCCCGCGGTAAGTCCTAAAGTAAGGGCGGTCATTGCCACCATGGTGTATTTTGTGTACTTACTAGAATTCATTTAAATTATTTCTCCTTTATGTGCTTGATTATTAAATTCAAGTCTTAAAAGTGTTTTTGAAGTTAATTACGCTTCTAAAATAAGACAGTTAGGGACCCTTTTAAGAGCATATCCAATCTTGTTGATGGTGTCAACTTTACATAGGAGACAATTTAAAAATGAGAACTAGCAGCGCGTTAATTAGCGGGGTCTACGCGGAGCACCAGCTTTTAATTAAGCTTTGGCCGAATACTACCGATTAAAAAAATCAGGATAAATGATAAAAGACCTGCTAAAAACGGCCAATATAAAACGGAACTCCAATTGACTGAAAAATAGGCAACGCCGAATATCTTGGTTTTTATATAGCGAACCGTGGCAAAGAATATTAAATTAAAACCGCCCATTAAAAAGCTAATCGTAAGACTGTACAATAATCCTTCTTGAAGCTGTTCAAAGAATAGGTCGCGAGGAGAATAGCCAAGTATTTTTAATTGAATGAAATCTTGTTTCGCAACGTTTTTTTCCATAATGGTTAACGAAATCATGTTGCCAGCGACGATAATTAAAGTGGGCCCCAAGTAAATGAGTAGGGTGAGGAAAATGGCAATCGGTGTGCGCACTCGTTGCATATTGAGCAGCTCAAGAATCAAATGAATGATTCCCGAAAGAAAAAGTAGCGTGATTAGAATGGGTTTAATGAGGTTGGATAATCGAGAGGGTTGGTTCTTAATGCGGTAAAAAGCCGTAGTTAAGGTACGAAAATTAAAATGATCCAAACCACGATAAACCAAGTACAGGCTAAAGTTAATTAGGTACTTATCAATTAGCCAGATTAATACGGCGGTGAGAATTAAAATGTTTTGGAGCGTATTGACAAGGTTAACGTTTTTGGCAGGAAAATAAATTTGATAGTATTCCCAAAGAATTCCAAGAAAAACTGACGAAGCAGTGGTGATTTGTAAAATGATTTTCCAAATTTTCAACCAATGCCGTTTTTTAGAGGTTTTCATTTTCATTTGATAATGGTAACTGTAAAGAAAACTTGAAACATAGGCAATTAATAACGTAATTCCCAAGACGGTAAAGAGGGCGCTGAGGTGATAATTAACGGAAATTAGGGGAAAGTACTGCTTACCGGCCTCCCTTTGAAAGGAGTGGTAGAGACTTTGAGCTAGGGGGAGTGCCACGAAGTATCCTGAAAAAGTTCCCAAGAAACTTACTAAAACCATTTCTATTGCGGTAATTTGGGCTAATTGAGCGGGAGTAGCACCTAATTGAGTTAACTGCGCATGCTCTTTAGCAAACGCCTTTCCCACGGTGACAATTATCCCACTGATTACTACGGAGAGGGTTACAAGCCCAAAACTAAGTGGAGTGATTGAAATGGCTTTAATAATATTATTATCAAGTTTAGCGGCGATCATAGAAAAATAAATGATTAGACAACAAGAAGTGATTACGCTGGCTGCGATAAACACGACTAACGCTCCCAACCAAGTATTAAGTTGGTAACGAAATTCTTTGATACCAATTTTAATCATGAAGTTTCCTCCTCAAGTTGAAGCAGGTCGGCAAGCGTCGGCTTTAAAATGCTATGGGTGATACGGCCGTCGTTTAAAATAACTGCGCGAACACTTTGTGCGGCAAGCTCTAGGTTGTGGGTGACCATTACAAGAGTGGTACCTTGTTGAACTAATTTTTGGAGAAGTTGCATTACCACGGATCCGGACTTGGAATCGAGGGCACCAGTCGGTTCGTCGGCAAAAATGACGCTAGCCTTTGAAAGAATCGTCCGAGCAATTGCTATCTTTTGCTGTTCACCCCCGGATAGATCAGTGACGTTACCAAATAAGTCACCGTTTAACTTCATTTCGGCCATCAGGGCAGTGACGCGGTGCTGGTCAATGGAATCATGGGCAAGTCGCAATGGTAATACGGCATTTTCGTAAGGGGAGAGATAGGGGACGAGGTTGTACTGCTGGAAGATGATCCCTACGGTTGTCCGCCGAAACTGGGCTAACTTGCAAGGCTTAAGCTTAAATGGATCCCTGCCGCTAATGTTAACGGTACCTGTTGAAGGAGGTAATAAGCCAGCAATACATTTAATTAACGTAGTTTTACCGCTCCCTGAAGGGCCTACAATGCTCAAAAATTCCCCGGGTTTCACCGATAAATTGACGTTGTTTAAAACGGAGTTTTGTTGGGAATGTTTACCATAGTAATAGTACTTACATAAATGGTTAACTTTGATGATGGGTTGCATAACGTTCACCGTCCAATCTGTTAAAACGTGGTTATTCAATATGGATATCGCCATCGCCAGTACTAAAGGTGTACTTGGTTGCTAAATTGCCATCGCGAAAATGGCGTTGAGAACGACCAAAAATCGTAACTTTTCCGTCATCCGTAGTGGCGGAGACGGCAAGGTCCTTGGTTGAATTTAAAACAGCATGAATGTCACCATCGGTCGTCCGAACGGCAAGGTCGTGGGTGGCTTGAAGTTCATTTAAGTTAATATCGCCGTCAGATGAAGTTAAACTAGCGCGGTTAAGTTTGCTATTAGTAACGGAAATGTCATCAGTATTAGAAATCGTGGTGGGGTTCTTTTGGAAATTACAGTTTTGAATAATCACCTCGCCGTCCCCGTTGATGTCCAGGGTGTCGGCAGTTACGTTATTTAAGTTCACGTCGGCTTCACCACTAATATTCAAAGTATCGTTTACCTTCATTTTATTTAAATGAACTTCATCCGTGCTACGTAAACGGAGTTGGTCAATGTTTAAGGTAGATAAAGTAAGCTCTCCAGTGGTGCTGCCTTTGATCGATTGCAAAATAGTTTGGCGCGGAACCTTAATTAAAATTGGGTCAGATTGGTTATAGTCGCTTAGAAATGAAGTTAATAAACGGTTTATTCTGGCTGTTCCAATGTTTAATTGTTGAGAACTAGATTGGTAATGGATTTGGTTTATCGACGCGGGCGTGGTGATCTTTATTGATTTACCATCGTAAGCTTCGACTGTGACGTCGTTCAATGTTTTAAGCTGGATGGAGCGAACCCGACGATAGGATTTAGTGATGGAATGGCTGCCCGCGAAATGGAATCGCTCGTTTAGTTTCGGCAGGTCGTAAAAGGCATTATTGAGGGAAGCAATCGTGATAAAGATAATTCCAAGTAAGGTTAATAAAATACCGGCGATAAAAGTCTTCTTCATGGATTTGTACCTACTTTCCGAAACGAGTTTTTTGGCTGATAGAGGCGTACAATTTCTGGAACAATTGGGAAGTGAGGTGGATGCCGTTCACAATGATCCAGTGGGCTATCGGGAGGAGAATTAAAAATAGTCCTAGGAAAGTGAAGCCGGTACCTAAAATTGAAAAACCCGCCCAGAAGGAGGAAAAAATTATGTAACCACCCGCGCCGATTAAGATTACGCCCGCCAACAGCAAGCTTAGAAAGAGGGCCCCTATCGAGACTACTACGGAAAAAACAATACTGAATGGAATCACACAAATGGCGATGAGTATGGCGGGGATGATCAGACCCATTGGCGTAGCAAAGGAAAGGAGCGCCAAAATAATGAGCCAGATTGTGCGAACGTCGCGTTGGGGTTGTTTAGAATGGGTTTGCGTACCAGTGTCGTTCATGGTTTGGCTTGCCTTGATCGAATAATCAGCAAGTACTTTTCTCGCCAACTGAACCGGCGTGCCGAGCTTGTCAACGGCTGCAGCATAAGTTTTGATTCCGGCATCTTCAAGGTATTCCGTATAAAAATTGATTACGTCTGACTGTTCTTCGGTAGTTAGTTCGGTTAAGTGGGACTTTAATTCATCGATGTATTCATTCATCTGGTTCAACTCCTCCAAGTAATTGGTCAATTTGTTTTTTAAAAGTTAGCCATTCTTGCTGAACTTCAGTTAACTGCTTTTGACCTTCAGCGGTGATGTGGTAATAGCGACGGTTCCGGCCCTGGTAAGGTTCGTCGTAGGTGGTAAGTAGATTAGCCTTTTTCAGCCGCCTTAAAACGGGATACATGGTGGATTCAGAAACGGGAGTGTGTTCCTGGACTTTCTGGGTCAGGGCGTACCCGTAATAATCACCCCGACTTAAAATGCCGAGTACACACCCGTCGAGTAAAGCGGTGGGTATTTGGATTGCCACTAAATCCCTCCTCATACTATATGACATATAATATTGCTTTAGCCACATTATGAAGTTAAAGGAATTGAAAGTCAATGGGGAATATAAAATAATTTTTTACAAAATAAAAAGACCGGAAATTTTTTCCGGTCTTTAGAACTAGCCTTGATGGTTAGAGAACCAATTGAATTTTTTGCTAATGTTTGAACGAACACGTGCGCCTGCCGCACAAAATTCAAATAAATTAATTTGCCAAACGCTGAACGTCTCGGACAATCATCAGTTCCTCATTGGTTGGAACGACCAATACATCTACCTTAGCTTCGTCGGGGCTGATTTTTTGTTCCTTACCCCGTACGTCATTGCGCGCGTCGTCAACTGCTAAGCCAAAGTAGCCGAGTTGGTCAGCAATTTTTTTTCGTACCTCAATGGCGTTTTCGCCGCAACCGGCGGTGAAGACGATGGCATCTAAGCCCCCTAGTTCGGCAACGTAGCTACCAATAAAACGCACAACCCGGTTAACGAACATATCCAGTGCTAACTGAGCTTGGGGATTTGTCGGCGCAGCTTCTTCAAGATCTCGCTGATCGGGTGAAAGCTGGGAAATACCCAATAAACCAGATTTCTGGTTGAGGATATCCACCACTTCTTCGACGCTAATCTCTAATTTTTTAGCTAGGAAGGCCACGAGGGAGGCGTCTAAATCGCCCGACCGCGTTGCCATCATTACGCCACCCAACGGCGTGAAGCCCATCGAGGTATCAATTACCCGTCCATGGTCAAACGCGGTGATTGACGAACCAGAACCCAAGTGACAGGTGATTAGCTTAAGCTCTTCTAACGGTCGTCCGAGTAATTCAGCCGTCCGGTGGGCAACGTACCGGTGACTAGTACCGTGTGCCCCGTATTTCCGCACACCGTATTCCGTATAGTATTCGTAAGGAATGGGGTAGAGGTAGTTAACTTTAGGCATCTCCGCGTACAATGAGGTATCGAAGACGGCTACTTGCCGTGCTTTGGGTAGTAATTGCATAAAGATCTCAATGTAGCGCGCTTCGATCGGGTTATGCAGTGGTGCATATTGGGCAAGTTCGTTAATTTGGTCCAAAACTTCGTGGTCCACCAAAACGGAATCCTTAAAGTATTCACCGCCCGCTACGACGCGGTGACCAATTCCACTAATTTCGTGAAGATGTTCCACGACACCTTGATCTTTTAGGTACGAGAGCACCATGGTGGCTGCTAAATCGTAGGTAATATTATCTTGGGTAATGCGATACTTCTCCTGCCCGGGTTGTTGAGCGGTAAATACAGAGGCGGGTAAATCGATCCGATCAACCAAGCCACTTGCTAAAATTTGCTCATCCGGCATGGAAAATAATTTCCATTTCAAAGTTGAACTACCAGCATTGATTACTAATTCTTTTAACATAGGTCATTCCTCACTAACTCCGACAATTTTAAACGAACTTATGAATCCGCTTACATTTAAATAATAAACGATTTAACGATTTTTATCCATCAATAATCGTCTTAGCGTTAACAAATTCGCGAATTCCCATGTCACTTAATTCCCGGCCGTAGCCCGAAAGTTTCACCCCACCAAATGGAAGGTTTGCGTGAGAAGTTAGCATCTGGTTAATGGCAACTTGTCCAGTTTCAATTTGGGAAGCGAGTTTTTCAGCACGATCTAAATCACCCGCAAAGACGGTCCCACCTAGGCCGTGTTGTGACGCATTGGCAAGGGCGATGGCTTCTTCGTCGTCGGCAACTTTGTAAACTTGTGCAACTGGACCAAAGAGCTCTTGATCATACATCGGATTGTCTGGTTGCATTCCGCTTAGGATTAACGGATGGAAACTAGCACCAGGACCTTCAAACGGCGTATTGTCGCCCCAGAGTAACTTAGCACCGCCCGCAATTGCCATATCAACCTGCTTTTGTAGTTTTTCTTGGGCAGATTTGGAAGAAAGTGGTGCTAAAGTTGTCTTAGGATCTTGTGGGTCACCAATTTTTCGTTTGGCAAATTCTGCAATAAGCCCGTCTAAGAATTGGTCATAAACTTTTGCGTTAATGATAAAACGTTTTGCGGAAGTGCAAACTTGTCCAGCATTAGTTAACCGGGCTTTTGCACCTACCTTAATTGCCTGGTCAAGATCGGCATCGTCGGTAACGATAAACACGTCGGTGCCACCTAATTCCATCGTAGATTTCTTTAAATTAGCGCCTGCTTCAGCCGCAATCTTTTTACCAGCACCTTCCGAACCAGTTAGAGCGACGCCTTGAACTCGTGGATCAGCAATGATGGTGTTGACTTGGTCATAGTTAATCAACAGGTTTTTAAAAGCTCCGGTAGGGATGCCGGCTTTTTGGGTAACCGTGGCAAACGCGTCGGAGCAGTCGGGAATCATGCTTGGATCCTTCAATAAAACGGGATTGCCGACCATGAAGTTAGGGGCAAAAACCCGCATAATTTGGGTATATGGGAAATTCCAAGGTTCCACTAATAGAATCGTTCCAATGGACTGGTATTTAACATGAGCACGGACGCCGGGAACCTCGTTGTAAGGTTTATCTTCCAACAGTTTAGCGGCGTTTTGGGCGTAATATTCCGCAAACTCAATGGTTTTTTGTACTTCCGCTTGGGCTTCGGTGAAAAGCATGCCCATGTTAGTAGTGATTAGGCGGGCATAATCATCAAGATTCTCCCGGAAAGTGTCCGCAATCAGTTGTAATTTTTCAGCTCGCTTTTCGATAGGTTGGGTTTTGGCAAATTGGTAAAATTCATCGGCATTTTTTAGAGCAACTTCGACTTCTTGGTCGGTAGTGCTAGGATATGTCTGGATTAATTTTCCAGTGTATGGATTTACAGATTGGTATGCCATAAAAAAATCAGCTCCTTTTTCGTTATGGTTCTATTGTGCAAAAGAATGCGCTTACATTCAAGTGATATCGCTTATTTGTTAAAAAATAAATTTTGGGATTTTAGTGGAGGAAGGAAAATGTAATTTTTGGTATAGCCCAAAAACCCGGTTGGGGTTCGCCGTTTTTGCGGAGGATTTAGACACCTTTTAATTAGTTAGTTGAACTTAAATTTAAGTTCAAGATTGCCGGCTTAATGGCATTTAAAAACGAGACCCCATTATTTCTAAGGTCTCGTTATGAAGGTGAATTAAGTTAATCGGGGGTTATTGATGATTGTTCTCCGATTGGTTGCGAAGTTTGTCGACGAGCTCTGGATTCTGAACCAACGCGTCGCGAATTTCTTTCAAATAAAGTTCACTATTGTCGGTTTCATCAGTCTGGTCTTCTTCGTCAGCTTTTTTGGGCACAAATTTATTAACGGTTTTAACGATAATAAAGACCACGAAGGCAATGATCAAAAAGTTGATGACGGCGTTGACGAAACTTCCAAATTTAAACGTGGCGCCGGCAACTTTAAGGGACCAGTCTGAAAAATCAATTCCCCCGACGAAGAGCCCAATCAGCGGGTTAATTAAATAATTAACCAAGGCCTTTACGATGGAAGTAAAAGCGCCCCCAATGATAACCCCGACGGCCAGGTCGAGGACGTTTCCACGTGAAACAAATTCTTTAAATTCTTTAAGCATCCGTAGTTACACTCCCTATTTATGAAGTCCCCTTGCTATTTGCTAAGGAGCCAACAATAATTTAATCTTCGATAATAGCCTAGCTAATTACCATTTCCAGTTTAACATGGTTAGTTGCAATTTAAGTCGATGACGACTAGTAATTAAACCAATAAAAAAGGCTGGAAAATTAATTTTCCAGCCTAGCGATAGTTCTAATTTTCGCCGTAGTAACTGAGGATGACCACGCCTACAATGATGAAAAGGATTCCCAAGATGTTACCCAAATTAATTGGTTCCTTCCAAAAGAGAAACGCAATCACGGCAGTTAGCAAAATTCCAATGCCAGCCCACACTGCGTACGCAATGTTTAAGTTAATCGTTTTTAATGAAAGCGAGAAGAAATAAAAGCAGATTCCATACGAAAGCAACGCCGAAACGCCGTAAACCGGTCGGGTAAAACCAGCCGATGCTTTTAATAAATTATCTCCAATTAATTCACCAACGATGGCGAATGATAAATACATATACCCCATATCCTTAACCTCTAATTCTGATTTAACCCCTTCATCATAACAGAATTGGTAAATAAAGTGTTAGTAATGAAAAATTTAGCGGGTGAAAGTTCAAGCTGGTTGGTGGTTAGATGGTCAAGAATAAGAAACTACATAATTTAGTTTTTATTTTCAGTATTTGTATCTGTGAATGTGACTATGACAGTGTAGTTTAAAAAACGAGGCCCGAGAAATATTCCCGGAGCCTCGTTTTAATGTGGAATAATGAAGTTCAATTAAGCGTGTTGGCCGTGATGACCATCCCAACGGTTAGGCTTGGATGGCAAAATCATCAAGATGAAGAACCAGATCGTTCCAATTAGCGGAATGAGGTCAATTAAGACCCACCAACCCGAACGGTCGGTATCATGCAAACGGCGGAACTTAAGTGATAAAGTACCTACCCAAACGATTAGAGTAACAATTTGCACTACCAAATTAGTGCTTAGGTCTTGCCAATTGTAAATATCATCGATAGGGTGACCCATTAAATTAGTAATAATACCAACTGCTAGACCGCCAATAATGTAGTTAATGATTACTGGCCACCAGTATTCGGGGCGATTTGCAGTGCCGGAAAAGTCAAATAAATTATTCCAAAACTTCTTATATGCAGCTACCATAAAAACTCTCCTCCCTTATAGCAAAATTGATTTATAAATTGGGTTACCGTAAAACAATTAGCTAGTAACCCTTCTAAAATCGTGACCGGGCTTTTTACGTCTTCAGGTCATTGGACGGGTTGGCTTAATTAAAAACCGTTAAAAACAATCGGGTTAGTCCCTGATAGATTAAGGCCGTACAGAAATAAAATGAGTCCATTAATAACTAAGGACATAATGATAATTCCGTAACGAATCGTTAGATAACTAAATCCTGCCGGCCGCCAAGCAGTAAAGCGTGGTCCCCGGTAGCCAATTGCAATTAATAGTAAGCCTGCCGTGATAATTAATTGGATAACGGCGCCCACTACGTAAATGGCGTTACTAGGGTGATTTAATTGAATAAAATAGGTTCCAAGTGCTAAAAAATCTAGAAAACATGCAAATAATGGCATAAGCTTCTCCTTAATTTAACTTAATGATTAAGTACAATTGAAGTTCATAAAAGTTTATCATTTCTATTATTGCATTAGTGAGTTTAACTTTAAAGAAATATGATATCCATGGGATTTTATCAATTATAAAGGGTATTAACTTAAATAGCTATCTTTATGCTTGAAATTATTAATTGAGAAGTAAAATTTCGTAAAGTTAATTTTGGGAAGGAGAACTTTAGGGTGGAATTTTTAAGCGTAAGCAGAGCTTTTAAAAGGCGCGTTGACGAATTAATTTGAAAAATACTAGCTGTGTACTTGTCTTTATAGCAAAGAAAAAAATCATTTATTTTTTATGATTCGTTAGTTGATTTTCCTAGGCTGATAACTTCTTTTTCGGGCAGTTTGTGTTAAATTGTTCTTGAAGAATAGCAGTTAAAGGTGGGAAATTCGCTTGGAAATTGAAGATGAAATTTTAGGAAATCTAAAGCCCGTCAAAAGCCGGCTGTTGAAGTTCGGTTTTCAAGAAAAAGGGCTCCAGCTAGTTTTTACCAAAAAAATTATTGGCGGAGATTTTTCGGTGGAAATTACGGTGGCGCCTGATGGCCAAGTTACGGGTCGGGTGTTTGATTTGGCATTTGGGGATGAATACACCAATTTTCGAGCAAAATACGTAGCTGGAAAATTTGCGGGGAAGGTTCGCAATGCTTATGTAACGCTGTTAAAGTCAATTGCCGACCAGTGTTTTACGTTTGATGATCACGCTCACGTGGGGCAAAAGTGGATTGTTCCTGCCAATCCCAAGTATTTCGACGTGGATCAAGCCTTTCGTGAAAATACCACGATCATCTGGAAGCAAACCAGCAACATTAAGGTCAACGACCTGGTATACCTTTACGTTACATCGCCAATCTCGGCAATTAGGTACAAGTGTTTGGCTGTGGAAGTAAACATTCCGCAAAATTACCGGGATGCCAATATTAAAATGAACAAGGCAATGCGGATTCATTTGATAAAAAAGTATGACAAAACCCAATTCGCACTCCCTGTTTTAAAACAATACGGGGTTACCACGGTGCGGGGACCACGGCACATGCCCGAGCAGTTGGCGCATTACATGCAAGTACAGGAGGGCGATGGCGATGAGTGATTCGCTATCCGATTTATCGTTAGAAGAATTGTGGCAGCTTTTTCCCATTCAGCTGGTTGCTCCTCAACCAGGATGGCAATCTTGGTATGCAGATGAAGAGCGGCGCTTAAAGCGGTTGCTGCCCATCAACGTAGCGATTAACCATATTGGAAGTACGGCAATTGATAATATTTGGGCCAAGCCCATTGTCGATATTTTAGTAGAAGCTCCTCACGCCAGTCATGCAGCGATTAAAGAAATTTTGGAACAAAACGACTACATTTGTATGGCTCAGCAAACAAATCGAATTGATTTTAATAAGGGGTACTTGCCCCAAGGATTTGCTGAGCGAGTTTTTCACCTTCATTTGCGGGTGCCTGGAGATAATGATGAAATATATTTTCGGGATTATCTAAATAATCATCCCGAAATTGCCCACCAGTATGAAGAATTAAAACTGACGCTTTGGAAGCCTTATGAGCACGATCGTGACGGCTATACGGCCGCCAAGACTGAATTCGTAAAGAAGTATACGCAGCTAGCTAGAAGGGGCAAAGTTTAAGAAGTTATTTAGCTTTAGGTTAAAAATAGGAGGTCTATCAATGGAAGCAAGTCAGCTAGTCCAATCCAAGTTAACCGAACTCAACATTCCGTTTGAAATTGTCAATCATCCGCCGGCAACGACCACCGCAGAAGCGGATAGTTATATTAAGGGAATTTCGGGAGTTCGCACGAAATCGATGTTTTTAACTAATCGACGAAAAACCGCGTACTATTTACTAATTATGGATGATCAAAAGTACTTAGACATGCATAAGTTTGCGGAAATTGTGGATGAAAAACGTCTGCACCTTGCTTCGTCCGCTAGTTTAATGAAAAAAATGAAGCTGGCTCCCGGGATAGTTTCTCCGTTTGGCTTATTAAATAACGTTGAAAGGGATGTACGGGTTTACTTTGATAAGGACATTATCGATGAGCAACGGATGAGTTTTCATCCCAATACCAACGAACAGACCATTTTTTTATCCACTACCGACTTGTTTAAGTTTATTGAAGCGGTTGGGTTTGAGTACCGGGTGGTGGAATTGTAATAACGGCAAGAATAGTGGGACAAAAATTAAGCAGTTTTTGAGAATTAACAAAAATTGACCATTATGCCTGGATTTGACACAATGGTCGATTTGGGGTTAAGCAGACAGAGCTGAATTTTAGCTCCATTAAACTCAACACACTAAAATGAATTTTCAAAAAATTTCCGTTTTTAAAACGGATTTTTTAGTTTCCACTTTATTTACCCGTTTATAAAGTAGCGGAGTTTTTCAGCGCAGCAATCAGTTTCTTGGCTACCGCTCGGACAGAAAACGGATTTTGTCCGGTAATTAAGCGACCATCTTGGATCGCGTACTTTCGGTAAGCTAACTTTTGGCGAAAATGGGCGCCGTGATCTTCGGCCGCCTTTTTATTAAGGAAGGGGACTACGGATTTTTTTCCAGCAAGGATTTCTTCGCTGGTTGTAAAGCCGGTAATGTTTTTCCCGCTAATCAAGTATTGACCATCTTCCTTAAGGTTGAGTAACCCTGCAATTCCGTGACAAACGGAGCTGATGTAGCCATGGTGATGGTAAATTGCCATGGCTATTTTCTGAAGTTCAGAATTATTTGGGAAGTCCCACATCACGCCATGACCGCCGGTGTAATAAATTGCAGAATAATCAGCAGGGTTAACGTCTTGAGGGGCTAGGGATGCCGACAACGCCCGTTTTTTAAAATCTGCCGATTCGTAGATTTTTAGAATTGCAGAGTCGGCATACTTCATGCTTCGCGGATCAAGCGGAACAAATCCACCTTGCGGACTGACGTAATCCACCTCAATGCCTGCCTGCGTCATTTCATCAACAAATTCTGCAGCTTCTCCTAGCCAAAGTCCCGTAAGGTCAGTGGTTCCCTGGTAATGATCAACGTTGGTAAGTACTACTAAAACTTTCTGCATAATTAATCTCCTTCATTAATACAATCGTTGATGTGGGTCAGTAAATTTTGTAACTGCTCAATTTCCTTAATTTCGTGTGATAAATAATAATAATTCTTCGTGCCTACCCGCTGGTACTTAATTAAATGGGCTTCCCGGAGGATTTTAAGGTGGTGCGAAACTGCGGGGCGGGAGAGCTTTGTCACCGAGGTTAATTCACTTGCGCGTAACCCCTGGCAGGCATTTTCGGCAAGTAAAGCCATAATAATGGCCTGCCGTTTTTCGTCGCCGATCGCAATTAAGAAGTCACTTAAATCAGAAAACTCCATTTTAATTTGGGTTAAATTATTCATTTTATGTAAAGCCTCGCTAATGGTTTATATTTTTAAACCATTTAACCATTCATAGTACATGAAGTCAAATGATCAGCAAATGAGCGAGGCTTGACGACTAGGAAAAAGCAGAGTAAGATACTGCAAAAAGTAATGGTTTAAAAATTTAAACCAAAACGGGAGAGTTAAAATTATGAAAAAACAAAACTTAGTAGCAGAAATTAACCAATACGGGCAATCCGAAGTAAATCTTGTTGAACGCGCAATTCCTGAAGTTCAGAATAACGACGTATTGGTCGAGGTAGCTGCCGCCAGCGTCAACCCAGTCGATTTAAAGATAATTGAAGGTAAATTGAAGTTAATTCTGAAGTACAAAATGCCGTTGAAAGTTGGTAGTGATTTTTCCGGGGAAGTGGTTAAAGTGGGTTCAAATGTTAAAAACTACCAAGTGGGGGATTACGTTTACGGTAGGGTGCAAAAGGACCGGTTGGGGACTTTTACGAACTACCTGGTGGTCAATGAAGATGACCTTGCCTTAAAACCGCAGAATTTAACTTTTGAAGAGGCGGCTAGCCTGCCTTTAGTGGCGTTGACTAGCTACCAAGTGCTGCATGAAGCAATGCAAATTAAGCCTGGCGACCGGATTTTAATTCAAGCTGGTTCTGGCGGAATTGGCACGGTAGCAATTCAGTTAGCCAAACTAGCTGGTGCGGAAGTTGCAACTACTACCAGTACCAAAAACGTCACGTTTGTTAAGGGGCTCGGCGCAGATCACGTGATTGATTATCGTAAGGAAAACTTTGCAGAGAAGTTAAGGGATTATGATTACGTTTTTGATACGTTGGGTGGGCAGAATTTGGAGAATGCTTTTAAGGTGGTTAAACCAGGCGGTAAAGTGGTCACAATTTCGGGAATTCCAGATGCTAAATTTGCCCGTAGTTACGGATTACCGCGTTGGAAGCAGGCGTTGTTTGCGATTGCTTCTCACAAAATAACTAAACTAGCGCGCCAGGCGAAGGCGGATTACAGCTTTTGGTTTATGCGCCCGGATGGCAAAATGTTAGCCCAAATCACCCAGTTAGTGGAAGAAAACAAATTGAAACCCATTATTGACTCAACTTTTACCTTTAAACAGACTCAAGCAGCTTTGGATTATTCTAGAAAAGGACATGCACGGGGAAAAATTGTTATTGATATTAATCAGGATTTAAGCAAGAAAAAATAATAATTAGGGCTAGAAGCGGCAGATGTAACACGATAATCGCGTTACATTTGGCGCTTTCTTTATTAATCTGGAAATAAAGGAGGTTGCGATGGAATTTTCGAAGGTATTGAAAAAACGTAGAAAGGAACTTCAAATTACTCAACAGACTTTAGCGGACCGATTGTTTGTTACACGACAGACGGTTTCGAGGTGGGAGAATGGATTAAGTTATCCCAACTTGGATGTTCTAGTAAAAGTTAGCGAATGCCTGGAAATAACGCTAGACGAACTTTTGAAGGGAGAAGGGATGACGGTGGTCAATAAAATTAGTGAGGACGTAAGATTAAAGGAAAAATATCGCCGGGCTTTGATAATGGTTTCGTTAATTATAGGTGTTTCGGTAACGCTATTAGTAGTACTGGGTTACGGGCGAGTGACCCAAAATACTACGATTGATCGATTAAATCCTTTTTTGACCACGAAAATAGGCTATGGGGTGTTGCCACAAGGAAAGAAAATGTCCGTGGATACATTTATTTCGGACGACCCGTTTGGCAATGGAGAGTGGCTTAAGTTTAAAGCGGGACAACATACCACTAAGGATAAATGGGTGATGGTTTCGCATCGGGGCTCTTACGTGTCTAATGTACGATTAATTACTTACGAGGAAGTTCCTACGACGTTTAGGACACAAGTTGGAACCGACTATTTTAAGTATAGGCAAAAAACTATGGGCCCTCGAGTTTCCAAGAAGTGGGGCTGGTTGCCGTTTGGGGGATGAAAAAAGGGCTTTATCTTCGTACTTTATGTGGAAGATATAGCCCTTTTTTATAAAGTTAAGTGACTAGAAAATAGTTGGCAATTATTTTTGTCTTAATAAACGGCCAGACAAGGCGCAGTTTACAATTGATTGTTGAATTCATTGTACCATAAACGGTACAATGTAAAAGAAAGCTAATCAACTATAGCGATTATTTAAAGCTAACGATTGGGGTGAAATAAAAAATAAGGTCTTGTATTTTAACTAAAATGCTAGTTAGGGACTAAAAATACCGTACTAACCAGTGATTTGAGTTTTTAAAAAATTAAATGGGGGGCGAAATTTTACCAATTTAAATTAAATTTTTAGATGATATGTTAACGGTTATTCACTTAGAAACTTATTATTGGAACTGTGAATGATTAAGAATTATTAAATGTAAGAAGATAGAAAAATAAGAAATGAGAGTTTTAAAATGGACATGCTAAATTTAGATAATAATGATAGTAAATTGAAAGTTGGTCAATTCAGCATAGATAAAAATATATTGCAGGTTGCAGATTTTAATCTACATATTCAAAATATTGCATATTTTTATACTGGAAAAATATTAGTTACGTATCCAATCGGATTATATATTTTAATGGGAATTATAGGACTTGCATTGTTGACATTAATGCCTTTATTAGGGATTGTAGTCTTAATTGCTCTCGGCGTAATGATTTATATGAAATACCGTGAGAAGTTAAATAGTAGTTCTTATATATCTATAGTGATGAATAATAACTATACATATAGAATTTTAGTGCAAGATAGGGACTTTATGAAAAAAGTAGTAGAAACTATACAAAAAAGTATCAACGGAAAGTCAGAGAAATATATTGTGAATATTGAAAATCAACAAATTAACAATGGTAACATGGGCGGTGGAATGTCGATTAATGATAATTCAAACCATATAAACATTGACTTCAAACAATTAAACGAAGAAATAAAGCAAGCAAAGACTGAATACACAGAAAATAGTATTGAATTTAAAATGCTTTCTCAAATGGAAGAAGCTGCCAATACTGAGAATACAAGTAAATTAAGGAAGATTCTAAAATCCATTAAAGAATTAGCACCAGGTTTTATCAAAGACACCTTTTCACAAGTGGTAGCAGGCATGCTAATTAACTTGATGTAGTTATACTATGTATTTTCGTGTTAACCGGACAAATTAATAATTTAAAAACCACTATTAAGCACAGGAATGAGTGTTTCTGTTTAATAGTGGTTTTTATTTATAGTCCTATTATATTGTTAAAAAACAATTCGTCGTCAAACGAAATGTTTTCCTTGATAACCCTCATGCATAAATGCTAAATAGAAGGTTTTAAAAGTTTATTTTTTAATACTTCTTATCTAAGTTAATCTCCTGAACGCTCTTAATTGCGGACATGTCAAAGCCTGCCATATCCTCGACGAAGACCTTGCTGTCCATATATTCTTTATTCTGTGCGCTGAGATCCCCCAGCAGAAGAAACCAAGGCGAAAATTCGGCATTCCCCATTGGCGCTGGCTTCTTTGTGCACATTGCGAACGGTGATGCCGTATTTAGGAAGGCTCACTAGGTGTCTCTTCCAATGCTTATTTAAATAAATAACTGCGTTTTCGTTGTTGTTAATTGTGTAAATTCTAAGCTGAAACATCGTACACCCTCTCCTTCATGAAGTGGAGTTATTATACGCTTTAAAAATTTTTATTTCAAAGGGAAATACCAAAATTTAGCTAACTATTTTTATAAAGTATTTGATCGTTTTTGATATCTACATAGCAATTAATAAAAATACCCTTAAGGAGGTTCGTCTTCATTATCCTATTAGAACATGCCCATTATTATGGGAAATTAAGCGCACTAAATGTTTAGGATATAATGGTAAATGCTAACAAAAGACGAAAGGACAATCTTAAAGAACAATGAATGATTTAGTTACTAAAAAAGTATCATTAATTGAGCTCTTTTATGACTTGGTTTTTGTATACATGATATCGCAAGCCACAGGTCTAATTCATCATTTACATAATGGAGTAATTGGATTAAGCACTTTTTCTATTTTTGCTTTAGTGGTAATTTTATTTATCAATTCTTGGATGATTCAAACTGTCTTTATCAACCGTTATGGCAACGATTCTTGGTCAAATAAATTATTTATTTTTATTAATATGGCCGTGGTTTTGTATATGTCAAACTCTTTTTCAAGTACGTTTAATCATCAACTGACACCTTTTTTTGGCGCAGCTGCGTTGTTGTCTTTGACCCAAACCATGCAATACGTAATTGTGTATTTAAAAACGACTCAGAATGCAGATAAACAAATTACCTTAGCCTTCAGCGGAATCTTAGCTACGAGGACCTTAGCGTTAACCATCGGGCTGCTGTTCAAAACCAACTAGGACTACTGGCCGCGTTACTGGGAATCATGATTAGTTGGATTGCACCAAGCTTTACTGGTAAATTAACCGTACACCGACCAATTATTTTTTCGCACTTACTTGAACGAGTCACGGCTTTAATTATTATTATGTTCGGAGAAATGATTGTAGGAATAGCAGAATATTTCACCCAACGGACGGTTTCGCCTTATTCACTCTTATTATTTGTGCTAGTGGCACTACTTTTCATGACATATGCTACAGAATTTAGCGATCTAATTGAAGAAAAGCAAGGTAGGGAAACGGGGAATCGATTAATTTACCTACATTACTTCATTTTATTTGGGTTAAGTTTAATTACGGTGGCAATTAAGTTTATCCATAGCACTAATGCTAACCTAATTTTTAGCGTTGGATGCCTATATACGGGATTATTGCTGTTTTACGTTGGAATCCTCCTAGGCGGTATTTACAACGAAGTAAGCTTTAAGATTGGAAGTAGACGGGTGTGCTGGATAATAGGCTTTACCTTGCTAGGTTGGGGGGGCACATTGCAGTTGAAAAATTCTACCGAAATAATATTCATTACGGTAGTGGTTGCTCTATTAAATCTACTGATATTAGCTAGGATTGGGCAGAATGGTACTTCTAGGCAAAAAATACAATAAATTTAAAACCTCAGAAATTATAGCCATGACTTAATTTCTGAGGTTTTGTTTATCTGCAGTTGCCGACAAATTTTGAACATCTACAATCTTATCTTTTAGATGGTCAATGGATTGTTGAAGTGTGCGTAATTGCTTTTCGGACTTGGATAACTGTCTTTTTAAGATGGCTAGACGGCTGGGGATGGTTTCGTTTCCCCTTTGGTAAAGTTGAATAAAGTTTTTAATTTCAGTAATGGTCATTCCGCAATTTTTAGTGCAAATAATGAAATCCAGTCTTTCTAAATCTTTTTTGGTAAATTCTCGAACGCCATTAACGCGATTAATTGGACCGAGTAGTCCCTCGCTTTCGTAATAACGCAGGGTGGAAGTGGGAACGTTAAACATTTTAGCAACTTCATTAATTTTCATGGAAAATCCTCCTTGACTTAAAGTGTACTTTAAGCAGTAGAATTGTCAACAATCGCAGAGGGATGGTGTCTAGCGAAGTTATTAAAGGAGGCATTTCGATGGTCGATGTATATGCGCATGTTTTAACGCCTAACTACCTTGCTGAGATATTGAAAATTGCGCCGAATGCTTTAAAAAATAACGAATGGATGCAAAATCCATTATTAACGGATATTAAAAAGCGAGTAAAGACAATGACAGAAGACCAGCAAGAAATCATCTCAATGGTTAACCTGAATCCTGAAGATTGGGTTGCCCCCAATTTAGCGGCTTCCCTGTGTCAATCTGCCAATGCCGAACTTATAGAAATGGTTAAAGCGCAACCGAGGCATTTTGTGGGCGCCGTAGCGATGTTACCGATGAATAACATTCCTGCAGCGTTATCAATAATTGATCAACAGGTGGCTAACAATAAAGCGTTGGTGGGCGCGCAACTGTTTACTAGAGCAATGAAAAAGCCCATCACAGATCCAAAATATGAGCCGATTTTTGAAAAAATGGCAGGCTTAGGAAAGCCAATTTGGTTGCATCCCGTTTTTGATGAACGCAAATCAGATAATAACCTAACTTTTAGCTGGGAATATGAACAAACAATTGCTATGAATAATATAGTGAATAACGGTTACTTTGAGAAATATCCTAATTTAAAAATAATCGTTCACCATGCCGGAGCAATGGTGCCATATTTTGCGCAGCGGATTTATTACATTCAAGGAAAGCATAACTATGAAGATTTCAAAAAATTTTATGTAGATACAGCTCTATTGGGTAATCCAAAGGCCTTAGAGATGGCTGTAGAATTCTTTGGGGAACGGCATGTATTATTTGGTACAGATACTCCTCTTGGAGTCAAACCGGATGGTCCTACTCAAATTATTAAACAAGCAATCCAGACAAGCAGTTTAACTAAACAACAAAAAAGAAACATCTTCGTTGAAAACTGGCAAGATTTAATAATTAACAAACTGAAAGGATGAGTTCAATGAATAAAGATATGCAATATACAACGTTGGGAAAGACTGATATAGCAGTTTCAAAGATGTGTGTAGGCGCAATGAGTTTTGGCAAACCAGGGAGTATGCACGATTGGACACTCGATTATTCAGACAGTGAAAAAGTGATCCGCCACGCCCTTGGTTTGGGGGTCAATTTCTTTGATACGGCAAACTCTTATTCTGAAGGAACTAGCGAAGAATACCTGGGACGCGCGCTTAAAGAGAATAAAATTCCTCGTGATCAAGTAGTTTTAGCTTCTAAAGTTTATTTTAACCCGGGACGGTTGTCTAAAGCGGCGATTCATCGAGAAATTGAGGGCTCTTTACGACGCTTGAACACGGATTATTTAGATTTATATATTATTCATCGATTTGATTATGAAACACCAATTGAAGAAACAATGGAAGCTTTAAATGATTTAGTAAAGGCTGGTAAAGTACGTGCGATTGGTGCTTCAGCAATGTATGGCTATCAATTTTATAATATGCAGCAAATTGCCAAGGAACACGGCTGGGCGCAATTTCAAACTATGGAGAACCACTACAATCTTCTTTACCGGGAAGATGAACGTGAATTAATTCCAATTTGTAACCAGATGCAAGTGTCATTAATGCCATATAGCCCGTTAGCAGCGGGACATTTAAGTCATAAGGCTTGGCAAACGAACACTTTACGTAGTCAAACCGACCGAGTAGCACGCGGAAAATACGATGATTATCGTTTGGAAGACCAAGAAATTGTTGACCGAGTATCCGAACTAGCTGAAAAGTATGGTGTTTCGATGAGTCAAATAGCCTTGGCTTGGCAATGGAAAAAAGGCGTAGCTGCACCAATTATCGGCTCAACTAAGATGAAACATCTTGATGAAGCAGCTGCTGCGTTATCGATTGACTTATCAGCAGAGGATGTTAATTACTTAGAAGAATTATATGTACCACATAAGATAATTGGAGCGCTTGACGAAAATCCGGCTGAAGGAACCGTCCTAATTGACGAGAAAAAATAATGGTTTTGTTAGGAGAGTGTACACATGCTAAGCGAACATGAAAAATTATTAGCGGGAAAAGACTATGATTACCGGGATCCCGAAATTCAAACAATGATCCAGAATGCCCAGAATGTGACGAAAGAAATTAATCAGACTCAGGATTTTAGTAAAAGAATGGTATTGTTTAAGAAACTATTTGCAGACGTGGGCGAAAATATAACCATAATGAGTCCTTTTCGAGTTACGTACGGAAAACATATGCGACTGGGAAATGATGTATTAATAAACGCTAATGCCAATTTTTTGGATGCTAATTTGGTCACCATTGGTGATCGGGTGTTAATTGGACCGGACGTTAAGTTTTATTGTGGTGAGCATTCGATTGATGCAAGCAAACGTTTTGGAAAGCGCTCAGATGGGAGTTCCTACGTTATTTCCACTACCAGACCTATTGAGGTTGGAAATGATGTGTGGATTGGAGGAAACGTCACTATTCTTCCTGGGGTAAAAATTGGCAACAATACAATTATTGCGGCCGGAGCCGTAGTCAATAAGGACGTCCCTGATAATGCTATCTTTGGCGGAGTGCCAGCAAAGAAGATCAAAGATTTGCCAGTACTTGATCGCTAGTGATTTAGAAATCTAAAACTCTATAAATAAAATAGAGATATAGTCCAAAAAAATTTGAGCACAAAAAAACCAGCACTCATTTAATTGCTGGTTTTTTGTTAAAGAGAAAAATGTAGACAACAAAAAAATCAGCAACCACGGCTTGACGCAGCGTGATTGCTGATTAGTGTGTCTATGTAATGGGTGGTCAGGGGATCGAACCCTGGACCCACGGATTAAGAGTCCGTTGCTCTGCCAGCTGAGCTAACCACCCATGTGATTGATGTCCTCATCAACTCGACTTAAATATAGTAGCATGAAAAAAAAATCATGACAACACTTTTTTTGGATTTTTTTCAAAAAAAGTTAAAAAAAGTGAAATTTTAGCTAATATGGGGTTACGAGAGCGTTATCATTCAAATTTGAGCGCATGTGGTATAATTGACAGAAACGAATGGGATAGACCTTTGCCAGAAAATTGGCAAAAAATCCGCAACTTTTTTTGAATTTGTATTTAAATAGACAAAATTAGATTAACAAATTTGGTTGACGGTAGCTTAGAAGAAAAATTTATGTGCTAAGCCAGTGACCAAACGTTTTGAAACTAAATTAAGTGTCTGTCCCAACTTCTTACAACTAATGGCAGATATATCTTCTGAGGAGGGCAAACATGCCAAAAATTTTAGTAGTAGATGATGAAAAACCAATTTCCGACATCGTCAAATTTAATTTAGATAAGGAAGGTTACGACGTGGTAACTGCTTATGATGGCGAAGAAGCGCTGGAAAAAGTGGAATCCGAAGAACCTGATTTGATCTTATTAGATTTAATGTTGCCAAAAATTGATGGGTTGGAAGTTGCTCGCCAAGTGCGGGCCAAACATAACATCCCGATTATTATGGTAACCGCTAAGGATTCGGAATTGGATAAAGTCGTCGGATTGGAACTTGGTGCGGACGACTACGTTACCAAGCCGTTTTCCAACCGGGAACTCGTAGCGCGGGTAAAGGCTAACTTACGGCGCCAAGACCAGTTCCAACAAAGTAACGAAGAAGTAAAAAATAACATTAAGATTGGTCCGTTGGTAATTAATTCAGATTCATACTCGGTAACTCGGGACGGTGCGCAACTAGATTTGACGCATCGTGAATTTGAATTGCTACATTATTTAGCACAACATACGGACCAAGTAATGACCCGGGAACACTTGTTACAAACGGTTTGGGGTTACGATTACTTTGGAGACGTGCGGACGGTCGATGTAACGGTGCGGCGGTTGCGTGAAAAGATTGAAGAAACGCCAAGTAATCCCCAAATCTTGGTAACGCGCCGGGGAGTAGGATATTATTTGAGAAATCCGGAAACGGATTAGAGTGTTCAATTCTCCCGGGTAGCCTTTGAGGATTAACTGGATTTTAGACTTAATTGCGATTAGCGATTGAGTCTAAAATTTGGTTAACCGCAGAAGGTTGGGAGACTTGAACACGTTTCGGCCATGCTGCAGTGGAGTTTGGTTAACCGGAAAGAGCTGAGGGCTGGAGCTCGTTTCGGCTACACAGCAGTGAAATTTGGTTAACCGCAGGGTTGGAACACGTTTCAACCAATTTAACAAAAAATACGGTCGCTACCACCATTACCACCTAAAAGGCGGGTAGCGCCCGTTTAACTATGGAATGGGTTAAACTCCTAATTTAGCCGATTTAACCGGTTTAAACGCCGAATAAATAGTTTTTAAAGCGCACCACGATTAACAGTAATTGACCAGTAAAACTTAGTTGCCGGAGTTCGGTAAGATCCCCACATGGCTAAGCAGGCTGGCTTATTTTAGGCACGCGATTGCCGATTTGTTTCCTTAACTAATCAATTAGTTAGAACTCGGGGAGTTTAAATGAATAAGCGAACAAATTTTTTTAAATCAATCAATTTTAAAATAGCTCTAGTGTTTGCAATGTTACTAGTAGTGACGTTGGAAGTCGTTGGAGTTATTTTTGTGCGTCAATTGGAGACGCAAAACTTAAGCCAATTCAAGTCGCAAGTCCAACTCCAACCGTACGTGGAAAATGAAATTAGCGCGCAACTTGAGCGTAGTAACACGAAAAAGGCAAACGACCAAATTGCGGACATAATTGGCAATATCAACAACCAAAACATTACGGAAATTCGGGTGATCGACGCTAAGGGAGTCATCCGTGGTACTAGTAGTAATGCTGACCGGAGTACGGTAGGACAAAAAACTACCGATCGAAACGTTAAGGACGTTATTTATAACACCCGTAGCTACCAGCAAGTTTCCTATAATAAAACCAATAACACGCGTTACTTTATTTCAATTGTTCCCCTCATTAATACGTCGGGAGCTACTAATAATTTGACGGGTGTTGTTTACATTCGGGCTAATTTGGAATCGGTCTACCAAAACGTGAATAACATTACGCTTATTTTCGTAGTGGCGGCTTTAATTGCGATCACGATTGGACTCTTCCTCGCGGTGCTGATTGCGCGGGCGATTACGCGACCGATTGAAGAAATGCGACAACGGACCATGCAAATTGCGCGAGGCGACTACTCGGGGCAAGTACAAATCTACGGGGATGATGAGTTAGGACAACTTGCCGCGGCCGTTAACGACTTGTCGGTTCGGGTTGAAGAATCCCAAGAATTGACCGAATCTGAACGCCGACGGCTAGATTCAGTTCTGGGTTATATGACCGACGGGGTGTTGGCAACGGACCGGCGCGGTCGGATCACGATTGTCAACGAAATGGCGACCGACTTTTTGAACCTGGAAAACGATCAAATTGTAGGTAAGTCAATCCTGGATATTTTAGACTTACGGGGCTCGGTAACGCTCCGTGATCTATTGGAAAACCAGGATCCCGAAGTTCTCGATTTGTCTACCGATGAACAGGATTTGATTTTGCACGCGTCCTTTGCGCTAATACAGCGAGAATCTGGCTTTATTAGCGGGCTGGTTTGCGTCCTTCACGACGTTACTGAACAACAAAAGATTGACCAGGATCGTAAACGCTTTGTATCGAACGTTTCACACGAATTACGGACGCCGTTAACCAGTATGAAGAGCTACATCGAAGCGTTAGTTGACGGGGCTTGGAAAGATCCAAGCGTCGCGCCTAATTTCTTAAAGGTCACCCAGGAAGAAACTGATCGGATGATGCGGATGATCAACGACCTGCTAAACTTGTCTCGGATGGATTTGGGAACCGCACGGCTAGATAAAGAATACGTTAATTTAAACGAGTTGTTTAACCACATCCTAGACCGGTTTGATATGATTTTGAAGAATGGGGAAAAATCGTCCAAGAACTACACCATTAAACGTGATTTCACCCGGCGGGACATCTGGGTTGAAGTTGATACCGATAAGATCCAACAAGTTTTGGATAACATTATGAATAACGCCATCAAGTATTCTCCAGATGGTGGGGTAATTACTTGTCGGTTGATTGAAACCCATAACCACGTCATCATGAGTGTTACTGACCAAGGTCTCGGGATTCCGAAAGAAGCACTTAACCACGTCTTTGACCGGTTCTACCGGGTGGATAAGGCCCGTTCGAGAGCACAGGGCGGAACTGGATTAGGGTTAGCGATTTCCAAAGAAGTAGTTCAGATGCATGGCGGCCGAATTTGGGTAGAAAGTCGCGAAGGAGAAGGTTCGACCTTCTACATTTCACTACCATACGAACCGTTTGAGGAAGGGGATGCTTGGGAATAATGAAGGATACGAAGACCAGGCGCGTTATTCGCCACACGCTCTTAGCAATCTTGGCAATTGCCAGCATTAGCCTTTCATGGTTGATTTGGACGAATCCGGCCCGGTACGGCGGTTCGCACCAGGTCGCAAACGAAAAGGTCCAGTCTAACCAGGTTAAGCGGGACATGAGTGACGTGATTTTACCTACGCAAATTATTTATACTAATCATGACAAACAACAATTAGTCAATAACTCCAAGATAAATCTACCTAAAACAATCGTTGGTGAAATTAGTAAGTGGCGGTTAGAAAGTTCTACTCGCGTATCGCGTGGAAACAAGGAGCGCTTCATGGACTACGCGACCATGGACCGGAGCGTAATGTTGAAGTACCCAAGCAACATTACTGCCCAGATTTTTAATGGGGTCTACGACCAGAAACTCAGTTCAAATTACGAAATTAGCCAAGTGGTAATTAATTTAGATAAACGAAACGAGTTCTTTCTCCTTGATGACAAAACCTACGACGTTTACCAAATCAAAGTTAGCAAGCAGAACTTAAAGCGTCTGCGACAACTGGTGGAGGGCAACGATCAGGTTTATGCGGTGAAAGAGACCATCATAAACCACCACTTGATCAACGATTACTATAAAAGCCCGGCAGTACCGTATAACAGCTTTTTGATTAACAAGGAAAGCAGCAGTATATTTACGGCCAACTTGTTAACTAATACGGATGCGGAATCGATTGATACTAAAAAGACCAAGGATGGGGTCGCGTACGTGACTAACGACAACACGAAGCGGATCCTTGTCCGCAATAATGGTCTGGTAACCTTCAACAATGCTAGCGGTAACGCGGGCGGAAACGGCTTAAATAATAACATCGAGAAAAGTTTCTTACAGATGAAGCAGCTCGGGGTGCAAGCTGACACCAACGTTCGCTACTTTGATTTTCAATTGGCTAAGCGTCAGGCGGAATTTCGTGATTATGTCGGTGGTTTCCCCATTTTTAACGAGGATGGTTTGGGAACGATTAAGGTGGCCCGCCAATCCAACGAATTGACGACAACTTTCTCGATTTATAACCTACAAGTGCCGGTGCCCGCCGAAAAGGGGACTAAGCAGTTACCAACGACTGAGGAAGTGTTGAACCAGCTTAGCTACCAAGGGATTAATACTAAAGAAATCAAGGGCATTGACATTGGTTACCAGTGGTCAGGCAAGGTGGCGGCGAACACCACGGTGGACCTTGAACCAACTTGGTACGTTAATTACCGCGGAAAATGGACGGCCTACCAAAATTTGGTTAGCTAAGGAGGAACGAAATGGATTTTAGGAGAATTGAAGTTATCTTCATCGTGGTTTTTGCCATCTTAAACGCCTATTTATTCGGTTCCTACTGGCAGTACCAAATGGAATCGGGAACGGTCACGTCTTCGAATGCGAGCGCGAGCACATCCATTTTAAAAGAGATGCGTAACGATCAAATTACGTACATGCCGCTTTCAAATAAGAAAAAAGAGGGATATTACGCGCAAAGCAAGGTGGACACCTCTCTTAAGAGTGGAATCAAACACCTTACTGGCCAAAATGCGCGGGTTTCGGACAACAAGCTGTATAGCTCAGTCACCGATCCGTTTACAATCGATCCAAAGGATCCGCAAAGGGCGCTAGATCGTTTTGTGAAGGATCGTGAAAACGTGATTGACGGAACGCAATACCAATACAATGCCAACTTGAGTAACGACACACAGGTGGTTTATACGCAGGTAATTGACCATCGACCGGTCTATTCCAAGGATGGGCAGATTATTTTCTACGTAAACGCAAGCAACCAAGTTACCGGATACGTCCAAGGACATTTGGTGGGTAAAAAGCAGTTGCGCGAGGAAAGTGAATTAATCAGCCAATCCCGGGCGGTGACCCTGCTTTACCAATACAACGAAATTCCAAATAACTCGAAAATCGAGTGGGCTGATTTGGGATATACTAATCTATTAAGTACGGAAGAAGGGGCCGTTTACGTACCTACTTGGGTAATTGGCATTAAGAGCAAAAACAGTACCAATGTTGAAGTTAAACGAATTAACGCCTTTTCAGGAGTACTGATTAAAAAAGATGGCCAAACTCCAGCTAAGAAGGCCAAAGTGGCAGATAAGGATTCTACCACGGATACTAACGAAACCAGTGCTGCGTCTACAGATAGCAGTTCTGCGGGGTTAAATAGCCCAAATACGAATACAGAATAAATTTAAGTAGGAAGGTCAAAAGATGAGCGAAGAGGGTTTGAAAGTTAGTGTTCTTTCCAGTGGAAGCACTGGAAACGTTACTTACATTGAAACACCCGAACATAAGGTGCTGGTAGATGCAGGTTTAAGCGGTAAAAAGATTGCCGGTTTAATGGAAAGTGTTGGACGGGATATTCAGGAGGTTGACTCTTTATTTGTTACCCACGAGCATTCTGACCACATTCAAAGTGTCGGGGTGTTAGCCCGTAAGTATGGGATTAACGTTTATGCAAACCGGGGTACTTGGGACGCCATTAAAAATAAAGTTGGAAAAATTCCTACCGAACAGAAGTATATTTTTGATCCCAACACGACTAAATCATTAGATGATTTAGATATTGAAAGCTTTGCGGTATCACACGACGCCGCCGAACCACAATTTTACGAATTTCACCACGCAGGAAAATCGTTTGTGATTTTAACGGATACGGGATACGTGTCAGACCGGGTTGCGGGCACGATTCGTAACGCCGACGGCTACTTGTTTGAAGTAAACCACGATACGGAAATGCTGCGAATGGGCGGCTATCCGTGGCCGCTTAAGCAACGAATCATGGGTGATCATGGCCATTTATCAAATGAAGACGGGGCCAACGCGCTCATGGACGTGATTGGCAACCGTACTAAGAAAATTTACTTAGGCCACTTAAGTTTGCATAACAACATGAAGGAGTTGGCTCACTTAACGGTTAGTTCCATGATGCAAAACCATGATTTAGCAGTGGGCCACGATTTCGAAATTTTGGATACTGACCACGAAAAGGCGGATCCGCTAACTTTAATTTAATCTGAAACCTTTTAGGAAATTTACCGAGTAAATTCATACAAATAACATAAATTACAGGCTATAATAGGCCGTAACGGGAATATTGTATGAGGAGGGAGCGGGAATCCGCGACGTGTTATGAAAAATAATAAAATTATTATCACGGCTGCCATTGCAGGTTTGCTTGGCGGTGGAGTTGCCTATGGTGGGGCGAGCTTTGTACAAAATCGAATGGAAGCCACTACCACGGCGGTACCAACTGGCTCAAACAAATCAGGGGAAACCCAAACAAGCAATGTGAAGGTTAACGTTAGCAGTCAATCTTCAAAGGCATTTTCTACGGTAAAAGATTCCGTAGTTTCCGTAATTAATTTACAAAAAGAGAATAACAATGATCCTGATAACATTTTAAATTCAATTTTTGGGGACAGTGAATCGTCATCCTCAAAGAAGTCTTCTTCTGACAAACTCCAGACAGCTTCGGAAGGTTCTGGGGTGATTTACAAGAAGAGTGGCGACGCAGCTTACATTGTTACCAACAACCACGTGGTTAGCGGGTCAAACTCGTTGGAAGTAATCATGAGCAACGGAAAGAAACTACCCGCTAAGATTGTGGGAACCGATAGCGTAACGGATCTAGCAGTCCTTAAAATTAATTCGGCTCCAGTAACTACCGTGGCAAGTTTTGGTGACTCAGACAACATCAAGGTTGGGGAAACCGCCTTGGCAATTGGATCGCCGTTAGGTTCTGAATACGCAACTTCCTTGACGCAGGGGATTATTTCAGCGAAGAAACGGACCATCGAAACTTCTAATAGTAACGGACAAGGTACTGGCGAAGCAACGGTTATCCAAACGGATGCCGCAATTAATGCTGGTAACTCCGGTGGGCCGTTAATTAACTTAGCTGGTCAAGTCATTGGAATTAATTCGATGAAACTTTCTTCGAGCGGTAATTCGACTTCGGTAGAAGGGATGGGCTTTGCCATTCCATCGAACGAAGTGGTTTCCGTAATTGACCAGTTAGTGAAGAATGGTAAAATTGATCGTCCAGCATTAGGAGTAACACTGGTAGATTTGACGGCAATCTCTTCAGACCAACAAAAATCCATTCTAAAATTGCCTAGCAGTGTAACTGGCGGATCGGTAATTATGTCGGTAAATGCAGGACCTGCAAAATCAGCGGGCTTAAAGAAATACGACGTGGTTACGAAGGTTGATGGAAAGTCAGTTAAAGACACGGCAGAACTCCGTGAAGCACTTTATAAACATAAAGTTGGTGACACTATTAAAGTGGGTTACTATCATAATGGAAAATACAAGACCACGGACGTTAAGTTAACTAAAACAGCTAGCACTAACTAAATTTAGATAAGGTTGCGATTACTGAAGAAGAGGGTGTTTTAGACACCCTCTTTTTTATTAGCTTGAAATTAGGGATAGATTAAAAAGGTTAAGTTACTAAAACGAAAAGTGATAAATGGTAAAATTTAGATGGTAACCAAGGAGGAAGGATTTATGAAGAAGATTAAGGTGATGAGCATTTTCGGAACTCGGCCAGAAGCAATTAAAATGGCTCCCGTAGTTAAAGCGATGAGCCATGACGAGCGATTCGCCCCCATTACGGTAGTTACTGGGCAGCACCGAGAAATGCTGGATCAAGTCTTGCAGATTTTTAAAATCAAGCCGGATTATGATTTGAATATCATGCAAAAGGACCAAACTTTAAGCAGCATCACTAGCAAGGTTCTCTTAGGAATGGATAAAATTTTGCGGGAGGATCGACCGGATTTGATTTTGGTCCACGGGGACACCACCACTACATTTTCTGCGGGACTAAGTGCTTTTTATCACCAGATTCCGGTAGGACATGTGGAAGCTGGATTGAGAACTTGGAATAAGTATTCGCCATTTCCTGAAGAATTGAACCGCCAGATGACGGACGTGTTGACGGATCTTTATTTTGCACCAACTACTACTAGTCGGGATAATTTACTCCAAGAAAATCACCCCGAAAAGCAAATTTTTGTTACTGGGAATACCGCGATTGACGCTCTTAAGGACACCGTCAGCGAAGTTTACCATAACGAAATTTTAGAAGAAATCGGTAAAGATCATCGAATTATCTTGGTTACCATGCACCGTCGTGAAAATCAAGGGGCGCCGATGCAACGAGTTTTCAAAGCCATCCGGCAGGTAGTGGATGAAACTCCGGATGTAGAAGTTATTTTTCCAGTTCATTTGAACCCGAAAGTACAACAAATGGCGGAGGCTGAGCTGGGCGATGATCCGCGCATTAAGCTGGTTGCACCGTTAGATGTCCTTGATTTTCATAATATTGCTGCCCGTAGTTATTTAATTATGACTGATTCAGGCGGTGTTCAAGAAGAAGCACCTTCGCTAGGAAAACCAGTCTTAGTATTACGGGACACGACGGAGCGACCAGAGGGGGTTGCGGCTGGAACGTTGAAACTAGTGGGAACTGATCCACAAGCGGTTAAGAAGCAAATGAGTGACCTTTTAAATGATCCGGCAAAATACGCAGAAATGGCCCAAGCCCAAAATCCGTACGGCGATGGTCACGCAGCAGCCCGGATTTTAGAAGCGATTGCTGAAACGATTAAATAATATATACCTAGTACTGTAAATTAGCTTTTAAAAATTAATTGGAAACAACAAATAAAACCATTTTCTAGGGTAACTCTCCTGGAAAATGGTTTTTAAAATAAGTACTGAACTAAAAAAGAATGCCTTGAATAATTTTAGAGGCATTCTTCACCGATTAAATCCGTGTCTTCAGTTGGTTTTAAAAAATGTGGAAAGGTGTGAAAGTTAATAATTCCGTACTTTGAGTTTCGCCATCCTTTTGAACAGAGACGGTATATTTTTCGTTCTTCAAACTACCCTCTGGTTGGATGAAGAGAAAATCATTCATAGCGAAGGTATGCACCTCATTCCCTTCGGCATCAGTTGTTTTATACGTGTAACCTGTATCGTAACCAGGATTAATATAAATACCGATAGCATTAGTTAAAGTAGTGATTTGATTCCCTAATGTATGATCAGCCCTAATAGGACCAGATAAATATTTGTCAAAGCTCGCGGTGGTAGTAACGGTACTCATATCAATGAAGTTGGTATTTACATCAATTTGTCCTAAATCTGTAGCATTGCGAATCTTATCCTTGATTTCAGCATTGTCAATAGGGACGAATTCTTGCTCAGCAGTGTTTGTGTTGATTGAATTAAATTTCAATGTATCGGCAATTTCGTTGCGTTCTTCCTTAGTGGTGTACCTAGCAAGCTCATCAAGATTAATATCGTAACCAGTGTAATCACCGTTAGAGTCAAAGACATCTTGTCCGCCAGCGATGCTGTCTATGGCCGTTCCTGGCCCATATCCTACTGCAATTACATTATCTTTAGAGCTAATTGGTGTTTGATATTCCATGCGTACCGTATTGTAGTGAACCATGTATACTCTGGAAATGACTGGATGAGCAACTTCCTTAACTTGGTGTGTAGCAGTAATATGGATATCATTGCTGCCAGTGTTCGTGTCTGCTAGTGCACCTGCAGATGAGATGCTAGCTAGCATGGTGCAGGTTAGTAAACTAATTCCAATTTTCTTGAATGATTGCATAATAAGTTTCCCCCTAAGATAAATAAAGTATGGTAAAAATTCAGTTGCTTTGTGTTTGTTTTTACAAGCGCAATGTTAACGAATACCTTTTAAAAGGTCAAACAAAAAGACTCGTAACCGGTAAAAAAATAAATGAAGACTGATTAAGCAAGGGTTGTGGAGTCTGTCTAGGGATGCAGTCGATGAGTTATTAATTGCTAAAAAGAATAGATTCCGCTTCGGTAAGAATAGAATTAAGGTGGTTAAAATTATTTTCGGTAATGAATTTTTATGTGGATAGGTAAATGCAATTTTGGAAAGCTTGAATTAAGTGCTGTTAGGAGCTTTGACTTTTTTATACATGAATGCCACGACGATAGTATGGAATTTTTTATCTTTAAAAACGGTAGCGCTTTCATAACCGGTGTGTTAACATAACCGTGTAAGGAAGTCGGCTAACTTTTACGTAAATTTACGTTACATAAATTTTTGACGTTGTTGGAATACGGGTTTGAATTTTTAATTTAACGTGGTTGTTAAGCAAAAATGTTCACGCGAACATTTTTGGCCAGCAACTAATTACGGAGGTAAAAAATATGGCGGACAGTGTACATTCGAGCGCGCCAGATCGTGAAGTTTTACTTAACGACTCCACCAAGCGAATCCCGAAATCACAGCAAATTGCCTACGGATTTGGTGACATGGGGAACGGCTTCATGTTTGACCTTGGACAAGCTTATTTAACTAAGTTTTGGATTGACGGAACTGGAATTGCTGCCGGAATCGTTGGAGCAATTTTTGCGTTCACCAAAATTTTTGACGCGGTGATGGACCCAATCGTAGGTGCGGCAATTGACAACCGTAAGCGTGGTAAGCACGGTAAATTCCGGCCGATCATGATGGGATCGGCAGTAATTTTAGCAATTATGACGGTGATCACCTTTACCATGCCAAGCGGGTTAACCATGACCCAAAAGATCACCTACGCTTTAGTAACGTACATGATTTGGGGCGTCTTTTACTCCTTAACTAACGACCCCTATGGATCGCTAGCTTCGGTAATGAGCCGGAACTTGGAAGATCGTAGTTTTATGTCTACGACCCGGCAAATTGGTTCGGTAGCGGCCCAATTAATTGCCGGGGTGGCTTTTATTCCATTAATGCAATTGACTAGTGGAGGGCACCCGTTGCACGGCTATACCATTTCCGCAGCCATTTTTGGCGTAATGGGGGTACTGGGTTTCTTAGTATGCTTCCTGGGTACGCGCGAAAACCTACATATCAAACGCGACGAGGATGCCAAAAAGGAAGGCATGAAGGACTACTTTAAGGTGGTTTTCACTAACGGACCGTTGGGCGCGCTAGTTTTAATGACGCTGTTTACGATTTCGGCAATGAACACTAATAACCAAATGATGGTCTTTTACGCACAGTACAACCTGGGCAATATCGGTTTGCAACCGGTAATTAACTTCATCATGATGGGCAGTTCGGTTGCCGGGGTCTTCATGGTTCCGTACTTAACCAAACATTTCGGGCAAAAGAAAACTGCCATCGTGAGCTTATTTATCGGGGCGGTGGCTAACGCAATCAACTTCTTCTTGCCGACGAATTTGTACACCTTCATCCTGTTCGTGACGATTGGTTACGTAGCGTTAGCGATCCCGAACGGAATTACTTGGGCAATGGTTTCTAACGTCATCGATTATGGTGAATGGCATACCGGCACTCGTAAAGAGGGGATCACGTACGCCGCGTTTAACTTCTCGCGGAAAATCGCCCAATCAATTGCGGCGTTAGTTTCTTCGGGATTGTTGGCAATTACGGGTTACGTGGCTAACCACACACAAACTGGTTCTGCGCTCAACGGAATCAAGATTGCGATGACTTTATACCCGGCAATTTGTTTGGCACTGGCTGGAGTGATTTTACTGTTCTTGTTTAAGTTGGATGACGATAAGTTTAACCGGATTTCTAATGACCTGGACCATGGCCGTTGGGAAAAGGGCACTTTGTGATTTAAGAAAGAGGTAATTGGAATGGCTTTAGAAAATTTACTATTGGATGTTAAAAAATTGATTGAAAATCCGGACGCGGACGTTGACGCGGGAATTTACCGTCCTTCAGTACAAATTGACCGGCGCAACGTTTACTTTATCTATCGCGAAGGAATTAAGAAGAGCCTGGTAGTTTACGAAGATGCCCGCAAAGCTCGCGATTTCCAAGCTGACGAGACCTTAGTTGATGACGACTACGTTTTATTAAAGGGCCCGCTGAACTTTTTCAATAACCAAGCGCTGGCAAAACGGTTTGCCTGGATTAAACCGTCTTCCCGGCACGGTCACAAGTACACGCTTGGCTTAGGCGACCGGCTTGGAATTGCATCTAACGCGCATTTGAAATTGTTAAAGGGTCGCGGAATTTTCCCCGTACTCGCCCAACAATCAATTCGGGAATTGTTATTGAGTAACCGGACCTTCACTGACGTAATTGAAGCAGCATCGTGGTCAGTTTTTGAAGAAGGCTACCGTGACGGCTGGGGTGCAGATGGCGACCACGTTAAAAATGCGTACGAAATTGATTACGCGGTACGTTCGGGCGCAACGATGATCACGTTAGACCTCACCGAAAAGACCCATACCGAATACTTAGCTTATTCAGATGAAGATTTGGACGCGAAGTATAACGAATTAGCCCCTGAAATTCGCGAAAAGTTTGAAAAGAAGTACCTCAACCACCGTTTTGAATTAGGCAACGGCGACGTGGTCGAATTTAGCCCACGGGACTTGAAGGAAGCGGTTTTGGCCTTTAACGAAGGCGTCCTCTTCGCGGAATGGGTCAACGAAAAGTTTGTTAAGCCATACGCCTTGGATTTTGAAGTTTCGGTTGACGAGACGCCGGTTTCTACAACTCCTGCACAACACTACTTTTTCGCCAATGAATTGGCCGATGCCGGGATTACTCCCGAAACCTTGGCTCCCCGTTTCTACGGTGAATTCCAAAAGGCGATTGACTACATTGGCGACCTTGACCGGTTTGAAAAAGACTTTGGTGAACACGAAGCGATTGCCGAGAAGTTTGGCTACAAACTTAGTGTACATTCCGGCTCCGATAAACTTTCGGCTTATCCAGTAATTGCGCGCTTGGCTAACCAGCACGGTTGGCACGTTAAGACGGCGGGAACCAACTGGCTTGAGGCGCTCCGGGTGGTTGCTCACGAAGATCCTCAATTCATGCTGGAACTTTACAAGTTTAGCTATGACAACCTCGATGACGTCAAGGCCTTCTACGTCTTCAACGCGCAAACTGATGGCAAGGCACCCAAGCCTGAAAACCTCACCGAAAAAGACGTCAACATGTTGCTCGTGGACGACGACGCACGGCAAGTTTTGCACACGATGTACGGATCGATCCTCGGGTACACCGAAAATTACCAATATGTATACCGGGACCGTTTGTTTGATATTTTGCTTCATCACGCTGACGAATACGACAAGTACTTGAGCTTGCACATGGCGGAACACGTTGACCTATTACAAGGAATCGAAACCACGAAACAAGCTGTTTTAGATAAATACGAACCCAAAGACTAAATCAATAAAGGAAGGTAGCAGTCATGAAATTACTTGATAAAGACTTTTTGCTAGAAAACGAAATGGCGAAGACCCTTTTCCACGATTACGCAGAAAAGATGCCGATTATTGATTATCACTGCCATTTAAGTCCCCAAGCAATTTACGAAAATAAAAACTATCCCAACATTAGCCGCATCTGGCTAAACGAAGGCACCTACGGAGACCACTACAAGTGGCGCTTAATGCGGGCCAACGGGGTTAGCGAGGACTTAATTACCGGCGACGGTGACGAATACCAAAAATTTCTGGCATGGGCGGATACCATTGAACATGCGTATGGTAACCCACTTTACGAATGGACCCACTTGGAATTACGGCGGTTCTTTGGCATCAATGAACCACTTACCGTTAAATCCGCTCCCCAAATTTGGGAGAAGGCCAACCAATTATTAGCGACCACCGATTTCAAACCCCGCAACTTGATTAAAAATTCCAACGTTAAGCTAGTAGCGACAACTGACGATCCGGCTTCGGATTTGCACTATCACAAACTTTTACAAGACGAAGAGGCGGAATCCGGCTTCAAGACGGTTCCCGCAATGCGGCCGGATAAACTAATGCAGATTGAAAAACCTGGATTTGGCGAATACTTGCAAACCCTCGCAAAGGCCGCTGGGGTAACCATCAATTCCTTCCAAGATTTAGCGAAGGCGTTACGGCAGCGGTTTGAATTCTTTAAGGACATGGGAAGCCGTTTGTCCGACCACTCGTTGCCGTCCTATCACTTTGTAGAGTTATCTGAAGCAGAACTAGACCAGATTTTAACCAAGGCGGCCGATGGAGCAACCCTGACGGAACGCGAACGTGACGGTTACACAACCGCATTGTTGGAAATTTTAATGAAACTCAACAACGAATTTGACTGGGTAATGCAATTCCACATCAATTCTTTGCGGGACGCTAACAAACCAATGTACGAAAAACTAGGTCCGGATACCGGTTTTGACTCAATGGGGACCCAACCAGACATCGTCGACGGCATTCAAAAATTAATGACCAAGATGTCGGCAGAGGGCGTGGTTCCTAAGATGATTTTCTACTCCCTTAACCCAAACGATTGGATGGAATTGGCCACGCTCATGCAATCCTTCCAAGGCCAAACCAAACAACGGATTCAACTTGGAGCGGCCTGGTGGTTTAACGACACTGCCGAAGGAATGGACGAACAGCTTCGGGTCTTTGCCCAACAAAGTCTTTTACCAAACTTCGTCGGAATGCTGACCGACTCCCGGAGTTTCTTATCATATCCGCGGCACGAATACTTCCGGCGAGTATTGTGCAACTTCTTTGGCCGCTTGGTAGCGCAAGGCCGGGTTCCTGACGACCCCGAGATTTTGGGTAAGGTGGTTCAAAACATTGCTTATAACAATGCACACGAATACTTTGGCTTCTTCGATTAAAGCAAATTGAGGTGAAAAATAGAAATGGTTAAGCTATCTGATAATTACATTACTCACCGGGCTGAGTTTGAAAAGGCCGGAATTAAGGTTCCCACTTACGACCACGATGGCGTTGCACAAAAAGGAGTGTCCCAACCCCGTTGGATTCACTTTGGGGGAGGTAACCTCTTCCGGGCGTTTCATGCGGCCATTGCGGATGAGTTGATTGAACAAGGGGAGTTAGATGCTGGTTTACTAGTAGTCGATACCTTTAGCAAGGAAGTTGTTGAAAGGGTTTACCACGATAATAATAACCAGGTTTTGCGGGTCGTTACCAAAGCGGACGGCACGTTAGAATCCGCGGTCTTTGGCTCGGTTGCGGACGCAGTTTTTGATTCTGCAGAGGCGCCTAGCCAAGAACTACGCAAGGCGTTTGAAAACCAGTCGTTACAACTAGTTACGTTCTCAATTACCGAAAAGGGCTATGCCTTAACGGATGGGGAAGGCAACCTCACTGCTAGCGTAGCAAAGGACGTCGCAGCGGGTCCTGAAAATCCGGTAAATAACATTGCCCGCCTTACTAGTTTGCTTTACGACCGCTTCAAGCACGGCCAGCTACCGTTGGCATTACTAAGTACCGACAACTTTTCCCAAAACGGGGACCGGTTGAAGAAGTCGGTCTTAACGATTGCTAAAGGCTGGGCGGCAAATCAGCTGGTCGAAGGCGAATTCTTAGATTATTTGCAAAACCCCGACAAGGTTAGTTTCCCATTATCCATGATCGATCGGATCACCCCAAACCCTGCTAAAGCAGTGGGGGAAAGCTTAGAGGCTAAGGGCGTTGAAAATATGACCCCGTTTAAAGCCTCGTACGGTGCGATGTTAGCTTCCTTTGCTAACACGGAGGAAGCCCATTATCTGGTTGTTGAAGACGCCTTTCCAAACGGTCGTCCAGCACTTGAAAAGGCTGGAGTAATCGTAACGGACCGGGCGACGGTTAACGACGTCGATGAAATGAAGGTTACAACTTGTTTGAACCCGTTGCACACGGCCTTAGCAATTTTCGGCTCGTTGTTGGATTATCACTCGATTTCCGAAGAAATGAAGAATGCCGACTTAGTGAGCTTAATTAAACAAATCGGTTACGTAGAAGGATTGCCGGTGGTGAAGGATCCGAAGGTAATCAACCCGAAAGCCTTCATTGACGAAGTGGTTGAAAAACGGTTGCCTAATCCATACATTCCCGATACTCCACAACGCATTGCGACCGACACATCGCAAAAAATGGCGGTACGCTATGGCGTAACTATCCAACATTATTTGGCAGATTCAACTTTAAAGGTTACCGATTTGAAATTTATTCCGTTAACCATTGCCGCATGGCTGCGTTATCTATTAGCGATTGACGATAAGGGGCAGGTTTTTGAACCTAGTCCGGATCCGTTAATGGACTACTTAAAAGAACAGCTTCAAGGAATTCAACTAGGCGAAAATCCAAACCTCCAAGCCCAAATTAAATCGATTTTGGCTAACCAGAAGCTATTCGGCGTTGACCTGGTAGAAGCTGGTTTGGCGGAACTAATTGAAGCTGACCTAGCGGAAATGCTGCAGGGACCAGGCGCAGTTGCCCAAACCCTCCACCAAAAATTAAATCAAGCAAACTAAACAGAGGAGAATGAGAAATGACAAAATATCGGATTGCGGTCGTCAACTCAAGTAGTTTCGGACAAGTTTTTAAAGAACATTGGCAAGCCCTCGAAGAGATTGGGGAAGTTACACGGTTTATGCTGCCGACGGATATCGATGGTAAATCGTTGGCAGAAAAGCTACAAGGGTTCAACGTGGTGGTCGCTAGTGTAACCCCGAACTTCAACCAAGAGTTCTTTGACAACAAGGATGAGCTATTGTTAATCTCACGCCATGGAATTGGTTATAACAACGTTGATCTAGCGGCAGCAAAGGCGCACGGCACGAAGGTCACCATCGTTTCACCGCTAGTAGAAAGGAATGCCGTTGCGGAAAACGTATTGGCAAACTTAATGGCACTCGTTCGACAGACGGTTCCAGCTGGGGACGCAATTAAGGCCGACCATTATGAAGACCGGGCCCGTTTCATGGGCAATCAATTTTCTGGCAAAACTTTCGGAATAATTGGCGCCGGAAACATTGGCAGCCGGGTAGCGGAACTATTTGGGATTTTCGGCGGACCCGTTTTAATTAACGATCCCGACCCGAAGGCCCCCGAAGGTTGGCTAGAAAACAATAACGTACAAAGGGTGAGCTTGGATGAACTTTTGGAACGGGCCGACTACATTTCGTTGAACGCCTCCTTAAACGACGATGATTATCACCTAATTGACGCGGCCGCTTTAAAGAAGGTCAAAAAGGGCGTTTACTTTGTTAACCACGCGCGGGGAGCGTTGATCGACGAGAACGCCATGTTAGCCGCGGTAGAAGCGGGCCAAGTTGGTGGCTACGCAGCCGACACCATGGAAGTTGAACCAGTGCGGGCGGATCATCCGTTCTTGAAGAACGAACACTTTTTGATTACGCCGCACACCTCTGCTTACACTTACGAATGCTTGCACGGAATGGGTGAAAAATGCGTATCCGATGTGCAAAACATCGTTAACGAACGCCCATTGGTACGGGAATTAACGGCAAAACTTTAATTGAAGGGTAGTATTAATCATGAAATATATCATTGGAATGGATATTGGAACCACTAGTACGAAGGCGGTACTGTTTGACCTAAAGGGTCGGATTGTGCAAGTTGCTCACCAACTTTATCCAATTATTCGCGAAAATGTGGACTCCGCCGAGGAAGATCCGGACGTGATTTACGACGCGACGGTGGCCGTTTTACAACAGGTTATCCAAGAAGCGCATTTTGACACTACTCGAGATCAGCTTTTGGCAATTTCGTTAAGTGCACAGCAACATTCCATCATGGGGGTTGATGACGAATTTAACCCGGTGACTAAACTCGCAATTTGGGCGGACAACCGGGCTGAAAAGTATGCCGACCAAGCCAAACGGGACGGTTCGGGACTGGCACTTTACCAACGGACGGGCGTGCCCACCCATCCCATGGCGCCTTACTACAAATTACAATGGTATAAACATGAAGCACCCGCGCGGTTTAAACAAGCTAAGTACTGGCTAGGAATTAAATCGTACATTATTTGGAAATACTTTGGCCAATTTTTGGAGGAGCAACCGATGGCGGCGGCCACGGGATTATTTAATACCCGGGAAATGCAGTGGGACGTGGCAGCTTTGCAGCAACTAGGCTTGCAAGCCTCCCAATTACCTCAAGTAGTGGAAGCCACGCACCAAGTCCACGGTTTAAATCCGCAATTAGCAAAACAAATTGGAATCCCTGCGGAAACCCCCTTTGTAATGGGATCTTCGGATGGCGTTGCGACCACAATTGGGGTTGGCGCGGTTCGGAAGGGGCAAATTGCGATTGATATTGGAACTTCGGCCGCGGTACGAACCATGGTCGACGAACCCCAATTTGATCCGAAAGGCCGGATTTACTGCTATCCGGTTTTGCCGGGTAAATGGATTATTGGCGGGCCGATTAACAATGGTGGGGTAGTACTTCGCTGGGCCCGCGACCAGTTTTTCAACGCCGAAAAAAGTACCGCGGAGCTCCTTAACCAAGATCCGTACGACCTGTTGACTAAGATTGCGGGCGAGGTACCAGCCGGGTCCAAAGGCTTACTATTCCATCCTTTCCTAGGTGGCGAACGGGCCCCGATTTGGTCTGGAAATGCGCGGGGATCCTTCTTTGGTTTGACGCAAACCCATACACGAGCACACATGTTGCGAGCCATTTTGGAAGGAATCGTCTACAACTTGTTCACGGTTAACTTAGCGTTAGAAGAAGTTATGCCGGAAGGTGACCGACAAATTTTGGCGACCGGTGGCTTTGCTCATTCAGAACTATGGAAACATATTTTGGCCGACGTATTTGAGGAACCAGTGAAGGTCCCTAAGTCGGTTGAGGGGGGCTGCATGGGTGCGATGGTAATCGCCCAAATTAGCTTAGGTTTGGCAAAGGATTTGACGAAGGTCGAAGACTTTTTGGTAAAAGATGCGGTAAATACGTACGAGCCCAACCCAGCAAACTTTAGGGCGTACCGTGACTTGATGCCAATCTATATTAGGCTGTCGAGAGAGTTGGCAGGTGAATACGATAGTATAGCGGAGTATCAGAGAGCGCATTAGAGTGTGGAAGCCCTCGGGTAAAGATCGAGAATTAACAGAATAAGAGCACTGATCGCGGGTTTGGCGATTAGTGCTTTTATTTGGTTAATCGGAGAGCTTTGAGGGCTGGAACACGTTTTGGCAAAATAGCAGTGGAGCGTAAGGGAATTAATCGCGAACTTTGCGAGTCTTCTAATTTGGAAAGCTATCCTGAAAACAAAAAAATGCCGCCAACCGGCTTTAACCATGTTGGCAGCATTTTTTTATTTGCGCAACGAATCCCGATAAATAATCGGCATTTTAAAGCATTTTTTCAACGGGATGTGGTCGTCGAGTTCATCGTTGGTTAATAAATGTTTCAAAGTCGCGATCCCGAGCGCAGTCATTTCGGTGATCGGGCTGTGGACGGTGGTCAGGGATGGTGAAGTATAGGTGGCAATATCCATGTCATCAAACCCGGAAACACTAACCGGATGCTTGAGATCAGGGTGTGCATTGAGGGCGTGAAGTGCACCGATGGCCATATCATCATTTTCAATAAAAACGTAGTCTGGGAAGTTAGGCCGTGCCAACAAAGTTTCCATTGCCCGGCAACCACCCTTAGCCGTATATTCCCCTTCAATTGGAGGATGGGCAAACAGCTTGGTTGGATGGGCTGTGTCCCAATCGTGAATTGCGGCGAAGTAGCCTTGGGAGCGTTCCTGAGTGGAGGCGTAATCTAAAGATCCCCGGATCAAAGCTAAATTGCGATGTCCGGCCGCTAACGCATGCGTTGTCATTTCATAAGCCGCTGAATAATTATCTAGCCAATAGTTATAAACCGGTTGAACCTGTGTTTGCCGGTTGAGCACCACGACGGGAATTTTCATTTGTACTAAATTATTAATAAACTCTTCATCCTTGACGGACTGACTGACCACCACTACGCCATCAAAAAAACTTAGTCGGTCATGATCGTTAATCGAATTGATCGACAAGACGTAGTTTTCGGGTAATTGCTCACGAATATTTAAAATGATACTAGTTAAAAAGAGTCCCGAGGTACCGTTTTTTAAGTCAGTAAAAAATAGCCCAATTGTGTAGGTCCGCCCCTGGTTAAGCCCGCGGGCGTTTTGGTTGGGGACGTAGCCCAGCTGGTGAGCGGCCTCCACGATTTTCCGCCGGGTAGTTTCCTTCACCTTAGGGCTTCCATTTAACGCCCGGGAGACGGTAGTGTGTGAAATGCCTAGGTGATTAGCAATATCAATAATCGTGGTCCGTTTTGAAGAATTATTTGTCATAGGATGCTCCTTTTAAATTACTCAAGCATAGCAGCTCCAATTATACAACAAAAATGAGAACTAATAATAATTTATGAAAACGGTTGTACAAAACGGGGACCGTGCTATAATTTAATTGTAAGGTTTCACGTGAACATTTGCAATTTAATCAAATATTAAGCGGGGTATCGATAATGGAAATCGGATTAGTTGGTTTGGGAAAAATGGGCATCAATTTAGCCCAAAACATGTTGCGCCACCAGCACAAAGTGGTCGGATTTGATTTGAATAGCGCGTTGGTTGAAAAGGCAGTCGGTTATGGAGCAATCGGAGCGGCGTCTTTAGCCGAAATGGTGCAAAAAATGACGGCTCCACGGGTGATTTGGGTAATGGTGCCGGCGGGCAAGCCGACCGATGCGACGATTGCCCAACTAGGCGACCTGTTAGAGACAGGGGACTACCTAATTGACGGCGGGAACACCTTCTGGAAGGACAGTTTGCGCCACAACCAGTTAATTTCGGAAAAGGGCATCCATTATTTCGACGCCGGTTCGTCAGGTGGTTGGCGTGGAGCACTTAACGGTGGCAACTTCATGATTGGTGGCGATGATGCCGCAGCCTTCGAAACCATTCGTCCGTTGTTCGAAGATATCTCTCAAAAGGACGGCTACCTCTACACCGGTAAGGCTGGTTCAGGGCATTACCTGAAAATGGTCCACAATGGAATTGAATACGGAATGATGGCCGCGATTGGGGAAGGTTTTGAAGTACTTGAAGCTTCCCAGTTTGATTACGACAATGAAGCGGTTGCTAAATTGTGGAATCACGGCTCCGTTGTTCGAAGCTGGTTGATCGAACTTGCTCAAGATGCCTTCAGTAAAGACCCTCATCTAGCTGAAATTGCGGGACGGATGCATTCCAACGGCGAAGGTCAGTGGACAGTAGAAGAAGCCATGGATCAGCGCGTTCCTACACCCGTTATTTACGCAGCGGTCGCGGAGCGCTATCGCTCAATGCAAGACGATACCTTTACTGGTAAAGTGGTAGCCGCGCTTCGAAACGAATTTGGCGGGCACGCGGTTGACAAAAAGTGAAGTTTTATTAACAAATAGTTAGTGGGTTATCAATCCTTGATAAAGACGTTAATTTTTGCGCCGTTATCAAGGATTTTTTGTTGTTCTAGGTTCTTGAACGGGTATTTAAAAATGAAACCATGGTGAGCAAAATTAGGGCCCTAAAATTAACATGTGACATTTACAGGGAAAGTGAAACAATTATTTAGGGTGTTTAAAATTAAATTTGAAATCATCGAAAAATAAAGTTCAAATCTATCTAGACCGCTTAACGACCAGCTTCTTAATTGGTTAAAAAAATAAAAATAGTTCTGGTTAAAGAAATAATCCACGAAAAATTGTTCGATTGCTAACAGTATTGGAGATGGTGTGGACCGGTTGATGCCCTTTTACGTTGACCCCATTAACTGTAATGGGTATAATTCCTGAAGATAAAAAAACATTTTTTTGAAAGGATTTTGTCTATGAAATATACAAAGTATACATTATTAGCAATGTCAGCTTTGGCATTGGGAACTGTAGGGACTAAAGCACCGCACTTAGCGAGCGCTAATCAATCGGTGGTGGCTACGGATAAAGCCCATACTGCTGACATCACTGCAGCTGCAAACGCAGTTAGTGATCTTTTTGCAAACGGTACCCACACTAAGTTAGCTAAGGGAGTTACCGTAAAGAAGATTGCGGCAGCTGAAAAATTAGTCGCGAAGATTCCAACTTCAAACCCTAATTATGCTCGGTTACATAAGCTATGCAACCAAGCTAAGGAGTTGCTGGGAATTACCGACAATAAGGATGTTAAAGCAGCAACCAAGGCAGTTGACGCATTATTTGCTGATAAAGAACATACTAAGTTGGCAACGGGGGTTACTGAAGAAAAAGTTGCTGCGGCTCAAGAGTTAGTTGCGAAGATTTCCACCACTCCTAACTATAATAACTTACGGAGCTTGTGCATTACGGCGAATAACTTACTAAAAAATTCAATTAAAGATGATGTTGCTACGACAGCTAAAACAGTTGGAGCGCTTTTTGCAAACGGTACCCATACCAAGTTAGCAGCAGGCGTAACTGCGGAAAAGATCGCTGCAGCCGAAAAATTAGTTGCGAAGATCCCAACTTCAAACCCTAACTATGCTAGATTACATAATCTATGTGCTAAAGCTAAGGAACTGTTGGACGACTCAAACAATAATAACAACGGTAACGATGATAACGATAGCAACAACAATAATGATATTAAGGCAGCGACTCAAGCAGTTAATGCATTGTTTACGGACGGAACGCACACTAAATTAGCGGTGGGCGTAACTGCGGAAAAGATTGCCGCAGCCCAAAAATTGGTTGAAAAGAACGTTCCCCAAAGCAACAGCAACTACCAAAAATTAATGCAGTTATGTCGCAAAGCAAAAACTTTACTTGATAAGGAAAGTACCGAAAGCAAAATTAAAGACGCTACCGACGCAGTTTACGCGTTGTTTGCGGATCCGTACCAAAATACCTTAGCAGATAGCACTAATAGCGCTAAGATTAAGGCTGCTAAGGAATTAGTTAAGACAAACGTTCCAATAACGGACTATCGCTTTAACACCTTATGGAAATTATGTTTGAAGGCGGAACGGTTAATTAATGAATCCGATATAATTCGTCCCGCAAGCAGCGAAGGCGAACAAAAAGCTATCGATGCAATTAAAGCATTGTTCAGCGACGACACTTACACAAAATTATCCGACCAAGCGAACACCGCGATGCTTAAAAAGGCGCACGATTTATTTGTTAAGTACGTTAAGGTAGATAACAGTAATTACCTCGTTTTGTATAACTTATACAAGAAGGCTGAAAATTTACTATCACGTTCTGACGACCTGCGCCCAGCTGGCAGCCAAGAAGAGCAAGCGGTAATTGACGCGGTTAACGCATTGTTTACGGACAACACCCACACTAAACTAGCTGCTGGGGTGGACCGCGATAAGATAAATGAAGTAAAGGATATGATTACTAAATACCTTACTTTTGATAATCCTAATACAATGATTCTTTATAAACTTTGTATCAAAGCATTGGAATTATTACCTTAATTAAGTAGAAAATAAAATGGCCAACTGCCAGATTTACAATCGCTAATTGCGTAATATTATAGGAACAGTTTCGACGATGAGTATTCAGTTGAAACTGTTTTTTTTACACAATTGTGGCAATTTGCCTAAATGATTTACGGGGTATACTTAATACTGCTTAAAGTGTATAATTTAGGTGATTTTAAATAAGTATCAACGTGGATTATAAGGGGAGTGAAACCGAATGAAAAACTTTTTACGTGGGCAGGTTACGCGTGGGGACTTGATTGCGATTGGGTTATCTGTTTTGACCATGTTCTTTGTCGGTAAGATTAGTTTTATGAGTAACCATTCGGGACGCCAATTCTTGGTAACAATTGTTGTTTTCATAATTTTAGACACGATTTGCAATCCGGTCGATTATCGAAGACAGCGTTAAATAAGAAAACCCCAGACGGCCTATGCGGTGTCTGAGGCTTTGTTTGTGCAGGTTTAACTGCTAAATTGGCGTTACCGTAGCGATTTCGAATTCTGCCGTAATGGAAGCTAACGGGTGTTGAAGAAGTTCTGCCCGGTTTTTCTGCGCTTTCCAAGTTAAGGGTGTCATATTGAATAACGCCGTAAACAGCGTTTGGTCAAGCGGAAATTCGTACCTAATGGTGGAGAATTTCGCTTGGGGATAGTGTTCGATAAAATGATTCTTAACTGGCGCATTATTATAGGTAGCGTGTGGTCCATCTGGATAAACTAAGTGACGAAGCTCCTGCAAATAATGATTGCCGGGAATTACCTTAGTTAACACGCCACCTTGTGCTAAGGTGCGGTCAAATTCTTGGTAATTAGCGGGCGATAGAATGTTGACGATTGCAGATAAACGGTGGTCAGCAAATGGTAGTTGCGCTAGGTCACCAACCATGAAGAGTGGTTGGTTTTCTAAAGCAATTCCTGTGCTCGCGATGTTGATCGCTGGTTTGGAAATATCCAAGCCAACCAAGTTACCGTTAGAATGATTTGCAAGCCATTTGGTGGTGGTCCCTTCGCCACAGCCGGCATCTAAAATGAGACCGTCCGCAAGCGTTTCTTGCACGCGAGTCAGCATGGGATCAAAGAAACCCGCCGTTAAGAATTGGTGACGGTAACGCAGCATTTCGTCGGTATATTCGGTTTTGACCGGGTGGCTGAGGAAAAAGAGGCTGCCTTTTTTGGCGACGTTAAACGTGTGGCGGTTTTCGCAAATAACGGCGCCGCTTTCCGCAGAGATAAAGTTTCCTTGACAGACCGGACATTGCAATTGATTTAAATGTTGTTGGATAAATTGACTGGTTAATTCGATTTTGTTCAAAATATGACCTCGTTATTTTTGTAATTAAATTAATTCTACCACGGGATCAAAGCGGGTCGGAGGCAATTTAGAACAAGCAAAATTGAAGAAAAATTGAATTGAACTTAAAGGTTGAATTAAAATATAATTCGCGGTAAAATACCTCCTGTATTTAAATATTCGAATGTTTGAATGGAGGACAGCCTGATGGTGGAGCATAGCAAGGCACTCGCAGCTTTTAAGAAGAATATCCCCTTGCTGGACGCGCTTTCCGACGAGCGACGTCAGCAAATTATGATTACTTTAGGGGAAAGTGAAAAAGGGCTAACGGTTGGGGAGCTGACCAAGATTATTGGTCTTTCCCAACCCGCAGTATCGCATCATTTAAAGCAATTAAAAGATTTGAAGTTAGTTTCGGTTAGAAAAAAAGGTACGAGCAACATCTATCAATTAACGATCGGACAAGCTCTCGATCAAGTGCAAAAGTTGGTTGATATTTTGCGGAACGATAAGAAGCTATTTAATTAAGTCGGGATTGTCTGATTGTTCATTCATTGGATCGAATATTAAAAAATTATTGTTGAGAAGGAGAAAAGCATGGTTCGCAAAGAGTGGAAATTTATTAGAAATAATAAGTTAATTTTAATCTCCGTGCTGGCAATTATTTTCATTCCTTTCCTATATAGTATTTTCTTCTTGAAATCGGTATGGGATCCATATGGGGATACGAAAAATTTACCAGTCGCAGTCGTTAACTTAGATCAACCCGTTAAGTACCAAGGTCAACGACTTGCGGTCGGTGATGAAATGGTCGATAACTTAAAGCATAACCATCAGTTGGGATGGCATTTCGTATCGGCTAAAAAGGCTAAAGAAGGAATGAAGGATAAGAAATACTACACGGTAGTTACGATCCCGAAGGACTTCTCAGCTAACGCCGCAACGGTTACGGATAAAAATCCTAAGAAGATGGAGTTGAAGTATTCGACAAACGCTTCGTTAAACTACATCGGAAAAGTTATTAGTGACGTGGGTACGGAACAACTTAATTCAGAAGTTCGTAAACAAGTTACGAAATCTTACGCTACGGCGATGTTTGACCAAGTTAAAACTGCCGGAAAAGGTTTCAAGGATGCTTCTGATGGAGCCAAGAAACTTAAGGATGGCGCGGTTCAATTGAACGACGGTACCAAGACTTATACGGCAGGGGTTTCCCAATTGCACGACGGGATTGCTACCATGGCTGTATCAGTTAAGCCATTACAAGCGGGCGTTGCTCAATTAGCAGATGGCTCTAGCCAACTAACGAATGGCTTGGACCAACTGAACGGAAAGACTGGGGCATTGTCTTCAGGAGTTTCCCAATTAGCAAACGGTTCTGGTCAAGTAACCACTGGTGCGGTTGCCTTGAGTAAGGGCTTGAACGAGTTGCAACAAAAGAGTGGCGCACTCGTTACTGGAGTTTCCCAACTAAACAACGGTGCCTTACAGTTGAAGGTTAAGGTTCCTCAATACGTCAACGGGGTTTACCAACTTAACGATGGGGTGCAAGAACTTAACGCGAAGACTGGTGAATTAGTTGGCGGAATCAAGCAATTGTCAAGTGGAGCTGGTGCTTTAAGTGCTGGAGTTAAGCAATACACAGACGGTGTATCGGCTGGTGCAGGGCAATTGCAAGGTGGCGTAGCTAAGTTAGCTAATGACACTAAGGATATGCCAGATAGCATTAACGCCTTACACAAGGGAATTGCTGATATTGCCACAAGTTCAAAACAATTAGCAGATGCTAATGGCAAGATTTCAACCGGCCTTGGCCAGGTTGCTGATCAAGTAAGTGCAAACGATATTAATAAGCAAGCGGCTGCTTTGAAGCAACAAATGGCTTCTATTCAAACACAATTAGTTGCGTTGAATAAGGCAGTTGGCAATACTCAAACGAATGGCGGTAACACCGCTCAATCAATTAATGGGCAACTTTCAAAGATTAAGTCTGATGTAGGAAGTTTAACTAGTGCAAGCAAGACTACAACTAGCACTAATGGCGGAGTTTCTCAAGCAACTATCAACGCTAAGATTGATGGTGCAGGATTAAGCGCAGAAGACGCAGCTAAAGCGAAGAGTGCTCTAGCAGGTGTTGCTAACGGCAGTCAAAGTAAGACTACTACACAAACTGTTGATGCAAACAAGGTTAAGGAAATTCAATCTGAAGTTACTAACGTACAAGGTGAAGTAACTAAGTTAAATAACTTAGCAAATGAACAAGCGAAGATTAGTAAGCAAGTGGCTGAATTAACAGCTTCCTTCCAGAAGTTGGCAGCCGGCGCAAACGAATTAACTGGCAACAGTGACGACATGAAACAATTGGCAACTACTTTGAAGAAATTAGCTGCTGGTTCACAAGAAGTTACAACTAACTTACAAGCTCTTTCAACTGGTTCAAATACGGTAGCTGGTAAAGTCGGCGAATTTGCCGGTTCAGCTTCTGAATTAACTAAGGGTGTTGCTCAATTAGACAGTGGTGCTAAGAGCCTTGCAAGTCAAACTAACAAGAATTCGAAGGACGTTAAGAAACTAGTTAGTGGTTCTCAAGAATTAAGTTCAAGCTTGGCAATGCTAGACAAGCAAACCCCAACTCTCCAATCCAAGATTGGTCAGTTGGCTGCTGGTAGCAACCAAATCAGTGCCGGTACTGGTGCTTTAGCTGGTGGTATTAACCAATTAAGCAACGGTATCAGCGCAGCTAGTTCACAAATGCCAACCTTGGTAAGTGGCGTTAGCCTACTTGCTAACGGTGGTAACCAATTGGCAGCTGGTTCTTCTCAAGTTACTGGCGGATTGAACACCTTAAACGGTCAAGTACCAGCGTTAGTTTCTGGCGTTGCGCAACTTGATAATGGTGGTCACCAATTGAACACTGGTATCCAAACGCTTAATAGCAGTACCGGAACGTTGATCGACGGAGTTAACCAATTGAACACTGGAGCTGCTGAATTAGATGCTAACTCAGGTGCTTTGTTAGACGCTACTAAGCAAATCAGCGCCGGCAATGGTGAGTTATCAAGCAAGTTAGCTGATGGTGCAAAACAAGTTAACAGCGTGCCACTCACTAACAAGACGGCCGATATGTTTGCGGCACCAACGAAGATGAAACACACTAACTACAGTTACGTACCAAACTACGGACATGCGTTAGCACCATACGTGCTTTCACTAGCACTTTACGTTGGGGCAATCGTCTTCAACTTTGCTTACCCAATTCGGAAGGTTTCCGAACGCGGTGGTACTCCAACCCAATGGTTCTTGAGTAAAGTTTCCGTTGGTACGGTAGTCGCTCTAGGAATGGCGTTAGTTGAAACCACAATCATGATGATTGCTGGTATTCACGTAGATCACGTTGGACAATTCTACATGACCGCGATTATGATCTCGCTGGCGTCGATGTACATCGTCATGTTCTTGTCGATGGCCTTCGACAACCCAGGACGGTTTGTAGCGATGATTCTCCTGATGCTTCAATTAGGTGGATCAGGTGGTACCTTCCCAATGGAAGTAACTAACCACTTCTACAACGTAATTCATCCGTTCTTGCCATTGACTTACTCCATCCTATCGTTCCGTCAGGCAATCACGTCTGGTCTCGGCGACGGTACCTTTGAACAAGCAATGGGCGCATTACTCTTGTTTGCAGTGATTGCTTTAGCATTGCTATGGTTCAGTATGAATCAATTGCAAAAGCATCATTTGGAAAACAAGTCGCAATTAGATGACAACCAAAAGCTCCAAGAAGTCGAAAGATAATTTAATCGCAGAGAGGGGCCGGAAATTTCCGGCCCCTTTTTGTATACATAAGACAGATTTAACGGGGGTTTTAGGCGTGGTCTCCCACGAAAGGCTAGCTTCCTGTATAATAAGTGGAAATGAGGTGATTAAATGAAGCACATGAAAAAAGGCTCCCGTTGGCCGGTAAGCCCGGTTGTGTGGGTCATTGTGGCGCTATTGGTTATTTTGGGTGGGTATAAATTTTTCTATCCTAACCATGTCGAACCGGAACACACCACGGCACGGCAATCAAGCAGTACTAAGGTGATTGATGTTGAAGAAGGCGCTTCGTCTGCTAAAAAATCGAAAACTAAACATAAATCAAGCAAAGAGAAGCTTTGGACCAAAAAACAGGACGCGAAGCTTGCGGCGTTTATTAGTGATTGGCAACAGACAATGGGGCAAACGTATACCGGAACTAACGCAGGTAACTCGGTGACTTTCCAAGGTGTAACGCTCCCCGATTACTTATCAACGGGGACGGTTTACGTAAACCAACAGCCAGTAACGATGAAATGGACGACTAACAAAAAAGATGACAGCGATTATCAAGTGGTCGCAGCTTATGCCGGTGCCCAATACCTATACTTGTTTACTTTCCACCAACAAGCTCCGGAAGTCTTGGTCACTTCCCAAGCAGCTAGTGATGGAGTTAACTTTAAGGTAACGGAAAATGCTCAGCTAGTTAGTGGTTTCCAAAACATTGCGAATGGACAAAGTGAATCAACGAATTCATCACAACAATAGAATAATAAAAATGGGAGGTTTCAGATTAAAATTCTGAAACCTCCCATTTTTTGTTCTAAAAGAAAATTCAATTCAAAAACAGGGTCGCGTTGCCTTAAAAATTTTTAGTGTTCTAATTTTATATCCGCCGATACCACGCTATTTTGGTACGGAAAATGAGATTCGGAGTATTCAAAAGGGGTACCATCGATTAAATAGTTAACTTGGCTAATTACTAAGATAGGATCCCCCTTCTTTTCGCCGAGAAACCGGGCGTCTTCATCCGAGACTTTGCGCGCCATAATTTGGCGATGGGATCCCGCGAATTCAAGATGGTGCTCCTTTTGTAAATATTCATAAATCGATTTTTGCAAAATTTCTTCCGTGATGGTCGCAATTTTAGTTGGCATAATCGTTTGTTCGTAGCTGAACGGTTTGCCATCAATTAATCGGGTTCGCTTAATTACGTAGACGGTCTCCCCGTCTTCCAACAATAAATGTTCCTGTTCATCCTTAGTGGCAATCCGGGCAGTTAAATGAATATGCTTGCTAGTGACCTTTTTATTAGGGTGGGTCATGGTCGTCCCCAGCGGTTTGTCAACGTCCGTATTAAAGTCGTTATTAAATTGAACATCTTTACGGACAAACGTGCCCGCGCCCCGTTTGCTATAAACCAACCCTTCGATAATCAAGATTTGGATCGCTTTACTAATGGTGATGCGGGTGGTGTTAAATTCCTTTGCCAACTGGTTTTGGTCCGGCAACATGACTCCCGGCTGTAATTCGTGGTTCATAATTTTCTTACGTAAAGTTTGCGAAATCTTCTCGTATTTATACATTTATCTGACACCATCCTTAATCATCGTTAATTTTAGCCCATCTTATTAGTATTCACAAATTTAAAAAAGTATATACTTTTTAAATAAAAGAGTTTACTTTTATAAAAGTGGTGATTATAATGAAACCGGATACAAACGAAAGGTGGTCATAATTGTGGAAGCAAAATTACCGGATAATTTTTTGTGGGGAAATTCAACATCCAGTATGCAGACGGAAGGAGGTGCACACGAGGGCGGTAAAGGGCCGTCCGTTTACGACACGTATAAAGCAACCGCGGAGACTTCGGATTGGGACGTGGCAATTGATAATTATCACCATTATAAAGAAGACTTGGATTTAATGGCTCAGCAGGGGATGAACTGCTATCGTTTTCAGATTTCTTGGAGCCGGGTCAATCCGCGAGGCGACGGAGAATTTAATGAAGAGGGAATCCGTTACTACGATAACTTGATCAATGCATTACTGAAGCGGGGCATCCAGCCGATGATTTGCTTGTATCATTTTGACATGCCACTGCATTTGGCAAAACAATATAACGGCTTTTTGAGTCGCCACGTGGTGGATGCTTTCGTCCGTTTTGGCAAGGAGATGATTGATCGATTCAGTGACCGGGTCAAATTATGGATTACGTTTAACGAACAAAACCTATATTCACAATCTGAGGCCTTTCGGATTGCTGGTTATTTGAACGGAGACCGCACCGATGAGGAATTGCAAAGGATTGCTCATCACGTAATGGCGGCTCACGCCCAGGTTGCTAATTATTTACACGCTCATAGCAATGCTAAAATTGGCGGAATGTTAGCGTTTGTGGAAACCTACCCACATAGCAGTTTGCCAGAGGACGCTTTTGCTGCGCGACGGATTGACGAGTACTTGAATCGTAATTTATTAGATGTTTGGGTTAACGGCCACTATTCAACAGAAGTATCCACCTACATTGAACGGCACCACTTTGATATTGACTTTACGGATCAGGACCGCCAAGAATTTGCCAAATTAAAGAGTGATTTTATTGCCTTTAGTTATTACGCAAGCAACGTGGTTGATGCAACTAAAATTCCAGCAGGAACGATGCCAAATCGTTATTTGGACTATGGTACGGTGGACAATCCACACTTAACAGCAACGGAATGGGGTTGGAACATTGACCCACTAGGTTTTCGTGATGTCTTAACGAAGACTTACAACGCCTATGGGGTGCCGATGTTTCCGATTGAAAATGGAATTGGACATCGGGAAGAATTTCATGGACAAACTATTCAAGATGACTACCGAATTGCTTATCACCGGGACCATTTGCGAGCATTAATGGCGGCAGTGAATGAAGACGGGGTTGCTGTATTAGGGTATTTAGGCTGGGGATTGATCGATATCCCCAGTTCGGCAGGCAATATGGAAAAACGTTACGGAATGGTCTACGTTAACCGGGGCAATCACGAATTACGCGATCTTAAACGTGTTCCTAAAAAGAGTTACTACTGGTTTGCAAAAGTCATTAAATCTAACGGTACTGATTTAGCTTAAAAATTTTTAACGGGAGGGATTTTTATGGGCGATTCGAAAAGCGGATCAATTAATGATCGAATGCAGAACTCGAAGTTCATTGCCAAATTTACGGAAATTTCGGTAAAGGTCGGTAACTGGGTTTACTTACGGTCCTTGCGGGATGCTTTCGCGGTTATTCTGCCAATGTTTATCGTGGCCGGCATTGGAGTTTTGCTAAATAACGTAGTGTTTACTTGGTTTTTGAAGGGAGACCTACTAGCGAAGTTCCAAGTTGTTGGTAATGCAATTGTCAACGGGACTTTAAATGTAGCCGGGATTTTAGTTGCCCCAATGATTGGCTATATGTTGGCTAAGAATAAGGGCTTCAATAACCCGATTGCAGCGGCAGCCATGTCGTTAGCGAGCATATTTATTTTGATGCCTAACAGCATTCAACTGGGGACGGTAGCATCGGGAGGTGCAAAGATGGCAACCGTTACTGGCGGGTTGAGCTACTTAAATACCGGAACCCAGGGAATGTTTGGGGGAATCTTTGTTGGACTAATCGCCACGGGTATTTTCATTAAATTAGCGTCGGTTAAACGATTGCAAATTCATTTAGGGGAAAACGTTCCACCAGCAGTAGCAGCGTCTTTTAGTGTTTTACTTCCAGCTATTCTATTAATGTCATTTTTTGCAATTATCGCTGCCTTACTGGCTGGATTTTTCAACGCGGACCTCATTAATCTGATTAAAACTTGGATTCAAGAACCATTGCGGGGCTTTAACACCAGCATTGTTGGGTACTGTGTAATTTACACCCTGGCTAACTTCCTGTTTGGTTTAGGGATTCATCAAACCGTCCTTTCAGGAACCTTGCTAGATCCCCTTGTATTGGTCAATATGAATGAAAATATGACGGCTTACGCGCATCATCAAGAAATTCCCAACATTATCACGACTTCCTTTGTTAGCAACTACACCTTAGTTGGTGGCTCGGGAAGTACCATCGCGTTAATTATTGCAATTTTGATTTTTAGTAAAGTAAAATCATCACGGCAAATTGCCGGATTGTCGTTGGCTCCCGGGATTTTTAACATCAACGAACCGATGATCTTTGGTTTTCCTATCGTCTTCAACCTTCCAATGATCGTTCCATTCGTATTGTTCCCCACCATCGGTAGCTTAATTGGTTACTTTGCAACTTTATGGGGTTGGGTAAGTCGGACGGTCGTGCTAGTTCCTTGGACTACCCCACCGTTAATTGGGCCATATTTATCCACCGCTGGAGATTGGCGTTCGGTTATCCTGCAATTAATTGTGATTATTATTGGCGTTTTCTTATACTTACCATTCTTGAAAATCAGTGAACAAGTGGCACGAATTCAAGCAGAGGAAAACCGTGAATAAAACCTTCGACCTAGGATTAAGTTAGTGAATCCTAGGTCTTTTTTATCGCGATAGTGTATATACCAATTTATATTTGTACCCCTTAAAAAGTCGATTTCGCGGAACAAACCTTGTTATTTAAACATTTTAATTCGGAAAAATCATCCACAAAATGGTGAATGTGTGTTATTATGGGGTTGTAACAGAAACCGCTTACAAAGCCGATACGAGGGGGTTTACATTGTGCGTTATGTCACATATTTGGGGACAGATGCTTACACGAATATCGCAACTGATACATGGATCTTGAACAACCTTCATGCAGATGAACCAATATTCGCGCTTTGGCAAAATAATAATGCTGTCATTGTAGGAAAAAACCAAAATACATTTGGCGAAGTTAACCAAGAATTTATCGATCAACATCAAATTGAAGTTGTTCGGCGAGTTACTGGAGGTGGGGCAGTTTATCACGATTTAGGGAATTTAAACTTTACGTTATTTGTACCACTGGATTCATCAGCTAACACGGATTTTAAGCAATTTTCTGAGCCAGTTTTGAAGGCGTTACATAACTTAGGAATTCCAGCAGAAGCTACGGGACGCAACGACTTGGTTGTTAACGGCAAAAAGATTTCAGGGGTGGCCCAACGTTACGCAAAGGGTTACTTGATGCACCACGGAACGTTACTATTTGATAGCAACGTTGATACAATGGTGCGGGCTTTGAACGTGGCGGACGAAAAGTTCATTTCAAAAGCTGCTAAGTCAGTACGCAGCCGTGTTGGGATGATCAAGGAAGCCGCGCCAGAAGGGCTAACATTGCAGGACTTCTGGGAAGCCGTACAATACGAGTTAACTGACCACGGACGTGATTCCGAGATTCTGTTGACTCCTGAGCAAAAACAAGAAATTATTCGGTTGACTGCAGATCAATTCTCAACTTGGGACTGGAACTATGGTCAATCGCCGAACTTTAATTTTAAGAATCACGCGAAGTACGATGGCGGGATCATTGAAGTCCAGGTTCAAGTTGAGGGTGGTGTCATTCAAGATATTAACTTTACCGGAGATTTCTTGATGCTGCGTGACTGGCGGGACATCAAAGATCAGTTCATTGGTTTACCGTTTGAAGCGGACCAAATCAGACCAGTCTTTGAGAAAAACCAGGATCAGCAGTACTTTGGTACCATCAGCGTCGATGAATTAACACAATTATTTGAAGCCTAGGAGGGGTAGTTATGGCTATAAAAGATGACAATAAAAAGATTTTAGATTTCGACCTTCAAATGGAAGATCAAGACCAAAGCTTTCCAATGCTCCAAGTCTTGAATAACGATGGCGAAATCGTAGATGAGGACGCCCTTAAAAGAGCGGGGTTAAGTGATGATCAAATGGTTGAAATCATGAAGGAAATGGTATTCAGCCGGATCTTGCACGAACGTTCATCAAAATTATCTAAACAAGGACGGTTAGGTTTCTATGCACCAACCATTGGTGAAGAAGCTTCCCAAATTGCTTCAAACTATGCCTTTGAAAAGGGTGACTGGTTATTCCCTGGTTACCGTGATATTCCACAATTGATCATGAAGGGATGGCCAATTTACAAAGCATTCTTATGGTCACGTGGACACTACGAAGGTAACGAATTCGAAGACGTTAACGGATGGTTCCCACAAATCATTATTGGTGCCCAATATGTTGAAGCAGCTGGTGCAGCTTTAGGTTTGAAGAAACGGAATAAACCAAACGTTGCTTACGCATATACTGGTGATGGTGGTACTTCGCAAGGTGACTTCTATGAAGGAATGAACTTTGCCGGTGCTTACCATGCTCCAGCAGTCTTCTTCGCACAAAACAACGGCTACGCAATTTCCACCCCTCGGAGCGTACAAACGAAAGCTCCACACCTTGCAGCTAAAGGTTGGGCAGCTGGTTTACCAAGCTTCGTAGTTGATGGGATGGACCCAATTGCAATGTATCTCGCAGCTAAGGAAGCTCGTAAGTGGGCCGTAGATGGCAATGGACCGGTCTTCATTGAAACCATCACTAACCGTTTAGGACCGCACTCAATGTCAGGTGATGATCCACTTCGTTACCGGACACAAGAAGACATTGATAACTGGGCTAAACGTGAACCATTGATTCGGTTCCGTAAGTACCTTACTGATCGTGATTTATGGTCAGAAGACATCGAAAACGATTGGTCAGATATTGTTAACTCACAAATTGATGATGCTGTAAAACAAGCTGATAGCATTGCTAAACAAAAGATCTCAGACTTTATTGAACAAACCCTAGAAGTTCCGGGACAGGCAGCGCAAGATCAGATCAACAAATTTAGAGGGGAGGGCAAGTAATCATGGCTAAAAAAACATATATCCAAGCGATTACAGAAGCTCAAGACTTGGCGCTTGCTAATGACGAAAACGTTATAATTTTTGGTGAAGATGTTGGTAAAAATGGTGGTGTATTTAGAGCTACCGATGGTCTTCAAGAAAAATATGGTGAAGATCGGGTGTTCAACACTCCATTAGCAGAAAGTGGAATTGGTGGTTTGGCAATTGGTTTAACCACCCAGGATTACCGTCCAATTATGGAAATCCAATTCTTTGGATTCGTTTACGAAGTAATGGATTCCATCGCTGGACAAATGGCCCGGGGACGTTTCCGTTTCCACGGCACTCGTAAATTCCCAATCGTAGTTCGTTCACCTTATGGTGGGGGAACTAAGACCCCTGAAATGCATGCGGATTCTCTAGAAGGATTGGTAGCACAAACCCCTGGTTTACGGGTAGTTATGCCAGCAACCCCAGCAGATGCAAAAGGTTTGTTGCTTTCTTCAATTGAAAGCGACGACCCGGTAATCTTCCTCGAAAACTTGCGTTTGTATCGTTCAATTCGTGGCGAAGTTCCAGAAGGCTACTACACCACCCCTCTCGACAAAGCAAACGTAATACGTGAAGGTAAAGACGTTACCGTTGTTACCTACGGCGGCATGGTACACACCAGTCTAGCGGCTGCAGAAGACCTTGCTAAAGAAGGCATTGACGTTGAAGTGATCGACCTACGGACCGTAAGCCCACTCGATCTTGACACCATTGGCAAGAGTATCGAAAAGACCGGCCGGGTGGTAGTTGCTCAAGAAGCACAACGTCAAGCTGGTATTGGAGCAATGGTAATGAGTGAAATTAGTGAACGTTTCATTATGAGTTTAGATGCTCCAATTGGTCGGGTAGCCGCTCCGGATTCAGTTTACCCATTTGCGTTAGCTGAAAACGAATGGTTACCAAAAGAAGACGATGTAATTGATAAGATCAAGGAGGTCGTAAACTTTGACTGAAATATTTAAAATGCCAGACATCGGCGAAGGTATGGCAGAAGGCGAAATTGCCAACTGGTTGGTAAAAGTAGGCGATGATGTCAAAGCCGACGACGCGGTGGCTGAAGTTCAAAATGATAAATTATTGCAAGAAATCCTTTCACCATATTCCGGAAAGGTTACTAAACTATTTGTAGATGCGGGAACCGTAGTTAAGGTTGGCGAACCGCTCATCGAATTTGATGGCGACGGAACTGGCGGCGGTGATGACAGCAAGGATGATGCTGCCGCTGCACCAGCAGCTGACAAGGGCAGTGATAACGCCCCTAGCGGTGATGCAGAAATCTTCAATATGCCTGACATTGGTGAAGGTATGGCAGAAGGTGAAATTGCGAACTGGTTAGTTAAGGTTGGCGATGAAGTTAAGGAAGACGATCCCGTTGCCGAAGTACAAAACGACAAGTTAATGCAAGAAATCCTTTCACCATATTCTGGAAAGGTTACTAAGTTATTCGTTGACGCGGGAACCGTGGTTAAGGTTGGTGAACCACTCATCGAATTTAACGGTGACGGTAGCGGTGCTGGTAGTGGAAATGCTGCTCCAGCAGCAAGTGCCGCTCCTGCTAAGGAAAATGCCGCACCAGCTAATAATGATGAACCTACTAAAGTTGGAACGGCAGTGGCTTCTAACGGCCAAGTTTTGGCAATGCCATCGGTTCGTGAATACGCACGGAAACACGACATTGACTTAATGCAAGTTCCTGCAACGGGTCGTCACGGTCACATTACCATGGCAGACGTGAAGAACTTTAACGGTGGCGCTGCTCCAGCTGCTCCAAAGGCTGCTGAAAAAGCCGCACCAGCTCCTAGCGCTGCTCCAGCTGCAGAAGCTCCAAAACCAGCTCCTGCAAAACCAGCCCCAGTTAAGGCTGGTCGGGTACCACTTTCACCAATCCGTAAGGCAATTTCACGGAACCTAACCCAACGCGTCCAAACTGTTCCACATGTAACGATTATGGACGAAGTGGAAGTATCCAAGTTAATGGAACTCCGTGATCAATTTAAGGAACAAACTAAGGCAAAGGGCTACAAGTTGACTTACATGCCATTTGTTGCCAAAGCATTGGCAGCGGCAGCACGTAAGTACCCAGAATTGAGCGCAACAATTGATGACGAAACCCAAGAAATCGTCTACTATGAAGAAACTAACGTTGGCTTCGCGGTAGATACTGATCAAGGACTTTTCGTACCAAACGTTAAGAACACCGCTTCGAAGTCAATTATGCAAGTTGCTCAAGAAATTGATGACTTGGCAATCCGCGGCCGGGATGGCAAATTGAAACCTGCTGAATTACAAGGCGGAACCGTTACAATTTCTAACATTGGTTCTGAAAGTGGCAGTGGCTTCTTCACCCCAATCACTAACCCAGGTGAAAGCTCAATTCTTGGAATTGGCCGCATTCGCAAGACTCCAATTGTTAACGAAGATGGTGAGTTAGCAGTTGGAAATACTCTTAAACTATCACTTAGCTTCGACCACCGTTTGATTGACGGTGCCCTAGCACAAAAAATTATGAACGAGCTGAAGGCACTCTTAGGTAACCCTGCCTACATGCTTATGGAGGTGTAGTCATGGTTGTTGGCACACAAGCAATCGATGTTGATACGTTAATTATTGGTTCAGGCCCAGGTGGCTACGTTGCCGCAATTCGGGCAGCTGAATTGGGCCAAAAAGTAGTCATTGTAGAACGTGACTTTATTGGTGGAATTTGCTTAAACGTGGGCTGTATCCCATCGAAAGCTTTGATTCAAGCAGGACATTTATACGCGACCTTACAACACGGCAATCCATTTGGGGTTACCGTGGGTGAATCCAAGCTTGATTTTGCAAAAACCCAAGACTGGAAACAACACCAAGTAGTTGAAAAATTAACTGGTGGAGTTGAAATGCTGTTAAAGAAGCACAAGGTTGAAATTGTGCGTGGGGAAGCGTACTTCAACGATAACGAAACGGTTAACGTAATTAGCGGGGATGATTCCCACATTTATCGCTTCAAGAAGGCTTTAATTGCGACTGGATCTCGTCCGGTAGAAATCCCACACTTTAAATTTAGTGGTCGAGTTATTGACTCGACAGGTGCCTTGAACTTGAAGAGCGTTCCTGAACATCTCATCATTATTGGTGGTGGGGTAATCGGTGCAGAATTAGCTGGCGCCTACATGAACCTCGGTTCTAAGATCACCATTATTGAAGGCCTTGACCACATTTTGAATGGCTTTGATGGCGAATTGATTCAACCAGTTTTGAACAACTTCAAGAAGAACGGCGTGGATATTATCACGGAAGCAACTGCAGTGGAAGCTAACCAAACTGATAAAGACGTTACCGTTACTTATGAAGTTGACGGAACCACTAAGAAAGTTACCGGAGATTACTGCCTGGTATCAGTTGGACGCCGGCCAAACACCGACCAAATCGGCTTGAATAATACGGACGTTAAACTGGACAAACGGGGATTAATTGAAGTTAGCGACTCTATGCAAACTTCAGTAAAACACATTTACGCAATTGGAGACGTAGTTGCGGGACCTGCGTTGGCTCATAAAGCTAGCTATGAAGCAAAAGTTGCTGCAGCAGCAATGAGCGGTGAAGACGCACACGACAAGCATTACGTAATTCCTGCGGTTGCGTACACTAATATCGAAGTAGCGACGGTTGGGGAAACCCCACAAACGGTTGCGGAAAAGAAACTGGATGCTAAATCCAGCAAGTTCCCATTTGCCGCAAGTGGTCGGGCGATGACGATGGACCAGACGGAAGGTTTCATTCGTTTAGTTACTGACAACCCTACTGGTGCGATTATTGGTGCCCAAATTGTAGGTCCAGAAGCATCAGACTTGATTTCAGAATTAACCTTAGCGATTGAAAATGGAATCACCATTCGGGATATCGAATTGACGATCCATCCACATCCAACCCTTGGTGAAGAAATCATGGATGCTGCTGAAGTGGCTGCTGGTTTGCCAATCCACATTTAGTTAAGCTAAAAACAACAAATACCAATCTGAATAAACCGTTTCTCAGAGCCTAGAGCAGGGCGAAGGGGAGCGGTTTTTTGTGGTGGTAATCTAAAGAGAACAATTAGTTTACTTTCCAACTAAATAAGCATATATTCTACTTAAAAAGAGGAGGCTGAGCTTTATGAATGAGAAAATGTGGGCAATTGGTTTTAAAGAATCGTTACCAATTGAAGCCGCGGATAGTTTGGTGGAGTTTACTACTAACCGCCCTGAACCAAGCGGACACGATTTGTTAGTTAAGGTGAGTGCTGTTTCGGTAAACCCGATCGATATAGCAGTACGAAAGGGGCAATCCGAACCGTTGCAAGAACCGCAAGTGTTGGGCTTTGATGCAGTTGGAACGGTGGTGTCTAAAGGTAAAGAAGTTACTTTGTTTGAAAATGGCGATCGCGTTTTTTATGCTGGTTCGTTTAAACGAGCAGGTAGCGATAGCGAATATCAATTGGTCGACGAGCGAATTGTCGGGCACGCTCCGCAACAATTAGATGATGTTCATGCAGCAGCCATGCCACTTACGTCCCTAACGGCGTGGGAAGCGTTGTTTGAACAACTTCAGATTAATCCAGAAGACCCAAAGAAAAATGCGGGAAAAACCCTCTTGATCATTAATGGTGCGGGCGGTGTAGGCTCCGTGGCAACCCAACTTGCACATTTGGCAGGTTTACGCGTGATTGCTTCCGCATCGCGTCCAGAGACAGTTCAGTGGTGTTTAGACCACGGTGCAGATCAAACGGTTAATCATCGTAAGGATTTGGTTACGGAAGTGCGCAATTTAGGAGTCCAACATGTGGACTATATTCTGGAATTGCATAACATTGACGCTCAGTGGGAAGCGATGGTGGAATTAATTAAGCCAGGTGGCCGGATTACTTCAATCACTTCCACGCAAAAACCGGTAAATCTAACTGATTTAAAGAGAAAGAGCGTTACCTTTGCTTGGGAATGGATGTTTGCGAAATCTTATTATGGAACGGAAGATCTTGTATCCCAACACGAAAATCTAGAAAAGATTGCTAAGTTATTGGATGAAGGAAAATTGAAGTCCACGATGACAAAGGAACTCCACCCAATTAACGTAGAAAACATAAAAAAGGCCCATCAATTGGTAGAAAGCCAAAAAATGATGGGTAAGGTGGTAATTAAGTAGCGCGTTTTGCCCCCGAGCAGTTCCTGAGGACTAATGGAATAAGGCATTAATCGCGGTTAGGGCGATTGAGGTCCAAATTTGGTTAATCGGAGAAGATGGCGATGGAAACTCGTTTTGTCCATGCGGCAGCGAACTGTAAGAATGGGTTTTAGTGACATAAAAAAATAAAAGACAACAAAAAACGAAGGGCCTTGAAAAAGTCCTTCGTTTTTTATTCTACATATTTTAGTTATCTACGTTTATCAAGTGAAAGATCCACGCTTTGTCCAAGCGCGTACATCACAAAAGCTCCAATGAACATTACGCCGAATTCGCCTAGGCTAACCGTTCCCCAAGTGTAGAAGAAGGGAACTTTTAAAATATAGGTAAGTTCCAAGGCTACTAAAAAGCCCATTAGAATGGTTGTAATAATCACGGCGAGGGCTAATTTAACCCGGTTGTCAGTTAATTTTTGGATGGCAATGATGACCACGCTCAAAGTAATTAGGGTGGTTAAAGTCCCCCAAGTGATGTCAATGATTCCTAAAGAAGATTGTAAATTAGCAATTAAAACCCCCAAAGAGACACCCCAAATATAACGACGGTCATAAACTACCAGGCAATTCAAAATTTCAGCGACCCGAAATTGTAGGGGACCGAAACTAACTGCTGAAAAAACAAAGGTAATAGCAACGTATAAAGCAGCGACAATTGCCGAAATGACAATCTCGCGGACATTCATCTTAGTTGACATAAGTATTCTCCTTTATAACTTAATTAGTTACTAAATGACGATGACCAAAGGAACCCAAAAACTTGGGGAAGTGCCATCGGTGGAAAAAATTTCCAACGTTTCTATCATACCAGTTCCCCCGTCTTTTCTAAAGACTAGGCTTAACAAAACCTCGCGAAAAATAGTTGTTTTAATAACAAAGAAAGCCTTTACATTTCGCTGGAAATGAATCATGCTAATAGTAGAGGAACTCAAAAGAAAGGGTGTAAATTAGATGATTAAGTTAAAGAATCAGCACTTGACGGTTGAAATCGACAATATGGGTGCCCAGTTGACGCACGTAATTGACCAGCAAAGTGGGTACGACTATATTTGGAATGGTCAAGCTTGGCAACGGCACGCACCGATCCTGTTCCCAGCAATTGGTAAATCTAATCAAGACAGTTATTTATTAGAAGGCCAAACTTACCCCATGCCTCAACACGGTTTTGCGCGTGACTTTGATTGGCAAAAGGTTGCCCAAAGCGAAACAGCGGTAAAACTAGAATTGAAGGCTAACGAACAAACAAAACGCATGTTTCCATTTGATTTTACGCTTCAGGTTGAGTATCAGTTGAAAAATGATCAGTTAATTACCACTTATTACGTTATTAACCAGGACAAACGGCGAATGCCGTACGCGTTAGGCTCACATCCGGCATTTAACGTGCCAATTGATGATGATGGTGTTTTTGAAAATTATCGGTTAACGTTTAGTCCGCATCAAAAACAAGTTCAACGTTTAGGTGTCCGGCCAGTGCCGTTCCGCGATGGTAAAAAAGCTCCGTGGGACGCTATCAAAGACAGCCAATTGGCGTTAAACCATGAAATGTTTAATGACGGTTTGATTATCTTAGATGCAAAAAAGGTGGACAGTGTGTCCCTAACTTCTCCAGAGACTGCTCATGAAGTTAAATTGAACTTCAAGGACTTTCCATACCTCACCTTATGGACGATGGAAAATCGCACGGAGCCGTTCTTATGTATAGAACCATTTGCTGGTTTACCTGATGAAGCTGCAGAAACGCCTACCGACTGGAAGAATAAAAAGGGCAATAATCTGTTGGAACCCCAGGAAACCCAAACGTTTACGTATACGATCGAATTTAAATAACGGAGTAGGGCGCGGTGAGGAAGAAACCCCAACAGCGCCCTTTACTTCGCTTAAAATAACTAAGTGAGGATTTTACATGCAAGATTATCAGTTACAAGTGGACCAAATATTTTCTGATAATATGATGTTGCCCTTCGGCAAGCCATTTCAAATTAGCGGATTGGCCTCTGTAGGAGCAACGGTCAAAACCACCATTGGGGCTCGAGTTGCACGGGCAATCGTAAGAAAGGATGGCACGTGGAATTGCCAATTTGGACCTTTTGACGATTGTCGAACTTCATTTGAAGTTAAAATTGAAGTTCAAAATCAGCGGTTGAAGTTGAAAAATGTCCGCTTTGGCCGAGTTTTACTGGTGGCGGGGCAATCTAACGTGGGATTTCGGATGTCCCAAGACCAAGATTTTGCGCAAGCTCAAGCCACAATTCCGGCGACCCCGATTACCTATTACAACGTTCCCCAGCCTGCGTTTGTCTATGAAAACGGTGAAGTTAAGGAATATCAATCACGAGCGACCCACTGGCACCAAGTTAAGAAATCTAATTTAGGACACGTTTCGGCGGTGGGCTACTATGCTGCCCAAGAAATGGTACGTCAGAACCCTAAAATTCCGGTCGGCATTGTTTGCTGTACGCGGGACGGGGCCTCTGCTGGTACTTGGATATCCGAGACGTCTTTGCGTAAGGATGCGCAATTGGCAGAAAGGGTTGTAAAGCCGTTCCTAAGCCATATTGAAAAGATTACGGATGCTGATTTTAAAGCGGATATTGCGCGTTATCACCAAACTGTTAAGCGGCATAACCGGCTGATGTATAACTTTATGAAAAGCAACCCCGACGTTCCAATCGGGGAAGCCTTGAATATCGTCGGGCAAACGCCTTGGCCACCACCTAAAACACCAGATAGTTACTTGCGGCCGGGGGCGCTCTTTAACGCAATGGTCAAAAAAATCCGCCATTTTCGTTTCAGTCAGCTGGTCTGGTACCAAGGCGAGACCGATACGGATCACCCCGAAATTTACGATCGCCTTTTACAAACGTTAATTAACGACTGGCGGTCAACGTTTGCGGATGTTTCGCTGCCGGTGTACGTAATTCAACTGCCAAAATATGCGGATGTAAACCGGCACGCGTGGGCAAAAATTAGGCAACAACAGCTCAAAGTGGTGCAGCGACTGGCTAATACTCACCTAATTTCCATTGCGGACACGGGCGAGTACTATAACCCCCATCCAACCGCGAAACGGCTGGCAGGTCAACGTGTGGGTCGTATTTTAGCTGGCAAAGGCTACCAAGCGACCCCCCAATTAGGATGGCTTAACACGGAAGGTGCGCAAACCTGCTTTCACTTTTGGTTTGTTAAAGAACTACAAGTTACTCAACCACCGTTAATTGAAGGGTTTGTGCAACAAAAATGGCAGGCGGTACCAGCAAAAATTGAGGGTGCTAGTCTAAAAGTTCATTTTCCACTAGGGACGACGCAAGCGCGGTACGGATATAGCAACGCACCGACCTTGACGCTGTTCAATGAAGTCGGTGATCCTGTTAGCCCCTTTGTGGTGGATTTGACTACGCAAGATTTAATCTAGGGTTAAAAATGGAGCGAATGAGACCAAAGTCGATAGTTTGTGAACATTAACTAAAAATCGATCATTATGCCTAAGCTTGGCTAATGATCGATTTTTGAGTTAAGCGAAAGAAACTAACTTTTGGCGCTATATAAAGGCACCCGCTAAAAATGATTCACCAAAAAATTTTCACCCGCGAAAATAATTTTTTAGCTTTTTGTAGTTCCTCCATTTTAGTTCGATAACGGGTGACGCTGGCAAAATTAATCTGAAAAGTGATAATCGACATCCTGCCCATTGTATTCCACAGTTAAGTCATGGGTATCCACAATCCATTCGTTACCAGATTCGATGTAAAAAGTAATGTCATCGACAACCGTCTTAGCGGTTGATTCGTCATCCTTGTCTCCGGGCGCGATACCCAAGAAAAAGCTTGGATAAACCGTAGGGATTCCCCCATAAATTTTGGTGAATATTTTTACCGCCCCGCCCGGTTTCAAATCTAATTCCTTGATAAACCACTTGGCTGCGTCGTTAGTTACGGAAAATTTCATTTTGGTTTGCTTCCCTTCTTTATTGGTAATTATGCTTATTTATTTTAAATATCTAAAACCCTTTCACTACTAATCCTACCATAAAGAAACCGTTTACAAAAAGTAATTGGATGTTTTCCGGAAAAAGTGGGTAGAGTGACTTGAAAGGAAAATCTCAGCGTTCGCTTAAGTGGTTTTGTGTCCAGTGCCCGTGAATTAATGTACTTTAAGTAAACATTTTGTCGTCATTTTACGGATAAAAACGTTAGTAAAACGTTTTAAAACCGCTTTCTTGATTTTTTTAGACAGAAGCCGTAATATCGGGAAAAATTCGCCAAAACGTGGACTATACCAAAATGACTAAGCAAGCAAAATGCCGTGATATCAAGGTTTAGCATGCTCGGTTAACGTTTGACATACTGGTACCAACTAGTCATAATATGAATTGGAGCTGAGGAATTCAGCCATTTATTTTACTGGAATTTGGAAGCGGATACAGTAAACGGTTTCAAATTTCGAGGATGTGGAGAAACGTGTTATGAGATTACTGTTGATGAGTCATGGAAATATGGCAATTGAAACGTTGAAAAGCGCAGAAATGATTTTAGGCCATATTGACAACATGAAGGCAATTGGTTTGCAGCCAAACCAAGGTCCGGAAGATTTACAAAAGGCTGCCGAAGAGTTTATCAATGACAACCCTAATCAAGACAAGACGATGGTTGCAGTTGATTTGCTCGGTGGAACCCCATCAAATGTGGTTGTACGCTTGATGGCTAAGTACCCAGACTTAGAAGTGGTTAGTGGATTGAATCTGCCAATGGTGATTGGATTTGCAAACCAAGTAATGATGGGAATGGACGTTGACAAGCAATCATTGATTAGTGAGGCACAAAACGGCGTTGTTGATGTAAATGCTAAATTGAATGGATAAAGCCAATGGCAAAAACATACCAATATTCATTAAGATTTGCGATTGATCCCAACAATTGGGACACCGTAAAAGAAGTGAAGTTAATTAATTTTTGCAGACAGGGGCAAATTGATAACGTGGTGTTTTTCATTAACCCCGAAGAACTTAACCAAGGGCACCCTACGCTCGCGCAAATTCAAGAGCACTGGTTGCCAACAATTAAGTCAGTTGCAGAACGTTTGGCGAAAATGGGCGTCACGACTAGCTTGAATCCTTGGACGACTTTGATGCACAGTGATCGAGGACATCATGTTCCCTCAGAGCTCGGTTTTGATACGATGGTCGACTATCTGGGGCACGTTTCAGCTTCAATTGCATGTCCGCAAGACGACCGCTGGGTGAATTATATCACCGCGGTTTACGCGGAGTACGCAAAGTTAAAACCTAAGGAACTGTGGCTAGAAGACGATTTTCGCCACTATAACCATACGCCGATCAAGTTAGCGTGTTTTTGTGATCGGCACATGGCGCTTTACAGTAAAATGTTGGAGAAACCGGTCAGTCGGGAAGCATTCGTGGAAAAGATGTTACAGCCGGGTGAACCGACACCGGAACGGATTGTTTATTTAAGTGTGGCACGTGCTGAAATGAAACGGGTGGCTGCCAAAATCGCGGCGGCAGTTCACCGAGTTTCACCAGCCACTCGCCTTGGTTTAATGAGCTCGTTTCCCGAATGGCACGCCGTAGAAGGACGAGATTGGGACGGGTTATTAGACAACCTTGCCGATGGACATCCCCGAGTAAGTCGACCGCATTTGCCAGCGTATAACGAAATCTCTCCCTTGAAGTATGCGCGGACTTTTGAACGATTTACCCGGGTTACCACCGAGTTGGTTGGCGAAAGTTCTGACATTTATCCAGAGTTAGAGAGTTATATGTACTCGCCATTTGTAAAATCTAAAGCGTTTACAAAGTTACAACTCGAAAGCACTCAAATGGTGGGTGCTTCTGGAATCTTATTAAACTTATTTGACATGATGGGCAACGGGATTGACGAAACGTATGATTACGCGCGTCTTTTAGCGGAATCCAAACCCTTAATGAATTTAGGTATGCAACATCGCTTGAAGCAAAATCATTTAGCAGGTGTAAAGGCCCTCTTTTCGCCGGACGCAGTTTTTAACCTTAAAACCACGGTCGGTAGGGATCCCGAAGAGTTGCTTCCCCAAGAATACTCTTGGCTAGAATTATTCGGGACCTTCGGAATTGCTTGCAAGCCCGAAAAGTGGACGTTACAAAGTCATTTTACCGAAGAAGTATTAGCCGTTAGTGGCCAGTTCTTCAATAACTTGACCGACCGGCAGATTACCGAATTGTTGGAAAATAACGTGGTGTTAATTGATGGTCCGAGTGCTCAAATCTTAATTGAACGGGGACTGGGAAAATTAATTCACGCCCGGCAGGTGGAATTGAAAAAAGTACGGACCGGTTATCAATCGTATGAGCAAATTGATGGAATGACCATCGACGGAATTCAAAATCCGCGGGTAACGATGCTCCAGCACACTGGCGATTATTATCAAATTGATTATGAGCCAGCTGCGCCGGTACAAACAATTTCAAACGCATACAATGAAAACGCAAAGAAATTAGGGCCGGCCATGGCGTTAGTCAACCAGCGTACCCTAATTTTACCAATGAACACTGATCCAAAATATGGTTGGGAATCGCAATTTTATTCAATCAAAGAGAAATTATTCAAACGTATTTTAAATCAGATCACGGACTTGGATTACGTCATTGATATGCCGGGGACGAAATTGACGGCCGTTACCGACCAAATTGTTTTATCAAACTTTACGATTGATGATCAATTATTTATTGTTTTGCAACCCTTGATTTATCAAGGGGTTTGGCTTCTTTTGGGGACATTTGGGGACATTGATAAGATTTTCATTGCTCTTTCTTGCTCTCTTTGTTTTTCTTCCTTGAGCATATGAGCATATACCCTTTGAGTAATTGAGACATTAGCATGTCCTAAGCGTGCGGAAACATAATTAATTGATATACCTCTATACAACAAATAAGAGGCGTGTGAGTGTCTTAAACCGTGTGTAGTGATAGGGGTTAGATTTAGTAGTTCAATAATTTCATCTAAGTTCCTTCGGATTGTATCTGAAGACACATTGAATATTCTACTTTCGTGATACCCATAAGATTCAATTACATTGGCTAATTCTTTAGTTATTTTTATTGTCCTGATTGAATGTTTATTTTTAGGAGGTGTTATCTTACTAGTGGCATGAGATAATGATTTGTTTATAACGATTGTTTGAAAAGCAGCGGAAACGTCTTTCGAATTAAGGGCAAGTATTTCGCCAATTCTCATTCCGGTTTCAAGGGCAACTAGAATAGCGCCGTTCACTAAATTATTTTGGTAATTTTGATAAAGATAATTTTGTAGTTTTTCAAACTCTGTAGCAGATAAAACATTAGCCTTTTTATCAACTCGGATACCATGTGGTTTTAATCTTGAATAAATGTCGGATTTAATATACTGTTCATATTTCGCTTCTTTCAATGATGCACGGATCTTAATTACTAAATTTGCAACAGATCCTTGCTTTTTCTTTTTTCCAATTTTGTCTAATGTAGATTGAAGTAATGGGTATGTTAATTCAGCTAAAGTAGTATTCCCAAAACATTTTGAAATTACGTTGTAATCACTTTTATAAGCAGCGTAAGTAGATTCTCTAACTTCGCTCTTCTTATAATTTTCCATCCACATCTTAAACCAATCTGCAAAGGTCATTGAAGAGGCAATAATTTTTTTATTCTGAAACTTATCGGCTTCCATAATGGTAGCCCACTCAGTCGCTTCTTTTTTGGTGGGGAAGGTCTTGGAAACCTTTCTACGTACGCCGTTATCCATTACTGATACAACAGCTCTATATTTCTTTCCACGTTTTTCAAATGACGCCATAACGCGAACCTCCGTTCTCTTTTCTGGAGGCAGTCCAACATGCTAAAATAGACAGCGAAGGGGTACTGCCCCTATGTAGTAGTTCAGTTATAGTCACATCCCAAACTTTGGTCGGTGGGGGATGTGGCTTTTTTGTTGTGTAGTTAAATCTATTAAGTTAACTACTATTTCCCACATACAGAGTCGGACTGTATCTAGTCACCGGAGTGGAAAGAGGATATCATCTAAGCTGAGGGCTACCAAGTATGATTAAAAATAAGCCAATGCAGGTAAAGATAATTCCCCAAAACATCTGCGTAAACATACTACGATCACCAAAAAAGAAACGTAAGATAGTTAAAGTTCGACCAAGAGATATTATTAATGCTCCAATAAAAAATATAATTATTCCAATGATAGCCATAATACTCGTTTCCATAAACTATTCGCTCCTTTGTAAATAAAGTATTAATGTAACGCGGTATAGAATGTAAAAAATCCTAAGAAAATACCAGGGATGTTAGCTGCAATGATCGGCCAATCACGTTCTAACATCTTACTTGGCGGTTAGGGGATGTGGCTTTTTTGTGGTTATTACGTATATTGTAATAACCACTATTCCCACCAACGGAATCGAACCGCTGCGAGTCGCCAGAGTGGGAAGTGGTGTTTTACTGTAAATTGACAGTCACGTCGTATGAGTGATCAGAGTTATCATCATCGTAATCGTCCGTATCATAGCTTGAATCAAATTTAAGGCGTAGTGTATGTAAATCACTAACTGAGCCTAGTTTAGGAAGCAGGAAGTAGACATCACCGTTAGCATTTGCTCCGGAGTTTAAATCACCGTCAAAATCATCACTATCATAACCATCTGCTTCTACTTGTTGACCGTCGTTAGTATTTAAAGTGGCTTGTGAGGCATATATTGAAATATCTCGGCCTGCTTTGATGTCAAAATGAACTTTAACTACACCATTGAATTTGCCGTCATCCCCGTCGGAATATTCCCCATCTGTTTTGTAAACAGTAACTTTATCAATTTTAACTGTAGTACCAGCCCAAGATGAATCAGAATATGTAGTTGAATATTCCTTTGAGTCTTTGATGTCTATCTTGTCATCGTCTAATTCAATTTGGTTTTTATTATCAGTTTTGCCTGAACTTTCGTCAGAATAATCATCGCTGTCAGTATTTTTAGCTGATTTAGCTTTTGTAGAATTACTGATGTTTGATAATGTTTTATCAATTTCATTTGAAACTGTCACACCACCAACTAAGCTAACTACAAGGATAATTAATGAAATGATTGAAAAAATTGTGGGAGCTTTTTTAGGTTTCTTTTTAATCCAATTAATAATTAGCCAAATTAAACCGATAATAAATGCAATAATTGCAATTATAAAAATAGTTTGTAACGCAATACTGAGTTGTATCATTGTATTTCCTCCAAAAAAATCAGCTTTTATAGTCATCAGGATTTGGACAATTTTATAGTTTTATATCTAATTAATTAGTAGGTAATCCGTATGTTACTTCTAGTTCACGAATTGTATGAGGCAAACGATCGTATTCTTCCACATAAAATAAAGCTAAAAGGCCACTAGCAAATTCGTTTGCTTGATTCTCAAATTCATCATATCCAAAGCGGACGCCTGTATAATACCCTGCCAGTCCTTCGTGCATAAAATAGTGACCAAGCTCGTGCGCAAGTGTGAAGTACTTTTGTGGCGAATCACGTAGAGAGTTGTTTAATATTATGATTGTTCCTTTATCGTCATAGTTCGTTTTCCCCAGAGGCATACGTCCTAAATAGCAATAACGTACATCTATATTTAGTATTTCGGCAATTTTAAAAGGATCGGCAGTATTGTATCTTTTTTGAACATTTTGTATAAAGTCCTTAACTATAGACATAAAATAACCACCTAGTCATGTTTGTGACGATCCCAAAAAATCTGAGTCATCGCAATTTTTAATTTTTGCTTCTCATCCTCGGTTAAATCATCTCCTCCATAAGTGAATGTCCCATCGTTGTCTTCAAGAAATTTCTTTAAATCGGTAGTGTCCCTTTCGTTTGCCCATTCAGGAGTTTCATTTTTACCTAACAAATAATCTACAGATACACCTAGAACTTTTGCAACCGATTCAACTTTATCTATAGATGGAGTTTTTGTTTTCCATGAATATATAACATTTGGTTTAAATCCTGCCTTTTCATTTAATTGTGCAAGACTTAATCCTCTTTTTTTTGAAATTTTTTTTACCCTGTCAAACATCGTCATAATAGCGTTTCTCCCATGTTTGATGAATAAAAAATAAACTTTAGTTATAAAAACACTTGCATTAATTAAACTATAGTTATATTATTAATTCATCAAGTAATCAGGCAATAAAAAACACACCCAATAATGGCAACAACTTTGGCGAGGAATTGCATTGGTAGTGGGTTTTGAATTGCTTATTTAACATGGCTTCATATTAAACTATAGTTTAAAAAAAGTCAACGATACTTGATAAATCACTTGAAAAAATAAGGGGGCGTTTTTATTGATAGGAACAGAACCAGGTCGTGAAGCTGTCAAAAAGTATATGAAAGAAAACCACATTACCTATCGCATGGCTGGGGTATTGTTTGGCTCAAGTGCTTCATGGATTCAACAAGTGCTCAGCGGCAAAGCTAAAGGGCCAGAAGCAACAAAATTAATTATTAGCATGATTAATGAATTTGGAATCTAGGAAGGAAAACAATATGAACATTCAAGAAGCAGTAAAAGAGGCTGGTAAACAAAAAAGAGGAATTACCCCTAAATCATGGGGACCAAACCCCATTTGGATAATTCCTACTGATACTACTAGCGGAATGATTGTTGCTAATCGTAAGGATGAATTGATAGCGAAGTGGCAACCAATTGCTTCGGATCTACTAGCAAATGATTGGACTATCTACGGCTAAAATCATCCATCATTATCACCACCTTGTAAAACAATTATACACACGAAAGAAGAGAACAATATGAATGAATTAGTAATTATGAAAGACCAACAAGCAGTAACAACCAGTTTACAAGTAGCAGAAGTGTTTGGAAAGCGACATGATCATATTTTGCGGGATATTTCTCAGATGAAACAAGATGTCCCCAATTTTGGGGAGATGTTTTCGGAAGGCACTGAACCAGATTCTTATGGGCGCGATCGAAAAGTGGTCTATATGAACCGAGATGGGTTCACGTTGTTGGCAATGGGATTCACTGGTAAAAAGGCCTTAGGATTCAAACTTAAATACATTGAAGCTTTCAACCAGATGGAAAAAACCATTAAGGCGGAACGTATTCAATTACCCAAAACGCCAATGGAAGCATTGAAATTGATGTTTGATGCAACAGAAGAAACCAATAACAAGGTAAACCGAATCGGTAGTGACGTTAAGTATTTGAAGGATAATCAGCGCTTGGATGTGGGCGAATATGGATACATCTCACGCCGTGTTTCGGAGAAAGTTAACGAATATATCAAAATTCACGGACTAACGTTAACAGCTGCGCAACGTAGCAAGTTGTTTAAGGACATCAACCGCGGTCTAAACGAAGTAACCGGGATTAAGACACGTTCGCAGCTTCGACAAAAGGACTTTGATAAAGCCGATGAATATATCAGTAACTGGCAACCATCTACTGCAACGGTACAAATTATTAAAGAGATGAGTAAAGTGCCAGCGGGGCAAACAACGCTAGGAGAGTAGTTATGAGAGACGCAAAGTCATGCAACAGTATCAAAAAAGGTGGAGCAACTAGATAGGAGGTGATAAAGATGGCGGACAAGGAACGTTTGAGCGACGATAAGTTTCCGTTGCTCATGGATCGAAAAACGGTTGCTGAATATCTAGGATTTTCAGTGGCAACGATAGACAAGGCAGTTGAATACGGTGGGCTAGACGAGGCTGTAATTAGTCCGTCTTATCTCAATCGAACATATTACATTAAGCCGAAAGTAAACAAATGGGTGGAGGGGTTGTAATGAGAGTCGCAATAGCAGTGTTGGTAATAGCAGGGATGGCCTACGCATTTGGTCGTTTTGGATTTAATTCATTTTTCGAGTAAGGGGTGAACAGTAATGAAGTTAGCAAAGATTAGAGAAGATGTGTATATAAATCCATGTAATATTACGTCTATTGAATTTGATGACGAATATAATACAACACTCATAACAATGGTTAATGAAGACGTATTTAGCTTAAAGCTACCAATCAAAAAAGCACTCGACACTATTTGCGGTAGCGAGGAGCACTTAGAAGATAGTGATAATAAATATAATATCAGCGTTACTACTGATAATACTGGCATTAATAAAATTGGAACTAAGTCAGATGTTTTAAGTTTACTAAATGAATTGAAAACTGACGAAACGTTAACAATAAAACGGACAAAATAAAAAGCCCGCTACGGCAATAGCAGGCTCAATAAAAAATTTAACAAACAAATTATACCACAGAAAGTAAGGAGGCTTTAATCATGAACGGATTTGAGCGTGCGCAAAAAGCTTATGAAGAAGAATTGCCTAGCTATTTCGATTCTGTAGAACGGACAGATGATGAGTTAGAAGACGACATGTTAGAAAAGCTAGATGACATGAACGAAGACGACATGCGCGAGCTACTGTATTCATTTGCTTTGGACGAGAAAATCAGCCTTGACGCAAGGCGTAAAACGTTCGGATTAGATTAGGAGGAAAGCATGATTCAGCAAAACATTGATATTTCACCAACACCAAAATTAAATCAAGCCTTGTACGCGACCCAGAAAATACTAGAACAGCCACAGAAAAATAAACAAGCTCACTATGGCAAATATGCCGATCTAAGAGCTATTGATAGAGCCATCCGAAAAGCTATTAACACAGCCGATTCAGGTATTAGCTTCTCACAAGGTGTCATCGATGATACTAACGCTAATGGCAAAGTATCGCACAAGATCTATACAGTTATTCGCCATATTAGCGGCGAGGAGAAAATCATCTATGGTGATTCATTCCCAGATGATTCTAATATGCAAAAACAAGGTGCGAATGAAACTTACGCTAAGCGGACTAGCTTGTGTCTAGCCTTCGGAATTGTTGCTGACGATGATGACGACGGTCAAGGTGCTTCATTGCTCGAACAGTATCAACGTAAGGAAGAGGAAACCAAAGTTAAGGTTACCGCTTATTTAAAAGACAACATCAAAAAAGTTGATAAAAACGTTTCGGAACGAGTTTTTGCGGTATTGGGTAAGAAAGATAAAACTCTCGATCATCTAAGCTATCGTCAAGCCTTGATTCTAAGTGGGGCACTGATGTACGAACTCGCCAGAGAGAACAAGATGGAGGAATAGTGATGAATGAAAATTATGAATTAGGTTACGAAAATGGACAGGTTGCAATGCTAGACGCGTTAAACCAGAAATTGACTAATATTAGCGAGCCACTATACAGAAAATTGTTAAAAGACGGAAAGCTAGATTCAGCAGGAAACGCACAATTAGACGTGCTTAATAGCATTCGTGATTGGCAAATAGAAAGGATTGAGGAACTCCATGATTAATCGAACAGTACTAATAGGACGCCTAACTAAAGATGTTGAGCTTCGCCACACGGCTAAAGGCGATGCGGTAGCTAGTTTTACCGTGGCAGTTAACCGACAGTTTACCAACTCACAGGGTGAACGCGAAGCGGATTTCATCAACTGTGTAATGTGGCGTAAGGCAGCAGAAAACTTTGCCAAGTACACACAAAAAGGTTCGTTGGTAGGCATTGACGGTCGAATTCAAACCCGTTCGTACGAAAACCAACAAGGACAACGAGTTTATGTAACTGAGGTTGTAGCTGATAACTTCTCGTTGCTAGATTCAAAACCAAAAGGCAACCAGCAAAATAACGCACGGCAAGCATCAACGCCGGGAGATCCATTCGCCAATGGCGGACAGTCAATTGATATTAGTGACGACGATTTACCGTTCTAGGAATGATTTAGATGCAAAGAGCAAGAGCGGAACAACGAGGCAGAGATTTGGTAATTCATCTTGATAGACCACTGAATCAAGACCATTTGGAAACTGTTAGCGGTGGGCAAGGTGAGTTTTACGTTGATTTCGAAGTAGCAGACCCAAGAAAAGTAAGAGTAAAGCAACGAAGATTATTCTTCGCATTGCTCCATGACATTGAAGCTTACTTCGTAGTGCCGAGTGAATTTTTAAAATCGATGTTCTATACGCAGTACGAATATTACACGGCCGGTAAGTCTATCAGCTTATCAGACCACACAGAATCGTCTGTGAGTGATGCCAATCAATTGTTAGACCTAGTTATCGATTTCATGTTCGAGTGGCACGTTCCGTTTAAAAAAGGGTACGAGTTGATACCACGAGAAGAACAGTATTTTATCTACCAATGCTGTAGACATCGGGTCTGTCTCGTTTGTGGGGAATATGCTGATATTCATCACGTCGACGTGGTTGGACGAACGAACCGAAACAAGATTGACCATTCAAAACGGCATGTACTACCACTATGCAGAGTGCATCATGGCGAAATTGAAAGTATTACGCCAGCTAAGTTTGCCACTAAGTATCACGTGCCAGTAAACGGTATCAAATTGAGTATTGAAGATTTAAAGCAATTAAAAATAAGGGGGAATTACGATGAAGCTTAGTGAAAAACCACTAAATACAGAAATAGATCAACATATGCAAAATATTTACAAATTAAAGGGGCAGAACCTTTTAATACTGGAGCAATCCTTAAAACTTGCAAATGAAATAGTTGAAGAAATGCAGAAAAAAGGAGCTTCTTATCTTGAAATACAAGAAGCCCTGATATTAGTTGACAATTGGCTTTATTTAAAAGCAATCAATCAGAAGTTATAGGAATTAAAACGAAATATCACCGTAGCTTGTCCCACCCTCTTCTTTAGCATCTTTGAACGAATAGGATTCGAACACATCTTTAGATGCGCCGATGATGATATAAGAAGTTGTGGCGTTGCCTTCATATCGGTCCCATTGGCTATCAGAAACGATATTCAAAATCTTCCAGCCGTGTTGTAACAACAGGTTAACTAATTCCGAGCTACCGTCAACTTTAATCTCTTCAACATGATATATGTTTTCAAATTTCATAACTCTAAACTCCTTCAAAAATGAGGTGATTAAATGCAAACATTGCTAATTAATGAGCCACCCCTGCAAGTTTTACCATCACTAGCTAAAAAACTAAACAGTGTTGATAAGGCTATTATACTTCAACAAATGCACTACTGGCTTATGAAATCCACAAATGTTAAAGAAGGGCATCGTTGGATTTATAACAGTGCTACTAAGTGGCATGAACAGTTTCCGTGGCTATCGGAAAAAACAATCCAGCGTTACTTAAAAGACCTAGAAAAAAAGAAAATATTAATTACTGGGAACTATAACAAAGCAAAATTTGACCGAACAAAGTGGTACAGAATCGATTATGACGCATTGGACAATTTGGGGTCAGCATTGGGACTGACAGTACCAACGATAGGGACTGACAATCCCAATGGAATGGGACTGGGAGTACCAACCAATACCAATAGACTACCAGAGACTACTACAGAGACTAACAATAATACGTCGGACAAGTCCGACAATATCCAATACAAACAAATAATCGACTATCTAAATGAAAAAGCTGGTAAGCATTTTAGAAACGTCGAATCTAACAAGAAACTGATTCGTGCTAGATGGCATGAAGGTTATCGCTTAGACGATTTTAAGAAGGTAATTGATAACAAGGTACTAGACGCAAACGATGCTAACTCATTCTTTACAGCTAAATATTTACAGCCAAGCACTTTATTTGGAAACAAGTTCGATCAGTATTTAAACCAACAAATTAAACCAAAGGCAGAGAAAGGGACGCAATCTTATGGCGGGGTTGAATTTTGAGTTACTAAAGCATGTGAAGAAAACAAATGAATACTGCCAAATTCATCCAGAACAAAAGTTATTAATGTTGGCTAACCATGAGCCTTTCTGTCCTAAATGCGTTGAGGAGAAGCGTAGACATAAAAATAACGAGTTAGTCACGATAGGTGCATTGCGGAACTACAAACGGGGCTTTTATGAAGTCCTAAAAAAGGACTCGATTGTTGATGATGAGGACTTGTGGCAAGCAAGTTTTGATAACTATGAGGTTGAAGCTGGTAGTGAAGCGGAAATGAACCTGAAAAAGGCTAAGCGAATCGTATACAGGTACATGGATCGCAACTACCAGGCTAACACAATCATTACTGGTAAGCCGGGGGTCGGTAAGTCGCACTTAGCAATTTCGATGCTAAAAGGGGTCAATGAAAACATCAAGCCTAACGCTTCCTGCTTGTTCATTTCGATAAACGAGATGATGCGGAAAATTAAGGATTCGTTCGAGCATCGGGATAGCTACTACACTGAATCTCGCATGGTGGACTTGCTCAGTAAGGTTAGCTTGCTTGTATTGGACGATTTGGGCAGTGAGGCGTCGTTTAGGCGCGAATCAAGAGAAGCGAGTGAATATGTACAGCAGGTGCTGTTTGGTGTCTTAAACAAGCGGAGCCGGACAATTATCACTACTAATTTGGGCAGTAAAGAACTATCGGAAATATATAACCCAAAATTATTAAGTCGGATGTACAAAGGTGTCGTTAAGAACGACGCGGTTATCAAATTTGAAAAGACAGAAGATAAAAGGATGGCGATTTTCTAATGTGTAAATTATGTGGCGGTACGCAAATTGTGTACCAAGCAAATGGCGCAATTATGCAGGTGATGCCCTGCCCGAATTGCAATGTAGAATACCGAAAAGCAAAGGAGTGTGAAGCTAATGTGGCAATTGGTCGGGGTTAACAGTAAAGAGGTGTATGGAGAAAGCGAGCATAAGTCGGACTTGCACAAGTGGTTACTTAATACCTACACAAAATATGATGGTGATCGTAAAGATGGCATCTATATGGACATGCCAGAACCGATGCGCTATGTAAGGGTTGGCACGGCTGTTAAGCAATCCGATATTGAGCAGGAATTGTTAGATCGTGGTGACTACGAAGGTTTCCGCAGAGCACGTGGGTTAAGCATCTCAAAAATTAAAAAGCGTAAGTATATTGGCGAGATTAGCATGACTCGGCACAAGATGAAGGTTGCCCGGCAGAGCCTACTTCCAGAAATGCTTGATAGGAACCTTAGTTATGCAGATATTGCTTGAAAACTGGGCGTAGAGGTTCAAACGATCTATTCAGATTTGCGAGAACTCGGGATCGAAATCAAAAAGGGCAAGAACAAGAGGACTCCTAAGAAGTGGACTAAAAAGGAAAATGCGTTTCTAATTGCCGAAAGAAGCAAGGGTGCAAAGTTTGATGAAATTGCCGAAAAATTAGGCATGGCAAGCTATAACGTTGCTAGCCACTGGTACAAAGTATGTAAAAAGAAGGTGTCCTCAAGTGATCAAGCTAGTAATTGACGGCGAGCCAGTAGCCGCTAGTAGACCAAGGGTGACGCGGAAAGGCTGGGCGTACATTGCCCCGAAATACAAAGCTTATAAAGATAGAGCTCACTTAATTGTTAGAAATCAATACAAAGGCGAACCACTAATGGGCGCACTGAAAGTTAAGACTACGTTTTATCGCTCCGTTCAGAAAAGTGTGTCAAAAGCCGAACGTAACAGAAGACTTTCTAACGAGCATAGACCCATCTTTAAGCCCGACATAGATAACTTATTTAAAGCGGTGACAGACGCGTGCACAGGCGTTGTATGGCACGATGATAATCAGATTGTGAGCGTGGAGATGGAAAAGATGTATGCCGAAGAGCCTAGAGTTGAAATGGAGGTTGAAGAGTTATGACGGCAGAGGAAATTGTTAGAGAAATCTACGGCAATAATTACACGATTGATGATTTAAAACGTATTGAAAAAGCCGTAGTCGACGAACAGGAACATTGGCGGAAAAAGAAATTTAAAAAGGAGAATGAAAAAAATGTACGTAATTAAGAACACAGCAACTAATAGATATTATCGTAGGTTAGGAGGCCAAGCCCACCAATATGTGGGCATTGAAGATGCTACGCCGTTCAGAAAATGGAAACGGGCAAAACAGAAGGCGGACATTTTACATGCGGCTATTAGTCCGATCGGTGAGCAGGTCAACTTCGAAGTGAAGCAACACAATTTTTATGTGCTGAAAAACAAGCATGATAAAGGTTATATGAATCAAATCTCATGGACAGCACCGAAAGAAGAAGCTAAACTGTTTGCTGAAAAAGAAGCAGCGCTGAAGGAAGCCGAAGAAATTGCGATTGGCATGGCGAAGGTAGGCATTGATGTGGAATTTGAACCGGAGGAAGTCTAATTATGTTCATGCTGTGGTATTTCTCATGCGTTTTTTGGCTATTGCCAGCAGTGTTAATCGGGCATGTGTTGCATAGTGGATTGATTGGCGTAGCAATCTTTATAGCGGCGATTATTTTACAGACGTGGATTAGCGGGATCACTTATCTGATTAGGGGGATAAAAAAATGATTATCAAAATTAACGAAGATTACCAGATTAAAATCGAGAGCCACAACAATCACACCTTGATGAAGTTCATCAGAGATGATTCTGGAGCGATTAAGTTAGACAAGGACAATTTACCTGTCATGAAGCAACTTGGTTTCTATCCGAGTGTCAGGTACGCTCTTAACGCCGCTATTCATTTAATGATCCGTGACAATAATGATGTGATGGAATTAACACAATATCTTGACGAGTTGGACCGATTGGAAGATCAATTTAAGCCGGTATTAGAAAGATTCAAGGAGGGCGACTAGATGACTAAAGAAGAATATGTAAAAACATTTGAAAAACCAAGACGTGTAGTTAAGTTAAAAGGGATACACGGTCTTCGGAAGTATGTTAGATTAGATGATGAAGGGAAGGTAATCTTAGGCCTTACAGGCAGTGACGGAATTACGGGTGGTGCTCTTACAGAGGAGGAAGTTAAAGAAAAGTGGCCCGAATACGATGCTTACAACAATGCTGGACTGCTTGAGTTTGTGGAGGTAGAAGATGATTAAAGATGTTTTGTTTGGAATCCTTGCTCTTATATTAATTCCAATTATATTCATAATGTCGTTTTATCTTTGCTATAAGGATTAGGTACCTGTTGAAAAGAACTTAGCTGAATGGAATGAATGTCCTTACGACATGACTTACTGGGAAGTGTGGCGGAAAAATATAGCTAATATATATTGGAAAGAATCGCTTGGTGAAAATTTATAAAGAGGTAGAAGATGAGTAAAATTATAAGTTCGCTTCATGAACATGCCTACATAGTGATGATGGCATTTACGATTTTCGGAACATACCGCAACGATGTAGCCAGCACATTATTATTTTTGGGCATAACACTGCTGATTTATCCATATTGGAATGATTAGGCAGAAAAATTGGAGGACAACCAATGCTAAAAGAATATCGCAAAATAGCAACTATCAAGGCTGAACAGTTTGATGGCTCGGATGAAATGATTGATAAATATGGGATTGTGAAAGAAAACTTTGTAATTGATGGTTGGGATCCTACGTTTTCAATACCAACCCTTGAAGGCGATTTGGCTATCAATATAGGTGATTGGATTGCTACGGGTGTTGAGGGTGAGCATTGGGCAATCGCTGACGACATTTTCAGGAAAACTTATGAAGAGGTGTAATAACGGTGAGATTATTCTGTAAGCATGATTGGGTATTTCTGCGTGTGGCAAATGTCCCATCAGATATATCGGGTGTATGGCACAAAGAAGTAGTTGCCGGTTGCCCTAAGTGCTATAAAATTAAAAGATTTGATACTACGAAGTGGGCATTAATTAGTGGTAATTATTAAAGGAGGATGATTAAGTATGGAAAACATTTACATAGTTAAGTTAGGGAATTTATACCTAAAAGAATCAGTATCTGCATCACAAATGGTTTATACATTTGCAAATTCCATAAATGGCGCAACGTTTTACAATGAAGATTACGCAAAAGAATTAGCGAAACAAACTGGTGGCAAGGTTTACAAAATCAATCTAGAAGAGGTGGAATAATGAAAAAATCAAACTTGTTGATATTGAAACGAATGAAGAAGAAGTAGAGTTTGAAACATGTGAACTATGTTTTAGTACAGGTTTAAAGAAAATGTGGAATGAATTCGACGATGAATGATGGTAATAAAAAAGAGCACCTCATAGACGTGCCCTCGATCTAATAATCTCAACAACATTATTATAACAGGAGTGACGGGGCATGACATTATTACCAGAATTAGATAAAGAGCAGACCAAGTATAACGCAAGAAAAATATTGTCTAAATACCGTAAGTACAAAGCTTACATCAATGCTCCGGTTAACCCGAAAGTTACCGTCAGCTTTGGTGATGGGGCACCAAGTGCAACGGCACCCGCTCCAGAATATGTTGAACAAAGAATGATTAATGCCGAAAAAGGTAAAGTGTTCTGTAAATGGGTAGATTGGGCAATCAACAGTTGTAGAAAGTACCATTATCGTGAACTCCTAAAGATTGTCTATTGTGAAGGATACGAGGAAGACCACGGCTACTACATGGACGTATTAATGCAACGATTGCCCGACAGGTATTACAATATGTCATCGACTACTTATTTCAACTGGCATGAAGCGGCACTATTAGATGTAGCTGAAAGGCTGGAGTGCCAAGCTTTTGTAAAATAAAAAAGTGGAGTAAATCTGGAGTAAATTTGGAGTAAAACTTGAGTACTTTTGGAGTTATCATCCGTTATATTGGTAGTATCGAAAGATGTAGGGCAGATGGTTCGGCAGATTTCCGTTTCAACAAATCCAATCAGGGAAAGGCATGTTACGTTTGTCGCAAGGTTCGATTCCTTGCTGTCTTATAACCGGTGTGTTTGACGTAGTTGGTAGCTACGGAAAGGCAAACATAAAAGAAGTCTGGTGGAGATACATGAAAGGCCAGCATAAGTCCTACTTGGAAACCATCGGGGACAACTACCAGGTGAGATGTGGCGGAATAGGTAGACGCTATCCGAAGCTAAGGTTGAAAGAAGCCAAGAACAAGTAGGAGAGTACAAAATCCAGTATATGTAAGGTGTAAATCCTTACCATCTCATAGTTATAACGCTAAGGTCACATGGCACAATCGCCGTGTGGCTTTTTATTATGTAGTGGTTATTGAATAAGAGCAACTTGAAAGGATAAGGAAATGAAAGTTCTTGTCGTAGGTTATACAAAAAATGATGCTTATAACGAATTGAAACTGTATGGTAATGGAAAGCCTAATTACAATAGACAGCAATTAATTACGGAACCTAACGTAACAATAGATTGGGTATCTTTGAAACAACACATTAAAGATGGCTTTCAGTACGATGAAGTACACGTCTCTTCATTAGCATTGAAGCATATGAAACCATCTGATTTAGAGTGGATTCAATCATTAACTATGAAGGTGTAGACAATGCCAAGAGTTAGAAGATGCCGCTATCCTAACTGCCATGCGATGGTTACTTTCCCTAACCACTATTGCCAGCAACACTATGAGCATGAAGCTGAGTACCTAGCTAGTCGGCAACGTTGGGCACGCAGCAATGATAAACAATACACACACAAGTACAATACTATTACTCGCTATCGCAACGAAGACAAGCGTCAGCAATACAACTTCTATCGTACAAGGCAATGGTCACACCTAAGGCAACAAGTCTTGGAACGCGACCATTACTTGTGTGCTTACTGCAAAGTGCAAGGCGTTATCACACCTGCTAAAACGGTTGATCACGTTATACCGATTGAGTTTGACGAAACATTGAAAGCTAACGTTGATAACTTAGCCGTTATCTGTGGGAGTTGCCATCATTCTAAGACGGAATGGGAACAAGCACACTATGGCACAGGGCAAGGCAACGAGTTAAAAAATGTAGAACCGATTAATGATGTATCGGCAATCGTTGTGTTAATGAATGAGGAGTGAAGATATTGAAGCCATACATTGATACTGATAAACAATCAGAGTTAAAGAACGAACACCTTAGTCAGATGCTAAGGCAATAGAAAGGATAGTGGCAGTTATGAAGAACAGATATGATAAGATTCCTGGTTACAAAGTAATTAAATCAGCAATGCAACAAGGACTAACTGATAAACAAATTGAGTATGTTGCAACTGAAATTAAAAAAGCTGCTCTTGAAAATAAGCACGAAGTTTGCATTGTCCTTGACAGCTTTAATCCCAACCAAAAGAGAAAATTGAAACAGATGCTAAGAAGCAAAGGTTATCAGATTAAAAAAAATCCAAACTTGCATTGGTCAATCGCCATCTCTTTATAGGCACCTGTCGTGCGATTTAAGCGACTTTAAACTTTTTGAGTATAATTGGTCGCAATGGTAATTAAAACAACCCCCGCCCCCTAACACATCCCAGGAAGAGCACACACATAGCCATCATCTTGTGATAGAAACAATTTTTTAAAATTTTTAGTTAGGGGGGGTCGCCGGATGATGAAAGGAGGCATATAAAATGAAAAAAGTGGATAAAGACGTCAACGGCGGGAAATTATCACGTACACCACCAGCTTACTTAGGCCGGCAAGCTAAGGTCGTTTGGCGTCGATTAGTGCCTTTTTTAGAAGACAATACCCCAGTTAAGCGCATTGATAGCGGGCTGGTAGAGCAATATGCTTCCCAATATGAGATTTATCGCAATGCGTATAAACACATTCAGGAAAACGGTGAAGTCCAAGCAATCTATAAGACGTTGCAAGATCAGACTGGTAAAAAAATCGGTCGAGACTTCGTGGGCTACAAGCGAAACCCGATGACACAAATTTACGATTCAGCAGTCAAGAATCTGACGAAGTTAGGCGCTGAATTGGGCTTGTCGCCAAAATCGCGCAGTGATTTACTCAAGTTAAACTTAGATGACCGCAAAGACGAGCGAAGCGTCGCTGATCGAATGAAAGAATTTCTGGGAGGGTAATAATGAAGATTGATTTAACCCAAACACATGATGTTATTGGAGCTTATCAAGCATTAGACTGCTCAGCGCTTCGTCAGCAATACACTGACCCAGGTACAAAGTATGCTTTTGATGTTCTCGATGAGAAGGTGACTACTGGCTATCTGATTAAGTTAGCGGCTTTTCGCCATATTCGAGACTTGCAACGACAAGGTAGCGTTGAATTTCCATTTACTTATTCGGTTAAGAAAGTAGACCAAGTGCTTAAATTCGCTGCCATCTGTCCGAACGTTGATACGGGCGAACCAACTAAGCTTATGCTGTGGCAGAAATTTATTATGGCGATGCTAATTGGCTGGCGCAATGATGACGGTGGCAAGCGTTTTTCACGGGCTATCGTTTCAGTTGCACGTGGCCAAGGTAAAACTTACCTCATGGCGATTATTACCGCTTACAGTTTTTTAATTGAATCATTGGGACTATCTAACCAAGACTATTTAGTTTCATCAATTAATTACAAACAAACGAGCAAGATTCTGGGCTACATTAAATCGATGCTAGCCAAGATTGCAACGATTGAACCATTTAAGTCGTTGATTGCTGATAGTGGGCTAGATACTCGTACATTATCGTCTCAATCTGATCAAGTTGTTATGAGTAGCAATAACAATAAACTGCGAGCAATCAGTCATGAAGCCGGCCAGTACGATAGTTTCCACTTTACAACGGCGATTTTTGATGAAATTGGTGAAATTAAGACACGACAAAAGATTTCTAAGATTGTGTCAGGCCAAGTTAAGGTACGTAATAAGCAATTTATTCAAATTTCAACGGCGTATCCTGATCCCACTGTTCCGTTTCACGATGATGAGCGTATGATTCAGCAAGCTATGGAACAAGATTATTTGCGCGATGCTGATACATATTTGGGACTTATTTGGTCGCAGGATAATCTGAATGAAACTTACAAGCCCGATATGTGGGTAAAAAGTAATCCCTTGCTAGATTTACCGAACCAACGTGAAGTGTTACTGAACGGCTTGACCGATAAGCGTGATTCTGACGCTTTGTCAGGCACACTCAACGATTTCCAAAATAAAAACCTTAACTTGTGGTTAGAACAATCAGTGGACAGCTTTCTGAAACTGCCTGACGTTGAAAAAGCCATTGTGCCATCGTTTAGTTTCGATGATCGCCAAGTTTATATTGGCTTTGATTACTCGATGTTTAGTGATAACACGGCACTGGCATTTGTATTTCCTTATCGTGATAATAATGGCAAGCCACGATGGTTTATTTATCAGCACAGCTTTATTCCTTGGCAGAAAGCCGGTTCAATTGAAGCTAAAGAAAAGCAAGACGGTATTAATTATCGTGACTTAGCTAAAAAAGGATTTTGCACAATTACTAGTCATCCCCAAGGGCTAATTAATGACGAGCAAGTTTATCAGTGGTTACTTAACTTTGTTGAGCAGCATCGACTGGAAGTTGTTTTCTTTGGCTATGATTCGTTTGGGCTAACACCTACAATCAAGCAACTGGAATTAAATTCTGGGTGGCCATTGCAAGCCATTCGGCAGCGGACTAGTGAATTGAAAGATCCAACTAAGTTCCTGCAGACGATGTTTGTTGAAGGGTCGGTAGATCGCTTGGATGATCGGATTATGGAAAAGGCATTGCTAAATGCTGAAATTTATGAAGACAAAATTGGCATTCAAGTCGATAAAGCTAAGGCTACGTTGAAGATTGATGTGGTCGACGCGTTAATTGATGCCTTATTCCAAGCCATGTATCACTTTGAAGACTTCTCAGACGTAAACAATCCGGATAAACAGGTCGAACGTATGAACGAAAAACAAGTTCTTGAATGGTTTAATAACCCGGAATCGGGATTGCTAGGAGATGATATTGATGATTTTTAGACAATTTTTTGCAACTGTATGGCGTTACTTTGACGTGTTGTGTTTTATTCTAGGCATAATTGCTGGAGTATATGCAGCCTTTTTATTTGGAAAAGCTCAAGGCGTTTTAGCAATTGCTGTAGCTTTATTTTTGGTTGGCTGGCTTTCGGAAGTCGTAACAGCTGGCCAAAAAGGAGGTGATTAATAATGCCTTTTTTTAAGCCACCAAAAGCAATAAATAATTCAGTTAGTATTCAAAGTGTGCCAGTAGAAGACGATAATATCGTTAGCTTTCTGTCACCAACTGGCGATAATGAGTACGTCAGTGCCAAAGAAGCTTTGAAAAATTCAGATATTTATTCAGCAGTTAATCAAATATCTGGAGACCTAGCCACAGTGCAATTAACGGCCAATATGCCACGAGCACAAGGGATTTTAAACAATCCTAGCACGACAACTAACGGTCACACGTTTTGGCAGTCGATGTATGCACAATTGCTATTGGGTGGCGAATGCTTTGCATACCGTTGGCGCAATCCTAACGGTTTAGATTTACGCTGGGAATATTTGCGACCTAGCCAAGTACAAACCTACTTATTAGATGATGGCAGCGGCTTAACCTATACGGTTACCTTTGACGAGCCTAATTTAGGCGTGCTTCAAAATGTACCGCAGTCTGACATGATTCATATTCGATGGGCTAGTACCGATGGCGGTATGACGGGTAATAGTCCTTTAAAAGCATTATCGAATGAGTTACAAGTCAAAAATTCATCTAACAATTTAACGTTGGCTGCACTAGCACGGTCAATTAGCGCGCCGGGCGTCCTATCTATTCAGCATGGCGGATTGTTAAGTGAGAAGATGAAGGCCAGCCGTTCACGTAACTTCATGAAACAGGTAAACAATTCCAACGGTGGCCCGGTAGTTATTGACCAACTTGAAGATTACAAGCCACTCGAAATGAAAGCCGATGTTACTAAGCTGTTAAGCCAAACAGATTGGACGAGTAAGCAAATCGCTAAAGTTTTCGGCATTCCTGATAGCTATTTAAACGGCCAAGGCGACCAGCAAAGTAATATTGACCAAATTAAGGGTATGTACACCAATGCCCTTAATCGCTACTTACAGGCGATTATAGCCGAGTTGGATAATAAGCTTAATGCTAAGATTACAGCCAATATGCGAACTGCTGTAGACCCATTGGGAGACTCATTTGCAACTACCCTAGCAGGGCTAACTAAAAATGGCGCAATTGCCAATAATCAAGCAACTTGGTTACTACAACAGACTGGTTATTTACCAGATGAAATGCCTGAGGCTAAATCAGAAAAAGGAGGTGATAATGATGACAAAGAAAGTAATGATTAAAGGCGATATTGTTGATGATCAAACAGCCGGTTTCTATCAGTTCTTTGGAATGCCAGCAGTATCACCTTCGGGTGTTGCTGACATTTTAAATGATGATGACGACGATGATGGTGATGATGAAGCACTTGAAGTTGACATTGCTTCCAACGGTGGTGATGTTTTCGCAGCTAGTGAGATTTACACCATGTTAAAGAATTATGCTGGCAATGTAACAGTTAACATTCAAGGCTTAGCCGCTAGTGCGGCAAGCGTGATTGCTATGGCTGGCGATCATATCAACATTTCACCAACTGCCCAAATTATGATTCATAAAGCATGGTCACAACCAGCTGGTAATGCTGACGATTTAGAGCATGAAGCCAGTATTTTAAATGGCATTGATCAATCAATTGCCAGTGCTTATGAAACAAAAACCGGCATGGATCAAGCCGATTTGCTACAACTAATGGCAAACGAAACATGGTTAACCGCTAGTGATGCCGTCGATAAAGGTTTCGCTGACGAAATTATGTTTGCTAATGATCAACAATTACAACCGGTGAACGCCATTTCACATATTCCACCTAAATCTGCAGTTAACAAATTGATGAACTTAATTTACAAGGCGGATAAGGATAAAGCTAAGCCGGTTAAAGAAGAAAATACTACTAATAGTCAATCTGCTGAATTACGAAACAGCAAATTGACTATTTTATTTGGAAAAAATGAAAAGGAGGCCAACTAATGGCTAATATTAATACAATCAATGATGCTTGGATTGCCCAAGGGCAAAAGGTGTCAGACTTAAACGACAAATTAAACGCAGCTGTCCTTGACGACAGTTTTGATCAAGAAAAATTTAAAGCAATGAAACAAGAACGCGACAATGCGGTTGCCCGTCGTGATGCTTTACATGAACAATTGGAAGAAGAACGCAAGGCACAAGAAATTGCCAACATGAATGACAAGGACAAGACCCCACTTGATGATAAAGAAAAAGACATCAAAGCTGAGTTCATTAAGAACTTCCAAGGCATGATTAAAGGTGACCCTAAAGTTATGAACTTGGTAACTTCTTCTACCGATGAAGATGGTAACGCAATCGGTTTGACTATTCCTCAAGATATTCAAACAGCAATTAATGCGCTCGTTCGTCAATACGATTCATTGGAACAGTATGTTAATCGGGAAGCTGTTACAACTCAAACTGGGTCGCGTGTTTACGAAAAATGGACTGACGTTACTCCGTTAGCTGATTTAGATGATGAAACAGCTACCATTGGTGATAATGATGATCCTAAGCTATCCATTATCAAATATACAATCCATCGGTATGCTGGCATTACCACTGCCACTAATTCGTTACTAAAAGATACAGTTGACAACATCATGACTTGGCTGTCTCAATGGATTGCTAAGAAGGTTGTTGTTACTCGTAACACTCGAATCATTGCGGCAATGAACAACGCACCTAAGAAGCCTAACTTATCTAAGTTCGATGACATTATTACGATGATTAACACTGCCGTTGACCCTGCTATTAAGTCCACATCATTCTTAATGACCAATACGTCAGGTTTAAATGTGCTTTCCGAGGTTAAGGATGCTATGGGACGTTACTTACTGCAACCTGATCCAACACAACCTGATCAATATTTAATCCATGGCAAGCGAGTTGTAGAGGTAGCTGATAAGTGGTTGCCTAATGTTGGGACTGCATCAGCACCGGCTTATCCACTTTACTATGGCGATTTGTCGCAAGCGGTAACTTTGTTTGACCGAGAAAACATGTCCTTATTGACTACCAATATTGGCGGTGGTGCATTTGAAAAAGATCAAACCAAGATTCGTGTGATTGATCGCTTTGATGTTGAAGCTACTGATAAGGACGCCTTTGTTGCAGGATCATTCAGTGCAATTGCTGACCAACCGGCCAACTTTGCAGCGAGTGCTACTTCAATGACCCCTGCTAAGTAATTAGCCACCTATGTCGCCAATAAATAAACAGTGCAGTAACAATCTGGGCGGCTAAGTAAGGATGTGATTTAAGTGGCAGCCAATTTAGAAACATTAAAATCATCTTTGCGAATTGATGGCGATGATGATGACAAGCTGCTAACAGGCTATTTGTCTGCAGCCACTAGCTACATTAAACAGGCCATTGGGGACGACAATAGCGTTCCGAATTTCTATGAAATGGAAGGTGTGAGTGACTTGTTTGAAACGGCTGTTTACGCCTTAGCTGGTTCATACTGGTATTATCGGACATCAATCACTTCAAACGCTGTTAATCCAGTTGACTTAGTTGTTGATTCAATCATTGGCCAATTACGAGGCCTGTATAGTCAAAAGCAAGATGAGGTGAACGGCAATGGCAACTAATAGGTTAACTCCAGTTGACTTTAACCAACGTATAGAGATTGGCACTGTTAAAACTGTTCAAAATCCTATTAATGGAACTAGTAAACAGACATTTGTTAGTCAGTTTAGTTTATACTGTGCACCCTATACACGATCGATTGCATCTTCGTATCAACTAACAGCTGAACAACTAGAGCAAGTAGTGGTTATTATTAGGCATAATCCTAAAGTTCACGAAGGCATTAGATGTAAGTATAAAGGTAAGCTTTACGATGTCATCAATGACAGCATAGATGATTCTAGTAATTATCTGTCTTGCGATTATTTGACGCTCAAACAGGTTACTAAGGGGGTCTAGCTATGGCATACGATGATATGGCCGATCAACTAGAAAAATGGCTTAAAGACGTCAAAAAGCTAATCCCTAACGAAGCTGAACAAGAGAAGATAACCGCGGCCGGCGCTAAGAAGCTAGCTGATAACTTGACGGAAGCCACGCGAAAGAAACACTACAGCTCACATAAAGACGAAACGTACGGACACATGGCTGACCACATAAGCTATAACGCTAACGATATAGACGGTGAACATGATGGTAGATCAATTGTCGGCTGGACTAATAAGTACCATGATATGAATGCCAGACGTTTAAATGATGGGACTAAACATATTAGGGCTGATCACTTTGTTGACCAGAACCTAGACGACTCACAAGATGATGTTTTTAACGCCATGCTAGATGAGTACAAGAAGGGGGACGATGACTAGTGTTATTACCAGTATCACAGGTAGCCAGCCTAGTTGATTCCCTCAATCTAACGTGGCTTGATAAAGTCTATCTGAATGAAATACCGAATGAAGATTTAGACAACACTACTAGTACAGTCATGCTATTGCAAGAAACCGATTCAAGCCCGGCCTATCTTGCAAACAGCACGTTTAAAGGCCTAGCCATGGGTGTTGAGATTCAAATCTTCTACAAGATTGACCTAGCCGATGACTTTAATCCATTGGAAGCTGAGATAGCTTTGATGAAAAGCCTTAAAGAGGCTGGCTGGTTAATTGTATCTAGTCAACATCATTCGATAGACCCAGATACCAACCAAGTAACGAAAACAATTTATGTAACTAAAAATGAAATGATTTAAAGGAGAGATTTAAATGTCAAAACATAATATTGTAAAAGCAACTTTTGCTTTACTAGACGATAACGGAGACCTAATTAAAGACGCTACAAAAGGTCTATCTGCTGACGGAATCTATGTTGCCGATCATAATGGCGAAGGCTTCAGTCAAATTAACGTGACTGCGATTGAAGCGGCCGGAACGCCTGGCTGGGGAAATGGACAAATCAAGCGTACGGCTTATGGTAAGTCTATGCCTACATTGGCTTTAACCGCTTTGGACTTGGATTTTCGGATTAACCAAATGCTAAAGGGATACACACAAAACCCTAACACGGGTGCTTGGGTTCGTCAGTTACCTAAGCCTCATGTGGCGATGATTGCCGAATCTCAATCACTAGATGGTGACATCTCAATTTATGAATGCTTTAATAACATTGAATTCGTTGAAGAAGCATCTAACAACTCAACTGATACCAACAATGAAGCAGCTTACTCAACGGTTCTAAATGGTACTGTTTTAACACCATTGAAGCCAGACATTTTCTTAGCTGCCAATGGGGTACAACAACCTTATATGATTGCCAAGTCAAATGACCCTAACTTCAACTTAGATAAGCTATATGCTGAAACATTTGGTGGTTATACCAAGCCAGCAAGCGGTGCAACCGGTAGTACAGCTAGTACAACCACTGTAGTTCCCGGCAGTGCAGCTAGCCACTAGCAGCAATTAAAAGGCTTCCCTTAATTGGGTGGCCTTTTAATACATACAAAATTAAATAAAGGGGTGCAAATCACTATGAAAATTAATGCAAAAAATTACTTTAGAATCAACAAAACGGCCAATGTAACACCAACTAACAATATTATTCGGTTGGCTACCAAGGTTCAAATTGGCATGCTGGAGTCACAAGACACTGAAAAAGAGATTGCTGAACTAGACGCCATGAAAAACGGCCTAGAATTGCAGGACGATATGGCCGATTTTGTACAACGAGTAATGGGCTATACTGATCAGCAGATGGAAACGATTAACGATACTGTCTCAATTGAGCGTTTTGGCGAAGGTGTTGGTTACTTGATTATGCGCCTAAATGGTATTTCAGACGCTGATATTAAGTTGTCTGAACAGAAGCAACGTAAAGCTATCAAAGACGCGAAGTCGTCAAAATAAGCCGGCACAAGCGTAACAGTGAGATTAAGCGAGAAGTTTTAAAGTTAAAAAACCAACAGGAAGACTTCAACCTGCTAGCTCAACAATTATTAACCGAGGGGTTATCACCGAAAGAATTCGATGATAGTCCCTTTTTTAGTATGTTAGAAACTTTAAACGCTCGTAAAAAGGAAGACCGTGCTGAACTGGTTGACCCACTAGAGGCCATTAATCAAACGTATGGTTTATAGCGCTTGTGCCAAAAAGGAGGCTAAAGAATGGCAAAAAAAGTAGTTGGCCGTGAGATGACCAGTAGGGTTGGCCTAGATTCAGCAGAAGCTGTTAAATCGCTCAAGCAGTTAACCGCTGAGGTTAGAGCTAACACTAGTGGCTGGAAAGCCCAAGAGACGGCCTTGAAATCAGCTGGTGAATATCAAAAAGCTGCCGCCGCTAGGGTAGATGGCTTAGCCAAATCAATGGAGCTGCAAAAGGCTAAGATTGACGAGTTAAAGTCCCGTCAATCAGGCCTAAACAGAGATACCAAAAGCGGTGAAGAGCAATATTTAAAACTAGCTGACCAAATTAACAAAGCTAGCCGGTCATATGACAGTATGGGTGGCCAGTTAGATCGGGCTAAGTCTAAATTACAGTATTACAATTCAGGTTTAGCCGACTTACAAAAGGGCTATAAACAGAGTACAGCTTTAAGCGAATCCTATGTGAAGCGCCTAGAAGCCGAAGGTAGGTCGGCCGAAGCTAACAAGGCCAAATTGAGTGGCTTAAAGCAGGCCTATTCTAACATGGAGGCTCAGTATAAGGCTCAAACTAGAGAACTGGAACGGATTAAGAATGCCAGTGGTGCTACTAGTGACGCTTATAAACGTCAGCAAGTGCGTGTTAATGAGACTGCCACTAGCATGGCTAAGCTCAAAAGTGAGACTAATGAGTTAGATTCAGCCATGAATAAGGCTAAACCAACGGCCTTTACCCGAATGCTCGATTCTGCCAAGTCTAAATTAGGCTTAGTTCGAGAAGAAGAAAAGAAAACTAAGGACGAAACTAAACACTTTGCCATTGGGGCTGCTATTGGTAACACAATTAGTAACGCCGCATCTAGTGCAATAGGCTATATTAAAGGAGTTACCAAACAAGGTTATGAACTAGCCGAAGCAGGGGCTACGATTAAGAAGCAGTGGACTAATTTAGGTCTGTCAGACAGTGAAGCAACCAAGATGACAAAGCAGATTGGTGACATTCGTTCTAAGGCTAACATGTCCGGCGGAGCTATTGATGCCATGCAGAAGAAATTCTTTGCTATAACCAACAGTACCTCCAAAGCCCGCGACATGACCGAGGTATTAGCTAGCTATGGTTCAGCAGCTGGGAAATCAGGCGACCAGATAGTTAGCCTTACTCAAGGGATTGCTAGACTAACTGGTAGTACTAAAGTAACCGCCAGTTTATTTAAACGTACCTTTAGCCAAGTGCCTGAGCTTCAAAAGGCCATCATTAAAGCTAGTGGTATGTCAACAGATGCTTTTAACAAGCAGCTGGCAACTGGTAAGATAACCGGCTCGCAATTGCAAGGCTATATGGTTAAGGCTGCTAAAACAAGCGGCAAAGCATGGGAAGAGTTCGGCGATACAACTAAGGGTAAGATGGCCGCTATTCAAGGTACTTACACCAATTTGAAAGTAGCCTTTGCCAAGCCCTTAGTTGCTGGTGTCGAAAAGGCCATTGATGGAATTTCCGAAAAAAAGGGTGCTTTAGATAATGTTAAGAAGTCTTTAAGTGACTTAGTTGGCGCGCTTGGTAAGAAAACTGGCCAGTATGTCGGTAATGTTATCAGCTTTCTAGTCAAGAATGAAAAGCCAATCGAGAAGATGGGCGGCACCTTTGCTAGCATTGTTGGCAGTTTAGCTAAGGGTGCATGGTCAGCTGTAGCTGGTGCTTTAAAGCTAATTGGTGGACATTCTAAAGATGCCTCAAAAGGCATGAATGGAGTGGCTGACGCTACTGCCGCTATTGCCAAGCATAAAGGTGCCATTGAAACCATAGGCAAAGGCATTGTAACCTATTTTGCCATTTCTAAACTAGCAGGTATTGGTAGGGCATTCCTAGGGATTGCTAGTGGTATTGGTAAAACAATTGGATTTATTAGGTCACTAAGCACGGCTCAAAGGCTAGCCGCTAAAGCTAGTGGTGAAGAAACAGCCGCTCAATGGTTACTCAACGCGGCCATGGACGCTAACCCGATTGGCATTGCTGTGGTTGCCTTAGCGGGCTTAACCGCTGGACTAGTGTTAGCATACAAGCACATTAAGCCGTTTCGTGACTGGGTAAATAATGCGTTTAAATCAGTGGCTAACTTAGGAAAAGGTATTGCTAAATGGGGTTCAAATGTCGGTAAGTCGGTAGGTCAAGCACTAGGCAACATGTCTAAAAAATGGAACGGCTTTAAGAAGAGTTTTGGAAAGAGTTGGAACGAACACTGGTCGAACAATGGTAAGGCACTTAAAAGAAGCTGGAACAGTTCCGTTAAGAACACTAGGGGTTTCTTTAGCACCGTTGGCAAGAATTGGGGTAGCTGGAAGTCTAGCTTTAGAAAGAGCTGGTCAACACACTGGAATAACACAACTAGCAACTTGCATAGTTCATGGAATAAATCCTATAAGCATACCAGAGACTTCTTTAGTAGTATGGGATCCAGATGGGTTGGCTGGAAGAAAAGCTGGTCACATTCATGGAATAACCATTGGGACACCATGAGAGCTAACTTGCATAGTTACTGGAATAAAGACTTGAGCCATACTAGAGTGTTCGGCCATTCAATGGGTGACTGGCTATCAGCCTTTAAAAAGTCCTTTGGATCAGGTTGGTCTAGTTTAGGTAGGGGCGTTGAGAATATCTTTAAAAACCTTTGGAAAGATTTAAAGAGCCTAGCTAGAGACGGCATGAACGATGTCATCGACCTTATCAATGGCGGTATCAATGCGGTTGATAGTGTTATTCACATGTTTGGTGGTAAAAGGAAGACTATCGCCGATTTAGGCCATGTTCACTTTGCCACTGGTACTGGTGTGTTTAGTGGATCACGGAATCCGATTACACGGCCTACTATGGCAGTGCTTAATGATGGTAACGACAGTCCCCAAACTGGTAACAAAGAAATGGTTGTACTACCTAATGGCGATTCAGGCATTGTTCAAGGACGTAACACTAAGATGATGTTACCCGCTGGATCAGAAGTGCTGAGCGCTAGTGAGACAGCCATGTTAATGAGTATGCAAGGCGTGACTAAGTATGCAAAGGGTACTGGCTTCTTTGGTGATATTCTAAACAGTGTCACTAGTGGTATCTCAGGAGTCACTAGCTGGGTCGGTAAGAAGGTTGGCAGCTTAGAGAAGTTCTTTAAGACCGCTACTAACATTATTGCTCACCCGATTAAGTCACTCGAAAACCTGTTTAGCTGGTCTTCTAAGGGCGTTGCAGGTGTCATGAGCAACATTGGTCATGGCCTATTTAATGGCGTTGAGAAACAAGCTAAGACGTGGTGGTCAACACTTTGGTCAATGGTTGATTTAAGTGGTGGCGGTTCATATGGTGGTGGCTGGCAATCACCAGGTAGTGGCTGGACGCACACTGATGGATTTGGCTCACCTCGTGGTGGTGGCGTCCATGATGGTAATGACTTCTCCGCAAGAGTGGGAACTCCATTCCATGCTATGCACGGTGGTACGGTTATCCGCGTTGGCAATCCTCCCGCTGGCTGGGGAGCCGTTGGATATAACATTGTTACTCGTGATTCAACTGGTAAAGAAATTATTTACCAAGAATTTGGTAACGCAAAAGATGTTAGAGTTCATACAGGGCAGCATGTTAAGACTGGTGATACACTGGGCGTTCTAGGACATTCAGGGCTTGGAACTGGGCCTCACTTACACGTTGGTTTAACAAACGGTGGTTCAGTTTGGAGCAGAAATGGTATGAGTACTGCCGGCTGGCTGGATATTACTAAACAGCATGGTAAAGATAAAGGTTCCGATGCCGACAGTGATACTAATAATTCACTTCAAAAGATGATTAAGAAGCAAGTTGGTGGCGGATTCTGGAAGTTTATCAGTAAGTTAGCTGATATGTTTGGTGACAGCGGTAGTGGTGACCCCGGTGGTTCAGGTGTACAGCGTTGGAGATCTGACGTTAAACGTGCATTAAGCGAACTTGGACTTTCAACCAGTGAAAACATGGTTAGCCGAGTGCTACGACAGATTAATACTGAATCTGGTGGTAACCCTAAGGCGATGGGTGGCACAGACGGTTTAGCTGACGGGCATGCAGAAGGTTTGATGCAAGTTAAACCGGGGACATTTAGTGCCTATCATTTACCTGGACATAACAATATTTGGAATGGATACGACAATCTTTTAGCCGGCTTAAACTACGCAAAACATCGTTATGGTAGCGGATTGAGTTTCCTCGGTAACGGACATGGCTACGAAAACGGTGGAATTATCGGTAGCCACGGATTATACGAAATTGCTGAACATAACAAACCTGAAATGGTATTGCCGTTGACTAATAAATCACGGGCTAACCAGCTAATTACACAGGCTAGTCAAATGGTAAATGGCAACAATGGTAGTCAGGTTGTGCTAACAGACAGTGAAAGTAATAAGAAGCTTGATAAACTAATCAGCTTAATGTCCGCCATTTTAGGCAACATGGGTAATGTACAAGCCGTTATTGCTAAATCTGACGTGGTCAATGCCGTTAAATCGGACAATAAGACAGCTTCACAATACTCCCAAATGATGGGGTACTAATATCCTAATCAACCAAAGGGTCGTCCTTAATTGGGCGCCCTTTTTACATAGTTAAATTTAAAAAGGAGGTTAAATCGTGACCTTACAACGAGATGATTTTGAATATGCTGGCTTAAATAGCCGGGACGATTTACAAGTTGAGATGGGTAACGTGGTATTGCCTAGTGCCCCTGCTATGGCTGAACAGGTGACTGATATACCGGCCATGTATGGTAACCAGTTCAATGGCACGGATTTTACTAGCCGGACAATTAATATTCCGGTATCAATCTACTGTGCTGATAACCAAGACAGATTTAATCAGGTGATGCACAATTTAAGCGGTTTACTACTAAGCGATGACCCTAGCGATAATGGTAAAGAATACCCACTAGTATTTGGCTTTGAACCTAAGGTGACGTATTGGGGGCATATTACCGCAATTAGTGATCCAGCCCCGATTAACCCGGGTATGTATGACATGACGCTTACGATTACCTTTGTACAGTCAGACCCACGGGCAACTCTGCCACAGGTTGAGAAGCCTTTGAATAATGGTTTAAACACGATTACTGTTGATGGTACTGCACGAACAGCCCCAGTTATTCAGGTCATACCTAAACGTCCATTAAAATACATTGGTTTTAATCTTAATGGTGGTCAATTTGGTTTAGGGCCTGAGTCACCGGAAGACCAAGCTACTGCTGTTCAACCCGACATTAGTGTGATTAATGACCCTATTGCTAGTATGGGGATGTGGACTAGCGATCCCAATGCCGTTGGTGGTATCAAGACCGATGGTAAGTACAAGTATCAAGGTAGCGCTGAGATTGATAGCAATACAACAGTCATGAAAGTGGCAATTGTGAATGGTAAAAAAGACTTTGGGGCGATGCCAACTAATCCACTTGATACTGCTTGGTTAGGCCCTACTTATCGGTATACTGGGATGACCGAGGCGTTAACCAACTATCGCGTTCGCGCTGGATTACATCATATGCGATACTCAGGCACTCATAATGGACGGGCAATGGGAAAAGCACAATTTTCATTGCTCGATGCCAGTGGTAATACGATTGGCCGGTTTGTCATCGGCGACCATATGCAAGGTGGCAAAACCTATGTGGCACTACAGCTATGCAAGCCGGGAAGCACATTTGATGACGATAATCACCAGACACTTTACTGGGGATATGGCCCTAGCGGTGCATTTGCCAATAAAAGAGACGAAAAAGTTAAGATTAAAACTGAAACAGCCACTAAAACAGTGACTAAAACTAGCAGGTCTAAGAGAGGCAAGGTAACGAAGAAAACAATCAAAGAGACCGTGGATAAGTATGTGACAACTATTAACAAAGAAGAAAGAAACTGCTTAACCAATGCTTGGGTATTTATGGACTTGACAAAGTCCGGCAACGTTTATACGTGGGAATTGCATCAATATAGTCTCTATGATGGCCACCCTTATCGCAATACGAATAGGTATTTAATTGCCCGTGGCCGCTGGGTAGATACTAACAATGAATATGAGTCAGCCTTAGGCGGGTTTGGTCAAACATTCCTCAAGCACACCATCACGGAAGACTTTAACAATGTACAATACATGGCACCTTACATGACCCTCACCGACTTACAAGTCTGGAAACACACCCAGCCACAACCGAATGAACCTACTTATATTGCTAATGCAGGGGAAGAGATTGTTATGGACTGTGAGACTGATACCGTAACCGTCAATGGACGTTTGGCATCGCCGGTGTGGTCAACCGATTATCCGCAATTAAAACCGGGTGTAAACGGGCTAACTATGGTGGGCGACCTAGATGACGCTAAAATGACGCTTAGATATCTACCAAAACTATTATAGCAACACAAGGAGGTTAAGCGATGGCTTTAACCAATCAATATTTAATTCTAAATCCGAGTTTGAAACGGATTGGCACCCTAACTATTGATGGTGCCACTAAATTTTCAAACGACAGCGTCAAAATTCAACTAGCCGATGCCGACACAACTAGTACCTCCTACGATGATGACGTCAATGTAGGCACTAAGGATAGCTACACCGGCACCATCAACCTAAATGCCCAATCTAAGAAGTTCGACCATCAAGGTTCATTAGACGTGCTTCAAGGTCAGCCTGATTCAGACAAAGTAGTCGCTGGCAACAATCTCGCTTATTATGATGCCTTGTCGGGACACTGGTATGTTATGCACATATACAGCGTGGAAGAAAGTAATACTGCTGCTGTTAAACATGTAACAACGGCTAACTTTACTAATTTGTGTCTATTCACGTTGGCTCATCATTATCCAGTTGCTATGGCTGAGTCAGATACAGATATTAAGACCGCCTTTACGAGAGTGTTCAGTGATACGGGCTGGACACTTAAATTTAATACAGCTAATGCAATGACTCCACATATTTCAATTGATGGAAAGACTAAAGCATCATCACTATTACAAACGTTGTTGCAGACCTATAACGTGGAAGTTGATTGTTACGTTGAAATTGACTCACAAGGCAATGTTCAATCGAAGACTTGTGAAATTGTCGACCAGTTGAATTCCGATAAGGTGTACAACGAAGCAATCTTCGGCAAAAATATCACTAGCATAAAACGTACGACCGTTTCAACACCGATTACCAAGCTGATTCCTTATGGTTATAACGGTAATACCATAGCTGCTGCCAATGATGGAAAAAATTACATTGTTGATGATGAAGCTAATCAGAAATATAACCCTGATTGGCAAAGCGGACTTTATTACGAAGGTGTTATTACTGCTAATACAATTGAACATGCGGCTGGTTTAAAGTCGTGGGCTGAGCAGATGTTGCAACTTTTCAATCATCCTAGGACATATTATGAGGTTAATGTGACACCAACTTTTAACCCACCATTAGGTGCCACGATTAGGTTTAAAGATGAGTTAATCAAGCCGGTATTAGACGCTAGTGGCCGAGTCATTCAACGGACAATCTCCTTTGCCAATCCTTATGGCAACACCGTTGGCTTTGGTGAATACGTCACGGTACCTGTTGCCACACCGGCCTGGATGCAAGGTTATCAAAGCGCTATTAATAGTGCCCTCGAAAAGGCAAAGGAGGACGCTAGTTCGGTTAAGCCAGTTGCTTTAACTCCTGACGGCAACAACTTCACTGATACCACGCAAACCAAGCGGCTAATCTTACAGGCTTGGGAAGGTAATACTAATATTTCAGCCTATGTTGATAACAAAGGATTTATTTGGCACCGTTATAATACGGACGGTTCGATTGACAATAGCTTTAACCAAACTGGCTATTTAGTACAAGCACCCTATAGTGCCGTTGGCACACTGCGCGGGGTCATCGAAACCAGTTACATTCAAAACGAACCAGAAATCAAGCTACAAACTAATGCTATTCGTAATTTGGGCAGTTTTGACCCAGACGACAGTACACTAGGAATAACTGACGCGGCACAATATATGTGTCCTTTGAGCAACGGTCAGTATATAACTAGCCGGGCGATTAATCAAAGTACAACCGGCGATGTAATGTTTGTATTACATGACACAGATTTCAAGCCAATTAGCAAGATGATTATTTCACATGGCGGGCATGGCTCTAGCTTTTCAATCGAAGAGATAAATGGGGCTATTTACATTTGGTCCGCAACCAAGCTTAATTTAAACGTTAACGAATATGCAATTAGTCGCATACCATACCTTGCTAACGTGACCCTAAGCAATGATGATGATCGTATTACACGTTTCTGCACTGTCAATCGTTATATACGAGTCAGCGTTGATTTCAAACATGGTTACTTACTGTGTGGCTACTTTAATGGAAAACAGGATGTACTGCGGCTCGATGATGTTAAACAAGGCAATTACAATGTGCTATATAGTTTTAATGTTACCAACTATGGGTTTAACCTGGCCCAGCAAACCTACCAATCACAAGGCATTGACTTTCCATATGTGTACTTTCACTCGGGTGATTACAACATGAAAGACCCTCGTATGGTGTACGCAGTTAATGTTGTTCATGGTGGGCAAGAATTTGCCTCTAACTATTTACTGGATATGGATTTAAGATTAACCGATGATGTTGTTGAGCCTGAAACCTGCAACGTTATCTATAATAGCCAGACTAACCAGCCGGAACTATTGGTTACCTTCAATTGTAGACACCAAGGCAATGCTTTAGAACGTGTCTTTGTAATACCAATCAAAGAACGTTTGCCAATGCCTACGATTAGCAATGATGAAGAAGGGAGGTGAATTAAATGGCAGAATCTAATCCAACGCAGGTCATTCTAACAGATGATGGCCTCAAAATTATCAAGGCTCAAAACACGGCTAATGTAGCGGCTGGTAATGTTAACGATATTAACAGCGACAATAAGCTGACCCCTACTGAAAAGCTAAAATTAAAGCAGGAATATGATAAAGATGTTGAGCTTTATAACATTGATATTGAACAACTAAAATCCGTTGATTTACCTACAGCCGAACTAGAAACCGCTATGAGTAATTTGACGAATTTTGTAACTCCACTGTTCAAAGAAATGAATAGAACTTCAAACGTTGATAGAAACGCTCTAGATGGAGTATTTACAGCTTTTGCTACAGCAGATAAGAACGCCTCTCAAGCCTTTGTTAATATGGTTCAACAAGTAGCAGACGAGGCTAAAAAAGCTGGAGATGATGCAAAAGAAGCCGGCGAGAAAGCACAAGAAGCTGGAGAAGAAGCTAAAGCATCAGCCACCCAAGCAAAAGCAGATGCCACTCAAGCAAAAGCAGACGCAGCTACTGCTCAACAGAAAGCTCAATCCAGTATTGACCAACTTAATGCTCACTTGCCAGATATTGATGAAGCATTAAGCACGGCAAACTTAGTCAAACAAAATGTTACTAAACTAAGTAATACCACAGAACAATATCACAATGAATATACTACAGGGATTCAAAACGTTATCAAAACGATTGATGATATTACAGTTGGTGGGACTAACTTAATCAAAAATAGTAAGTTTGATGACAAGATGAATAACTGGCGTATCTGGTGCCCGCAAGGTATGGGGACAAGTACAGTTCAAGTTAATGAAACTGGCGGAGGCGGTGATTGGCCAAGACAAGCTATCTATTTAGCTAAGATTGTTAATACAGAAGCTGATAAAAACAACCAGTTTGGTATTGCACAGGATAATGTTCCAGTAGAGCCAAGTACAGAATATGTATTGCAACTTTTTAATGATGGGTCAGATCCAATCACTCTACAACATGGTAGTGGGACAGGAGATCCATTTGTTAGACAAGTTGTTAGTGACCATAAAGCGGTCTGGAAGTTTAAAACGCCAGCTGATATTTATAACACTAATATCTATATTGGTTTTAATTCAGGGCAATCGGGTACGGCTTGGATATCTTTAACAAAACTTGAAAAAGGTAATAAACCGACCGATTGGAGTTTATCTCCGTTTGATACAGCTACAAGTACGGAAATTGATCAGTTGAATAATGCAATTAAGTTGAAAGCTGACTCGGCCGATGTAACATCGCAAATCACGGTAGCTACTCAAGGCATTCAAAGTGAAGTAGATAATAAAGTTACTGATTTAAATACAGAAATTAGTCAAACATCAGATGCGGTTCAAATTTTAGCTAGTACAGTGGGCAGTAAAAACCTTGTATATAATGCAACATTTGAACAAATGACAAATGGTTTTCCTACCGGTTGGACCAAGATTGGTAATGCTTCTAATGAGACAGGATATGTTTCAAGTGTTCCAGTGTCTTCATATCAGGGTAGGCCTTCGATTGGGATAAACACCTCAAAAGAAATGGGCTGGTTAATGTTTGCACAATCAGACCCACAACCATTACCGGTTGATAATAGTACAGATGCTACAAACAATGTTTATAGTGCTTCAATGATGGTTAAGGTATACGGTGATGGCGGAGCTAAACCAAATGGACGTGTTGATGTTGTTTTAGCTTTCTTTGATGCTAACAAAAAGCGTATTGATAGCAATATTAAAACTGCTTGGTCACAAACCGCAACCGATAGTAAAGAACAGTGGCAATTAGTTAAAGTTGAAAACTTAGCTCCTGTAGCAAGTGCACAATATGTAGGCATTCAAGCATTTACTTATGGTGTGCCGACACATGCAATGATTAACCAGCCGATGATTAATATTGGAGCAACGGTACAACCTTTCAAACCTGATATGGTCAGCCAAGCTTCTATTACAGCGTCAATTAATAATATTAATTTAAAGGTTTCAAACTCAGATGGTTCTTCATCACAAGTAAATATCAACGACAATACGATTTTATTAGATGCTAATAAAATTGTCTTTAATGGTAATACAAGCATTCAAGATGGAACTATTGGTACAGCTAAGATTGCCAATGCGGCTATCAATACAGCACAGATTGCAGATGGAGCAATTAACAACGCTAAGATTGCGAACGCAGCTATTGATGATGCCAAAATATCGAACCTGAATGGCAATAAGATTATTGCTCGAAGTGTTACTGCCAGTCAAATTAATGTTGACGACTTAATTGCTAACGGTATTAATACTAAAACCTTAACGTCGGTTACCTTGAACACAAGTACGTTGACAACTCCTAAACTTGATCTTGGATTTAATGGAACATTTACCGAAGACTTCGATTACACGCAAGATGCATCGAAGTTCTTACCAAAGAAGAATAAAGGAACATTGACTTTTAATCATGGCGTTTTGCAATCCGAAGGTAATATGCAAACCTATGTTAATGGTCAATGGGGCGGCATGAATGACAACCTAGTATTTCAATCTGGAATCGCTAATGCACAATGGACGGAAGTTGCACCAGGCTATATGAAGATGGATCTGTACAAACAGGATGGTACATCCGTAGCACAGCGTACTTATTCCGATCCGACCGGTTTTTATTACACTTCTATGTTAGGCGATAAATCTTATTTAGGTAACGTTTTGCAAACTGCACAAGTTCAAACTCCTAGTGTGCTCACTAAATATATTGGGCTAAGTGGGGGGCAAAACCTTCTACAGATTGGTAGTAATGGTAATCATTACGGATTACAAGTAGGTTCATATGCAGGTGCAGAAGCGGTGTTAAGTGATTTTATTTATGATTTCACATCGAGTGCTTCAGCTAATGTACGTATTACTGACAGTGGTCATCTTGCTAGAACAACTTCGGCTTCAAAGTATAAGTACAACATTAAAAATCCGGATATTGAAACAACTCTGGGTGATAGATTGTTAAATGTCCACATGGCAACATGGAATGACAAACATGCAGTCGATACGTATGCAGAGCAACTAACCACTGGAGAAACTAAAGAAAAGCTTTCTATCAAAGAACATTATGGCTTAATTGCTGAACAGATGCGTGATGCGGGATTAGACATGTTTATTGATTACGGTAGAAACCATGAAATAGAGGGTATTCAATATGATAGAGCATGGGTTCCACTTTTATCTGTCATTAGAAGACTAAACGACAAAGTAAATGAATACGAATTAAGATTAAGTAAATTGGAGGGAAAAATCAATGAATGACTTTCAAATAACTAACATTACTATTGCCAATAGTGATGATTTAGGAAGAGGAACGACTATGCGTAAGATAGGCTATTCTGGAACATTTTCGGATAGCTCACACATAGAAGGATTCGTCATGATGAGCGAAGACAAATTTATGACAATTAATTACGCAGATCTAAAAAACATTGTAGCAACTCAAATTATTAAGAATTTAGGGGGTAGCAAAGATGAGTAATAAAGTTAAGGAAGTAGTTGAAGAAACGGAACCAGCTAACAATTCTAATGAAGAAAAGATTACCGAGTTAAATAATAAGATTGCACAACTGGAAAGGACTAATCAAGTCTTATCTCAATTAAGTAATGATCGTAATGAGAGAATCAGCCAATTAGAAATTGAGGTTGCAACATATAAAACAATCAATAGTAAGACTGTCTAAAATAGACAGTTTTTTATTACAAAAATTTAGGAGGAATAAACATGGCATTATCAACTAGTCAAAGTATCTCATTAAGTGGTGTATCAACGATTAATGGTGTACAGGTGGCAACATTTTCAACTGTAGTATCTAAAGGACTATCATATACAACGGTATCAACACAAATTACAGACCAAGACTTATACGAAAATAATAAGGCTGAAGTACGCAAAGATCGGAATGATTTCCAAACGGTAGCCGATAACTTATCTGATAGCCTAGAATCAGGTTCTGTTACAAGCACTGAATAACTAATCTAACAATTTGAAAGGAGGCACTTAGAGATGGCGAAAACGCTTAGTTTTACCGATACTTCACCACAAACGGTTAAAATTGGCGATACCACTACAAGCTTCACACTAGTATGTGGCAATGATAATGTGGCCACGGACTTAACTAATGCCACTTCAATTACCGTTAAATTGGGCAATGATAGTGGTTATCTTAAATCGGCTACAGTTGACCCAGCTAGTTTAACCGACCCAACGACTGGTCAAATTACCGTTACCTTTACTGCTGACTTGATGACTAACTTGCCAGCTGGTAGCTATGCAATTGAAGTATGGGTGGTTGATAGTACCGGAACGTCAATCTACCCTAGTGATGGGTCAACCGGTTTTACCATTACCAACAACATTCAGAGCACAAATGGCAGCACGATTACTACCATTACTTTTGATGATTTCGTTGCAGCAATGCATAAAGTCGCAAGTACAATTGCTAAGGGTGATAAAGGTGATCCTGGGCCACAAGGTCCCGCAGGTAAAGACGCAGTAATTAATGTAGTCACCCAAGCACAGTATGATGCACTGACTGACAAAACTGGCCTATATGTGATTCAGGGGTGATTTAAATGGCAAATATAACACATGGTACGTGGATTAAAGATTGCAAGGCAATTGATGCTGCTTATCAGGACGGTGTTAAGGTGTATGGTCGGAACCTAGCACTAAGAACAGCAACACCATTCACAATGATTGGTGAGAACAAAGATAACCAAGGACAAATTGGTTATGAATTTTCAAGAGTTATTCCACGTGGGACTGTGGTAGCCATATCTTATGATATAACATCTTCTACTGGTGTTGGTGTTTCATCAATGATGTTTTCTGGCCTTGACTCTGGAAGTACCTGGCAAAATATTTATTATAGTATTAACTTATCCAGCGGAACAAAGCACGTGTTTGTTACTCTTACAACTGATAGTGACCATTTACACATGACTTTAAGGTTAGATAATGCAACTGGAACAGTAACTATTTCCAACTTTATTATTTCAGAGTCTTCAACAGAGGTAGCTTGGTCGCCAGCACCGGAAGATATTTTAAATTAGGAGGCAGACAATTGAATAAGTGTAAATTAAAGGCACTCGTCTTAATGATGGGCGCTATTTTTATGGCCTTTTTTATGGTCAATACTACGAGCCATGCTGCACGCATGGATATGGTCGACGTGTCGAATAACAACGGCTACATGTCAACAGCAGAGTACGTTTCCATGCGTAACGAGTTCGGCGTTAAGGCTGTTACGGTCAAGATCAGTGAAGGCGGTACATACAGGGATCCGTATGCTGCCAGCAACATTGCAAACGTCCAAGCAGCAGGAATGTATATCAATGGTTACCATTTTGCACGCTACGCCACTAAGGCTCAAGCGATTGCCGAAGCTGACTACGCCGGTAGAACGGCTAAATTGGCAGGGTTGCCAGTTGGCGCGGTACTAGCGACCGACGTCGAAGCTCAGGAACAAAATTACCAATCCAAAGCAACTAACGACCGCAACAACACGGCATTTATGAAAGAGATTCAGAAGTTTGGCTATCGGGCTGATATTTACACTTCCGGATCGTGGGTTAATAGCAAGATGACCATTAAGGGTGGAACCGGCTGGATTGCTGCCTACCCGTATGTGGTTAGCGGTAAGAACTGGTATTCAAATAACCACGCATGGCAATGGTCATCAACGGCTAAATTCCGTATTAGTTATGGGGGATTTGACGTCAGCCAATTAAATGATAACTATTACACGGCTGGGCTGAAATCAACAGTTAAGCCGACTAATAAAGGCGCAGTTAAGAACAACAACGAAAAAGCCAACAAACACATTTCCAAGCCTGCTACTTCAGCCAAGTGGGTCAAGGAAAAGAAGACCTACACACTCAAGACGGCGGTTAAGCTGCGCACAGGCGCTTCAACGTCATCAAGCACGATCGCTATTTTACCAGCTGGAACTACGGTAAAGACTGATCAAGCCATTATTAAGGACGGGTATCGCTGGGTACGTCAGCCACGTTTTTATGGCTATGGCTATCTAGCAACCGGTCCAACAAGCAATACGCTGGAATATGTAAAGAGTGGTACAACTCACACGTATTACACTGTTAAGCCTGGTGACAGCTGGTGGACAATCGCACAACGCACCGGCCTAAGCATGACTGCGTTAGCTAGTCGAAACGGCAAGTCGATTTACACCACTATCTATCCTGGCCAGCGATTGGTGGTGCGGTAATGGTGCAATACGACGACACGACTAAGTTACTAATGGATATCCAAAAGGACGTGACCACCACCAAAACGAAAGTTGAGAACATCGAAGAAAAGTTAAATCAAGTTGACGATATTGGCAACAAAGCAGAAAAGGCACTAGCCAAATCAATTGAGGTCGAACATGAGATAGGACGGATTACTCAGATTCAGAATTGGGTTATCGGTGTCTTGATTAGTGGCGTGCTCGTCACGTTAGTTATTTATATCGCAGAGAAATTTTTATAGGAGGATATTATGAAAAAAATTAGTTTTAAGAATGCTGATGGAAGTTTAAATGGTAAATTAATTGCTGGAATTATTTCATTATTGATTGTGTTAATTCAGCAAGTGTTGGCTGCATTTGGTATTAAGTTTACCGGTGACTGGTCAGCCATTGCAGGAATTATTAACACGGTTCTAACTATCCTTGGTATGCTGGGAGTTGTTACTGACGTTCAAACAGTGACATCACCAACAGTTAAAAGTGACGAGGAAAGGCAAATTGAAGCGACGGCTAATAAGGTTGCTGACGAATTGCAAACACCAACATCCGCAGCTACTACAGTGAATAGTTCTGCAGCTTCTGAAACTGAATCCACCTCACAAGCAAGTCAAAAATAGTATAATTAATCCCCTGCGCTTCGGCGTGGGGGACTTTTTTTGTGTTTAACCATTGACAAGTGTCATATATAATATTACATTATGGTCATAAGTTAAAGGAGCAGTTTGAATATTAGCCGCAATAATAAAACGGAATACCAACAATTTCAGAGTCTGATAAATAAGGGAGACAATGTTAAATGTTTGGAAGTTTATTACAATTACTAGGTTTAAGTCGTTGGTATCACCATGAGCAACATGCAGATAGGTCAAACGCCCGTAAAGCTAGTGGTCAATCAGCCTTTAGTTATGATGATTTCAAAGGATTACGCAAGTTTGCATTCTGGTTATTCGTGTTCAGCATAGTTTTAAATTGGGGCTTTGTTGGTGCAGTTAGTTTGATTGCATGGTTAGCCATGTGGGTTGTTAGCCTGCTGTTTTAAACAGCGTTAATTAAATGTCGTCCCGTAACTCGCCAAAGTTACATTCGGGGGGTTTATTGATAGGAACAGAACCGGGTCGCAAACTACACAACGTGCTGGTTATCTCGGTACCTGTGCCGACAATGGTTCGGTAGCTGGTTACGACAGTTGGGCAGGTATGTACGGTGAACCGCTGGATCGGTTACAAATTAGCATTAATGACCATAGTAATTTTTAAGCTTATTAAAATTAGGAAGTAATTAGTTAGCCTCTGTCTTCGGATGGAGGCTTTTTTGTTGTCTGGGCAGGTTGTTTTAAAGTGTATTTGGGTGTAGGATTACCATTAGTAGGAGAATTAGTTTAAGGGTTAAAGGGGGAGTAGGCTCTTGAATTAAGTTCTCCTATTTTTTATTGAAATGACATCATTATTCTCCAACGTAGGAAGAAAACTTATCCACGCCAATTATTTCGGAAAAATAACTTAAAATACAGAAAAAGTCCACTCGACCAATAATTGGTTAAGTGGGCTTTCCTTAATACAAATAAAGTATTACAATGAAGCTGCAAGCTAGGTTCCTCCAAAGAATATCAGGCTTGCCAAGGAATCACCAGCCTATGAATAGGCTGCGTGATTTTTTGTTTGTATATCTTATTTCTATATTTTGAAAATGCAAGTATATAGCTAAGGGGGGAGATCCTCAAAATACGAAATGAGATACAAATTCTATTGTAAACTAATCTAGAAGTATTTCAAATAAAATGCAAGGATATGCACACTGAAGTTATTGGCAAGGTATGCTAATAAGCAGTATAAAGCCGCTCGAAATTAATCGAACGGTTTTTATCTTGTCTATTTTAGATGAAGTTGCCTCTTTTTTAATTGGGGACTGTGGGGACATCTTGGGGACATACCCACGTTTTTTTATTGCTTTTTATGTTTTTTTATTTTTTAAAAATGGCTATATAAAGCCATTTGCAACATTTTGAATAATAAAAACAATTGATGAACAACCACAGATTCAAGTACACCTTACTAAAGCAAAGGCGAACCAACACTGGAAGCTCTACTTCCACGAAGGGGCGCAGTTGCAAAGCATGCCGGTGACTGCCCAACCGGACCAAAACGGAGTGTTAACCATTCCGTACCGCCTCAAGGGCTTAGAAACAGTAATTTTATTAACAGAGTTTTAAAAAATAAAGGAGTGAGTAGGATGGCAATTACAGCAGTACGAATTGACGGACGTTTAATTCACGGCCAAGTTGCAAACTTGTGGACTACCAAATTAGGCGTTACACGGATTATGGTAATTGACGATCAAGTTGCAGCTAGTGACATTGAAAAGGCGGGATTAAAATTAGCCCGTCCTGCAGGAGTAGATTTAAGTGTGCTTCCTGAAAAGGTAGCGGCTGACCATATTAACCGGGGTGGCTACGATTCCCAAAAGGTATTTATCGTGGTTAAGCGCCCACAAATCTTGTTAGATTTAGTTAATGATGGGGTAAAGCTCGAAGCCATTAACGTGGGTAACATGTCCCAAACTGACGAAACTACCCAATTGACTAACTCCATTAACGTTGTACAAGAAGACGTGGATGCATTCAACGCGTTGCACGAAAAGGGAATTAAGCTTACTCAACAAATGGTTCCCGGTGACCAAGCAAACGACTTTATGGAAATTCTCAAGAAATTTAAACCAAAAAACTAATTAAATAAGGAGGGATTCTCATGGGTTCAGGTATTGCAATTTGGCAAGTTATTATATTAACGATTTATTCAATGTGGCAAATCATGGATGAATTGACCGTTCAAACCAGTTTGAGCCAACCAATTTGGGCTGGAATCGTCGCTGGTTTAGTAATGGGCGATTTAAAAACCGGTTTGTTAATCGGTGGTAGTTTACAATTGACCGTTTTAGGTGTCGGAACTTTTGGTGGCGCTTCCAAGATTGACGCCAACTCCGGAACTGTTTTAGCAACCGCGTTTGCGATTGGTACCGGAATGAAAGCAGAAGTTGCCGTAGCAGCTTTAGGGGTTCCGGTAGCTAGTTTGATGATCCAAACCGATATTCTCGCACGGTTTGCGAACACCTTCTTCCAGCACAGAATTGATAAGATGATCGACGAAGAAAACTATAAGGGAATTGAACGGAACTTCCTTTATGGTTACCTTCCATGGACGTTATCACGTGGTATTCCAGTATTCTTAGCACTTGCATTTGGTGGTCCATTCGTACGGACAGCCGTAGATTACATGAACACCAACCTTTTGTGGTTAAGTAACGGTTTGGCAACCGCCGGAGCATTACTTCCAGCAGTTGGTTTCGCAATCTTACTTCGTTACCTACCAGTTAAGAAACATTGGCCATACCTCATTTTAGGTTTCGTAATTACTGCAATGCTTTCAACGCTTTACACCAACATTTCTACTTTGGGAACGACCATTGCGGGCATGAATGCTAAGTTCACTACCGTATTTGCAAACTTACCAATGTTGGGAATTGCCTTGATTGGATTTGCTCTTGCAGCAATGCAATACAACCGTTCGGTAAAGAAACAAAATATGGTTGCTGCAGCACCGAAGTCAGCTGGTAACGCGACAGATTTAGATGAACAGGATGGTGAGATTCATGGCGACGAACTCTAAAAACAAAGTAGCTTATAAACTAAACGATAAAGACTTCAAACAAATGAACATCCGGAACATTCTTTTCAACCAAGTTGGATGGAACTACGAACGGATGCAAGGTTCATCATACTTGTACCTAATCTTGCCGCAATTGCGGAAGATGTATGGTGACCATACTCCTGAATTGAAAAAAATGATGAAGATGCAAAACCAATTCTTCAACACCAGTAACTTCTTTAACACCATTATCGAAGGAATCGATATGGCTTTGGAAGAAAAAGAAGGGGTTGACTCACTCGAAACCGTTGCTGGTATTAAAGCTGGTTTAATGGGTCCGTTTGCCGCAATTGGGGACTCAATTTTCGCAGCCCTCATTCCCGCAATTATGGGTGCGATTGCCGCAAATATGGCGGTTCAAGGAAATGCCTTCGGAGCAATCTTATGGATGCTGGTTAACTTCGTCATCATGTGGTTCCGGTGGATCCAATTGAAGTTTGCTTACAAACAAGGGGTTAGCTTGGTTAACGAAATGCAAGGCCAATTAAACGCATTGACTGACGCAGCAACCCTCCTCGGGGTTTACGTTGTGGGTGCCTTAGCAGCTACCATGGTTAACACCCAAGTTACCCTCGTGGCGCACTTAGGAAAGATGACGGTTAACTTCCAAGATAAGATTGACATGATCATGCCAAAATTAGTTCCTGCATTAATTGTTGGCGCAATCTACTGGATGCTTGGTAAGAAACGGATGACTTCCACCAAGGCAATCTTTATCGTAATTATCGTGGCAGTGGTACTATCTGCACTAGGTGTAATCGGAAAAGCAGCTTAATTTATTTGCACTTTTAGTATCCGACTTTCATGAATCTGGTGTATCATATTGTCATTATGAAACCGGTTTAGAAAGAGCGGAATGATTATGGAATTTAAATACAACGAAAAACGTCCCGTGTACAGTCAACTCGTGGACGTTTTGCGAAAAGAGATTAAAAATAACTACCAGCCCAACGATAAGTTGCTGTCCGAACGCGAGATTATGCGTAAATACGCGGTTAGTCGCAATACGGTTCGGGAGGCGTTATCGGAGCTAGAAAACATCGGCTATATTTACCGGCAGCGCGGTAAGGGAACTTTCGTGGCCAACATGATTGATTACACGCAAAAAATTGGTGACGAATACAGCTTTACCGAGCAAATGAAGTCGATGGGACGCAAGCCCGAAACCCGGATTTTGGAAATGTACCAGCGGGATGCGGACGAGTACTTTAGTCAAAAGCTAAAGGTACCGGTGGGGTCCTGTTTGATTAAGCTGAAACGTTTGCGTTTAGCAGATGGGCAGCCGATTATGATCGATCGAACTTACCTTCCGCAAGCTAAGTTTCCAAATTTAAGCCGGGATGATCTTGAGCTTAAGCAACGTTCACTGTACGCAATCTTTTTGGAGGATTACGGTGAAAAAGTAAAAGTTGCTGACGAACGTTTGTCAGTGGGGATTATCAGTGATGAGGATGCTAAACTACTGAACGTTGCTTCCAACACTGCCGGATTTTTAGCGCGACGAACGACGTATAATCACAAGAATGAAATTATCGAGTACACCATTAGCAGTGCTCGGGGCGATCAGTTCGTCTACAATATCAAGTATCGACACTGAAGGATTGAGAGGAGAATTACTTTATGTTTAACAAGACAGATGATGAGTTAACCAAGATGGGAGCGGTGATTACCACTCGTGAAATTCAACAAGAACCGGAATTATGGGAAGAAGCTTGGCAAAATTACCAATCCGCGAAGACGGATATTACGGAATTTTTGACGAAAATTGAAAACGAATTCAACGAACCAGTCCGGGTGATTTTCACCGGTGCGGGCTCATCTGCTTACGTTGGGGATACGGCGGCACCATACTTAACTGAAAATGGTGACCGAAAGCACTTCCGTTTTGAAGCGATTGACACGACCAAAATTGTGTCGACCCCTAAACAATACCTTGAAAAAGATACTCCGACGCTGTTAGTTTCCTTTGCGCGGAGTGGAAACAGTCCTGAAAGTGTCGCAACGGTCGATATTGCTGAAAAGTACGTTCGTCACCTTTATCAACTAACGATCACCTGTGCACCAGAAGGAAAATTAGCCCAACATGCACAAAGTGATGAAAATAACCTAGTCTTAATGCAACCTGCGCGTTCAAACGATAAGGGCTTTGCCATGACCGGCAGTTTTAGTTGCATGCTATTGACCACGTTGTTAGTTTTTGATGTGCAACATACGGATGCGCAAAAAGAGGCTTACGTGAAGGCTATCAGCAAGATGGGCCACGAAGTCATCGATCGGGTAGATGAAATTCAAAAAATCGTTGATACTGATTTTGACCGGATCGTTTACCTTGGATCTGGGGCGCTTGGCGGATTGACTCGGGAAACTCAACTTAAAGTTTTGGAACTCACGGCTGGTCAAAAGGCCACCGTCTTCGATACTTCCATGGGCTTCCGTCACGGTCCAAAGTCATTTGTGAATGACAAGACCCTCCTTTTTGACTTCGTCAGCAACGAAGCCTATACGCGACAATACGACGTTGATATTTTAGACGAAGTAGCCGGCGACGAAATTGCACCAGTCGTGATGGGAGTTGGCGTAAATTCCGACAATAATTTTGCCGGAGCAAACTTCACCTTTGCTAACGGGAACGACCAAATTCCGGATGGATACATGGCTTTTCCTGACGTAATGTTTGGACAAACGGTAGCGTTGTTGTCGTCAGTTAAGGTTAACAACACTCCAGACACACCTTCAGCAACTGGGACAGTTAACCGGGTAGTTAAGGGTGTAACCATTCACGATTTTAAGGATTAGGAGCGATATTTTGGAATACTATATTCATGCAGCAAAATTTTTCTTAGGTAGTAATGTCGAAATGGGCGGCTATTTACCAGTAATTGATGGCAAATTTGGTCGTTATCAGAAGGAAAAGCCTACCGGTAAGATTGTGGATTATGGTGATCAATGGGTAGCTCCCGGATTGGTTGACACCCATATTCACGGATTGTTAAATCACGATGTGATGGATGCCGACGCCGAAGGGATCAACGCCATGTCTAAGGGATTGTTGGAATGCGGGGTAACTTCGTGGTTGCCAACTACCTTGACCGCTAGCTCGGATCAATTAAAGCAAGTGGTTCAAACGATTAGTGATCACGTGGACGACTTCGAAGGTGCCAAGGTTCAAGGAATCCATTTTGAAGGACCTTATTACACCGAAAAACACAAGGGTGCCCAAAATCCGAAGTACTTTGAGAATCCGAGTGTTGACGAATTTCACGCTTGGCAAAGTGCCGCCCAAGGAATGATTCGGAAAACCTCAATTGCTCCTGAACGAGAAGGGGCAGTAGAATTTACCGCTAAGATTAGCTCCGAAGGCGTAGTGGTTGCTTTAGGACATAGCGATGCGACCTTTGACCAAGCTAAGGCCTGTGTAGAGGCTGGCGCGACGATGTTTACCCATACCTTTAATGGAATGAGTGGGCTTAACCACCGTGAACCAGGGATGGCCGGCGCGGCAATGAGTTTAGATGGGGTAACTGACGAATTAATTTGCGATGGACATCACGTTAACCCTTATGTGGTTAAAATCTTGATGCAAACCAAGACTTCGCAAAATATTGCTTTAGTGACTGGCTGCATGAAGGCGGGCTTAATGCCGGACGGCAACTACATCTTGGGTGAATTCCCAGTTAAAGTAGCCAATGGGACAGCCCGACTAACGGATGGCAGCAACAGTTTGGCTGGTAGCATTTTATTGCTGAAGGACGCGGTAAAGAACGTGGTTGATTGGAACGTGGCTACTCCTGAACAGGCCATCATCATGGCGTCGGCAAATGCTGCCGATAGTGCAGGCGTTGGCGACCAATGCGGTCACATTTTACCAGGTCGGGATGCTGACTTCATCGTCCTTGACCACGAATTGAACTTGAACAAGACGTATTTGGATGGAATTAAAGTATTTGGTTAACAAACCACGCTAACCGTAAAACTAAGGCTAGGAGTCTCTGTAAAGAGGCCCCTAGCTTTTTTAGGTTAAATGAATTTTTGAACGCAAAAAAAGAGGTCGGAAATAATTCCAACCTCTTTAGCGTTGTCCCAGTATGAGACAGGACTTCAGTTTGAAGAAGTCTTATTGAAAGAAAGTAAAAAAAGGAGATGAAGTAGCCAACTCCTTGGGTAGAAGAATTAGCTACAGGAAAAAATGATATAACTTAAACACTCAGTACAGGGAACGGGCTCTCTGTACAACTAATAATATAGCTTGTTGTAAAAACGTTGTCAATAGTTTTTATTTATGCACCCGTTAATTATTTTCTTATTATAGTACGATAAGTTTTTCTTTAAAACACGGGTACAGGTTTAATTAACGGGGTTTCATTTTTATGTCGTAATCGAAATTCCGGTGAAAACGATTAAAAAAAGAATCTCAAATTTAAAAAAGTAGGTTTACTTTTTTACCGCGCAATTGTTATTAGTAAATGTAAGTCGTCGCGACACTTATAAACTTAAGACTTAAGAAATGAGGACAGTGAAATGAAAAAAACTTGGTTAAAGACGGGAATTAACTTCACAATGGAAGGAACCGGGCATGATAAGAAAGTACGGCGTTCCTTTGCTAACGTGGATAAAGACGTCAGTGCTGTACAAGTAGAAGAATTAGCACGGGCCTTAGAAATGCTTTCAGAAGACGAAGTGACGGAAGCACAAGTCGTCACTACCGAACAAGTAATTTTAAATTAAAACACGCGACGCGTTGGTTTATATATCGTTTAAGAATAACTCGGGAGGATCAATTCAATGAAACAATTAGATTTAGAATTTTTGAACGCTGCGGGAAAGACGCAACACTTAAAGTTAAAATATGCCAAGCAAGATCTTGACGAAGGTACGGTACGTTTAGCAATGGAAAAAATGATTGACACCAAGCTTTTCCAAAAGGAAGGGCAGTTACTATACGTAACGCCTAAAGCAGCTCAGTACGTAGAAACCATGCATGAACCAATTTTTGACGATGGTGAACTTTAGAAGATAAGTAAAGCGGTTAGGAAGAACCACGGAAGTTCTTTCTAACCGCTTTTTTGTAAGATCAATAATTTATTTAAGCTGTAGTTGATCAACAATTTGAGCAAAAACTTTATCCTGATTTACTCCGGTAAGTAATGGTACACCACTAATAACTTTATCTTTAATATTATCTGGCACCATTGTAGTACTTACAAATGCATCATAATCATCTACGTGGTTAACTTGCTCAGCAATGTTTCCCTTATATATTTTTACTTGGTTAGCAAAACCCTTTTCTTTAAGAAATTTCTGAATTTTTCCTTCTGCAAGTGTAGATGTTGCGATTCCGCTACCGCATACGACCATCAGTGTTTTCATTATAAGTCCTCCTTAAATTAAGCGCTTTTGATAGTTGTTTTTGAATTGTTATGAAATTTGTTCAACCAGATCATTAGTGTTAAAGTAACTAAACCGATTAGACCAATTCCACCCCACGAAATTAATTTACCAAGCCCAACGATTAACCAAGTGGTCCAAACTCCTCCATCACTCAGGACGGAAATTGACGAGTTACCTTGAAGGTTGAATTTGGCGACTTTAGCAGCTCCAGTTACGAGTGGAGCTACCCAAGAAGCAATATATAGACTCACAATAATATTTATACTTCCGGTAATAATTGTACGGAAAATATCCCCGCGGCATACTGCGGCAATTACTGCAATCATGTATACAATGGTTGCTAAGTCACCAAAAGGTAAAACATTATTGCCTGGTAAAATTACAGACAAGAATAAAGTGATTGGTACTAAGATTAGTGAAGAGGATAATACAGTAGAGCTCCCGGTTGCTAGAGCACTGTCCATTCCAATGTATAAATCACGTCCAGGGAATTTAGATGAGACGAACTTATTTGCTCCTTCAGAGATTGGAGCAAGACCTTCCATTAGTAGTGATACCATTCGTGGCATTAATACAAGAACAGCTGCAGTACTAACTCCTAGTTGGAGAATCTTAGAGATTGGATAACGTGCTAAGATTCCGATAACAATTCCAATAATTAATCCCATAACGGAAGAATCGCCGAAGATACCCATTTTCTTTTGGATAGTTTCTGGAGTGATTTTAATTTTATTAATACCAGGGATCCTATCCAGTAGCCAATTAATGGGTAAAGCTAAGAGATACCCAGGGGCTGAAGCTCCTTGAGGGAAGGAAACACCTTCTAGACCATATTGTTTTTGGACTATAGGTGCGGCCATGTCTGCCAACAGGTAAATAATCATTACATGTACTACCATAGTAAATAGTCCAAGTGCAAAATTGTGCGAAACTACGTATATTAATGAACCGGTAAAAGCGATGTGCCAGTAATTCCATACATCAACGTCTAGTGTTTTAGTGAGACCTAAGAGTAATAGGATAACATTTGTGATTACTCCTACAGGGATAGCTAATCCTCCAAGTACGGTTCCGTAAGCTATTGCAGAAGCTGCTGGCCAACCAATATCAATAGTTGCTAAGTGGAGACCAAAATTTTTAACCATTGCTTGGGATGCAGGACCTAAATTTTTAGTTAGAACACCAATAACTAAATTTAATCCAATAAAGCCGATCCCGATAGTTAAGCCAGCTTTGAAAGCTTTACTGGGTTTAATACCTAAAATTAAAGCGAAAACAAATAATAGAATTGGAAGCATTACACTTGCTCCCAAATTAACGAACCATTGTAATCCGTTCATAATAGCATCCACGAGAAATCCTCCTTGATAATTATTAATGTTTGAGTATTATTTTTCGATACCATTTTTTTTCATTAGTGCAATGAATGATTCTTTAGAACTAACTTGTTCAATTTCCTTGATTACTTGTTGGTTTTGGAAAAGGAGCATTAAATTCTGTAACATTGTTAGTTGTTCTTCAGATTTTTTCAAAGCAAGCATAAAGATAAATTTTACTGATACATCAGCATTGTCACCCATTTGCTTAAAAATGACGGGTTCTTTTAAGCGCATGAATCCGATCTGTGGTACAAGTACTTTGTCGGCATCGGTATGTGGTATTGCAACACCAACTGTTTCTGTTTGTAATCCAGTTGGAAAGTGTTGTTCTCTTTTTAAAACAGCATCCTTAAATTGTGTGGTTACGACATTTGACGTATATAATTTAGTTGCTATAAGTGTTTCTGCGGTGACACGGTCTGGAACTACGGTGTCCAACATAATTATTTTTCTATCAAAATACATAAATAAGTTCTCTCCTATACAAAAAGTGACAAAATTTGGTCACTTGAAGTTTGTGGACCAGTGATTGTATCTATATTTGATTGTTCTGATAATACATGCATCACTTCATCTATGAAAGTATCGGAATTAGATACAAGCAGAAAGGCGACTACCTTAACCTTGTTAGTATTCCAATTAATTGGTATTTTAAAGCGAATTATGCAAAATATATTTTGGAGTATATATTTTGCTTTTATATGTGGTAGGGCAAAATTTTGATAAATCAAAGTACTTCCTATATCTTCTCGATGAAGTAAATCTTTAATAAGTGTGTTCTTGTAGGCAATGGCTTTCTTTTTTACTAGGTAGTTAGCAAGCCATCTAAACAAGTCCTCTTTGGTAAAAAAATCTTCATTGTGGTTAAACACAATAATGTCATTAGAAATAATTAATCACCCCTTCCAAACGTTGCCGATCAGTTTTAGAAAAAATGGCGCTTGAAATAATCACTTTTGCATGGTTCTTGGGCTGGACATCTACAGTAGTAATGATTAGATCAATGTCTAAATACTTTTCCGGATTTTTTTCATATTCCACTTTAGAGATAACACCAATAATATTTAAATTTGGAAAGGCCTTATGGACTTTCGCATACAGTAATTTGGATGTGCCGATTCCGCTTGCACACATTATTAACGTGTTGATAAAACGAGAACGGTTTTCGAAATAGTTTGCAAAATATAATGTGATAAAACCAATTTCATCATCTGAAATATGGTTTTTTAGCCGGAATTTACGCTCTACTGCACAAGAAGCTCTTTTAATTTTTAAAAACAATTGGTGGTATTCAGTCTTAATGTCTTGCAGCAGTTTATTAAAAACCACTATTCGATTATTCAGGCGATTGAGCATAGGCTTAATGTGTCCAATTAAATCATTTCGTAAAACCTTGACGGATTTTTCTTGAGGGTCAAGATCTAAATATTCTATATAATAGTCAACAATTTGGATAACTAATGCAGGAACTTGTCCTTTAAAAGCTAAATCATGTACATAACGCATAGAAATTAGGTATTGTAATAAATTATATTTTTCAACATCTGGAAGCTGATAGTGGAGATAATCACTAATATTTTTTATTATATTAGAAGCAATTTTAAAAAAATTAGAATTATCAGTAATTACTTGTTTAACTTCGTCACAGTCATAGTTTTTATAATCTTGTAGGTGCACATATCCAATACGAAAACGTTTGATTAAAATGTATAAATGAGAAAAAATATTAACGTTATACGGATAGGGAATTTTAGTTCCCAACGCACGTTGAATCCATGACAATTGCGTAATTATAAAATGACGATCATAGTTATTGATATCTTCAATTTGATCTGCAAAATCACCTACGCTTTCTTGGCTCATGGCACCGCTATCAATTAAAATGCCATTGATAGCTTGTCGAATTGCTTCTTCGCTACCCTCAGCGGCTACGTTCCCATTTTTGTTGAAAAGTTTAATGTTATATTTTTTGAGTATATGGCTTATTTGCATGAGATCGCGTCGGATTAAATCAGTACTAACATAGTAGGATTGATATAAGTTATTCAAAGATTTACTCATCGGAGCATTGAAGAGAATGTTTGAAATCACTTGATTGCGACGTTCAACAGGGGAAAAGGTAACCTGTTGTGAAGTTGACGGGTGGCTTATTAATTGAGCATAAATATCAAGATCTAAACTATAACCCAACCCTCGACGGGAAATGATTAATGGTTTGTTAAGTTTAGAATTTATTTCTTTAACTGCACGATAAACAGTTTTTGTTGAGATACCTAATTTTTTAGCCAAAACATCAGCAGTTATTGGTCTAGTGTAATCGTTTAAAATTCTTACAATGCTATCAAAATATTTACCCAAAACATCAGCCCCTCACTAATAGTGTATTCTGAAAGCTAATAATGAACGTTAATTAAATGTCCATTGCAACGGACATTGTCTAGCGTTTATGTAAGAGATAATAATGATTATATTTTAGTGTATGTTTTACTTTTACGGTTGATTTTGTTTTTTATGTTGTTTTTATATAGATATATGCTGTTAAAATGTATTTTAAATCTTCTATATTAACAAATCACCCAACCAGTGGTATAACAGAGTTGTGGGGTGCAATAATAAAATGAACGGCATGGCTAAGCTTTAGTCATGGTCACCCAGTTTATTGGAGGCTTTTATTATGGCAGAAACATTGAAGACACAACTTTTGGATAAACAAATGAAGGAAGTATTTGATTGGAGTGACGATTCAACTCCAGTACGTGATGCAATGTGGAACCACGTTATGGACTCAAATGGCCACAACACAGTTAAGACAATTGCGGAAGCCAAGAAATGGGAAAGCATGAGCGATGCTGACCTAAAGAAGACCGCCGAAGATATGTTAAAATAAGCACTACTGTCTCGGACAGATAAATACCCTTGAAGCAGCGACATACCGTAGCTTCAAGGGTATTTTTTACGTGCAAAAGTTGCAAGCAGAAAATAATACTTAGATAAGTTAATTTTTAATAATATTAACTTGCAAATTATTTAATAAAAATCGTATACTTAAGAACGGTAATTGAGTCGTCGATATCGGGGAAATGACGCGATTTTAGCGACGTTGGAGGATAGCGGGGATAATTACTTTAAGGATTGACTTTTATTGGAAGATTAGGTTCTGATTTTGGTGTCGTAGAACGTTGGAAATAAGCCTTTGCATTTAGTGTGGGTAAGGGAGGATTATAATTAATTCTCTTGCGCTAGGCGAGGGATACCGGTTATTTCTTTGTGGACGACTACGTAAATGCCTTAATTGGAATAGCAAAAGAATAGGAGATATTTAAAATGCCTTTTAGTATGGTTGTAAGTCCAATTGGACAATGGTTTGCGCGTTTTTTTAGTTTTAATACGTTAATTATTGCGTCAATTACGATTGGTGTTTTATGCATTTTGACGTTAGTTTCGTACGGGATTGACCGCTTTTTTGGCAGGTATGAATCTGACACCATGGTTTATGAGGAAATTAGCTGGTTTGTTAGTCTTGCAATTGCGATGCTCTTTTTGCAAGCTACTTTCATGGCTTTAAATGCGGACATTGATAGTAGTCAACTGGGGTGGCAATATTCTAACGCCCAGTTTATTATCTTGTTTTACTGCCTATACATTGTGCATCGCAAAACGGTGCTGTGGTTTAACATGGGTCTGCCGATTTATATTTACGGCCTCGCAATTATTAAGCACCAAACCCAATTTAATATTTTAAATTTATTAGCAATGATTCTGTTGATTGCGATAATTTGGATTGTTTACCGGAATAGTGATTGGTTGATTGATAGTGCCTGGTATTACGCTACCCAATTCCTATTTGGGGTGGCTTGGTGGTCGATTCTGAAAGGAATTCGGACCATGACGGTCAGCCAAGTACTTTTATTAACGTTTGAGTTTATGCTGATGATGACTTTAGTCCACTTTGGAAATATTGAAGTGCGGGCGATGATCAAACGGTATATGAAATTAGAAAAGGATAACGGCTACGACTTCCTAACTGGAGTACGCAACCGGCGGACTTTCAACGAAGTTTCCAATGAAGTGTTTGAAGTATATTCCAACAATGATTTACCAGTAGCCATGGCGATGTTTGATATTGATAACTTTAAACTTTTTAACGATCAATATGGCCATCAAGTGGGGGATCGCGTTTTAAAATACGTTGCTCAGCTATTTTCAGATGAATTGTTTGAGCGAAAAGCTAACGCCCAACTATTCCGGGTTGGTGGAGAAGAGTTCACCATCATCTTCCGGAATCGAACGGCAACTGAAGCTGCACCAATTGTTAAAGAAATTCGTGATATTCTAGTTAAGAAGACTTTTGAAGTTAAAGACGACCTCGACGTCCGTATTACAGTATCAATCGGGGTCACTGATCTTAAGGAAAGTGACCAAAGCGCCAAGGACTTTTATAAACGTGTTGACAAATATTTGTATCAAGCTAAAAATAATTCTAGAAATAGTATATCTGTAGAGGGGGATGTTTCGTCATTAAGTTAGAGAAAGATAGGTTGGCCGAATTAGAATCTGCGGTAGATAAGTTGTGTTTTTATGAACAACCAATTTTCGCGGTAGGTAACGACGATGCCAAAGGAAAGCTTCAGGAATATGAATTATTATTACGTGAAGCTGGAGAAGATAATAAATTTCCGGCGGCCCTCTTTAAAGAATACATCCGCAATAACGATAGTAACCGGATTTTTTGTAATTGGATGGCTAGTGAACTAAAAGAATTAGTGAAGAATAAGCCAGATCAATATTTTAGTTTTAATATTGATCCCCAACAGTTGTTATACCCAAGCACGATTGAAGCTTTGGAAAGCTTGATTCCATACCAAAAGACTTTGATGGTGGAAATTACGGAGGCAATTCCAAGCAAACGGTATTTTGACCAATATTACAACAATTCAATGATTGAACCGATTAAGAAGGTTCATGAGTTAGGGTTCCGAATCGCAATTGATGATGTTTCTAGCGGGATGAACAGTTTTAACATTGTTCGGGAGTACGGTAAATATATTGACCGAATCAAGTTGTCGTTGTTACAATTACGCAACGTAAGCAAAGACTTAGTACAAGAAACGGTGATGCTGTGGCGCTCGATGGCCATCGATAACCAAATTGATTTGATTATTGAAGGAATTGATAATCTGTCAGTAAGCGATTGGTTAGTAGACAATAGTATTAAGCTACAACAGGGATACTATTGGGGAAGACCGCAGGCGATTGAAAAGAATTAGAGTGTGGAAGACACCGGGTGATTTTCGAGGATTAACTGGATTTGGAGGCTAGTCGCGGGTTGAGCGATTAGCCTCCAAATTTGGTTAACCAGAAAAAATTGGTGGCTGGAGCACGTGTTTTGATTAGGCAGCAGAGAAACAAATTTTCCTAAAAAAGAGACTGGGAATTATTTTCCCAGTCTCTTTTTCGTATTAAAGATTCTTATCCATATTAAACGTCAATTTCGAAAGCGTTAATCCAGTAGCGAGCAAATCATTGAAGTGATTCATTGTACGCTCTTTCATGGCAGCCACGGTTTGATGGTTAGCTTCGGTTAAGAACTTGGTTAATTCTTCACCAGATAATTCAGCGGCTTGACGATCAATTTCAGCAACCCGGCCACGCAAGAATTCTTTAGAAGCAGTTACGTAGTCCACGTTCTTTTGGATGAATTGGCTATAGTGGCCTTCCACAACGGAACCAACCGCGCGGTACATCCAGTAAGCATCATCCAAATTCATGGTTTGCTTAGTAGCACTGTAGCTTGGGTCCGTATCCGTAGCGTTGTTAAAGAACGGCACGTACGGGCTGAATGCTGGAACCCCGAAGTTAAGCCAGAAAATTGCGGAACGATCTTCAGGCACGTCGTTACGAATTTGCAAAACGTGCGAATTTTGCGTCCGGTTCATTGAAATTGGCCGGAACTTCAAGCGGTCCTTGTCATCACCATGGCCAAACGGATCGTATTTAGTTTCGTTGTAGTGCGAACTCAAAATGTTGCCCACGTCTTCAACCGTAATTTTACGGCTTGCTTGGCGAATGAATGGCAATTCTGAAGATTGCGGATCCTGTTCAATTTCAGGATTAAGATAGCGTTGACCATACCAAACCCGAGGAGTGTTGTAATGCCGGTCTTTTTCGGTATCGGTACCGAAGATGTGCCGGAAGTTCCAACCTTCATGGTCAGGGTTCAAATGGTATTTTTCAACGAATTCTTGAATGCCTTCCGACCACATAAAGTTGTCAGGGTCATTGAAGTCAACTTGTTGAATTGCCACTTGGTTAGCAGCTACGGCGTAAGAATCGTCAGGAATTCGTTGAGCAACCCAGTGATGCCCCGTGACGATTTCCATCTACCATACGTCATCCTTATCACTGAAGATGACGCCGTTACCTTCAGGAGAGCCATACTTAGCAATTAACTTACCTAAGTATTCTACGCCCATCCGCGCGGAATCAATGTAAGGAAGTACCATGGTTGGCATGGTGTCTTCAGCAAGACCATTAGGAACGAGCGGATCGTACGCCAGGGTCTTAGGATTGCCGTAGACACTTTCGGTGGCGCTCATGGCAACGTTCTTTTCGTTAAAACCACTTTCGTCATAGATTCCGTCCCGATCAGGATCAATGTTAGGAACGGCGCTGTGACGGTAGCCATTAGCAGGTAATTTTGCTGTGAACCCATTTTGTGAGGAGACGATGGTTTCGTCTACGCCACTTTCAGCGGGATGCATGTAAAAACGGTGCGGTGCGAGTGGCAAGAAAGTGTCGTCATTACGAGCGACCATGGTCGAACCATCGATTGAGGCTTTCTTACCAACTAAAACGGTTGTGCAGGCTTTTTCAGTCAAATTCAGGACTCCTTTATATTAATTATCTTCTATTCTAACGCAAATCTAATAATTTTAGGCCTTTTATAATAATTTTTTTAAAATTCGCCGATATAATGGGGGACGGAGGTGGCAACGGTGCAGGTTAAAACAATTTATCAAACGATGTACGCTCGAATGGGGAAGCAACCTTGGCTAGAAGAATGGCAGGAAACACCCTGGGAAGTCGTGTACGGAGGAATTTTAGTACAAAATACTAGTTGGCGAAATGTGGTCCCTAGTTTAAACAACTTGAAACTAAATTTTAACTTCAATCCGAAGTTGATTTTAGAATTAAGTGACGAAGAATTGCAGCAAAATGTCCGTCCGAGTGGGTTTTATACGCGAAAGGCGGCCACTATTAAAAACATTTTACAATGGGCAAAGGGCTACGACTTTTCGGTTTCACGGATTCAGAATTTAACTTCAAGCCAACTTCGAGCGGAGTTGCTAGCGCTACACGGGATTGGCCCAGAAACGGCGGATTACGTGTTGATGTACGCCTTTGAGCATCCGGGATTCATCGCTGATAAATATAGTAGGCGACTTTTTGAACGAATGGAATGCCCGTTGCCTAAGGGATATGAAGCCGCGAAAAAACTGGTGGAAGCAGAACTAGATTTAACACCGGAACAGTGGAAGAATTTTCATGCGATGATTGTGAATGATGGAAAAAGCAGAGTGTGAGAGCCCGAATAGTTTCTCAAAATTTTAAGAAAAAATAATATATTGCTATAAAAGCAAGGACGCATTTAAATAAACTTAGCGATTTTTCAAAATTGTTATAGGCTGTTAGTTATTTTTTGTTAACCAGAAAATCACTTACTATACAAATTTAATAAAATGTATGAAGACATTTTGTTGTAAGGAGGAGATAATAAATATGTTCACGACCCGTTGGTCAAGTGGTTAAGACACCGCCCTTTCACGGCGGTAACATGGGTTCGAATCCCGTACGGGTCATATTAATGGGTTATAGCCAAGTGGTAAGGCAACGGGTTTTGATCCCGTGATGCACTGGTTCGAATCCAGTTAACCCAATAAAGTTCAAGGTTGAGACACCTCTAATTTTTGTCAGTTTAGTGGTGTTTATAATCTTGGACTTTTTTGTGCTCCTTTTTATTTTAGAGTTGATTAAAATTCAACAATAAGCTTTTGCCAATATGTTAAGTAGAAATTTTGAACGAAATGTTTAGTAGTATACTGAAGATATAATTGAAAACGTTATCAATACGATACATTAATAGCGTTAAAATTTTTTAGAGAAATGAGTGAAAATGATGGAATCACAAGGAAGAAAGAAAATTTTTCAAGCACTGAAAAAACTAGTTTCAAATGAACCTTTCGACGATGTTACAGTGAAAGATATTGTGAAGAGTGCTGGTCTTAACAGACAAACTTTCTATTATCATTTTCAAGACAAGTACGACTGCCTTCAGTATTGCTTAGACAAAATTGCACTTGAAAATAATCGAAGTATCGATTACACGAAATGGCAAGAATGTTACTTAAGAATTTTTAGATACCTTGATTTAAACAGAAATTTTATCCAGAATATTGTAGATTCTTCAGCTTACTCTTTATTTGCCGACTTCGTACTAGAATCAATAGATTTGATGCTTCGAAGCGTAATTATATCGTTTAAGGATGGAGACAATCGGGTTTGTGCAGACTTTGACGGACAGCCATGGAAACTTTTTGAGTACGGTCTTCAGGGAATTATTATCAACTGGTTTAGAGATGGATTACGTGAAAATCCTGAACTGTTAGTTAATGATCTGTTAAATATTGATTCAAATCATTTAAAGATGCTGCTTGGGATTGAAAATTTGAACGAAGAAGTAAGTGTTAGACATGAATAGTGTTTAATTCGTATTTTAAGTTTTACGGAATAGATTAGATTCGCACATATTCATTGTTGAGATGTGCTTTTAATTATTAAATGGAGCATTTTTTGAAATTTTTACACGTTAATATTTAGCTGTTACCCATTACCTGTGCCCGAAATTCAACCGGACATAGGTTTTTTTATTTGACGGAGCTTTTACCATTATTATATTGATTAATACGGTATAAATACGTTCTTTTACAATACATATTATTGGCAATAAACGTGGTTTTTATAGATCAGCAACTGACTCACAGTAAAAAATAAGTTGATTTTCGGACATTTTTCAGCGAAGTGCACAAAAACTATACATAAACGACTTTATGTATATTTAAATAAGCTCTATCGATTTGTACTATGTACTTGTAACTAGTTGCTAGATAATAAATTTAAGATGATTGTTTGTCGCACTTTATGAAAGCGCTGACGAATGGTTAGAAGGAGATTTGCTATTATGGATACAAATGAAGTTGAATCCAATGCCGCAAATGTTAAGAGTGCAAATCGTTTAACAGGGTTCCAGTTGTTTTCAATGACAACGTCGATGGTTATGACTGTTTATGGGTTTGCAGCATTTGCAAAGCAGGGACCGACTGCCTTCTTCTTCCTGTTCTTAGCGGGAATTTTATGGTTTATCCCGGTTACCAAAGCTTCAGGAGAAATGGCATCTATTGACGGATGGAGTAAAGGTGGAATCTTTACTTGGTCTAGAAACATGTTAGGTGAAAAAACTGGTTGGGCAGCACTATTTTACCAATGGATTCATATTACAGTTGGGATGAACACCATGATGTATTTTATTATTGGGTGCCTCTCAATCACTGTGGGAATGCCGATTATCAATAACAACCCATTTGTTAAATTTGGGTTGATGATGGTTATTCTTTGGGGATTGATTCTTGTTCAACAAAAAGGTACACAAGTTACTGGAAAAATTGCCCAATGGTGCTTTAGCTTAGGTGTTATTATTCCTGTTATGTTTTTATTGATTATCTTTATAGTGTACTTAATTCAAGGCAATCGGATGCTTATTGACATTAATATGCATACTATTCTCCCTAAGGCATGGAGTGGAGATGTTCTTGTTGGGTTTGTGCCATTTATTTTAGCCTTTGCTGGTGCAGAAGGATCAGCACCTCATGTTAAGGATCTTAATGAACCAAAAGTATATCCCAAAGTAATGTTAGCTTTGGCAATCGCAGCGATTGCTTCAGATATTATTGGTAGTATGGCAATTGCTGGTACTATACCTAATGATCAAATTCAATTAAGTACTGGTATTGTTTATGCATACGGAGCCTTGGTTGCCAAATATGGAGTTTCGGTTGTCTTTATCGAAAAACTAAGTGGTTTCCTATTAGCTGTCGGTGTTCTTGGTGAAATTAGTAGTTGGGTAGTTGGACCTAACGCTGGAATGTTCGAAGCTGCTAAGTCAGGATTTTTACCACCAAGATTTTCTAAGGCAAATAAATATGGGATTGAAACCAATGTCATGGTACTTCAAGGAGTTATCGTTTCAATCATGGGTGCATTATTAACATTTGGTGCCGGTGGTAGTAAAGCAAACTTATCTTTTCAAACCGCAATGAGTTTAACAGTTGCTTTATACACTTTAATGTACATGTTGCTATTTGCAAGTTATTTAGTGTTACAAATTAAGCATTCATCCATCGATAGGTCTTATTTAGCATCAAAAAGTAAAGTGCTAAGAATCGTTTATGGCGTGTTGGGACTTGTACTATCAGCGTTTGGATTCGTAGTTACATTCTTCCCACCTAAAGATATGAGTGTGGCGTCACAACATACTTACTTAACGTTGCTTATTACAGGATTTGTTGTTGTATTTTTCATTCCATTTATTCTTTACCGTTATCACAAGAAATGGTCAGAAGAACTTGGATTGCCTGCTGAAGAAGATCAAACTAATCTTAGCGTCCCTGTCGGTAATGCAGAAGAATCGATGGAAAAAACAAAATAATTTGAATATTAACCTGAAGGAGGTAAGACAACAAAACTAATAATCTTGTTGCCAAATATATTATGGAAAAAGAGCAGATTTTAGATGAAATTGGTTTAGAACAGAACTTTTTAGGTAGTATTGAATCAGGTCAGTCATTACCAACTGATATTATGCCTGAGCACCCAATGCCAGCAAACATCGCTTCACAGCTTGTTGAACACTACCGTCTTAACGAAGCAAAAGCAAATCAAAATCTAGCAACTTTCTGTACAACACAAATGGAACCAGAAGCTGAAAAGTTAATGACAAATGCATTGAATACCAATGCCATTGACAAGTCAGAATATCCAAAGACAGCAGCAATGGAAAATTATTGTGTTAGCATGTTAGCTCATCTTTGGGGAATTCCTAAGAATGAAAAGATGTACAAAGACTTTATTGGTACTTCGACTGTGGGATCTTCAGAAGGTTGTATGCTTGGTGGACTAGCGTTATTAATGAGCTGGAAGCACCGTGCAGAAAATATCGGATTTGATACTAAAGATTTGCACCATCACCAGCCAAACTTGGTAATCATGTCGGGATATCAAGTAGTTTGGGAAAAATTCTGCACTTACTGGAATGTGGAATTAAGACAAGTTCCTATCGACCAAGATCACATGTCAATGGATATGGATCGTGTGATGGATTATGTCGATGAAAACACAATTGGTATTGTTGGAATCCAAGGAATCACCTATACGGGTGCTGTAGACGATATTCAGCGTCTTGACAAGCTTGTTGATGAGTATAACAAGAGTGCTGTAATGCCAGTTAAGATTCACGTCGATGGTGCCTTTGGTGCAATGTTTTCCCCATTTGTAGATGGATTTAATCCATGGGATTTTAGACTTAAGAATGTTGTTTCAATTAATGTTTCAGGTCACAAATATGGAATGGTATACCCTGGTGTTGGTTGGATTGTATGGAGACATAATACTGAAGAATACCTACCAAAGGAAATGCGTTTTGAAGTACCATATTTAGGCTCAACTGTTGACTCAATTGCCATAAACTTCTCACATAGTGGTGCACATGTTGTGGGTCAATACTACAACTTTATTCGTTTTGGGTTCAAAGGTTACAAAGCAATCATGGAAAATGTTAGAAATGTATCCAAAAAGATTACAAATGAGCTTGAAAATATTGGTATTTTTGAAATCGTAAATGATGGTAGCCAATTACCAATTAACTGTTGGAAACTGGCAGACAATGCTGATGTTAATTGGAATTTATATGATTTAGAGTCAGAACTTTCTAAGTTTGGTTGGCAAGTTCCAGCATATCCACTACCAAAGAACCGCCAGGATACAACCATTAGTAGAATTGTTGTAAGACCATCAATGAGTATGACAATTACTAACGATTTCATTGATGACTTGCACATGGCAATTCATAACCTTAATGAACAACATGGTGGAGTCGTGGAAGATGAGGCTGAAACCAAAGTTAGCAGTGCTATGACAATAAATAAGTAGATTGGGAGAAGAGTTACAAATGGATAATAAAAAAGTACGTGTTAGGTATGCTCCAAGTCCAACAGGCTTTTTGCACATCGGTAATGCACAATCGGCATTGTTTAATTATCTTTTCGCAAAGCATTTTAACGGAACAATGGTGTTAAGAATTGAAGACACCGACACAAAAAGAAATGTAAAAAATGGTGAACAAAGCCAAATTGAGAATCTTCATTGGCTTGGAATTGATTGGGATGAAGGCCCTGATAAGCCAAATCCCAGGTATGCTCCTTATCATCAAACACAAAGAGAAAAGCTATATTTGCGCTTTATTGATGAACTTCTTGAAAAGGGAATTGCGTACAAGGATTACACAACTGAAGATGAATTAAAGAAGATGCGTGAAGAGCAACGCGCAAACGGTGAGCCCCCTCATTATGATGGTCGTTGGTATGGACGGAGTAAAGAAGATCAGCTTAATGCAGAAAAGCTAGGAATTAAGCCTAGCGTTAGAATCCATTTGCCTAAGGATCATATCTACAAATGGCACGATATTGTAAAGGGTGACGTCCAATTCAACTCAAATAATATGGGTGGAGATTTCATTATCCAAAAGAGTAATGGAATGCCAACGTATAACTTTGCGGTTGTAATTGACGATTACCTCATGGACATTACGCATGTTCTTCGAGGGGATGATCATATCGCTAATACCCCGAAGCAAATCGCTGTCTACGAATCTTTGGGGCTAACGCCTCCTGAATTTGGGCACATTACTTTAATCTATAATCCAAAGACTCATAAGAAGTTAAGTAAAAGGGACAAGGAAACCCTTCAATTTATTAGTCAATATAAAAACGAAGGTTATCTTAGTGAAGCAATCTTTAACTTTATCGCCTTCTTGGGTTGGTCACCCGTTGGTGAAAAGGAAATCTTCTCTAAATCGGAACTTATTGAAGCTTACGATCCAAATAGAATGTCTCGGTCACCAGCGTTTTTTGACCAACACAAGCTTGACTGGATGAATGCTTCTTATATTAAGCAAATGTCAGTTGAAGAATTAACGAAACGGACATTGTCATTAGTTGACGAAGGAAAAACGGATGTTGCAGTTAGGTTGCGAGATTCCAATCTCCCTAATTTAAGGGGATTCTTGAGCTCAATTATTGATATTTATCAGCGTGAGGCTTATCGACTAAGTGATTTTATGAATCTGGTTTTGTTTTATTCTAATATTACTGAACAAAAGTTTGACTATTCAGATTTTGATGACTTCGAAAAGGATAATTTGATTAATGTTTTGAAAACATTTAAGGAAGAAGTGTTATCGTCCTGTAACAATTCTAGCTTGGACTTTAATAAATTGATTCAAGTTGTAGGTGAGAAAACTGGACTCAAGGGTAAAGAGTTATACTTCCCACTTAATATTGCCTTTGGAGGTAAGAGTTCGGTTCCACAAATTGCTAATATATTAACCTTATATTCGATTAGTACAATCGTTAGTTTGGCAGACAAAGCACTTGATCAATTAGTGATTAAAAAGTAAAAAATGAAGGGCTCTTTGACAATTGCTGTTGGTAAATTAGGTTTTTGAAAGTTCTAATCACTTGGTGATTAGGGCTTTTTTAGTATGTACGTGGAAGACGTAAAGTACTCTAAATCTAAACTTAAAAAATCTGCCATTAGCAATAGAGGAATCTATTACCAACAACAGATTGTAGAACTAAATAAAAATGTTACCAAGGCGGCAACGTTTTTATTTTTTGGTTATTAATTAATCATTAAAAGTATTTTGCATGTAGTGTTGAGCTAGTTTTGGATAAACAAGAGCCCAAGTGTATGGGAAATATTCTCTCCAAATATTATTAGTAAAGGCTGCTTGCAAGTGCTCAACTTGGGGAGTAGTAACCCTAACAGGTCTAAGTAAATCGGCAATTATTTCCATGCCTATGGTTGAAAAGATAGTAATTTGGATTTCGCCATTTTCATCAATGGCTTTAGATAATTCCTTTCCATTCAGTAAAGTGAATACATCGCTCTCAATTTCATTAAGAGCCATTCTTTGCTGCATTACATAAATGTTCCAATCAGATTCCGTTGATACGTATTGATCAAAGTAATAATCTAACAAGAAATTTACAAAAGATCCGGCGAAGTCTTCTGGCATAGGATATCCGTAGTTAGTAGGCCTATTAAAGACAGACGCTTTGCTAAAAAGATCTCGTAGAGTTTGGAATGGATTGGCAGCTTTTGAGTACATGGAGATAAAGCGCATTTGACGCTTATAAATATCAACAGCTTCTTCTGGAGTAACAGATCTAATGGTAGAAATGTCTAGCGACAGGTCTACCTTATCTATGAAACGGACGTTAGTATCAACTTCAATTTTTTTGTCCCGAATTAACTCCACATTATTTTTAAAATCTGCAAAACAGCGTTTTCGTTCCCTTAATGAAGGAAGCTTTTTGTGGGTTCTAAGCCAATTAACAAATTGAACACCTATGTTTTGTTTTTCGGCGCCGTATTCGGAGAAAAGCATAGCTTGCTGCTGTTCTTGGCTACTTCTCCTATTTAATGAAATTGCATTGTTTGCGGGTTGTAGATTGTTGAACTGATAGGTGCTCAATTCGTTCAACGCTGATATGAAGCTAGACAACAAGTACTTATGCATTTAACTCTCTCCTTTCACGACTTAATAAATATATATAGTTTAATGAAACTATATAAGAATATTATACGATAGAAAAATTACCAAGTACATTAAAAAAATGAGGCTCTAGAATAATGAGTGTGGATGAACAGTAAAAAATGCTTGTCGACACTTTTTTCGTGCAAAAAGGGACCATATCATCATTAATGATACAATCATGTCGGCCAAAACCAAATTGAAAGCAGATGTTAATATGGTCCCGTAAAGAGATATACAAGATAATTTAACTAAAAGTGACCCCAATATAAAAATAAACTCTGTTATGGAAGAAGAAGAGGGTTATTGCGTAATCGGTAATGTGTCTATTACCATATATCAACGTCATGCGCTTGTCGCTATCCAATGGACGAATTGAGGAAGTTATTCGTAAAATCAAGTAAATTAATCGAACAGTCTACGGCTATCGAAATTGGCAGCATCTAAGAGATCACATATTTATTGAATTTTCACTCAAAACTAAAAAAGAAAACCAATTCGTAGCTAAACGAAATGATTTCCCTTAACAGCTTCTATCCACACTTGTTGACAGAGAGCCTTTTAAACTGAATGTAGTTTTCCTATCCCTATTTAATACGTTAATTCTTCTTTGGCAATACGATCAACTTGTAAATCCAAGTAGTTAAGAAGTAGTAGATCAAATATACCACTACAAAGATAATTATTGGGTATTGAATATGGTAGTACGGGTTGTGTAATAGCGGTTTGAACATTTGAAGTCCAAACAAAACATCAACAACTCCCAAGATTCCCGGAAGGGCGAACAATACAAAAATTTCGTGATTGATACTCTTCTTCATCAAGGAACGCCGGGTTCCAATCTTGTTTAAGAGGTTGTAACGCACGGTATCTTGACGAGTTCCTGAAAGAATCTTAAACATCAAGCAACTTGCTAGCATTGCAAGGAATGCAATTCCTAAGAAGTAACCGATGAATTCTAGACCACCATAGATTCCACTGAGCACTAGGTAAGCTGGGAAAGTCCCCACTCCACTAATAAACTCTTCTGGCTGTGGATGTGCATTGGTTTGCATGTCGTAAAGCTTCTGTAAAACGGTGCGATTTTCACCAATGTTTTTAACGGTGATGAGGCTAACGGTACCTTTCTCACCATTCAGTTGGTCAAATTTAGCAGTAGGATAAAATTGAGGCGCAGTGTCGATCTTCGAACCACCGAGGCCAATGAAGTCCATGCTATGGCTAACGTCATTTTTTAAATCAGTTAGTGACGTCTTGACGCGCTTTGCTTCAGCGGGATGCTCAACGTTAGGATTGTACTTCACCGTATAGTAAGGGTGTTGTTCAAATTGGTCTTCATTATAGTAAACGTGTGAATTTGCAAACTTCTGGTCGTAGCTAGTTACTTGGACATCCGTTAGTTTGTTAACCAATTGTTTTTCTTTAGCAGTAGGGTTGTTGAGAGCCATAGTGTAGGCACTCTGTAATTTCGCCGTTGAATCAATTTCACGATTAAAGGCGGAACCAACCGTAATTGCTCCTAATGCTAAAGCAAAAAGTAACGAAGTAATGGTTAAAATCTTGTTGTAATCCCGAATCCGGAACATGATTTGCGAAAGGGTAAAGTTGTTTAACTTCCGTTGTGCAAACCCGGAATTCTTTAACCAATGGATGATCAACGTCATACTAGAACGGAAAATCAAGAAACTACCAACTACGATGGTAACTAACGCAATTGGAATTGCGGAAAGTTGAAGTTCCGTAATCTTAGCGAGTGCGTAATAACCAATTCCCACAAGGACAATTCCAGCAACGCCAGAGAAAAGCAGTCCAATGGGATTAATCTTAATTCGGTCGACGGTGTCAGTTTGCTTAAGTAGCTTTAAAACGGGCTTCCGAACTAAGGATTGTAGGTTAAACAGTGCGGCAATAAAGAACAGGATCAAGTATAACAAGATTGTTGTCAGAATTGCCTTGAAATAGATTGGGTTGAATTTATGAATTTCTAACCCAAGGTGGCTGAATAGTAGTTGTGAAATTCCACCAGTTAATCCTACACCTAATAGTAAACCTAAGACGGTAGCGATAATCCCCACGGCCATGGTTTCAAAAACCATGAGGCTACCAACGCGTCGTTTTTTTGCGCCTAGCATCATGAATAATCCATAATCATGAAGCCGCATGTTCAATAGGAATGAATTGGCATACATTACGTAAACAAACGTGATGATTACCAATAAAACTTCCCCAAATATAAAAACTGGGCTGGCAAATTTAAAGTTAGCATTTGCTTTGATAAAGTTTTCGTTAGTTGCCAAGTTGGCGAACATGTAAAAAATAGCCGAAGACATTACCAAACCAGTCAGCAAGACCACGTAATCACGAAGGTGGCTTTTAATATTAGAAAGAGCTAGTCTGAGTAACATTATCTAAACCTCCTACTGTTCAAACGTGCCAAGTTTTTCAAGAATTTCTTGATAGAACTCGGAACGTGAAGTACCGTTGCGCCGCAATTCTTGGCCAATGATTCCGTCCTTAATGAAAAGGATCCGGTGACAGAAGCTTGCGGAGAACGGATCGTGGGTAACCAAGAGGACGGAAACGCCTTGTTTTTGGTTAATATCCGTTAATAATTCCAACATTTCCCGGGCACTGTTAGAGTCTAATGCCCCAGTTGGTTCGTCACCCAATAGCAATGCTGGTTGATGAACGATGGCCCGCGCAGCAGCCACCCGTTGTTTTTGCCCACCAGAAAGCTCAGTAGGGTATTTCCGTAATAGATCTTGGATGGATAAGGTTTCTGCAACTGCGTGAACGGCACGTTTAATTGCACTGCGACGAATACCTTGTAAAGAAAGTGGTAACGCGATGTTTTCTTCCGCCGTCAAAGTTTCCAAAAGGTTAAAGTCTTGGAAGATAAAGCCAATTTCTTTAGAACGGAAATCAGCGATTTGGTTGCCCTTTAGACGAGTAACGTCCTGTTGGTTAATTAGTACCTGTCCACTGGTTGGCTTATCTAAAGTAGCTAACATGTTCAATAGGGTAGTTTTCCCGGAACCAGATGCTCCCATGATCCCCACAAATTCCCCTGTTTGAACATCAAAATTGATTCCTTTTAGTGCTTCGTATTGGCGTTCGTTTTTTCCCCCATAAGTTTTGCGTAAGTCCGAAACACTAACGATATTTTGGTTGTTCATAAAAGTCCCTCCCGAATTACTTAATTACTTATGTGACTAACTATATAAATAAATGAGTGAGATGTCAACCTTAAACTTTATTCTCTATTTTTGTCGCGATATTGTTACAATGGACTTAGTAAAAGATAACGATTTCTTCAATATAAATTACAAGGAGTGGCCGCAATGACACATACCATTGGAATTATATTAACCATGTTATATGGAGGTTTCTTAATCTATAGTGCGCTTCGAATTGAGGCACAGGTAGAAACCTGGATCATGGCGGCCAATATTATTGTGGGAGCGTTAATGCTCCTTAACTTCATCCAACCGTGGTTAGGGGTTGCTGGATTAGTACTCGTTCTGCCAGTTTCGTTAATTAACGGTCAGTTGATATTCTTCAACATTAACTGGCCCCATTTTGTGGTCCGGGTGATTGTGACAATCCTGTTGGTGGTGTCGCTGTTGGCTTAGTACCGACGAATTGCGGGAGGATTGTAATTAGTGATGAATTGGAAAATTTCGTTTAAAGAGTCTGAAAAGAATAGCTTCTCTCGAGCGGGTTTTGCCAAGAACCCGTTTTTTACCATGTGGTCGTAAAATTCTTGGAGAGCATCGTAGTAGTGGGCAACGTTATAAAGGACGCACGGTTTGGCATTTTCACCAATTAGCGACCAAGAATACACCTCTGCAATTTCTTCAAGCGTGCCTGGGCCACCGGGAAGGGCGATGAAACCGTCAGCCAGCTCCATCATCCGTTGCTTACGGACCGTCATGTTTTCAACCACCTCGAGATGTGAAATCGTCGTGTAACTAGCGCCACGGTCGGCAAGGTTTTGGGGTATGATTCCCTCTACGTAGCCACCAGAGTTTAATACGGCCGTAGCAATCTGACCCATTAACCCGTATTTGCCCCCACCGTATACTAGTCCAATTTGGTGGTTTGCTAAGTATTGTCCTAGTTGTTGAGCTGCTGCAGAATAACGAACGGATTCACCTTCGGCAGCGCCACAAAATACTGCGATTTTTCTCATATATAAAAGTTCCTTTCCTATTTCAAAGTTATAGCTATCTTACCACGCCAATTCGTCGTTTTAATAAGTGATGATGGGGTGGTAAAATCATCTCTGGTAGTGTTAGAGGAGGGGTTGAGCGCGCAAGCTGTTTGATTTGTTATACATTAATGTGTTAATTGAATAAAAATTAAAAATGTTTTGCACATATAGTTGGATATTTGGAAACATTATTATATGATATTAATCATTGAGCGTACATAATTAACCAGCGTCTACGGGGGAGAAAAAGTTGTTTATTTTGGATGTTAGAGGTAAGCGTGAATGAAAGAGTTTGATGAGATTTCTTTAGAATATAAGAATACGGGAGCGCGTCGGTATATTACTGGATTTGATGGGCTGCGAGTACTAGCCCTCTTAGGGGTAATTTTTTACCATTTAATGCCTTATAAGGTTCCGGGAGGCTATCTCGGGGTGCCAATCTTTTTTGCGGTATCGGGATACTTGATTACCGATATTTTTATTCAAGAATGGGATCGCAAGGGAAAGATTCAAATAGGAGCGTTTTACTTGCGGCGACTCCGGCGGTTATATCCGACACTAGTCGTTGTGCTAATAGGTAGCACGGCTTACATGACCATGTTTGCACAAAATTTATTGTCGCACATCCGAAGCATTATCTTGACCAACCTAACGTTTGTATATAATTGGTGGTTGGTGGGTCACGGACAGTCATATTTTGACCGGTACAATGGCGAATCGCCTTTCACCCATTTATGGTATTTATCGGTATTAGGTCAGTACTACTTTATTTGGCCACTGCTGTTGATTGTGTTATTGAAGATTTACACCCATCGGCGGGTACAAGTGGCGGGAATCCTTTTCTCACTAAGCGTTATTTCGGCGATGATAATGGCAATTTTGTACCATCCGGACACGGTAAACCGCGTCTACTACGGTACGGATACGCGAGTAGCACCATTTCTAATTGGTGCAGCCTTGGCATTTATTTGGCCGTCCACCAGGCTAAAGAAAAACCTCGATTTGCATAAAAATGCCGTTGCGAACATCATCGGGTTAATAATCATGGCACTGATGATTACGGCATTCTTCACCATGCCAGGAACTTCGGCATGGCCTTACTATGGTGGGATCTTCATTTTTTCCGTATTGTCAGTTTTGATGATTGCCATTATTGCCCACCCGTCCTTCATTTGGAACCGGGCGTTAACCAACCCCGTTTTTAAGTGGCTAGGTAGTCGGTCGTACGGAATTTATATGTATCAATTGCCGGTAATGGTATTTTACGAGCAAAAGGTTACTAATATTGCGGCTCATCCGGTCCTAAATACGCTAGCACCGTTAGTAATTATTTTGATATTGAGTGAACTATCCTACCGCTTTGTGGAAATTCCGTTGGCACAATTTGATTATCGTCATCTAGGTCGTTTTTTGAAGGAGATGTTTAACATCGAATCAGGATTTAAGTGGCGTCACGTGGGAGTGGCTGCCGTCTTGTTCGTTACCTTCGTTGCGATTTTTGGTGCAGTAACGGCGCCAGAAAAGGTTTCGCAAAAGACTGACGATTTACAGGCCAAATTAGCTAAGAACAGCAAAGCGACGAACCAGAAAAACGCCGCTGCTTTGAAAAAGCAAAAAGAAGTACAAAAAGATCAAGCTAAATCTAAGAGCAAACACGTTAAGTTGAGCAAAAAAGAAAAGACAATTGCTCAAAAGTACCACCTAACGGACCAAGAAATGGGCGCGGCTAAGTCAATCCCGCTGACCGGAGTGGGTGATTCCGTTTTGGAAGATACGGGAGCCGATTTGCAAGAAATCTTCCCAACCGCCTATATGTCGGCTAAGGTTGGTCGGCAAGTGGATGAAGCACCAGAAATATTAGCTTCCATGAAGAAACAAGGGGAGCTAAGTGATAACGTGCTGATTAACCTCGGAGCTAATGGTCCGGTTAATGCTAAACAGGTTGATGATATCGAAAAAATAGTCGGTAAGCACCGGAAACTCTTCTGGGTTAACGTTCACGTACCAACCCAAACTTGGGAAGGCTCGGTTAACCAGACTTTGAATAAGGCTACGAAGAAGTACGATAACTTACGAATCATCGACTGGAACGGTCCTGCTAAGAATCAACCAGGTTGGTTCTACGGTGATCACGTTCACCCTAATCCAGCAGGTTCTAAAGAATACGCGTCTATAGTAGCGAAAGCTGTTATTAAGGCGGAGCAATAAAAAGCTTTTAATCAAGAAATTAAAAATCATTTGAAAACTTAACTAGATACTTAGTTTAAACAAGTTAAAAAGGGAAACAGAACATCCAATTCTGTTTCCCTTTTTTGTATATAGGTTAATGATCCAATTTAACCCCGGGGCTTCTGCAGTACGAAGTGGTGTTTAAAAGTAGGTACGACATGTTCATCAGCCCAGCCCTGAACGTATCCTTGAGTGACGAAGGCCCAGACCGTCCCAAAGCCAAACGACCAAACTTGATGGTTAGCAATAAAGCTTAGTACCGTCATTGCTAGTGGAGGTACGTAACTTGCCCATTGGGAAGCTGATGCGCGGCCGTGCAAATATTTAAAGCGGAGAATGTAAGAAAGATCGTCGTTCGGGTGCATGATTAAATTAGCCCGCTGGTATAAGGAGACGGCGGTGGCCACCCAAAAAAGTCCAAAAATATCGATAATAATATCAAGGGCTAGTTGGTAAGGATGGCTAAAGTTGGCTTGAAGTTCACCAATCCTTAGAAAATCCCGAAAAAGGGGTACAAACCACTGCACCAGGTAGCTGAAGGGCACCACGAATAAAATGTTACGGATAAAGCGAGTCCAATCTAGTCGTTGGGTAAGCAACATCGCCAAAAAAGCTACCGCAACGCCGTAAATTACCAACACGGCGCCCATTACGTGGTTAGCAACGGCGGGATCTGTCGAATGAGTTACCCAATGTGAGATATTAACCGCGGAGGCCGTCCACACTGCACTTCCCATTCCGGTTGCTATGGTGAGGGCGTTAGCTGCAGAATTAATAATAATTGAGATTGTCAACCAGAAGAACCTTCTTCCAGCATCCTGAATTTTCAAACGAGGTCATCTTCCTTCTGGATTACTCGGACTCTTGGCCGAAAGTGAAATATAGCCACGGTCCGATTGGTTGGATGAGGGCAACCAACATCCACAAGACGCGGTTACCGCGTCGAAAACTGGTCGCGGTAAGAATGTCTTTGTACGCAAGTAAGGATGCGGTAACTTCAAAAGCAACTAGTGGTAAAAGTTCCTGCTGGCGACGTTTGCTAAGAAAATGGCGTTTATTCATTGTAAGGCCCTCCCAACTGATAATAGTTAACCCTATTTTACCATGAAAACGATTTCGGAGTTTAAGCTTTCGGTCGAATTCGTTTGAAATAATAAACTGCTCCGCCAATAAGGAGGAGGCCAACTAGCAGAACTGCTACCACGGAGGCGTACGTATCGACCATTGCGGAAACTTCTGCCCACGCACTTCCAGCGGCACGGCCTAAAAGAATGAGGACTAAGTTCCAAATTAAGGTGGCCACCGTGGTTAACAAAACGAAGAGCAGTCCTGGCATTTTTGCCATCCCCGCTGGAATTGAAATTAGACTCCGAATTACGGGAACAAACCGTCCAAAAAAGATTGTTTTAAACCCGTGACGTTGAAAGAAATTTTGCGCTTTAGTAATGTCACTATCTTTTAAGCGCAACCCGCGGCCTACTCGACTAGCTACGAGCCAATGTAAACGTTCCGGATTCAAATAACGACCAATTACGTATAAAAGCAGAGCTCCAATGACGGCCCCAACCGTAGCAGCGATTACGCTCCCCCATAGGGTTAGTTTAGACGTGAGGGTCATGAACCCCGTAAAAGTCAAAATGATCTCCGACGGGATTGGCGGCAAAAGGTTTTCCAAGGCAATCAGGAGCACAATCGCCAGATAACCAAAGTCGTTAATGAATTGCGTAATTTGTTGTTCCATAAAATCCTCCATAGTGGGGTGTTTTCTTCTATTATTCCGACTCGGCACTGAGAAGTCGACGAAAAGCACTTGGTAAGGGAGAAACTTAAACAGTTTTTATAAAGTGTGACAAATGTCATGACAAAGTAATGACATCTAGTACTGAATAAGGAGATGGTAATTCCCTAGAATATAGGGTATGGAGGATCTGCTAATGAAAAATACGGCGCTCGTGGAAGTCCACGAATTGAAGTTCAATTATAGTTCAAAAATGGTTTTACGCGGGGTAAACTTAACCGTGCCCACGGGAGAAATTATTGGCTTGATTGGCGAAAACGGTGCGGGAAAAACCACTCTTTTGAAACTGCTATTGGGAATCTTGCATTCCCCAAGTGGTGCAATTCAGTGGAATAAGGTTGCTAAACCAGAAGTGAACACGATGTTTCAAAATAATCTGAAGCTAGTGGGAGTAACCGTGCGGGATTTATTACAACTTACCGCTGCGCAATATCGTAATCCGCGCCCGGTAGCTGACGTAATGAAAGAATTAGCCTTAAGTTCGTTTGCAAAACGACCCTTAAACCGGTTGTCGGGTGGGCAGTTGCAGAAAGTAGCCTTTGGATTAACGTTGGTTAGCAATGCACAGTTGCTATTTTTAGATGAACCGACCGTGGGAATGGATGTCAACGCACGACAAATATTCTGGCGCAAAATTGAACAAATGCGCGTTCAGGGGAAGACGGTTTTAATTACCAGCCATTACTTGGCAGAAATTCAGGAAGTTGCCGACCGAATCTTGATTTTAAAAGCAGGTAAAATTAAGTTCAATGGTACTTTAGCTGAACTTCAGCGAGGCTACTTAACTAGTCAAATTAGTTTTGCAACCACCCTTCCTAAAGCGCGTTTCCAAGGGCTGCCGAACGTAAAGCAGGTTCTTGTCCAAGACCAGCAAGTTACGCTGGATACCACGGATAGTGATCAAACACTGCGGGCTTTGGCTCCGTGGCTAAACCAATTAAATAATGTAAAAATCACCGCCGCTTCGTTAGAAAACATTTTTACCGCGATGACCAAGGAGGATGACCGTCATGAATAAATTATGGGAGCAGTTGAAATTTGATGGAAAGCGGCTGGTATTCCGCAATCCCTCGTTTTTAATAATGTCGCTGGGGATGCCAGCCTTTTTCTACTGGTTATTCACTAAATTATTTGTGAACCCCTCAACCAATAATCATGAATTTGCCGGTAGTTATTTGGGAAGTATGATGGTGTATAGTTTATTGATTACCTTGCTTATGGGGATGTCTACCGCGTTAATCCGGGATCGGAACGAAGGGCTGACGGTGTTTTTGAAATTAAATCATCACCGCTTAGACAATTATTACGCTTCGTTTTTATTGTGGAACACGCTTAAAAACTTCATGGCAATGGGGATTTTGGGAACGGTCGCGGCTTATCTAAATTCAATTGCTTTAGATCCGGTACAATGGCTGACTTTATTGGGATTAATTTTAGTGGGGCAAATTCCAATTATGTTGTTAGCCGTGTTGTTAGCTAACGTTAAGCGGCAAGAAACGTTGGGGATGTTAATGAACTTAGTAACCTTTCCCTTAGCGATTGTGAGCGGATTGTGGTGGCCTTTAGAAACAATGCCAGAATGGCTTCAAAATATCGGGCGACATTTGCCCACGTATTTTCTAAATCGTACAATTGGACAAGTGATCAACCATGCTAAAATTAACTGGAGTAGTGTAGCGGGGATTAGCGAATGGATTGTGATTATGGCGTTGGTAACCGCAGGAGTGGCGCAATTATTAGCGAAGAGGAGCTCGGCAATTAATGCATAGTTTTAGGGAATCGTTGAAAAAGATTAAGTGGGAGACCTACATTTGGCTAATGTACTTGCCGTTTAGCGCGGCATTCTATTTACCAGCCCGGTCGTGGACGGACTATTTTTGGCTGCTGATGATGGTGGCTTTTCTCGTTGTCTACATATTGGTTACCGAGGTTCCCAAGTGGCGGAAGGTAACGATTCCGCTGGAATTACTAATTACTGGGTCGTTTGCCGTGTGGCCGTTAAACTTTTTCATGATTACTTTTACTGCTTGGCAGGTTGCGTTCATCCTTTCAACGATGCCACGGCGCTATTTTGGATGGTTTTTAGTGGCTTATTACGCTCTTTTAGGCGCAGGAATCATCCACAGTTTACAAATCAACCCGACATCTGGGGTGGAATATGCTATGAACGCTTTTGGATTGATTTTTCCAATTCTTTCTCCAATAATGTCGTATGGTTTTGCCCGTTCAGTCCAAATCCGCAAACAAATGTCCCAAAATAATCGCCGGCTTGAAAACTTAATTCGACGCGGTGAACGGGACCGGATCGCCCGGGATTTACACGACACTTTAGGGCAAAGTTTTTCAATGATTACCGTGAAAACGGAGCTCGCCCAAAAATTATTAAAGAAGGCTCCGGAACGGGTTCCTGATGAGCTCCGCGACATTACGGCTAGCGATGGGGCAACGGCTTGGCAAATGATCCAAAGACATTCTCCCAACGTGGCCGTTTTAGATATTGAGATGCCCAAATTAAGTGGGCTGGAAGTTGCGCAACGAATTCATGAAGAGCAATTACCAACTCGAGTTGTGATCTTGACAACCTTTGCCCGGCAAACTTATTTTGAACAAGCGGTGCGGGCTCAGGTTGCGGCTTATCTACTAAAGGACAGCCCAAGTGAGGAGTTAATTACCGCAATTAACCAGGTGATGACGGGAAAAATCATTTACGATCCGGCACTTGTTCAAAGTGTTTTATCTGCCGACCAAAACCCATTAACTAAGCGGGAAACCGAGGTTCTGCAGGTGGCTGCAAGTGGAATGCCGACTAAGGAAATTGCTCAACGATTATTTTTAAGTGAAGGTACGGTCCGCAATTATCTATCGGCAGTTTTTAGTAAATTGGGGGTCCGTAACCGGCTTGAAGCCGTCGAACTCGCACAAAAGAATTGCTGGATATAAAAAAACCAAGGAGTCTAACCAACTTTTGTAAAGTTGGAAGTTTCCTTGGTTTTTTAGCGTATTTATTTATGCGTCACGCAGCGTTAGTTTTACAACTGCTTCTACTCGGGCAGTTTGTGGGAACATATCAATTGATTGAATGTATTCTACGCGATATTTCTTCACTAACGGCACTAGGTCACGTGCGAGAGTGGAAGGATTGCACGATACGTATGCGAAATGCTTGGGAGCCGATTTCAAAATGGCGTCGATTAATCGGCGGTCAAGCCCTACTCGGGGAGGGTCAACGACAATTCCGTCAGGTTGGAAGCCTTCCTTTAGCCATTTAGGCAGCAATTTCTCAGCAGAACCGACTTCGTAACGAGCGTTGTCGATCTGATTAAGTCGAGCGTTTTCGTTTGCATCGGCAATGGCATCGGCAATCGTGTCCATTCCACGAACTTCTTTTGCTTTGTTAGCTAAGGATAGGCCGATTGTTCCAACTCCGGAGTAGGCGTCCACAATTCGCGAATTTGGGGTGATGGCTAACGCTTTGCGCGCTTCGTCGTACAGCGTAACGGTTTGTTGCGGGTTTAATTGGAAAAAGGCCCGCGCGGATAAGTTGAAGGACAATCCGTCAAGTTCCTCGCGAATGGTAGCTTGCCCACGTAGCTTTACGGTCTTTTCACCCCAAATTAGGGATTGGCGTCCTGGATTAATATTTTGCATAAAGGAGACGATCTCGGGGAATTGGGCGCCTAACTCGTCAATGACTTCCGTTACGTGCGATAGTTGGGGAGTATTAGTGATGAAGACGACTTGAGTTTCTTGGGTAGCTTGGGCGACCCGCACGACCAGCGTTTTCAATTCACCCTCGTTGCGATGTTCATCATAAATATCGACATTATACTTTGTAAATAGGGCTACCGCCGCCCGGATAATCTTCATGGTTAACGGATGTTGAACACTGCAGGTTGCAAGATCAACGAGTTCGTGCGTTCCTTCTTTATAAAGGCCGGCTCCGACTTGGCCATCGGTAAGTCGCCGAACTTGAAATTGAGCTTTGTTTCGGTAAGCAACCGGATTATCCATGCCGATGGTTGGACGTAGCTCATAATCTTGATAACCTGCAGGCCGAAACTTAGTTAACGCTTGACGAATGACGTCGCGCTTAAATTCTAGTTGGGCAGGGTACGCGAGGTGTTCGAGTTCAAAACCGCCCACCTCGTCGGCATAGTTATCGATGGGAGTCACCCGGTCAGGACTAACTTTTTTAATTTGATGCAAGACACCGGTAAGATAGCGTGGATGGACTTCGGTGATGCTGGCAAGTACTTTTTCACCTGGCAAAGCCCCCTTGATAAAGCAAATCGTCCGCTGGTAGTAACCAATTCCTTCCCCATTAATGCCGAGTCGTTTAATTTTCAGTGGGATTACCTGTCCTTCGGTAATCTGTTGGGCATTTTTGGGATTATGGTGGTAGTGACGCTGGTTTCGCTTAGTATTCGTTCGGGATTGCGAACGTTGCTTAGTTGATTTAAAGTTTTTCTTGTTATTCATAAATTACCTCGATTATTAAGTTCACTCAATTAGTCATTCTAACATAGATTGTTGAAAAACCAGTACGGGGGTAAAATAGATTGAACGGTGGGCTTAAAAGCGGAATTTGAAGTTCATTGAAGTAAAGAATGCGATTAAAACGGCTTTTTTGAACTAGAATTGTACTTCAGTTTGTAGTAAAATTAATCATTAAAGTGGGTGAAATAATGGCAAAAGATATTGAAGCAGATGAATACGCAACCGGTTCGGATGTCGTTGAAAAAATCGAACGAATCGGAAGCCTTGCTACGTTAGGTAACTGGGCAAAGGAAATGGAACGAAGCGGCCATAAATTCCAACATGATGGCCGTGGACGTCGAATTTATTCTGAAGAAGACATTCAGATTTTAGAAAAGATGAATGAGCTTTTGGGTGAAAAGAACACCCTTAAACAAGCTGTTCAGGCAACTTTGGGAGTTTCATCATCGAGTGATGAAGAAGACGAAGACGCCGAAAAAGACGAGCAAGATCAAGTTGAAGGTGATAACGTCCCAATGGTGATGGACGAATCAATGAAACGCTTCATCGCTGCTCAAAGCCAAGATATGGCGGACTTAAAACAACTGCTAACTAAGGTGGTAGAGCAAAACCAAAGTTATCACGAAGAAAATGCTAAGTTAGCCAAGAAAATTGACGACTTAGTAGAAAAGAACCAAAAAGCCTTGGAACAACCTAAAAAGGGTTGGTGGAAGCGCCACTTTGGTTAAGCTTTAAGTGAGTTCATGGTGATGTTTGGCACTACGACTGGTTTAAATAGATTACGTGAACTTAAGTTAACTGCACTGCTGAACTTCAATTATGTACTTAATAATACTGCACAAAAGGGACTGGGGAACTTTTAAGGCATCTTGATTAACAAGGTGTCTATTTCCCCAGTCCCTTTAAATTATCGTGAAGAAGCGTTTAAATAGCTAATGGTCGCTTAAAACTCGTCCATATCCGGCGATGAACGGTTGCCACCACGGGGTGTCGTAACTTTCACGAATCACCCCACGATTTTGGGCGTCGATCATCATGTGGTGACCCTTTGCTACGATTCCCACGTGATCAATGCTTTGTCCTTGGTTATAGGAAAAAAAGACTAAATCGCCGGGACGTACTTCTGAAGCATCGACGTGGCGCGCTTGTTGAAATTGCTGTGCAGCCGTCCGGTTTAAATTAATTCCCAACGCTTGGCGAAAGGCAAATTGGGTCAGCCCCGAACAATCGAAAGCGCTCGGCCCGGTAGCCCCCCACATAAAAGGCTGGCCAAGGTGTTGGTTTAAAACGGCTTCTAGTTGGTTGAAAGCGATGGGCGCGGCCGGTGGATTATTAAGTGACTGGGAAGTTTCTGGGCGCGGTGTTTCCGGAATGGCCGCTTTTATCAGCGGCGAGTTAGCCGGTAAACTATGTGCAGAAATTGGCGAGTTGCTTAAAGAAAATCCACCCATGGCTGCCACGACGGTAGTAAAAAGTATTGATCTGTAATTCATAAAATTCCTCCTTAAACGGTTTCGTAGGTAAATACGTTAGCGAGGAACGAAATATTTTTATTTAAGAAAAGTAGCGGGAGAATGTAATGGTACCAACAAAGATCGGGATTCGTCAGTTAGTAGAATTTATTTTGCGAAGCGGAGATTTGAATCCGACGATGAATAGCCAAAATACAGCGTTAAAGGGCGCGCAAATTCACCGACGCCTGCAGAAGAAACGCGGCGCGGATTACGAAAAAGAATACGCGGTCAAACGGGTTGTGGAAGTTGCTGGCTCTGAACTTACCGTTGAAGGCCGGGCCGACGGGGTGGTGATCGGAGACGAGCTTTTTATTGAAGAAATTAAAACTTCCGACCCACCTTATGAAGAACTCAGTGAAAATACTAAGACATTGTATTGGAGTCAGGCGAAGGTGTACGGAGCCATTCTTAGCCAGGATTTAGATTATGAGCAGGTAACGATTCAGTTGACCTACTATCAGCGGCCTACCGACGACGTGTTAGAGCAACAACAAACGTTTAGTCGTCAGGAACTGAGTGAATTCTTTGACGAATTGATCAACGAATACCAAGAATGGGTTCGGCGCCAACAAGATTGGCGTTCCATTCGAAACCAGTCGGCCAAAAAATTGGACTTCCCCTTTCCGGAGTACCGGGCAGGTCAACGCGAATTAGCGGTGGCAGTTTATAAAACCGTCCTCACGGAACAAAGGTTATTCGTGGAAGCACCGACCGGAATTGGTAAAACCATTTCGACCCTCTTTCCCAGTATTAAGGCAATCGGGGAAGCAAAAATGGAGCGGATTTTTTATTTAACGGCTAAACAAAGTACCCAGCACGTTGCGGAAGAGGCGCTTGAACTAATGGCTGAAGGTGGCTTGAAGTTAAAGAGCATTACCTTAACGGCTAAAGATAAAATCATTTTTCCAGAAGAAGTCGGGGTAAATCCGGAAAATAATCCTTACATGTTGGGATACTACGACCGGGTGAAGGACGGAATTCAAGATGCGCTGGATCACGAAAATCAATTTACCAAGGAAGTTATTCAAAAGTACGCAAAGAAGCATACGTTGGACCCGTTTGAATTCTCGCTGGATTTGTCGCTTTTTTGTGATTTGATTATTGGCGATTACAACTACTTGTTTGATCCCCGGGTGTACTTGCAGCGTTATTTTTCTAACGTGGATAAGGGAAATTTCTTTTTGATTGACGAAGCGCACAACTTGGTCTCCCGTTCGCGAGATATGTATTCGGCAGAAATTAACACCGACCAAGTGGTGAAAGCCCAAGAGCTTTTTGAAACTAGTGGACACGACGTCGACTCTTCAACGGTTAAGCGCTGGTTAAACCGGCTCGGCAACGAACTAACGATCATTCAAAATACGTTTGAAAAGGAAAATAAAGAAGCTTTAGTCGATTACCAACCGTTAGGACCGTTGGAAAACGTAATGCTGAAGTTCAACGAAGCGGTGCGGGAATGGTTGCCTAAGCAGCCGGATGGGGACTTAACGGACCAGATTTTGTCGGTATTTTTCGCGTGCAGCGTCTATTTAAAGATTGCGGAATATTATGACGAAAGTTACCGAATTATCATTAAAAAAACAGAAATCGGAGTTAACGTGCAGGAACAAATTCTGGATCCCAGTCCGTACCTAGATGCTTCACTCAAAAAGGGCCGGGGAGCGGTCTTCTTTTCGGCAACCTTAAGTCCGGTCGATTATTACCAAGAAACTTTGGGAAGCAGTGATGCTTTATCCTTACGGATGGACTCGCCGTTTGAGCAACAACAGCAGAACATCTTGATTACCGATTACATCGACACCCGCTTTGCCAATCGGGAGGAGAGCCTGCCGCAAATTGTCGCTTCAATTGATACGTTAGTAAGCGCTAAAGCGGGAAATTACCTAATTTTTTGCCCCTCGTACGCCTATTTAGACCAAATTGCCAGTGCTTTTCGCGTGCTTCGCCCGGAAGTGCAGGTTGAACAGCAAAATAACCAAATGTCGCCAGAAGACCGAACGGCATTTTTGGATAAATTCCGGAGCCCTTCGGCAACAACCTTGGTGGGCTTTGCGGTGTTGGGAGGAATCTTTTCGGAGGGAATTGACTTGACCGATGAACAACTAATCGGGGTCGGAATTGTCAGTGTGGGGTTGCCTGGCCTAAGCGTGGAACAGAATTTATTGCGGGATTATTTCGACGAAAAAAACGGCCACGGATTCGAATACGCCTATCAATTGCCGGGAATGAACCATGTTTTGCAGGCGGCGGGGCGGCTAATCCGTACGAAGCGTGATCGGGGAAACGTGGTGCTCATGGATCAACGTTTTGCCGGTTACCGGTACCTAAAGCTATTTCCGAAACATTGGAGCAAATATCGCCAAATCAGTTCGATTTTTGACTTAAAGAAAGCGGTTAATGGCTTCTGGCAGCGTTAGGTAAAACGATTTACCACAAATTGGAACGGACCACAATAGCAATTGATTGGATTTTGAAAATCTTTTCAAAATCTTTAGATTTTTTATTTACATACTAAATATTTGCCGTTATGATTATTACAACATCTGTTAATAAATTGGATTGTAAGAGGGAGATATTCGGTATGTATTTAGCAGTAAATGTGATTGGAATAATCGTATTTTTGGGCGTTGCCGTCCTATTTTCTAAAGACCGCAAGCATATTGATTGGAAATCAGTCGGTATCATGGTGGTAATTAACATTGTGTTAGCTTGGTTCTTAGTTAACTCTACCGTTGGGATTAACGCAGTTAAGGCTGCTGCGGATGGATTTAAAGGTTTAGTTGATATTTCGTATAAAGGAATTTCCTTTGCACTTGCTGATTGGGTCGACGTAAAGCAAATGAACTTTGTAACGAGTGCGTTGCTACCAATCTTGATGATTGTGCCATTATTTGATATTTTGACCTACATCGGCGTTCTCCCTTGGATTATTAAGTGGGTTGGTAAAGGGTTGTCCTTCATTACTCGCCAACCGAAGTTTGAATCATTCTTTGCCGTAGAAATGATGTTCTTAGGTAATACGGAAGCTTTAGCGGTTTCTGGTTTACAATTGCGGCAAATGAAGTCAGCGCGGTTAGTTACGATCGCGATGATGTCCATGAGCTGTGTTACAGCTTCAATTTTAGGTTCGTACTTATTAATGATGCCTGGTCAATACATAATTGCCGCAGTGCCAATTAACATTATCAACGCAATTATCGTCACCACGGTGCTCAATCCAGTTTCAGTAACGGAAGAAGAAGATACCATTGCTAAGATCGGTAGCAGTGCCGACACTGGAGCAACAACTGAAACCATCGAATCAGGTTCAGAAGAAGTTGCTGAAGAAACCGTTACTAAGAAGCCTGCACGGGAACCATTCTTCTCGTTCTTGGGCGATTCGATCTTAGGCGCGGGTCGTTTGATCTTAATCATTACGGCTAACGTAATTGCCTTCGTTGCTTTGGCAGCGTTGATTGATGCTTTATTAGGCAAGATTAACCCAGCACTTTCACTAGAAAACATTCTCGGGGTAATTATGTTCCCATTTGCTTGGCTACTTGGTTTCGATCCGAGTCACGCTTTCCAAATGGCTCAATACATGGGTACTAAGTTAGTTACTAACGAATTCGTGGTTATGGGTAAGGTTTCACCAATTTTGAAACACTTCACACCACACTTCTTAGCAACCCTCACCGTTTTCTTAACATCGTTTGCAAACTTCTCAACTACCGGAATGATTATCGGAGCGTTCAAGGGCTTAGTTGACCGGGAAAAGAACGATGTGATTTCTAAAAACGTTGGTTACATGTTGCTTTCTGGAATTTTAGTTTCCTTACTATCTGCCGGATTCATTGGCGTATTCGTTTGGTAAACTAGTTCAAAATTAAAAAAGCGAAAAAAGATGGACTCGGAGTTCATCTTTTTTTAGAATGGTAATGAGGACGCTTTCATAAAACCTTTGGAGGTAATTAAATGACAACAAAAATTATTATGGATACTGATCCAGGAATTGATGACGCAGCCGCAATTTCGGTTGCCATCAACAATCCCGAAATTGAATTAGAATTAATCACAACGGTTGCGGGAAACGTGACGGTTGATAAAACTACTAAAAATGCTTTGAAACTAGTTAAGTTCTTTAATGCAGGCGTACCGGTAGCTAGCGGTGCTGAACAACCGCTTTTAAAGCCGTTTGAGGACGCTGCCCGGGTGCACGGTGAATCCGGAATGCCAGGATACGATTTTGGTGAGGAACCTGCAGAAGTGCCAGCCAATAACGCCGTAGAGGTTCTTTACCAAACCATCATGGCTAACGATGAACCAATCACTTTGGTTCCTACGGGTTCTTACACGAACATTGCCTTGTTATTGAAGGAACATCCCGATGTTAAGGGAAAAATCAAGAAAATCGTCGCAATGGGTGGCGCAATTGGAATGGGAAACATGACCAGCGCGGCTGAATTTAACGTCTTTACGGATCCACACGCGGCTGAAATTGTCTACCAAAGTGGAATTCCGGTAGTGATGGTCGGTTTAGACGTTACCATGAAGGCATTGCTTACGCCAGAAACCATCGCCACAATTAAGACCTTGGGTAAGCCAGGTGAAATGCTGGGGGCAATTTTCACCCACTATTATGAAGGCAACGAAGGTGGGATCCCGATGCATGACGTAAACACGTTAGCGTACACCTTGAATCCGGAGATGTACCAAACCGAAGCCTACTGGGTTGACGTGGTTACCGAAGGACCAGCAATCGGGGAAACGGTTGCCGATATTCGTGGCGCATATCACGACGGTAAGACTAACGCAGAGGTGTGTGTAGACATTGATGCCGCTGCCTTTAACGAGTGGTTTATTGCGGAAGTCAAAAAAATGCGCGCCTAAGCTTTTAATTATGCCACCTAGGAATTACAGTTTATGAACTGCCAAAATAAAACCCCAGCTACGAGTGAAAACTCTAGTTGGGGTTTTTTATGGAAAATGATTTTTAGCGTCTTGGCAGGGGACGTTCTAAAACAATTGCATCACGCAGGTGCAGGTGGTTTTCATAAATCGGTTCGGGGTAATAAGCGGGGTCAACAAAATGGTCGCGTAAAACCTTTGTGCAGCGAAAGCCCCATTTTTGGTAGAGATATAGTTGCGCAAAACTAGTTGACCCAGTCTTGATTTGAAGTTTGTGGTAGCCCGCTTTAGAAGCGTGGTCGATGGCAAACTCGAGCAACTGACTACCATAATGTCGTCCTTGAAACGCCGGGGAAACGGCTAGGTTCATAATTTCAGCAACTTGGTTAGCAAGAGAATGGACGACAATGATTCCGATGGGCCGGTTTGTAGACACCATTTCAAAAGCAGTACTGCTAGATAAGTAACTGGCGATGCTTTTGAAAGAGGGGTCGGCCAAAAGCAATAGATCGTAGTGCTGCGGGGTAAACGCGCTTACCGGACGGATGGTTGGTTGCATATAATCCTTCCTTCCATATATAAATTGGCTTATTGCCAAAAGTGCGGGAATTGGTTAAAGTGGAGTTAGGAATATGAAACAATTAATGTTTCACAAGGAGAAAAAAGATGAATCCAGAAGAATTTCGTCAAGCACTTGCCAAACGGGGGTGGCAAATTAGCGACCACCAGATGGGGCAATTTGATACTTATTATAAACGATTGGTGGAGACAAACGAACACGTTAATCTAACCGCAATTACGGATGAAAAGGAAGTTTACCTTAAGCATTTTTATGACTCGGTAACCCCCTTGTTAGAAGCTCCCCAGTTTTTCACTTCCGGTACCGCACTATGCGACGTTGGTGCCGGAGCGGGATTTCCGTCGTTGCCAATGAAAATATTGTTGCCGAGTTTGAAGGTTACCATCGTGGATTCCTTGAACAAACGCATCAAGTTTTTACAGGGGTTGGTAGACGAGTTAGGCTTAAGTGATGTGGAGTTAGTTCACGACCGGGCCGAAACTTTCGGTGCTAAAAAATCGCCATACCGTGCGAGTTTTGCACTAGTTACCGCCCGGGCAGTGGCGCGCTTGAGCGTGTTAAGTGAGTTGTGTTTGCCACTGGTTAAGCAGGGTGGTCATTTTATTGCGCTGAAAGCGGCCCATACCGAACAAGAGTTGGCAAATGGTCGCCAAGCAATCGCAGTTTTAGGTGGTAAATTATTAGAAGATCAACAATTTACGTTGCCAATAACCGGTGATGAACGGCATTTAGTGGTAATTGAAAAGAAAAAGGAGACCCCGAATAAGTATCCGCGGAAACCGGGAACTCCAAGTAAAGATCCAATTGGCGAGAAATAGAAGGTTATCATGAATGAGAAACAATTAGAAGCACAGCTGAACGTTCCAGAAAATGCTAGTTACCAAATGATTGCAGTAGATAAAATTCGGCCGAATCCGTTTCAGCCACGGCGAATTTTCGACAGGAAAAAGTTGGTGGAACTGGCGAATTCGATTAAGGAATCGGGAATTTTCCAGCCGTTAGTTTTGCGCCAACCAATTTCGGCCGTGGAACGGTATGAAATTATTGCCGGCGAACGACGGTACCGGGCTAGTATTATTGCCGGGTTAACGGAGGTTCCGGCAATTATCCGGGATTTTTCGGACGAGACTACTCGAGAAGCCGCGATCGTTGAAAACTTGCAGCGTGAGGACCTAAGCCCGTTAGAAGAAGCGGAAGCCTATCAAGCAATGATTAAGGAGCTGGGGCTGACCCAAGCGCAAGTTTCCGAGCGGCTAGGAAAAAGTCGACCATACATCGCTAATTATTTGCGACTGCTCGGGTTACCGACCGCGGTCAAAGAGCTTTTACAAGCTGGCGAAATTTCCATGGGGCAAGCTCGAACGTTATTAGGGGTTAAACAAGAACGCCAGATAGAAAAGCTTGCCCAGCGGACGGTCCAAGAAGGATTAACGGTGCGGCAACTGGAAAAAATCGTCAACCAGATTAACGCGACAAAAACACCCAAGGCAACCGCAAAAGTGGTGCAACAACATAAATCCCCGTTCATTAGGGAAGTTGAAAACCAACTAGCAGAGCGGCTAGGCACTAAAGCCCTAGTGGTGGCCCGGTCAAAACAGAAGGGTAAAATTGAAATTAATTACGAATCGATGAGCGATTTAAACCGCATTTTAGAACTGCTACATATTTCACTAGATTAGGGAGGAAGATACCATGGAATACGATTTGCATAACGTTGTTCAAATGAAGAAGAACCATGCTTGCGGAACTAACCGGTGGGAAATTATCCGTTTAGGGATGGATATAAAAATGAAGTGTTTAGGTTGTCGGCACATTGTGATGCTTAAACGGCGGGAATTTGAACAAAAACTGAAAAAGGTGGTTGCTGAAAGACCCAATGAAGACGAGCTTTAAACGGTGCTGATCAAAATTTGGGACAGCAAACATCATTTTGCGTAGTGAATATAGAGAACACATTGTCAGTTGCTTTTCGTTAAGTTTTGGAAAGTAAAAAGGGGGATGTGTTCTTTTTTATAAAATAAATTGAAAAAGCTTGGAGCACTGAATACGTAGTGGTGGTTTAATTTTCAGGGAAAGGATGAGCATTTTTTATTTTGGGTTAAAAAAGCGGGTAACAGGACGCCGTCTTTTCATTTTTACGAGGCAAATACATCTGCAAAGTAAAGGAAAAACATTTTCTGGATTGCCGTTTTTAATCCAGTCACCACCTATTATCTAGACCATTTTTTTGATACCATAGAAACAAGAACACGCAATTTTGAAAGGAAAGTGTAATTAACATGTCATTAACAGCTGGTATTGTGGGCTTGCCTAACGTTGGTAAGTCAACCTTATTTAACGCAATTACAAAGGCGGGCGCCGAAATGGCGAACTATCCGTTTGCGACGATTGATCCTAACGTGGGAATGGTAGAGGTTCCCGATGCACGGTTAGCGCGGATCCAAGAAATTATTCCGGCAAAGAAAATTGTGCACACGACCTTTGAATTTACCGATATTGCGGGGATTGTTAAGGGAGCAAGTAAGGGTGAGGGGCTCGGAAATAAGTTCCTAGAAAACATTCGACAAGTGGACGCGATTGTTCACGTAGTGCGCGCTTTTGATGATGACAACATCACCACGGTGTCTGGTAAAGTCGACCCTATCGAAGATATTGAAACCATTAATATGGAATTAAGCTTGGCAGATTTAGAAAGCGTTGAAAAGCGACTAGCTAAGGTACAACGGGCAGCTAAGGGTCGTGACAAGGACGCTTTGGCTGAATTGGCAGTGCTGGAAAAATTGCACCCGGTTCTTGAAGCCGGCAAACCAGCTCGGGCAGTGGAATTTGACGAAGCTGAAATGCCAATTGTGAAGGGCTTATTCTTGTTAACTACAAAGCCAGTGCTTTACGTAGCTAACATTGCCGAAGATGACATGGCTGATCCAGAAAGCTCCAAGTACTTTAAGGAAATCAAAGATTACGTTGCCGAAGTGGATCCAGACGCCCAAGTTTTAGGGATTTCTGCCGAAACCGAACAAGAAATTGCGGAACTTGAAGATGACGAAAAAGCTGAATTCCTTGAAGCAGAAGGAATTGAAGAACCTGGATTAAACCGCTTGATCCAAGCTTCTTACAACCTACTAGGCTTGCAAACTTTCTTCACGGCGGGTGGTAAGGAAACTCGCGCCTGGACGTTCAAGAAGGGCATGACGGCACCGCAAACGGCGGGAATTATTCATTCGGACTTTGAACGCGGCTTTATCCGTGCGGAAACCGTTTCGTTTGACGACTTGGATAAGTATGGCAGCATGCAAGCGGTTCGAGAAGCGGGACGCTTGCGTCTAGAAGGTAAGGATTACCATGTCCAAGATGGTGACATTATCGAATTCCGCTTCAACGTATAAAATTACTGGATGAGGAGCAATAAAAAATGAGTGAAGAACCACGTAACGCGGGTGCGCAACAACGGCATTCGCGTCCTGAACATAAGCAATCAACGGAATTAACTAAGCGTAACGCCGATTTCATGCACCGCTTGCGTAAGGAATTACAGGCAAGCAAGTTAAGTGACGAACAACGCCAAGCTGCGTTAATCGACACGGAAACCCAATTGTTGGAGGGACAAAAAACGGGAACGACCGCAAAACAGTTGTTTGGAACCCCAACCGACCGTTTTAAAGCAATTGTGGAAGGCCCTAAGAAGGCTAAGATGGAAGCCCAAAGCAATAACATCTGGCTTCGCGCCGCTGATAATGGCCTTATTTTCATGGCCCTTTTTGCGGCAATGTACGCGTTAATGATGTTAATTCAACCAAAATCGGTTCAGGCAGCTCCTGGACCGGCCGGAATTTTGGCAATTATCTTGACTTCAGCAGTTGGTGGATTGGGGATTGCCTACATTTACCGGTTATTTGTTAACCGTAAAAAACGACCTTCCTTGTGGAAACAAGCTGGGATTACCGTATTGGCGGTAATTTTGTGGATTATCTTCTACACGGCCTTTGGAGCATTGCCACCAGCAATTAATCCGATGCTACCGTTGGCTGGCTACATCATATTAGCGGTTGCAGCCTTTGCCGGTCGGTGGTATCTTAGACGAAAGTTTCACATTGTTGGCGGTCTACTATAGTTTTAGATAAATAAAGGAGAGTATTGATGAGTAATTGGAATAATAAGTTTACGAAACAAGGATTAACGTTTGACGATGTTTTATTAATTCCTGGCGAAAGCCACGTGTTGCCCAACGAGGCGGACATTACGACGCAGTTAGCAGATAATTTAAAGCTTAATATTCCAATTATTAGTGCGGGGATGGATACGGTCACCGAATCAGCGATGGGAATTGCCATGGCTCGCCAAGGTGGACTAGGGGTCATCCATAAAAATATGAGTGCAGAGCAACAGGCTGCCGAAGTACGAAAAGTTAAGTCAGCTGACGTTAACTTTGATGACAATCCTAAAGCGGCGGTCGACGACCAGGACCGGTTGTTAATTGCTGCCGCTGTCGGCGTTACTAGTGACACTTTCGAACGCGCGGAAGCGTTGATTGAAGCAGGCGTTGACGCCATCGTAATTGATACGGCCCATGGTCATTCAGCTGGAGTTTTACGTAAAATTGCTGAAATTCGTGAACACTTCCCCGACCAAACCCTAATCGCGGGAAACGTTGCTACTGCAGAAGGCACTCGGGCACTCTTCGAAGCAGGAGTTGACGTAGTTAAAGTAGGAATTGGACCTGGTTCAATTTGTACCACCCGAGTGGTAGCTGGCGTGGGTGTTCCCCAAATTACGGCGATTTACGATGCAGCAGGCGTTGCTCGCGAATATGGCAAGCAAATTATCGCGGATGGTGGAATTAAGTTTTCTGGCGACATTGTAAAAGCTTTGGTTGCCGGAGGAAACGCCGTAATGCTAGGAAGCATGCTTTCCGGAACCGACGAAACTCCTGGATCCATCATTGAAGATGGCGGTAAGAAGTACAAGGCTTACCGGGGAATGGGCTCGGTTGGCGCAATGGAAAAGGGTTCGGCAGACCGCTATTTCCAAGGTGGCGTTAACGAAGCTAATAAATTGGTTCCCGAAGGAATCGAAGCACGCGTAGAATACAAAGGCTCGGTTGCCGCGATTATCTTCCAAATGTTAGGCGGATTACGTTCAGGAATGGGCTACGTAGGGGCTGCCACGATTCCCGATTTAGCCGAAAAGGTCCAATTTATTCAAATTACGAACGCTGGGTTGGTGGAATCACACCCACATGACGTTCAAATGACTAAGTTGGCTCCTAATTATCATAAATAAATTGAATATTAACTAAAAAGAAGCTGGAAAAACTAAAAAAATCCTTTTTAAAAATCAGTTTGGGGTATGGGCTTTAACAGAGCCCAAAGCCAGTTTATTCCGCTTAAGCCAAAATCGACCATTAATGCTAAATTCAGGCATAATGGTCGATTTTCAATTAAAGCTCACAAATTAACCGACTTTTGTCCCGCTCTTTTTTATACACTCCGTAACTTGATTTCGAGGAGGAACAAGATGAAAATTTACTATTCGGCGCTAGTCGCCGGAACCAACCGTTATTACCTAGGATCTACTGAAAGGGGATTGGCTTTTGTGGGCACCCCGAATGCTGACTTAACTGAAATGTATGAATTTTATCCAGCCGCTACACTGGTTCAAGACGAAGTTATTAATCAGGCGGCAAAACACCAAATTGCGGAATACCTACAAGGAAGTCGGCGTCAGTTTGGCTTACCCCTCGATATGGAAAACGGGACCGGGTTGCAACGCTTGGTTTGGGAAGCGTTAGTAAAAATTCCGTGGGGAACCACGCTTAGCTATTCCGCATTAGCGCAACGAATTAAGCGGCCAAGCGCGGTGCGCGCCGTCGCGACGGCCGTCGCACGGAACCCATTGTTGATCGTGGTCCCGTGTCACCGCGTGGTTTTAAAAAGTGGGCAGGTTGGCCAGTATCGGGGTGGCATCGCCATGAAGTACCGCCTACTAAAATTAGAGGGAGCGATTGGATAAAACCGGATGTTTTCGGTAGTTTTTAAGGATTACTAAAAAAACTTGCTTAAATTCGGGCATTTGTTCCCAAATTTGCTAGACTATAGTAAATGAGCGTAAATTTTAAAGGGGATAAACCATGAAAATTTTAGTAGTCGATGATGATAAAGAAATTGTTGAATTATTAGATATTTACATTAAAAACGAAGGTTACGAACCCGTGTTAGCTTACAATGGTAAGGAAGCCTTAACAAAGTTGCACACTGACCCAGACATCAAGCTCATGATCCTAGACATCATGATGCCTGAAATGGACGGGATGCAGGTGGTTCGTGAAGTACGCAAAGACTCGGAATTGCCAATATTGATGTTGTCGGCAAAGACTGACGACATGGACAAAATTAAGGGGTTGCTAACTGGGGCGGACGATTACGTTACCAAACCGTTTAACCCGTTGGAAGTAATGGCCCGGGTTAAGTCACTATTACGGCGTAGCGAAAAGGACGTGACGGACAATGCGCCCGAAATTTTGGACATTGGTCCGTTGACCATCAATAGTGATTCTCACGAAGTTAAAACTTTGGCAGGCAAGTCGGTGCAACTAACGGCACTGGAATTCGGAATTTTGTACTTGTTAGCTAGCCATCCTAACCGCGTTTTTTCTGCGGACGAAATTTTTGAGCGGGTTTGGCAACAAGAAAGTGTGATTTCTGCAAAAACGGTCATGGTCCACGTAAGTCATTTACGAGATAAGATCGAAGAAGCTACGGGCGGCGAAAAGGTGATTGAAACCGTCTGGGGCGTGGGTTACAAAGTGGTTGCACACTAGATTTTGGGGAGCAAGTAAATGAAGTTAACGGGTCGTGAAAAATACGAATTATTTGGCGAAGGGATTATTACAATTATCCTTTTGCTGTTACTAAATTTATCAGTTTTTATTTTGATTGATGGCGCGTTAAAAACCAATCCTGCATTGTCTAATGCCATTTTCTTGGTTAAAAATTCCATTAGCATTGGTGGAATCCAAATTTGGAGTTACCAGAATATTTTCATTGCCGTGATGTTTTTAGCTGATTTAGGCGTACTGTATTGGCGACTAGAACGTCGTTATAAACAGATGCAACTGCGGCACATTATCGCGGAATTACATTACATTGCAAACGGGCATTTTGATCATCGAATCCCGTTTGAACTGAGTGGAGATCACCAACGGGTCGTCGACAGTGTGAACTCGCTAGTAGATAGTGTAATTAGTTCGATGGAAGAAGAACGGGCGCTTAAACAATCTAAGGATGACTTGATTACCAACGTGTCTCATGATTTACGGACGCCGTTGACGTCAATTATTGGCTATCTACGCCTAATTGAGGACCATCAGTACCAGAGCACCGAGGACATCCTTAAGTACACGCACACGGCGTATTTGAAGTCGGTCCAGATGAAATCGCTCGTGGAAGATTTATTTGAGTACACGAAAGTTAGTCAATCCAATCCTAAGCTAAATTACAATAAGATTCACGTGGACTCCATGTTGCAGCAGTTGGCGGCTAGTTTCGAATTAGAAGCAAAGCAAAAGGGATTTGTGATCACTTCGACGTGCGTTCCGGAGGATTTGGAAATGATGGGGGACGCTGAAAAGATTGGCCGCGTGTTCAATAATTTAATTACCAATGCGCTGAAATATGGTACCAGTGGGAAGAATATTTACCTAAACGCACACCAGATTAACGACACGGTTATTTTTGAGGTGGCTAACGATGGGCAGAAGGTTCCCGCCCAGGCGCTGGGGAAACTCTTTGATCGATTCTACCGGGTGGAAGGCTCGCGTTCTAAAGCAACTGGTGGAACGGGACTTGGGTTGGCAATTGCGCAAAGCATTGTCGAGATGCATAATGGTACTATTGAGGCCCATTCGAATGATAAGCGAACTAGTTTTATCATCCAGTTGCCTTTAAAGCAACCGGTGCGGGGGGCGCAGCCAACTAGCAAGTAAAAAAATAAAAATGGCGAGAACGCTAGTGGTCAATTGGGCTAATTAACGTAAATGGAATGGTGGAAGCCGTTCTATTAACGGTTAAGTTAGCAAAAAATTGGACAACTAGCGTTTTTGATTACATAGGTATTAAAGGGAGTAGAAATGAAGAAAGTATTATTAATGATTGCGACGTTTTTGTTGTTTGCCACCGGGATTACGCCGGCTGCGGCTGCTATGCAAACGTCGTCACTGGTAAATCCGCAAGTAACGGCTAAAGCAGCGTTAGCGATTGATGAAGAAACGGGCCAAGTTTTGTACGATAAACACGCGGATCAGGTGTTACCGATTGCCTCGATGTCGAAAGTTCTTTCAGCTTATCTAATTATGAAAAGTGTCCAAAGTGGTAAAATGCGGTGGGATCAACCGGTGAAAATTAACGCCGACATTGCTAAAATTAGCGAAAACAACGAGTTGACGAACGTTCCTTTAACGGCGGGAAAAACTTACACCGTCAAAAATTTGCTGGATGCTTCGTTGATTTATTCGGCGAATGCCGCAATTATCGCGTTAGGTAAAGCACAAGCAGGTAGTTCACAGAAGTTTGTCGATGAAATGCGTGCTACCGTAAAGGGCTGGGGAATCAACGATGCCAAACTATATAACGCGGCGGGGTTACTAGAAAATCAGGTCGGCGCAGAAAAATATCCGGGTTCCCCGAAAAACGCTGAAAACCAAATGTCCGCTAACGACATGGCAGTGGTGATCCAGCACGTTTTAAAAGAATTTCCAGAAATTTTAAAGATTACCAAAATTCAAAAATTGGATTTTAATACTGGTAGTGACAAAGTAACCATGATCAACCATAACGAATTATTGCCTGGGGGAGCCCAGTATGACCAGCGTTACCACCTGGATGGCTTAAAAACCGGAACTTCGTTAGCGGCGGGGGAAGATTTCGCGGCTACCGGAGAGATTAACCATCGACGAGTGATTAGCGTGGTTTTAGGGGCCAAAACAGACCATCGGTTTACCGATACTAAGGCAATTTGGCAAGCTTTGATGACCAATTTAACGGTGGTAAAAACGAAAATGAAAAATCAGGCTTCCGTGATGATGAACTCGGCTAAGCAACGGCAAGTTAAATTACGTTTGGCGCAACCATTTACGTACTGGAAAACTAAAAAGGGCGGTCAAACTCTGAAGCTCAAGAAGGTGAAGTTGAGTTCCACTAAAACCAAGGCTCCCGTAGATAAGGACCAAACCATCGCCACGGGGCGCCTTACCGGATCTGCGCTAAGTTTCTTGCCTAATAAATCAGCGGTTAAGGTAAAGTTAAAACCAACCCAAGACGTTCAAAAAGCTAGTTGGTGGGTACGACTAGGTCGGACGATTTCGGGATGGTTTAAATAAAATGATTTTGAATTGAGTGACTATTTACAGCACGTTGAGGCAAGAATTTGAGTAGGAACCCTTTCGCTAAAGGCTTGAGTGGCCTTGCGAGGTTTTCTAACCTGCTACTATTAAAAACCAACCTTGCATGTTAAAATTAGTTCGTATGCTTTGCAAAAAATTAATATATTCTTAAAAGATCTAATTTTTTTGGGAGGACAAACTTTGGAACAAGTTGAAACAAAGGCACGTTGGAAGGAAACCTTCAAAGTTGCGTGGCCACTTTGCTTAAGTTACACACCAATTGGTTTAGCATGTGGTATTTTATTGCACGCAGCTGGTTTCAATACGTTGCTTACCGGTTTAGTTTCTTTGGTTATCTTTTCCGGAGGAGCCCAATTTTTAATTGCACAGATGTTAACGGTGAATGCACCGATTCTAACGATTGTTTTAATGCTTTTTTTCCTTGAATTGCGTTATGCTTTACTAGGATCGAGTTTGTCGAAGTATCTACAGGGAGAAAGCCATACTTCAATATTTACATTCGCGCTTTCATTAAATGATGAAAATTATGCGGTAAACTATTTGAAATTTGCTACCGATAAGAATTGGACCCCCAGTGATGCCCGTCAAGTTGAGCACTGGTCGTTACTATTTTGGACCGTGGCTAACGTGATTGGTTCGCTAATCGGGAGTGTCTTGAAAATTAATTTGACCGTCGTGGATTTTGCATTAACTGCACTTTTCATTTACATGATTGTAATGCAAGTTAAGTCACGATTGTCATTAGTGATATGTATCTTTTCTGGGGTGCTCGCGGCAGTTTGCATGATTGTCACCAAGAGTACTTTAGGTTTGGTAGTCTCAACGTTGCTAGCTTCCTTCACCGGTTTTTTGACGGAAGAACTATTGGTTAAAAAGCGACCAAGCAGTATGTGGCTACAAGCAATTGGCTCACGTAAGGGTGGACCAATTATCGAAAAAATTGATAAGAAAGAATCAGATATTCTTTAAGTTTGGTAGGAGAAATCACCTATGGAGTACAGTTCGTTTGATCATTTATTGATTATAATTCTTGGTTTTTTTGTGGCTTTTGCTCCACGATATTTGCCACTACTGTTTTTTTCAAAACGCCAGATTCCCGATTGGTTTAACGATTGGATGAAATACGTGCCAATTTCACTATTTACGGCGCTCGTCGTGAAGGGAATCTTTATTTCCAGTGATTATACGTTGATTACGTCAGGAAACTTAGCGTTAATCTTGGGCGCACTTGTAGTAATTATCATTGCCTATTGGACGCGTTCGATGGCTGTTTCCGTAATCGTTGGGTTGGTTACGGTGATGATCTTGACGTTGATTATTTAAATAAAACTAAACAAAAAGCCGGGAATTTTTCCCGGCTTTTTAATTTCAGTGAGGTTGGATATTAGCGTTATCAACGAAGACGTTTTTAATTATGAATTGGATGATGTGGTGAATAATGTACGATTATTTTAGTCTTTTCGCATGTGCAAGATGGGGTAAGGGTTGCCTTGCCCATCTAACGCGCTCCTTTGATAAACCGAAAAGCCCATACGTTCGTAAAATCCCCTTGCAAGTGGGTTTTGTTCATTTACGTCCAGCTTGTTTACTGAATATTTGTTTATTCCATATTCTAATAATTGCTTGCCCAATCCCTTCCCGCGGTGAGCGTCAGCAATAAATAGCATTTCTAAAAAGTGATTGTTAATTCCCATAAAACCGACGGGCTGCCCAATTTCATTTTCTATAATGATTAGGTGGGCCACACTAGTTAAAGCTTCTGGGATGTAACCCTTTATTTTTTGGATTTCATCGTTTGACAAAAATAAATGGGTTGCTTTAACGGAACTTTCCCAAACCTTTAATAGATCTTGGATTAATTGAGGAGAAGGGGCGCTTACTTCTACTATTTTCATGTTAACGTCCTACTTTCGAATAATTAACTTAATATATAATTTTATTGGATTTTTGCCGAGAAGTCGATGATATTTTAAGACTGCCGCATAACTGGAACGAACTCCGAACCCCAACTTCTTCCGGTTAACTAAATTAAGGAATCAATCGCATAAAACGCGATTAATTCCTTAATTTTTCGACTCTTCTGCAGTATGGACGAAACGAACTCCAGCCACCAATCTTTTCCGGTTAACAAAATCATAAAACTAATCGCCAAACCCACGATTAATTTTATGATTTTTTGTTTTAGCTGCATAACTGAAACGAACTCCGAACCCCAACTTCTTCCGGTTAACTAAATTAAGGAATCAATCGCATAAAACGCGATTAATTCCTTAATTTTTCGACTCTTCTGCAGTATGGACGAAACGAACTCCAGCCACCAATCTTTTCCGGTTAGCAAAATCATAAAACTAATCGCCAAACCCACGATTAATTTTATGATTTTTTGTTTTAGCTGCATAGCTGAAACGAACTCCGAACCCCAACTTCTTCCGGTTAACTAAATTAAGGAATCAATCGCATAAAACGCGATTAATTCCTTAATTTTTTTAATCCTCAGAAGTTACCCGGGGTTCTCCGTTCTCTTTATTTTTCATACATATAATCCCGCGTCATTGGAAGGACCCGACCACTTGCTCCCTTAGTTAGCAAGTATTGGATTACGTCAATGTTGCCAGATTCAAACGAAGCCGCACACGCTTGTAAGTATAAGTCCCACATCCGAACAAATTTTTCGTCGAACATTTCACGGACCTCGTCGCGATGCTTGTTAAAGTTAGCGTCCCAAATTTCAGTAGTCCGTTGGTAATGACGACGCAACGGTTCCATGTCGTCAATTTGGAGGCCACTATCGATGATGTGTTGGATATTTTCAACTAAGCCAGGAACGTACCCACCAGGGAAGATCCATTTATTTAACCAACCGTTGTTGGCACCACCTTGTTGCCGGGTGATTCCGTGGATCAATGCAACCCCATCATCCTTCAAATACTTAGCTACGTTATCAAAGTAGATGCCTAAGTTTTCTTTACCAACGTGTTCAAACATTCCTACACTAGTGATGTAGTCAAATTTCTCGTCACCAAGTTCACGGTAATCTTGCAACCGAACTTCCGCAACTCCGCTAAGTCCTTCTTCTTGGATGCGTTGGTTCACCAAGTCGTATTGTTCTTGGCTGAGGGTCACGCCAACCACCTTTAAGTTAAATTCCTTAGCAGCGGTGAGCATTAAAGTTCCCCAACCACAACCGATGTCTAGAAGAGTTTTTCCTGGTTGTGGATTTAGTTTTCGAATAATGTGGCGAACCTTGTTCATTTGCGCAGTTTCCAAGCTATCTTGGTCGCTTTCAAAGTAAGCACACGAATAAGTCATTGTTGGGTCTAACCATAGTTTATAGAAGTCGTTTCCGATATCGTAATGGTTTTGAACGTCCTCTTTACTTTCTTTTTCGCCATGGCCTTGTTTAGGAAGAAAATGAATAAACTTTTTGTTGTGGAAAAAGCTATCTGCGTTTTCATAAGCGGAAGTAATTAGTTTTTGTAAATTACCATCGACGGTAATCGTACCATCCATGTACGCCTCCCCAAGGGCGATTGAAGCATTCTTAGTAATGCTTTTAATCGGAATGGCCTTTTTAAAAGTGATGGTTGCTTGGGGTTCTCCCGTTCCGTAAACTGCGGAACTGCCATCCCAATAATTAACTTTAATTGGGATACCAAATGAACGTTTTAAAAACGTTTTATAAAATTGTTTCTCAAGCATGATTCAGGTCCTTTCCAAAAATAGTTATACAACTGTTATAACGTGTTTGGGTAAATATTTCAAATGAGAAGCTAATGAAAACGAATTCCCTAATGTGGGTAATGAAGCCTTACGTGGTATAATTAGGCAGATACCTGAAACGGGAGGAATACCGATGAAAAAGTGGATTTGGGCGGTTCTGATTTTTTTGGTCGCCGGAGTGGTCGGTGGGTACTCAGTTGCTCATTATCATGAAAATGAACTGCAATATCAACGCAATATCACCAATGGACAAACGGCGATTGTCCAAAAGAACTACGCGGCCGCAAAAAACTATTTTTCACGGGCCCTCACAAAGAAAAAAAGCGATCGACAGGCAACCCACCTGCTTGAGCAAACCCAGCAGTTTACCCGGGCAGAATCGGAATTTAAGAGTAATGAATTTACGAGCGCACGTCTGGATTATAAAAATGTGCTGAAAATTTCAGACGGTTCGAAGGTTTTAAAAGAACGCAGTCGGGCGCGAATTAAGCTAATTAAGAAAATTAGGACTAATTTCAAGAAGTTTAATAAACAGTTGGAAAAAGCTAAAAAGTTGAACGAGGCGTGGGACTTTTACGCTTCGAATGCGCAATTAGACTTGATGCTTAGAGACGAAGAATTTAGTAAGGGATATTACGGTGCCCTTCGTGATCAGGCGCTGACACTGCAGCGTTTTAACAACGCTGGAATCGTTGCTGATCGGGATGCTTTTAATAATGATACCACCCCTGATAATAATCAGGGTTCGGGTAGTAAGGCAGCTAATCCAAAAGTAAAACCACGGTACGAAGGGCCAACGACGACGCCTTCTACTGCACCTAAGAAGAAGCCTAAGGATAGTTCCAAAGATAAATCTAAGGAAAAATCCGCAGATAAGGAATCTGGTGATAAGCAAGGTGATGCTAGTTCGACTGATTCAGGATCAACGGAAAGCAGCTCGGAAAGTGACAAAGCTCCTAAAGCTGAAAAAGAAGCGGAACGGGACGCGGTAAAAACTTCACCAGTGGCTACTTCCTCACGAAAATAAAATCAGGTTGCGGTTTCAAATTACTGAAGACTGTTTATCGAAGGATTTAGCGGGATATTTAAAAGCCAGAAGGTTAATTGCCTTGAAAAAATTTCAAAACGGCTTGTAAAAATTATTCGGCGGCACTATAATGTGGCTGTAACTAAATAGGCGATGACGTTCGCCGTAAAAATAATTAAACAATAATTTGATGACGTCTATTATTTCTAGGAAACCTAGGGGTAATAGACGTCTTTTTTGTTTAAGAGGGGGAATTTAGTAATGACACTAGTTATCGAAAACGTTAAAGCACGGGAAATTTTTGATTCACGAGGAAATCCCACTGTTGAAGTTGACGTGCAGCTATCTAACGGAGTGAGGGGCCGGGCCGCTGTACCATCAGGCGCTTCGACTGGGGAAAAAGAAGCCGTAGAATTACGGGATGGCGGAAAGCGTTTGGCCGGTAAGGGAGTATTGAAGGCAATTAGTAACGTCAATAATAATATTGCGGTAGCTTTAAAGGGTGCGGATCCTTTCAACCAAGCGAATGTTGACCAAATAATGATTGACTTAGACGGTACCAGTAACAAACGGAAATTAGGGGCTAACGCGATTTTAGGAGTATCCATGGCTACCGCAAGGGCGGCGGCGAACGCTCTTCACGTCCATTTGTACCGATATTTAGGAGGAACTGATTTAGAATTACCACAAACTTTCCATAACGTAATCAATGGTGGTGAGCATGCCAACAATCGAATCGATGTTCAGGAGTTTATGATTACACCGGTAGAACGGACTAGTTTCCGGGATGGATTTGAAAAAATCGTCAATACCTATCACACGCTAAAAAAGATCATCGCCGATGCAGGATATTCCACGGGATTAGGGGATGAAGGTGGCTTTGCGCCAGACTTACCTTCCTCGGAAGACGCTTTGAAAATGTTACACGAAGCGATCGTTAAAGCAGGGTACGTCCCGGGAAAAGAAGTTGCGATTGCTTTTGATGCGGCGGCATCATATTTCTATAATCGAGAGACCAAGAACTATGATTTTGAAGGCAAGACGTATACCCCACAAGAACTAGGCGAATATTACGGAAAACTGCTAAAAGAATTCCCAGAAATTATTTCGCTAGAAGACCCGTATGGAGAAGAGGATTGGGATAATTTCGTGAAGTTTACGGATGAATATGGCAAGAAAGTACAAATTGTGGCTGACGACCCGGTTTGCACGAATCCGCGCTTGATTCGGGAAGCAATCAAGAAGGGGATGGCAAATTCAATTTTAATCAAGTTAAATCAAATTGGAACGGTCACGGAAACACTCGAAGCCATCCGGGTGGCCCGGAAAAATGGCTATACCACGATGATGTCGCACCGTTCTGGTGAAACCGCGGATACATTTGTCGCGGACTTTACCGTGGCCACAAACGCTGCGCAACTAAAGGCGGGTGCGCCCGCACGGTCGGAACGGGTGGAAAAATATAATCAACTTTTGCGAATTGAAGAAGAATTGGGTAAAGCCGGAACCCGCTTAGCGCACTTCCCTAACCAAATCGATCTTGATTAAAAACTTCTTTATTTTAGGTTTGTGCTTAGCGGTTAAAAATTGTAAAATTAGAACGTTAGAAATTTATTTGAAGAAAGAGGTATTCAAACGATATGGCAAAATTAGTTTTGATTCGTCATGGTCAAAGTGAATGGAACTTATCAAACCAATTTACTGGTTGGGTTGACGTTGATCTTAGTGATGAAGGTGTTAAACAAGCAAAAAATGCTGGTAAGTTAATCAAGGAAGCGGGTCTTGAATTTGACCAAGCTTACACTTCAGTATTAACTCGTGCCATCAAGACTTTGCACTATGCTTTGGAAGAATCTGACCAACTTTGGATCCCAGAAACCAAGACATGGCGTTTGAACGAACGTCACTACGGTGCATTGCAAGGCCAAAACAAGGCTAAGGCTGCTGAAAAATGGGGCGACGAACAAGTTCACATTTGGCGCCGTTCATACGACGTACTTCCTCCATTGTTAGACGCTAGCGATGAAGGTTCAGCTGCTAACGACCGTCGTTACGCAAACTTAGACCCACGCATCATCCCTGGTGGCGAAAACCTTAAGGTGACTCTTGAACGGGTTATTCCTTTCTGGGAAGATGAAATTGCTCCTAAGTTGCTTGACAACAAGAACGTTATCATTGCTGCACACGGTAACTCACTCCGTGCTTTGAGCAAGTACATCGAAAACATTTCTGATGAAGACATCATGAATCTTGAAATGGCAACTGGTGAACCAGTTGTTTACGACTTCAACGACAAGCTTGAAGTTCAAAGCAAAACTAAGCTTAACTAATTTAATTTAGCTGAGTTAACGAAAAGGCTGAGGAAAAACTTCCTCGGCCTTTTTTTATTTTTTAGTTTTGTTGCATTTGCATCTATTTTGTTAGATAATGGCTGTGAATTAATCTGTAAGTATTAGAGGAGGAAATTTAATATGCAACCATTAATCGTTGACGATCAAATTTGGGACTTATTTCCCAAAGCACAGTTTCAAGTATTGGTAGCCCATGGAATTGATAACCACCAAGCGTCCGCGCAGTCGGCACACTATCAGGCAATGCTAGACAAAGCTGTTAAAGAAGCTCAGAAATTTATTACTGATGATGTCTTCCGAAATAATCCGGTAATTAGTGAATGGCGAGATGCGTTTACCAAATTTAAGAAGAAAAAGGGCGCCCGTTCATCAATTGAGGCGCTACTTAAACGCGTTTCCCAAGGGAAAACACTTAGCCCCATTAATCCATTGGTCGATATCTATAACAGCATCTCACTCGGGTTTGGCGTACCGTGTGGGAGTGAAGATCTACAAAAAATGGATGGCACGATGCATCTCGGAGTCGCTAAGGGTGGCGAAAGTTTCCGACCCCTTGGAGTAGAAGAAGATGAACCGGCATTGCCAGGGGAAGTCATTTATTACGACCAAACTGGAGCTATTTGTCGCTGCTTTAATTGGCGTGAGGCTCAACGCACCATGCTAACTGAGGAAACTACCGATGCGGTATTGGTTATCGAAGCGGTTAACGCTGACCAAGCGCAACGTGCACAACAAGCTGCTGAAGAATTACAGCAACGGATCAAAACCGAGTTAGGCGTGGATGCGGAACGTATGGTTTTGAAGAAGTAACCTTGGCTAATTTTGCTAAGAAAGTCGGGTTAAGTATAGTAAAAAGACTTTTGACACGTGCTTTGAGTTCGAATTGAAAGTCAACAAATTAAAAGGGGTTCTCAAGATGTAAAAGTTTTGAGAATCCCTTTTTTTGGTACGGCTCCCAATATTAATCCAATTGATAAGTAAATGTTATAAATAACGATAACCAATAAATATTTAACATAGTTAAGCGGACGCCATATACTATGAATATTGGAAGTTAAGTAAGCTTAATGAAAAGAGATGTAAGAATGCAAAAAATAAATGAAAACTACTTTGAAGGAGAACGATCACTGTTTAATGCTCGTGATTTAATAATTGAACAAGCTACTTTTGGCGAAGGAGAGTCGCCTTTAAAAGAGAGTCAAAATATTGAATTAATAGATACCGTATTTAAGTGGAAGTACCCCCTTTGGTATGCAAAGCACGTTAAAGGAGAAAGGATAATTCTAGAGACGATGGCTCGCTCGGGAATTTGGTATACGAACGATATTGAACTTAATGATTCAACTCTTCAAGCACCAAAGCTTTTTCGAGTGTGCAATCAAGTTAAGCTAAATAATATTCATTTTTCAGATGCGCAAGAAACCCTTTGGAAATGCAACCAGGTAACGCTGAAAAATGTGCAAGCTAATGGTGATTACTTCGGGATGAATAGCACCAATTTATATATCGACCATTTGGATTTAGTGGGTAATTATTGTTTCGACGGGGCTAAAAATGTGGAGGTGCACAATTCGCGACTGGTTTCTAAAGATGCCTTTTGGAATTGTGAGAATGTCACCATTTACGATTCCATAATCAGTGGTGAATATTTAGCGTGGAATACTAAGAATTTAACTTTAATTAATTGTACAATTGAAAGCGAACAAGGGCTTTGTTATGTAGATGATTTAAAAATGATTAATTGTCGGGTTTTGCGGACTAACCTTGCCTTTGAATATTGTCGGAACATTGACGCAGAAATTACTACTGATGTAATGAGCATTAAGAACCCAATCAGTGGAAATATTCGAGTTGCATCCGTTGGTGAAATAATTATGGATGATCCAACAATTGATCCACAAAATACCGTAATTACCCAAACAACAACACGGTTGCCGAAAGGAGCGTAACGATGAGTGATTTTGATCAGATAATCAACCGAACCAAAACTAATTCCATTAAGTGGCACGTTGCTAAAAATGAGTTGCCTATGTGGATAGCAGATATGGACTTTAAAACGAGTCCCGCAATTGTTCAAGCATTACAAGAAAAGGTTCGAGATGGAATTTTTGGGTATGAAGAAATTCCGCCGGCATACTTTAATGCAGTGGCAAATTGGTATGAACGGGTGCATGGTTTTCGTCCAGATCCCGCATGGATGACGTTTGCAACCGGAGTAGTTCCCGCGCTTTCTTCAGCGGTTCGTCGGCTAACTGCTGTAGGAGATAATGTTTTAGTGCAAGCACCTGTTTACAATATTTTTTATAATTCAATCGTGAATAACGGGCGCCACGTGGTTTCAAGTGACTTACTTTATGACGAAAACAAACACGTCTACCATGTGGATTGGGATGATTTGGAAGCAAAATTAAGTGATCCGCTAACGAATATGATGATTTTATGCAACCCACACAACCCGATTGGATTGATTTGGTCACGGGAGACGTTGACTCGACTTGGCCAACTCTGCCAACAATACCACGTGAAAATTTTTAGTGATGAGATTCATGGAGACCTCACTTTTAATCAAACAGGTTATACACCAATGTTTAGCTTACCAGCAGAATTGATTCAAAACTTGGTGGCGGCGGTTTCTCCAAGCAAAACGTTTAACGTGGCAGCAATGCATGCAGCAACTGTGTTGGTACCAAACAAAAATTTGCGGGCCCAAATTAACCGTGGATTGAATAGCGAAGAATTGGCAGAACCCAACTTGGTCGCAATCCCGGGCACGATTGCGGCTTACGAAAAAGGACTTCCCTGGTTACAAGAGCTTAAAGAGTACTTGGTCGAAAATCGCGAACTAGTTCGCAATTTTATCTCGCAAGAAGTAGGTCCACGGGTCGCCTTAGTTGAGGGACAAGCTACTTATCTAATCTGGATAGACGTCAGCCAGGTTACAAATGATTCTGCAAAACTAGCGAAGTTTATTCGAAAAGAAACTGGGTTAATTTTATCGGCCGGAAGTGTTTATGGTGGCAATGGAAATCACTTTTTGAGGATGAATGTGGCTTGTCCAAAAGAACGCCTGCAAGACGGACTGCAACGGTTGAAAAAGGGACTAACTGCTTGGCAAGCGCAAGCTAAACGTTGTATGTAAAAACGTGGAATAAGCGTTAATCATGTTTTAAAATTAATCATTTTGCAAAAGAAAAGGGCTCTTCGAGAAAGAAATTTTCTCGAGGAGTCCCTTTATTTTTTCTTAGCTAGACAGTTAATTTTCAGTAAAAGTGCAGACTTAAGATTTTAGATAATTAGCCATCAATTCCTGATTTTCGGGCCGTTTTTTGACTTCGTTAGTTGCAATATCCTGAATGACGTCGGCCAAAGTGGTTTTAGCCATTTCATCTTGGACGACTTTTTGGAAATGGGCGTATTGGGCGTTTAAAGCATCTTGGATGTTGCCACCCACCACGCAGTCCGGGTTTGTTTTGGGATCAACTTGAATCAAGTTCGTGTCGGCCTCATCAAGACTGTTGAAAATGTCTAATAAAGAAATTTGTTCTGGTGCCCGGGTTAATGCTGGTTGCGGTTTACCCACGGTGGTTTTAATCAATCCGGCTTTTTTTAGTGACGCCATAATTCTGCGAATATTAGATGGATTGGTTTCCACACTGGCGGCGATGGCCTGACTAGTCAGCGGAGCCGTATCGTGCAGAATGGCAATGTATGCCAACACGTGGATGGTATCGCTAAAACGCATGGAATATTTCATTACTATCAACTCCCTTCTAGAATTTATCACTTGACAATCAGAATTGCTACCCTTATTATAAACGTGTGATTTATAAATGTACAGCTAATCAATTAACAACGAAAGTGAGGTTCTAATTATGAATATTTTAGTAACGGGCGCTACAGGTAACTTTGGGGGATATGCGTTAAAAGTTTTGCAGGATTTGGTTCCGGATGGCAATTTATACGGCCTCGCTCGAAATGAGGAAAAGGGGGCTAAGCTAACGGAGGCTGGCGTTAAGGTCCGAATCGGAGACTATACCGATGCGGCAAGTTTACAGAAGGCCCTTGAAGGAATTGATCGGTTGCTCTTTGTTTCCAGTACGACGGATGGCGACCGGCAAGCACAACATCGCGACGTCGTAGAGGCGGCCAAGACAGCGGGAGTCAGTTACATTGCTTACACTAGTTTTGGCAAGGCAACGGAATCTACCAGTCCGCTTGCCGCTGACCACCGGTTTACCGAGCAGCTTATTGAAGAAAGCGGAATTGCCCATACCTTTTTACGAAATAATTGGTACTTGGAAAATGAAGCGGCCTTTTTAGCAGCAGGCGCTAAGGGCGGTAAGTTCATCTATGCGGGCGGCAACGGCCAAGCTGGATGGGCACTTCGTCGGGAATACGCCGAAGTTGCAGCACGGGCGGTTTCTGGAAAATTTGATTTTCCGGAAATTTTAGAATTAGGAGGACAGCTTCGCACTTACGAAGATGTGGGCGCAGCCTTACGGGGAGCAATTGGTAAGGATCTTGAAGTTATCAGTGGAGACGAAGCTACCGCTGCGAAAAACCTTGTCGAAAATGCGGGTGTCTCCCAAGACGTTGCTGAGTTATTGGTTTCTTTCCAACAAATTGTTAAAAGTGGTGCACTTGCGGTACAACCCGATGATTTTGAAAAGTACCTTGGAAAGCCTTTAACACCAATGGTTGACGCGATTAAAGAAGTTTTGGGGTAGTGCTTTTTCCTGGATAATTAAAAAATGACGGTGAAGAATTTTTAATTCTAACCGTCATTTTTTGTATACAAAAAGTTGGACAAGGAGGATTATTTCTAAATTAAACCCGGTTATTATAGCAATTTAGCCGGGGTTTAAAATTGTCTTTTTCGTCCAGATGAATTTGATTTAAGGTTACGTTCTGGACAATCCCAAATTCAGCTACGTCGACGTCGAAGATGGCCGCAAAAATAGCACGAGTGGTCATTCCGTGACAAATTAATAATACCGACTGGTCGGCAAATTGCTGCTTGAGTTCCGATATAAAGCCGCTAACTCGCTCAACTAGGGCGGCATAACTTTCAGAATGGGGCGCGTAATCCGCGTACTTGGCGTTAAACATTCCGAGGCGGTCAAAAACTTCGGGGTGCTTTTCGTAAATCAATTTTTCGGAAACCCCATCCCAGTCGCCAAAGTCCATTTCGGTAATCCGGGGATCGTAGGTGATTTGGGCGTCGTCACCCAAAAGAATCTTTGCGGTTTGTTTGGCACGCAACATGGGACTGCAGAAAACCTGGTCGAACTGGTGCCAATCGTAATTCTGGCTAACTTCCTTAGCATATTCAATACCCGCAGGGGATAAACCAACGTCGGAACGAGCTCCGGAAACTAATCCGCGCCCGTTATCCTGACTAGTACTATGGCGAACAATGGTTAAAAGCATGAATGAAACCTCCTCAATGGTCTGGTAATACGCTTACATTTCCATGATACAAGTAATTGTGAAAAAAGGGAATCGTTAGTCCACTTTTTAATTAACAACTACTTTTTGCACCCGTCGCAAACCGTGAGGTGAAACGCGGTAGAGACCGGTTTTATAGTTTTGGTGGTACGTTTTTTCTAACATCACTGTAAAGGTCCGGTGCCACTCAGGTAACACCACGTATTGGTAAGCGGCAATGGTCTTTTTAAACGTGGCCGGCGACATCATAAAGTTTTCTTGTCCGATCACCCTGTCAGAAAAGAAATAGTAACGACCAACGTAGCCGGCATAGTAGTTATTGACGTCGTTAGCGTGTGGATCAACTAGTAAGATTTTACGATGGTTATAAGTCATCGAAGGCTGGGCAATCTGTTTCAATTGTACGGGTAGCTGTTCTTTACCAAGGGTGTTGTTGTATTCGATACCGTTAATCTCTGAAAACATCAAAATTGTGGAGAATATCATCAATACTAATGCGGTAAGTTGGTAAAGATTTTTGGTAAATATATTTTTGAATGAGCGGACCCCCCGTCGGCCAATCCGTTGCTCAAACATTGTCCGATCCATAGAAACTACGAGGACCATCGCACCAAGTAGCAAGTTTAAAATTACCATACTAGATAAGTAACGCTCTAGGCCATCCAACTGAATCGCTTCTTCGTAAGGCATAGAAACGAGGTACATAGCAAACACGCTGCCGTAATAAACTAAAAAGCTAACGTCAATGGCGAGCAGGGCTTTAAATAGCGAATTTTTACGGTGCATAAAGAAGGTAATTATGATCCAAGCAATTAATAAGCTGACGTTAATCAACAAAACGCCGCGAGTTGAGAGAGCGTTCCAATTTAACACTTGGTCAAGGAAACGGTGTCCAATCTTAATGATTACGGCGTTACCTTCGTGGTGGAGTTGTTGCTGGTAAGCTTGCGTACTAATTTGATGTTTAGAAATTGTTTTAAAAGCACTATGCACGTGTTGGTTCCACCAAAAGAAAGGTAAAAAACCAATAGCTGCACTGAGAGTGGTAAAAGATAAACTGTGCAACCACCGCTGCCACCGAGTGCCGTTTCCATTGACCACCAATGAATAAAATAGATAAAAAATCAACATTACCACATACATGGTCCCAGAGTTTTTGACCAATAACAGTTCAGCACTAAAGAAGGTGGCAAGAACGCATTGCCATAAGGGATGGTGACGTTCACTATAAATTCCGGCAAAACCGGCCGCAGTGACCACTGGTAAGACAAAATCTACTAAGAGATTATTCATTCGAATTGCAATGTTAAATACGTTAATTATCGCAATGATGAAACAAAGAAAGAAGCCGTTCATAGAACGAGTCCGGTCACGTAATACTGCAAAAAGCGCATATAAACTAGCCCAGATTAACAGAAATTGAGCAACTAACATGGTACCGTCGCTAAAGCCGACCCAGTTAACAAATTCCGTAATCCAAAGGGCGGTGGCTGGTGGATAAGACGTAAAGGAAATAATCGAATCACCTGCAACGGGCAGATGGCCTTGAGTGAGCAAATATTTAACAATAATGGCCCAATGGGAATAATTGTCGTAATGAATGAGGATGCTCTGACTCAGTGTGTGAAGGACGGTGAGTCCAATTATTACCATCCATACATCAAAGTAGTGAATCCCCTCAAAAGGCAGTTTGCCAACTTGAAAAATAATCGAGATGACCCGCAATAAAAGGAATCCGCACCCAATAAGGATAACGGAGGTTAACCCAAGCCGAAGCAAACCAACCATGGCAAAAATATAGAGAAAAAGCGTTTGAATTACTATGGAAGTGATCCAAGATAAATATTTATTGATTCCAAGCATCCGTAAGATACCGGTATAACCAATTTGAGCCATGGTAAAAAAGAGTAATCCCCATAATTTCATTACGTCTTCCTACTTTCTTTAAGGTAAATAAGTTGCGATTTAGCGCGATGTTTTTCCCGATAAAACGGTTTAAATAGTGTGATTTTTTGCGTGTGAACTACACACTTTAATTCTACTCGTACGGGGTTAAATGTAAAATCAAAGTCATTTGTCGTTGATGTGTTAAATTACGAGTTTAAATTGAATTGACGCTTGATTTGAAGTATGATAAAGCTTGATATATTTGAAAACTATATTATATTTTTGGGTTTCAAAAATGATAAAAACTATACGTTTTTTAATATATAAAAACACAAAAAACACATAGTTTCTTCATATTTGAAATACATATACGGAGGAAACCAATGAAGACTTACGGCATCTTGATTCCGGCATTAAATCCTGATAAAAAATTACTCGATTTAATTCATGAGCTGTTAAGAAGTTCGGTTCCCGTACAAGCACTCGTGGTCGTGGATGATGGCAGTGATCAGCAAGCATAGCCAATTTTTCAACATCTGGAAAATATGGAAGACAAACGTATTCATATATTACACCATGAGGTTAATCGGGGAAAGGGCGCCGCTTTAAAGACGGGTTTCAAATACATTTTGGAAAATTTTCCGCAAATCCAAGGAGTTGCAACTATGGATGCGGATGGTCAGCATACTGTTGAAGCTCTAGCGGCTTGCGTTAACCAATTTGAAAAGCACCCGCATGATTTGATTATTGGAGCGCGTCAATTTACTAATCAAATTCCGTGGCGTAGCCAGTTTGGAAACGTGCTGACGCGCAAGTTAGTGCGTATGCTTACTCGGCAAAACATTTCAGATACGCAAACGGGACTCCGGGTGATTCCACGAAGTTACGTGAGGCAATTGCTTAAATTTCCTGGGGAACGGTTCGAGTTTGAATTTGACATGTTGCTACGAGCGCGGAAGTTCCAGGTTAAGATTACTGAACAACCGATTCCTACGATTTATTTAGATGGAAATAAATCATCACACTTCCGGGTGGTCCGCGATTCCATTGCAATTTATGCGCGTTTTCTAAAATTTGCGATGAGCGGATTAATTTCTTTTCTCGTTGATGTGGGTTTATTTGAGCTGATAATCGTTTTGATGGGAAAAGAGTTGCCTGGGGAACGAATTCTCGTGGCCACGATCGTTTCGCGGTTGTTATCTGCAGTAGTTAATTACACGTTGAATCACCGGGTGGTCTTTGGCAAACAAGGACGGCAGACCATTATCAAATACGGAGTGTTATTCATCGTTCAAATGTTTGCATCGGGCTGGTTGACCGATTTAGTTACCGGATGGCTCCCGCATAGTCAGGGGAGCATCGCGCCGCTAATTGCCAAAATTTTGGTCGACTTTACGTTATTTATTATCAGTTATCAAATCCAGCGTGATTTGATTTTTAAGGAAAAACAGGGGGCGGACTAATGCCAAAAATCAAGAAAATTAGTTACGTTTTAGCGATTGTTTTATCCGTTTTATACCTGCTGTGGCGGGTGTTTTTTACGATTCCATGGCATGCCCACCTTTTTACGCTGATTTTCGCGTTAATGTTGGTTGGTAGTGAGATCGTTTCTAATTTCACGGCGTACGTACTAATTGCTTTTCGGTTGATTCGCCAAAAGAAGCCGGTTGATTTCAAAATTCCGGATTTCGATGCTGAGCAACCAGTTCCGGCTATTGACGTAATTATCGTGACCCACAACGAAGAAGTGGCTTTGCTACGTAAAACCGTGAACGCGGCAAAGTTTATGAAATATCCTGATCCTAAGCTGGTTAACGTGGTAATCGCCGATGATGGAAACCGACCGGAAGTTCGCCAGCTAGCTAAGGAATACCGCGTTAATTACGTTACGATGGAGGAAAATAAACACGCTAAGGCGGGCAACATCAATAATGCGTTGGCTCAGCTTCATGCACCGCTATTTGCAATTTTTGATGCAGATATGGTTCCTTTTTCTAACTTTTTGATGGAGAGTGTCCCGTTTTTTACGGAAAATTTTGCTGAGTTGCAGGCGGATCCGGACCATACCGTACCACTAGGCTTTGTGCAGACGCCGCAAAGCTTTTATAACGCGGATATTTTCCAGTTTAACCTCTTTTTACAAGACGCAGTGGTTAACGAACAAGACTTTTTCTCACGCGACGTTAACGTTTTAAATGGTGCTAACGGACACGCCCTATTCACTGGTTCTAACGCAGTTTTCTTACGCGAAGCGGTTGATAAAGTGGGGGGATTTCCCACTGATACGATTACGGAAGATTTTGAACTTGGGACCAAAATTAATAGTGAGGGTTATAAGAGCTTAGCAACGGTAGAGCCTGTATCAAGTGGTATTACCCCAGTAGATATGAAAAGCGTTATTAAACAACGGACACGTTGGGCGCGGGGAGTAATTCAAAGCTGTCGTAATCTCCACATCTTTTTAAACCCCAAAATTAATTTGATTAATCGAATTATCTTAATTAATACTTGGCTCTACTGGTGGTCATTTTTGCGTCGGTTAATTTATATTGCGGCCCCCATTTTATACGCCCTTTTTAAAGTACAGGTCGTTAACGCTAATTTCTGGGTGCTCATGATTGTTTGGGCACCAGGTTACTTCTTACTCCACTTTGTTCTGGGAGATGCTTCTAGCAACATTCGTAACGAACGGTGGGGAGAAATTCAAGAAACTTTTTTTGCTCCTTACCTATTTTTGCCCGTTTTGCTTGAATCGATTGGGATTCACGCAAAGAAATTCAAGGTTACGGATAAAAAGGTTCAATTTTCTTGGCGTGATAAGTTGTACATTATTCCATACCTAATTTTGTGGTCGCTGACCTTGATTGCGATCATTAAGTTTAATTGGGGAAAATGGGGTTCAGAAATTATTGTAGGAAGCGTAATTACTTTCTGGTTGGTAATGCACTTTATTAACCTCAGTTTCTGTCTGTTTATTTCTATGAAACGCGATATTCATCGTCGTAGCGAACGATTTATTCGCCACGCTAAGGGCCAGTTACGGCTAGCAAATGGTAAATGGGCGGACTTTAAGACGCGCGACGTTTCCGATGGCGGTTTTTCGTTTGAACTCGCAAATGATCAAGACCAGCTAGAGATGGGGACAGAAACGACGGGAATAATTTACTACAAAAATTATCCAATTCATTTTAAAAGTAAAGTTGTGCGGGTAGTTGATACTGAGCCAAAATGGTACGGAGTGACCATAAGTATTGACGACCGGAAGGATCAGGATTACTACCTAGAACTCACGTACGACGGAGAAAATAAATTCCTTTCTAAAGAGCAAGACAATTGGCTAACGCCATTCGATCAGCTGCATTTAAACGTGATTTTGCGGTTAAAGGAGCTCGAGCGATCAGCGACGCGCTTTATGCGGCGGTCGTAATGCTTAGTATAGAAATGTAGGTAATGAAAAAATGTCATTTTTTGGTTTAATCGTTTTTGTAATGGCCCAGTTTGGATACACGGGCTTGATCCGGATGACCGGAGTGAACAAGTACATGTCGTGGATTACGGCGATGGTTGTGCAAACGCTGGTGCTGTACTTTCTGGCGATGTTAAACTTACTGGAGTTTGGCCTCAAAGCCGTCGTAATTGTAGGATGCATTGGTCTGGTTGTGCGGGTCGGGCTAATTAGCTTTAACCGGGGAAAACTCCCTTTTGAAGGGATCCATTACTTTGACTTTTGGATGCTGATTTTGGGAATTATGATGGGACGAATTTTATATTTCAGTCCGCTAATTCATTATGATAATTATTCTCACTGGGCGGTAATGGTTAAGTTTCTACTATTTCAGGGACATTTACCAGGCAGTGGGGAAACCTTGATTTCATTTACTTCTTACCCACCAGCTGCGGCGCTATGGATCACTGAATTTGTTAGTTGGGTTGGCTTTAGCGAAGGAGCCATGTTGGTGGGCCAGTTTCTATTGATTTGGGCCGGCTTATACGCACTTTTTGCTGCATTGCGGGACCGTAGCCGTACCATGACGGCCTTTTTTCTGTGTTTTATCATTGCCATTAGCAACGTTTTTAACATCGCGATTCGGATGAATAATCTTTTAGTAGATTTTGTGTTGCCAGTTGTTGCAGCAGCGGCCTTTGCGGGGATTTACTCGTACCGGCATCACCCGGGGCTGCAATGTGTAACTGCCGGAATTTTTAGTGCCGAATTATTGTTGATTAAAAATTCAGGAACGATGTACGTAGTGATGATTGGTTGCTATTTGTTGTACTCGTTAACAACTAACGCAACGTTTGGCAAGCGTTGGCGGCGCCTTCGATTTGCTTCGTGGCGAATGGTGCTCACCATGGGACTTAGTTATTTACCATTTTTTTGGTGGAACCAACACGTTCACAACACTTTCCGCGTGGTTACTAAGCACCAGATCAGTGCTCAAGCTTACCAAAGTCAGTTAAATCACGAAAGCTCTACCGTAATGGGAGAAATCAGCCACCATTTTCTCCACCAGATCCTAACACTCAATTCGCTTTCTACAAGGGGCGTTTTGCTAATTAACGTTGGAGTGGTTGTAGCGTGGGTAATAATTAGACTATTTTTACACAAACGAAATTCATTATTAAAAGTTCTCTTAGCAATCGATCTTAGTTTTATAGTTTATTACGTTAGCGTATTGGCCATGTACCTCGTTTCCATGCCGTATAAAGAAGCTATTCATCTTGATGGGCTAGAACGTTACTTATCCAGCATGGTCGTATTAAACCTCTTTTTAGCTGCTTTGGCGGTGGCAGTGGCGATGGACAAGGCCATGTATGTCCAAGAAATTAAAAAACGGGGCGTTCGCTCGTTTAGTTCATTGATCACAAAAAATATTTACCAATTTACAACGTTAGCATTGATGATTTTTTCAACTATTTTGATGATTTCAGAAATTGACGGTGTGGAATACAATAACGCGCATAGTCAAGAAGAATTGCCAGTTCAATTGCCAAAAATTGCAGAGCAAACGACGAAGTATAACCACCAAAAGGTTTTGCTAGTGGACCCACACCAAGACGACGTGGCAAGTTATTATGCGGGATACGTTGGCAAATATTACTTCTTTTCGGACAACGTGGTCGCCCGCGAAAATTTCATGATGTCGCCAACGGACTTTAAAAAAATGGTTCAAAGTTACCAATATATTGCACTTCCAGAATGGCACCGGACCTTTACGGTAATGTTGCAAAAGACCTACCATCAAAATTATCGTACCGGCTTATTTCGGGTGACGCCCGAAGGACTAGTTAAAGTTAGGCAAGTTAAACCATAGGCGCTATAATTGGCTTAACGCTTAAATGTGACAGTGAGTCCTTAAATGGCTAAATTGATTAAAAATAAGTTGGGTGAATTTGATGGATTGGCGTCGTAAAATACGCGAAATACTTTTGTTTGCGCTGATTACCACGGGGATGAGCTGGTGGGTGGCGGCCTTTTTCCCTCATCAGTTTCAATTTAACTGGGGAATTATTGCCGTAGTGAACCTTATGTTTGCAATCTCTGTGTTAACCCGTAAGCGATAATTGAAGGCCACGGAACGTTGTGAAAAAAATTAAGCGCAATTGTGGTCATTTAAATAACGGTTTATGGTATAGTAGTTATGGTTTTTGAAAAGAGCACTCCGTTTTAAAAAAGAAGATATCAAAAATTGATCCATTTTTAATTCGCTGATATTAAAATGGGTCAATTTTTAGCGTGGAGAGTTTGTTTCAAGTTACCGAATTTCTAAACCAATAGAAAAGAGGGACTACAATGTCAGAAAAACTCGATGAAGTAGATAACAAGAGCTTAGATGAGATTAACGGTAGTATTAAGGTGCCAAAGAATGCCGGCTTTTTCAAAACGTTAATGGCCTATACTGGGCCGGGGATCTTAATTGCGGTTGGCTACATGGATCCAGGAAACTGGATTACGTCAATCGCGGGTGGTGCTCAATTTAAATATACGTTGCTGTCGGTTATTTTAATTTCTAGCTTGATTGCCATGCTTTTACAAGCAATGTCAGCCCGGTTAGGAATTGTTACCGGGAAGGATTTAGCGCAGCTAACCCGGGAGCGGACGAGTAAACGGGTCGGATTTTTGCTGTGGGTGGTTGCGGAATTAGCAATTATGGCGACCGACATTGCGGAAATCATTGGTTCAGGGATTGCGCTTGAACTGTTGTTCCACATTCCGCTGATTATCGGGATTTTGATTACCGCAGCGGATGTATTAATTTTGCTGTTATTAATGCGGCTGGGCTTCCGGAAAATTGAAGCGATTGTGGCTACGCTGGTAATGGTGATTTTAATTGTCTTTGCCTACGAAGTTTTCCTTTCAGATCCTAGCATTACGGGGATTATTAAGGGATACGTGCCCGCGCCAGTAATTTTGCAGAACAATTCGATGTTGTATTTATCGTTAGGGATCGTGGGGGCTACCGTAATGCCGCATGACCTCTACCTAGGATCTTCAATTTCACAAACGCGGGAAATTGACCGTCGGGATCGTAAGAACGTGGCTCAAGCAATCCGCTTTTCCACAATTGATTCCAACATGCAGTTATTCCTAGCGTTTATCGTAAACAGTTTGTTATTAATTTTAGGAGCTGCACTGTTCTACGGAACGAATAGCTCGTTAGGGCGATTCGTGGATTTATTTAACGCCCTTAGCGACAACCAAATTGTTGGGGCAATTGCTAGCCCAATGTTGAGTATGCTATTTGCGGTAGCTTTGCTCGCGTCTGGGCAAAGTTCAACGATTACCGGAACTCTATCCGGTCAGATTATCATGGAAGGCTTCATTCGCTTGAGGGTGCCCCTATGGGTTCAACGGTTAGTAACCCGGTTGCTATCGGTAGCACCGGTGTTGATTTTTGCGATTTACTATCATGGTGATGAAGCTAAGATTGAAAACCTATTGACCTTCTCCCAAGTATTTCTCAGCGTGGCGTTGCCGTTTGCGGTAATTCCGTTAGTGATGTACACCAGCAGTAAGAAATTAATGGGTGAATTTGCTAACCGCCAATGGGTGAAGTGGTGTGCTTGGATCGCCACGATTGTGCTGATTTTGCTGAACGTTTACTTGATTTTACAAACTTTAGGCATCGTTAAATGAAGTTAAAGGTGAACTTCAATTGAAGTTAAAAATTAGTTAAAAGCAGGCTGACGGCCTGCTTTTTTTGTATGGCGGGGAAGTGGCAATTTGTGAATTTTCTTTAGCCTCGAATAAAGCGACTCGGATCAACCAGGGATTAAAATTAACACGAATCCGTACCTGAATGCGAAATATGCTTATTACGAACGGGTACCCGAAAGAATTTCACACACTTGCTTTTTTTAGTGTAAACTATTCCTTAAAACAATTTACAAATTAGGTGTGGTTAGCATAATGAATAAAAAGAAAGTTACGATTAAGGACGTTGCCAAAGCTGCCGGCGTGTCCGTTACCACAGTTTCCCAATCTTTAAACGGAAATGGCTCCCGATTTTCCTCAAAAACCATTAAGCGCATTCAACGTGCTAAGGAAGAATTGGGTTACGAACCAGACTATTTTGCTCAACGAATGATTATGAAGAAAAGTAAAATGATTGGGGTCCTGGTACCAGATATTACAAATCCCTTTTTCAACGGGCTGGTTCGGGGAATCGAAAACGGTTTATACCAATATGATTTCATGACGATGCTTTGTAATGCAGATTTAGACCAGGGTAAGGAAGACCGTTACTTGACGGAGTTGACGCATCGGGGAGTGGATGGATTTATCATTGCCAGTTCGTCAATTTCTAACACGGCAATCCAAGAAATTTTACAAGGAGAGCAGTTTCCCTTTATTGTTTTAGACCAGAAAAAGTCAGAAGGAATCAGTGATGCGGTGTTGACGGATGACTTTTCCGGGGGACAACAAGCTGCCCAACATTTATGGGATTTAGGCCACCGACACGTTGCCATTGTAATGCCTAAAAACGCGACGGAAAATATTCAAAATCGGCTTCGCGGGTTTCAAACGGTTTTCGAAGAAGACCAAATTGTGCGAGTGGATGCTGAGTTATCTAAGAAGAGTGGACGCAAAGCCGCTCAAGCAGCGATTAATTCGCCCGCGACGGCAATCTTTGCGGTAAATGATCAGATTGCTTTAGGGTTATACCTCGGGCTGGCTGATCAGGGGTGCCGAATTCCTGAAGATTACAGCGTAATTGGTTACGATAACATTGATATGTGTGAATACGTGGTCCCCCAATTAACCACGATTGCCCAACCAATTTTTGAATTAGGGCAAACTACGGCTAAAATGCTGATTGAACGTATCGAAAAGCCCAATAAAAAATGGGAAGAAAAGCTGTTACCAGTACATTTAGTAAAAAGATTTTCCACAGCCCGTTTGAATTAATTTAAGCAGTGTGCTATATTTCTATTATGTCTTTAAAACGTTTTCACGTGAGGGACATTTTTATTTTTTTGCTTAGTAAAACGTTTTACCTAAAAATAAATAGCAATCTTAAACACTCGGGAGGAAAACAAGTTGAGTACGGTAACGATTATTGGAAGTATAAATTTAGATCGCACAATCCGGGTTAAGCAAATGCCTAAACCTGGTGAAACAATGCATACTAAGGAAATCTTTTCCGCTGGTGGCGGTAAAGGTGCTAACCAAGCGGTAGCTGCAAAGCGTTCCGAAGCAAAAACCAATTTTATTGGTGCGGTAGGTAACGATGATGCTGGTCGGGCAATGTTGGATTTGTTAGAACATGAAGATATTGACCTTAGTGGAGTTACGACTTTAGACAACCAAGCAACTGGCCAAGCTTACATCGTGGTTGATGACGCTGGAGAAAATGAAATTATGCTTCATGCCGGCGCTAACATGGCCTTTACCCCAGATTATGTAGCATCAAAAGCGGATGTAATTAAAAACAGTGATTTCGTTATTGCTCAATTTGAAACCGGATTAGCGGCAACGACAAAAGCTTTTGAAATCGCTCACGAAGCGGGCGTAAAAACAATTTTGAATCCGGCTCCCGCAATTGAAAAAGTGCCTGATGACTTGTTAGCTGTAACGGACATGATTATTCCAAATGAAACAGAAACTGAAATTCTTACTGGAATTGAAGTCACTGACGAAGCTAGCATGGTAAAGGCTGCTAAGGCTTTACACGACCAAGGAATTAAGGCTGTGTTAATCACTATTGGAAGTAAAGGTACTTTCTACAGTGTTAATGGTGAAACTGGAATTGTTCCAGCGTTCAAAGTAAAGGCGGTCGACACTACTTCGGCTGGGGATACTTTCATTGGCGCAATGAGCACGGTTTTAAACCCCGACTTTAGCAACCTTAAGGATGCCATCCTTTACGGTAATAAAGCATCATCATTGACGGTTCAACGCTTTGGCGCGCAACCATCGATTCCATACAAGAAAGAATTAAACTAACGAAGGGGAGCGGAAAAAATGAAAAAAACAAAAGTAATCAATTCAGATATTTCACGGGTAATTGCCCAAATGGGTCACTTTGATAAGTTAAGCATTGGTGACGCCGGTATGCCAGTACCAGCAGGAACCGAAAAAATCGACTTAGCAGTTGATAATGGAATTCCAAGCTTTACCCAAGTACTTTTGAACGTTTTAGAAGAATTAGAAGTACAACGAATTTACTTAGCGGAAGAAATCAAGACCGAAAATCCTAAGATGCTGGAAAGCATTCAAGAAATAATGCCTAACGTGCCGGTTACTTTCATTCCACACTCAGAAATGAAGCAAGACTTAAATAACTGTCGCGCCTTCATTCGGACCGGAGAAATGACGCCTTATTCAAATATCATTTTAGAAAGTGGCGTAGTATTTTAGCCAACCCTTAAGGGAATCAAGAAGTTAGGTAGTCAATATTAATAACGGTAAAAGATTTAAAACGGGCAATTAAAGGCGTATTATTAATATGTTTGGTCAACGCCATAGGGATTAACCGAGGCTGCGGAAGCAATGTTCCCAGCCTCTTTATTTAAGGGGGAAAAAGTATGAATGCAACAGCAATTTTAATCGGTCTTGGACCGTTGATTGGGTGGGGATTATTTCCTACCCTAGCATCTAAAATCGGCGGTCGCCCGGTTGATCAAATTGTCGGGACCGCTTTTGGTACTCTCATTTTTGCGTTGGTAGTCGCAATGGTGAACGGCCTAAGCTTACCTACCGGATGGAATTTGGTACTGACCATCGCTTCCGGAATTGGTTGGGCAAGTGCTGAAATTATTACGTTTAAGAGTTTTGCCATGATTGGTTCATCACGGGCTATGCCAATCACCACGGCTTTCCAGCTTTTAGGAGCTTCATTGTGGGGGGTCATCGCGCTAGGAAACTGGCCAGGAGTTACCGCTAAAATTGTTGGTGGAATTGCCCTAATTATGATTATTTTTGGTGCGTCTTTGACAGTTTGGTCAGAACACAAGACTAAGGAAAACTCTAAGTTAATTACCCAAGCAGTGGGTTGGTTAGCAGTTGGTGAAATTGGTTATTGGTTATACTCGGCTGCTCCACAGGCAACTCCGGTTGATGGGATGCACGCTTTCTTGCCACAAGCTATCGGAATGGTGATTGTGGGGGTAGTCTACGCCGTCTTCCTATCATTAAAGGGTGAAAAATCAGCGTTAACTGAAGCAGTTTCTTACAAACAAATTATTTCTGGGTTCTTCTTTGCTTTTGCAGCTTTAACGTACTTGATTTCGGCACAACCAAACATGAATGGTTTGGCAACTGGATTTATCTTGTCACAAACTTCAGTAGTTTTGGCAACCTTAACCGGAATCTGGTTCCTAGGGCAAAAGAAAACGCCTAAAGAAATGGCCGTTACGGTTGCTGGTTTAGTGCTGATCTTAGTGGCGGCAACCATTACGGTAATGATTTAATAATTAAATTGCGTACGTTGAGTTAATTAAAATACCACAAACGAAATTAAAAAAGACTTCTTAAGAATTAAAACTTCTTGAGAAGTCTTTTTTATTAGCCTTAAGGAGTAACGATGCGATTCACTTGGAAGGAAATTACCGCTATAACGACGTTGCAGTTCGGTTCAGACGTTCCGCAACTCATCCAAGTTAAGTATAAGCAATTAGTTTTGGTACGATAAGTGTTTTCGTTTGATTGGAACCGTTTTCCTAGTATACTCGTAAGTGTAAGGAATTTTTAGAAAGGAAGCGAAAAAATGGTGAGCTACAAGTTTTTACAACCATACACGTTTAAAAACGGGGTCCGGGTCAAAAATCGGGTGGTGATTCCACCAATGACAATTCAATCCAGTTTGGAAGACGGGTCGGTATCCCGGGATGACTTGTTCTACGCGGGGTTACGTGCCGGAGGAGTTGGAATGTTTATCAGTCCAGTTGCTAACGTCACTGATGACGGCAAGGGATTTGAAGGCGAACTTTCGGTTGCAGACGATCGGTTCATTCCAGGCTTAGCTAAGTTAGCCGCGGCCATGAAGAAGGGCGGTACCAAAGCAATTTTGCAGATTTTCCATGCGGGACGCATGTCCAATAGTAAAGTTTTGCGGGGAGCCCAACCGGTTAGCGCAAGTGCGATAGCTGCTCCCCGGGAAGGAATGGAAACTCCGCGGGAACTAACGGAAGTTGAAATTGAACGGATTATTAAGGCCTTTGGGGAAGCCACCCGCCGAGCGATCCAAGCCGGATTTGACGGGATAGAAATTCACGGCGCAAATACGTACTTAATCCAACAATTCTTCTCCCCACACTCCAACCGGCGAACGGATCATTGGGGTGGTTCGGTGGAAAAGCGGATGAACTTTGGATTAGCAGTTGTTCAAGCCGCACACCGAGCAGTTGCTAAGTATGCGGATAACCACTTTCTCTTGGGGTACCGGATTTCGCCTGAAGAAATTGAGGAACCAGGGATTCGGTTGGCGGACACCCTCCAATTTATTGATGAATTGGCTGATCAACCACTAGACTATCTCCACGTCTCAATGGGTAACGTATGGCGTAAATCTTTGAATGATCCTGATGAAAAACGGCCCACCATTTTACAAATTAAAAAACAGGTACGAAATCGGTTGCCAATCGTTGGGGTTGGTTCGGTAGAGACCCCGGCTGATGCAGAAAAAGTGATGGATAAAGGAATTGATTTCGTTGCTTTGGGCCGGGAATCTTTGCGAGAACCACAGTGGGTTGAGAAGGTAGAACACGGACATGAAGATGCAATTCGTTATCAAGTTGACCCCGATGCTTTGGATGAATTAGGTTTGAATCCAGCACTGAAGGACTTCTTAGGACAGATTGGGACTGATTTGCGTTTTATTGGTGCTAATCGGGACAAAAAAACCGGCGATAGCGTCGTTTTTGACCGTTAAAGTCAACAAAACTAAAAACTTCTCAAGGATTTTGAACTTCTTGGGAAGTTTTTTATTTTGCAGGCCAGAACCCCGGGTAAATTTAAGTTAAAATAAACGTGGTGAACTTCAACTTTAAAATTAATTGAGGAAAAAGTATGGAAATTCGAACGCTTAAATATTTTTGGACGATTGCTGAAGAAGGGACCATTTCTAAGGCCGCGGAAACTCTGCACATTACGCAGCCCACGCTTAGCCGGCAATTAAGGGAATTGGAAAACGAATTAGGAACGTCGCTCTTTATCCGTGGAAGGCGCAAATTGCAGTTAACTGATGCGGGACTGTTTTTGAAGACCCGTGCGGAAGAGATTCTCCAACTAACACAACAAACCAGCCTGGAATTTGAAAATCGGCGGAAACAACTATTTAGTGGTCACGTCACGATTGGCTGTGTAGAAGCCGACAATTCGGATACCCTGGCTTTAATTTTAGAAAATTTTGTGCAAGATTATCCCCAGGTAACCTTCACGATTTATAGCGGTACTAGCGATGACATCACTACTCGTCTGGATAAGGGCCTTTTGGATGTGGCGGTATTATTAAAGCCAATTGCGACCGAGAAGTATGGTGAAATCACCCTCCCCCGCACTGAAAGATGGGGACTCCTGGTCGCCGAAGATTCATTTTTAGCACAAAAGGAAGCCATCCAACCAGCGGACTTACCGGAAATTCCCCTCTTCATTGCGGGCCGTCCCGAAGTTCAACAGCTGGTTACGGAATGGAGCGGGCTTGATTACGCTCAATTAAATGTGGTGGGTAACTTCAATCTGATTTTCAACGTGTTGGCTTTAGTTAAACGACAAGTTGGGCACGTTTTTGGGATTGAGGGCGCCACTTCGCAGATTCATCCGGAAGGGGTTAAATTTTTACCGTTGCAACCGGAACTAAAAACTAATTGTGTATTAGCTTGGCGCCGGGAACGAAATTTAACTCCGGTGGTTAACGAATTTATCAATTATTTTAGGAATGCCTTTGAAGCATAGTGGTCACGAAAATAAGTATTTTACGCATATCAAAAATAGCCGTAACATTATCGATGTTGATAAGGTTACGGCTTTTTTAGGAATAAGTGCTGCTTAGCAAGCAAGTTGTCCGATTTTCTAAACGGGAGAACTCTAGACATTAAGAGCCAAGGTCGATTTTTGAAAGGATTTTAAAAATGAAAAATGAAGAAATTAAAAAAGGGGTAATTTTTCCTGCGGGTCCCAAAAACGATGCGTACGCAAAGTATTTTGTTGGGCAAAGCTATTTACAGAATTTGGTAGCTGATCCAGAAGTTAATGTAGGTGTGGGAAACGTAACTTTTGAACCAGGATGCCGTAACAATTGGCATATTCACCATGATGGTTTCCAAATTTTATTAGTTACCGGTGGTGAAGGATGGTATCAAGAAGAGGGAAAACCTGCCCAACGGCTTAAGCCTGGGGACGTGGTGGTAACCCATGACGGAATAAAACACTGGCATGGTGCAACGAAAGATAGCTGGTTTAGTCACGTTGCGATTACTGCTGGAACTCCAGAATGGTTAGAACCCGTTAGTGAACAACAATATGAAGCAATAGGGGAGGAATAAAAAATGGCAAAAAAACAAACGGCTGGGCGTGAACAACTAGGTGATTTGGCGCCTAAATTTGCCGAACTAAATGACGACGTTTTATTCGGAGAAGTTTGGTCACGAGAAAGTCAACTTTCCGCGCGCGATCGGAGCATGATTACCTGTGCAAGCTTATTAACCCAGGGGGCTTTTCCCCAATTGGAAGCCCATTTGAAAATGGCTAAAGCTAATGGGGTAACTAAAGAAGAAATGGTGGAACTAATTACCCACCTTGCGTTTTACGCGGGATGGCCCAAAGCTTGGTCGGCATTTGGGTTAGTAAAACAAATTTTTGATTAGTAAGAATAGCCTGAAACGCGGTAACTTTAAGCATCATTAAATTAAAAGTGCTTCTCAAGAACGTAATTCTTGAGAAGCACTTTTTGGTTAGGTCAGTAATTCTGCCACATGGCCTAAATTAGCTTGGCCCCTAGCTTCTTCCAATTAACCAAAGCGGGCCATTAATTTAGCTGTGCTATTGTAGCGTCTCAGAAACGCGTGCTAAATCTCCACGCAATATCCCGCGTGTTCACATTCAGGACATTTTAACCAGCGAGTTTTTGGTGAATGCTTTGCCCAGAAAAATTCACCAAAGGGTGGTCTGAAGTACGCTTTACATTGGGGGCACACGTACTCCACCGAACGATAGTACGCGAACACTGCCATCGCAACCGCTATAATAATGGGGCAGAATGCGACCAGCATTGCCCACCAATTATTATTAGTAACTCCGTACCAAATGATGATTATCTCTAAAATATCAACCAGAACCCCAAAAATAACTAGTGCGGTCCGTTTCCTGGTTAGGTTACGCCGCCGAATGGCTTCCTCAATCCCAAGGAAGGAATTGGGAGTAACGGGAATTTCGTTGGTTAACCAACGCTGTAGTTGACCAATAGTTTTCAAAGTAGCTTCGTGTTGTTTGATTTTTTGTTTCAAATGTAATTGTTCTTGGTCGAGCAATGTTTGCAGCACTTCTTCAAAATTAGGACTATTTAAAAGTTCTTTGATGTTGTTTAAAGAGAGCCCAAGTGATTTTAAGAAAGTAATTAATTCGAGCTGTTCCAACTCGTGGTCGGTGTAAACACGGCGACCGGCTTCTGAAAGTTTAGCGGGGGAGAGTAGCTGCCGCCGGTCATAATACTGGACCGTGCGGATACTTACCCCAACTTTTTTGGCTAGTTCACCAGTAGAATAGTTAGCCATTAGGATTCACCTCCATGCTTATTTATAACTAATTACGTAGGGGGATTAGCAAGAATTATTTGGTCTTTGAGTATATTTTAACTTCAATTGAAGTTAAATTCGATTGCGATTTAACTTTAAAAGTGTTAAATTGTTGCTGTGGTAAGTGAGTAGTTACTCACCTTTTTGAAAAAGGGAGGAAACCGTAATGGAAAAAGTAGTTACTTTAAAAAAAGTTGCAAAGAGTTTTGGCAAGTTACGGGTTTTAAATGACGTTAATTTCGAGATTAAGGCGGGACAAATTTTAGGGTTGATTGGTCCTTCCGGATCTGGAAAATCAACCATTATCAAGATTGCACTGGGAATGGAAAATGCTGATCAAGGAGAAGCCCAAATTTTTGGTCAACCAATGCCCAACCGGCAATTGTTAGCCAAGGTTGGTTATATGGCTCAAACGGATGCCCTATATTTGAGCTTAACGGGTCGCGAAAACTTGAAATTTTACGCCCAGATGAAGGGGATTAGTCGACATAGCATCGCTGAACAGATAACCCACGTTGTGGAAGTAGTTGCTTTAGGTGCAGCAATCGATCAGCCGGTTAAGGAATATTCAGGTGGAATGATGCGGCGCCTTTCTTTGGCAATCGCACTTTTAGGAAATCCCCAGCTTTTGGTTTTAGACGAGCCTACCGTAGGAATCGACCCCGCTCTCCGAAGGCAAATTTGGCGGGAGTTAAAGCGGATTAAAGAGACGGGACGCAGTATTTTAATTACTACGCACGTAATGGACGAAGCGGAGCAAGTTGATCAAGTGGCACTGATCCTAAATGGCGACGTAATTGCCCTTGATACTCCGGATGCTCTCGAACGACGGTATCAGGTTTCAACAATTGAAGATGTATTTTTGAAAGCTGAGGGGGCGCAATCATGACACGTATTTTAGCAATTAGCCAGCGGGTTTTGAAGGAATTGTTTAGGGATAAACGGACGCTAGCGCTAATGTTTTTGGCGCCCATTTTGATTTTAGTATTATTGAGTCTCATTTTTAATAACAACGCGTCGACCAAAGTTAACGTAGCAACCGTAGGAGTGACTAAAGCGGTGAATCAAGATTTAGAAGCTGTCAAACACGTCAAAGTGATGCGATACAAGAGCCAGGCTACGGCACGTAAAGCTTTGAACGAGCAACAGGTGGACGCAATTATAAAAAAGTCGGGAGCAAATTACACCGTTACGCACGCAAACACCGACGCCACTAAAACTTCGGTAGTTAAGATGGCTTTCAATAATGTTAGAACCATGGAAACCATGCAAAAAATGCGGGGAAGATTGCAACAAATTATGTTGACCAACGCTAAACTCCAAGCAAAGTTGGCCCAAGTTACGCATCACGCACCGCAAGCTAAAGGAGGGGCATTGCAAAATAAAAGTATATCTAACGGGAAGGTTACTAGCCATTACGTTTACGGTGATAAGAACACCAATTTTTTCGATAAGATTTTACCAATTTTGATGGGATTTTTTGTCTTCTTCTTCGTTTTTTTAGTCTCGGGAATGGCACTTTTAAAAGAACGGACTAGCGGAACTTTGGATCGACTGTTGGCAACGCCCGTTAAACGTAGCGAAATTGTCCTTGGTTACATGATTAGTTATGGAATCATTGCGATCTTACAAACCGTGGTAATCGTTTTAGTAACGATTCAGCTTTTGGGAGCCGAAGTGGTGGGCAACGTGCTCAATATTATTGTGGTTAACTTACTCTTAGCGTTAGTTGCGTTAGCTTTCGGTATTTTATTGTCTACGTTTGCTAACTCTGAATTTCAAATGATGCAATTTATTCCCATCGTGGTGGTTCCCCAAGTCTTTTTTGCGGGGATTATCCCACTGGATACAATGGCAGACTGGGTACAAAAAATTTCGTACGTGATGCCCCTTAAATATGCTGGAGATGCGGTTACTGATATCATGATGTACGGCACGAATTTATTAAAATTGGGTGGCGACCTTGGTATATTGTTAGGATTTCTTGTAGTATTAACTATGTTAAATATTGCCGGGTTACGGCGTTATCGAAAGGTATAAAGATGGACGGAAGAGTATTTGATAATTATAAAAATTGGCTGTTGGAACAAGCTATGCCAAAGGGAAAGCGAAATTCTTTGCTGGCCGCGCTAGATTTATTTGCGAAGTACGGCTACGACGGGACCTCGACGGCACAAGTGGCGGCTGCCGCCGGGGTGAGCCAGGCGACGATTTTTAAGTATTTTAAAACTAAGCAAGACTTGCTGAAAGCAATCATCAAACCAGTATTAGAAAACTTTTTTCCCGTTTATCGTGACGACTTATTAGCGGAATTAAGGCGCTATAATTCTCTTGAAGAATTGGTTCATTTTCTAGTACGGGACCGGTACCGTTTTATGGTGGAAAATGGGGATGCGGCCATGATTTTGTTAACGGAAGTGTTCACAAACGAAGAGGTTCGAAAATTATTTATTGCTGCGGTAAACAACCCGGAACATTCGTTAGTGCAAGGGTTAAACCAAGCACTGCAGCAAACTGGCGAAGTACGTCCGGAGCTTGATGCTGCAGCGGTGGTGCGAACGATTATTGGGCAATTAGCGGTTTACTTTTTACAACAGCGTTTTGCCGGTAACGGAAACGAAGCGACCGACTTGAAGCTGATTGAAGGTCAAATTGTGCGGGCTTTACGCAAATAAGGATTACGGAGAGGAAAACGAATGGAAGATATTTTACGAATCATTGGATCAATTGCACGAGAATTAGATTCAATTGCTAACGTAGAATTCAAGGAAATTGCCCTTACTAAGGGGCAATTTTTGTACCTAGCGCGGGTTTGCGAAAATCCCGGAATCATCCAAAGAGAACTAGCTGAACTTCTGCGTGTCGATCGAACCACGGCCGCCCGGGCCTTACGGAAATTAGAGGAGCAAGGCTTGATTAGTCGACGGTTTGCGGCGGACAACCAAAAGATTAAGCGGCTATACCCAACTGAAAAAGGGCGGGACGTTTACCCCATCATTAAGCGGGAAAATGAATATTCCAACGCGACTGCCTTGCGGGGACTCTCCGAAGCGGAGGTTAAACAAGTTCGCAACTTATTATTACGGGTCGAAAAAAATGTTAACGAAGACTGGCATTACGTTAAGAGTGGCCATCATCGTGATTATTGAGGTGAATTTGAATGACAATTGAAGTTCAACCAATCCGAGAAGCGGACTTAGCTAACTTGCGTAGGGTTAGTATCGAAACCTTTGAAGCAACTTTCGGACCATACAATGAAGAAGCGGATTTGCAGCAGCACTACCAGCGAGCTTATAACGTCGACCAACTCCGACAAGAATTATTAACGCCAAATTCCCGTTTCTTTTTCGCAAAGGTTGATGGTGAAGTCGCCGGATATCTGAAAACCAATGTGGGAGACGCGCAGTCTGAAGCAATGGGAACCCAAACCTTAGAAGTTGAACGAATTTACGTCCGCCCGAAATTTCAACGGCAGGGAATCGGTACCCGCCTGATTAAAAAGGCAGTTCAACTGGCTCAAGCAGCGCATAAATCTCAAATATGGCTAGGGGTTTGGGAAAATAATAAAAAAGCCCAACGTTTCTATGAAACGCAGGGTTTTAAACAGGTTGGTGACCATCGGTTTCGGCTGGGAAAAGCGATGTAACGCGATTTGATTTTAATGAAAAGACTAAACAAAGAAACTTTAAATTAAGATTCCTGCACAGTGATCGACTTCATGTTGAATAATCTCCGCAATCCAACCGCTGAAGTGTTGGGTTTGTTTTTTGAAGTTCAAATCTTGGTATTGAACTTCAATTTCTTTATAACGGGTAGTCTCCCGTTCGCCGGATAATGAAAGGCAGCCTTCCTTAACTTGGTAAGGGTGGCTTTTTTTGGTTAATTTGGGATTTAGCATGGCGATGTTCATCACGCCAATGGATACGGCAATGATTTGTTTTTGAACCCCAATCATGTTGGCAGCTAATCCCACCGCGCGGTCGGCGTTAGCGGTTAAAGTGTCCACAAGGTCTAATGCCGTAGGTAAATCAGCTCTAGTTGCCGGGGCGGACTTTTGGGATAAGAAATGTTGGTCGTGAATAATATTTTTTTGCATAGGTACTCCTTAGATAACGTTTTAACCATTCTACCACCCTTGACTTTAGGGTGGGAAGCTCGTAGGATTAATAAAAAAATTAACGAATCGCTTTAAATCAATTCTGTGAGGTTGATAAGCACATCTACATCGCGATAACGATGGAAATTTAAGGTACTTGGTTATCTTAAATACCTTGGCCTTTGGTGGAGCGGTTCAGTAAGGAGCCAAAATCATGAAAACACCGGTAATGATTGCGTTGGATTTTGAAAGTGGAGAAGAGTTACAAAGCTTTTTAAAGCAGTTTCCATCCCACCTGAAGTTAACCGTAAAGATTGGTATGGAGCTGTTTTATGGGCAGGGACCCCAAATCGTACAAGACTTACGCCAAAAGGGCCACGCCGTTTTTCTAGACTTAAAGCTGCATGATATTCCCAATACCGTAGAAAAGGCCATGTTTCAATTGGGAAAGTTAGGTATCCAATATACTACCGTGCATGCGTTGGGTGGCAAGCCCATGATTCAGGCGGCTAAACGTGGACTAATGGCTGGTGCGCGAGCAGCTAAAGTTCCGGCGCCTAAGTTGCTGGCGGTGACGGAACTTACTTCCATTTCAGAACGACAATTACAAGAAGAACAAAACGTTCCTCTGAAAATGGAGGAACAGGTACAAAAGTTGGCCCAACTTGCGCAAAATGCGGGGGCCGATGGCATAATCTGTTCACCACACGAAGTCGCTCAATTAAAACCGCTACTACCAGCGGACTTTTTATTCGTCACGCCTGGAATTAGGATGGCTAACGCGCAAAAAGATGATCAGCAGCGCGTCATGACCCCAGTGGAAGCCCAACAGGCGGGGAGCTCTGCCTTAGTAATTGGCCGACCGATAACTAAGGCAGATGATCCGGTGGTGGCGTACCAAAAAATTGTCGAAAGCATGCAAGTTTAAAATGCTTCGCTGTGAAATTTACAAATTTGGTGGCACATGAAAAACAAGTGAGCAAGCTTTAAACTGCGTAGCTGCAATAATTTAAGCTGAGAACAAAGAAAATAGAGGTTGGAAATTTCCAGCCTCTATTTGTATTTTTATAGTAAATTTTCAATGACGTCTAAAACACCGTCATGATCGTTATCAAACCGAGTTTGATGGTTGGTGACTTCTTTGACGATTGGGTAACCACTTTTCATTGCGTAACCGTTAGGAGTCATTTGAAGCATTTTAAGATCGTTTTCGTTGTCGCCAAACGTAACTAATTCGGCAGGCTTAACTTGATAAGTAGTCATTAAGTGTTGTAAAGCACTAGCTTTATCAACGTGGCTGAATCCAATCAGCTCGGTATTAAAGCCCGAACTCAAACTAGTTAATTGAGGGTCTAGCTTTTGACGTAAGTGTTGGATTTTACCCGATAAATTGGCGTCGTCCGCAAAACTAACCGCAATTTTTACGATCGGGTCGGTAATGCCAGTTTGCGCGAAGTCCCGTAAATTCTTAACTAACCGAATTTCCTTATAAAATTTGTGCAGGAAGTCGACGATTTCTTGCGGAGTAGATTCGTCAATATATGAGCTAGTTAACCCACAAACGTTAATCATTACCTCATCATCGCTAAAGTTTTGAAAAATGGTATCGATAGTTTGTTGAACTAGTGCGATAGGCAATTGTGCAACATCTAAGAGCTGATCACCCGAATAGATAATCGACCCGTTTTGCGAAATAAAATCCATTTCTTGGGCGTAAGGAGCAAATAAAGCCCGTAAACGTTCATGTTGGGAGCCACTAGCTGCCACGAAATGAATTTTTTGGCGTTGCATTTCAGCAAAAAGCTGCTTAAAGCGTTCTTTATTGTAAGTGTTTTGATTATTGAGAAAGGTTTGATCCATATCCGTCGCAATCATCTTTATCACGATTGTCACCTAATTTCTAAAAGTTATATACTTAGTTTAAATCAATTCTTCAGCAATAGTAAAGCTGATTTATAACTGATTTACTTGGATAACGGAAAGGAATTTAAAATATGAAAAAAAGTAACTCTGCTAAGGGAATTGGCGTTTTAGAAATCGTTGGGGGTTCGCTTAACCTCGTAGGTGGTGCACTAATTTTAGCTGCGGGAATTGTTAAATTAACTAACCCACGTAAATGATTTTTGTGGTTTAATATAAATATAGGTAATATTCAATAACGTGCATTCTGAATGTTGCCATTCAGTATATTAAGTGTTAGTATGATGTCAAAGAACGCTAAAGTGGATAGAAAAGCTGTTAAATTTATGGGTTGTGCTGGGTAATGACTTCTGAATTTATTGGTTTATTGTTCTAAAACTGCTTTGGCGTTTATACGTAACCATATCCAAAGTAGAGGAAGGTGTCGCTTATGGCATTAACTGAGCTAGTGAACGGAACTAAACTACCAAAACAAGTAATCAGCACAGCATTAGGGGTTAGTCGCCTTCATGATGCACTTTGGCAAGGTTATCGTCATTTTTATGAAGAAATTAAGGATTCTGACGACAACGATGACGATCCCTACGCTCATTTTCCAATGACTAAGGAGCCTCATGGTGACATCGAAGCAACTTTAAAAATGTATCGACAGCCCAAGCTAAAGCGCAAAGATTTATATATTACGGTTAATTTTGCAAAAAAAATTGGGGATGTGTCTTCGTTTGAGGAAGCAATTGACGACGCCTTCCAAACAATGAAGTTTGATTATTTCGATGCTTTGTTGCTGGATCAGACGGTTTTTGACGAGGACTACCAGTTGATGGGAGAAATATGGCATTCTTTAGAAAAAATGTATGATAAGGGATGCGTTGGGGCGCTAGGTGTCGCTAACTTTAGTATCGAGCAGGTTGAAAAGCTAAAGCGGAACGCTAAGGTTGCTCCGATGATTTTTAAAACTGGATATTTTCCGACGTCGTTAAACGACCAGATTTTTGATTATTGTCAGCAAAACCAATTGCAGGTGATGGCTGATTTTCCGTTTCTTGATTATAGTTTCATTGATTTACCTACCATGGGTAAAATTGCTTCTAAGTATCAGGTTGAAAGTGATGAATTGATGTGCCAATACGCTAAACAACGGCACGTTATGCCCATTATTAAAAAATTCTGGGCAATTAACGCCCGCAATCCTCAGGAGCAAAATTATAAAATCACGATTAATGATTTGCACCGTCTAGAAAAGTTAGACAACGCCGGCAATGAGGATTGGCTGCCCCTTAAAGACTACGGGATTTTCAAAATTTTCCAATCTCGGGCAATTGACCACGATCGGATGGAAAGAAGTGGCGAAGAACACTATTCAGGTTTTCCGCCGTTTGTTTTTTAGGATTTCGCGTACCAGACCAAGAAAACGTTTTCTTGGTCTTTTTTTATTGCTTAAAATTGGCGGCCGCAGTTTCTTGTAGTTCATCAAATGCATACCTCAATTGCCCCATTGCTCGCATTCAAGTAGCAAACGTTGATAGTTGCGCGCTTTTACCGCAAAGGCAAAATGTACAGAGTGATCCGGCTCATTTCGGATAAACAAATTAAGGTATCAATCGCTTAACCCGGTGCTTAATGCCTTGATTCCGTGGTTTTCGCGAGCTTCCCGGATTACATCACTTACTACAATCCTTCCTATATTACTATTCTCCCTTACAAATAAGTAATTAATTCCATAAGCATATTCTTTGTTGAAGCGTATTCACCTATGCTATCTTAATGATGAACCAATGAACGAAGGGTTCGTTGGTCAATCTTTAGATTACGAGAGGAGTGTTTGTTATGTTGGGATGGATTTGGTCATTAATTATTGGTGGTATCATCGGTGCAATCGCCGGGGCACTTACAAGTCGTGATTTACCAGCAGGCTGGCTTGGTAACATCGTTGCTGGTTTAGTCGGAGCTTGGTTAGGACAAAGCTTACTAGGTTCATGGGGACCTTCCTTAGCTGGAATGGCATTGATTCCGTCAATCCTCGGTGCAGTAATTTTAGTAGTGATTGTCTCGATAATCTTCGGCATGCGCAAGAAGGGTTAGGGGTGATTTCATGAATCGAACCAGTAAATCTTTATTGAGTTTGATGGCAGTAATCACGTTGCTTCTAACTTTATGGTTTATCGCAACGGAAGTTTACATTCCGTATCTAACCGATTTCTTTGAAACGTTGAGAGCGTCTAATGCACAGGTGATGGAAGTTATCGCAATTGTCTTTAGCATAATGGTTGCCTTGTTTGCGTTAGTAATGCTTGGAATTGCATTAATGAGTCGGACAAGTGAGAAAGATTTGAAGTTGCAGGATGGACATGGCAATTTAACCGTTCCAAAGAAATCGATGGAACAAATTATTAATAAGGCAGTCGCTGAAGACCATCACGTAGGTAACATTGATACCAAGGTGCGGGTTCGCAGCAAGGACCACTTGCAAGCGAAGGTCAGCGTAGAAGATCTATCCAATGACAACTACCGGGTCAATGCACGAGATATTCAACGTTCAGTACAAGAGAGTGTGCAACGCCACCTGGGAATGAAGAGTGACGTTAAGGTCCAAATCATTCCGCGGCAACACTCGAAGAAGTCACTGAAGGTCGTTTAGAAAGGCGGGATGGCAAATGAAAAGTGAAGTTTTAGGAGCAATCATCGCAATGATTTTCGGCATTATCTGGGTCACGGTTGGCTTTGGTAGCGCGGTATTAGTTGGACTACTTGCATTAATCGGGTTCTTACTCGGCAAGTACGGCAGAAGTCTACTATCACAACTGATTTCAGAAGTAATGTCAGCCTTGAATATGGATCGCAAGCAAAGCTAAGGAGGTTTTGTCAATGGCCAAGAAAACGGATAAGAATAAACCATTAAGATCATTAATGGGTCTAATGGTGGTATCAAGCTTATGGTTTGTTTGGAAGAATCGTCGCAAATTTAAGGAGGCGTTGAACCATGGATAAACCAAGAATCGCGCAAACTAGTTTGTCATTTGACGAAGGAGTAATCGAAAAAATTGCGGGGCTAGCTTCTCGTAAAGTCGATGGAATTCTTTCATTTGACGGTGGATTCTTTGACAACATCACCGACAAGATTCGTAACAAGGTGGATCCAACTCAAGGGATCAAAGCTGAAGTTGGCGAAAAACAGGTATCGCTAGAGATGAATGCTAAGGTGGAATACGGGTACGATATTCGAGAAATTTTTACTCAAGTATGCGACGTAATCAGCGAAGAAGTTGAACGTTTGACCGGTTTGAAGGTCATTGAGTTGAACTTCCACGTAAGTGATGTATTAAGCAAAAAAGAGTGGAAAGAACAAAATAATCGTAAACCTAATTCCGATTTAGCACCTCGTCCGGAAGCTAAGTAACTAATCACGCGAAGGGAGCATTAAAACATGGAAAATAAAATCGCAAAACCAGAAACAAAGACTACAAAACCAGAAACTAAATTAACGTTTGACGACGAAGTTTTAGCAAAAATTGCTGGTAAAACAGCTAATGGAGTAGACGGCGTTTTAAGTCTCGAAGGTAATATTTTTGAAAAAGTAACTGATCGAATTTCTAAGGGCGATGATCCAACAACGGGAGTTAACGTAGACGTTGATGATGAAAATCATACCGTTTCCCTAAAGATGGACGCCATCCTTGAATACGGGAAGAATGCCCAAGCAATCTTTGACAAGATGATTGACAAGATTACTTCTGCAGTGAAAGAAATCACCAACATGGAAGTATCAGAAATCAAACTTAACGTTAAAGACGTGCTAACCCGTGAAGAATGGGCTGAAAAGAACAACAAGGATCGTCAGCAACGTGACGACAAGCACTAAAATTTTAAAAAAGACCTGACTGAAACCTATGGGGGGATTTCGGTTAGGTCTTTTTTGGTGGTTTAATGTTCCCACATCCGGCCGTCAAGTTCGTTTTCGAGTTGGTCGGCCCGTTTTTGTTGCTCCCGGATGAGGTCACCCAGTGCTACGTAGAAGGCTTTTTGTTGGTAAGTGGTTGCTTGCTGGGCAAGTTGTTGGGCTTGGTCTAATAGCCATTTAGTTTCGGTTTGGTCCACTAGGAATCCTCCTCCTTTTTCAACATGGATAGGTTCCATGCCAAATCATCGAGCTCACTTTGACGGTTTTCCAAGCTATCTAAGACTTGGCTTAGGGTGGCCGAGCTGGAGTCTGCTTTAGTGAGTTGCCGACGCAATTGGTCACTAAACCAAGCTACCCGGCCGGCGAAATGCTCGAAATTGGGATTGTTTACATATTGTTGATAACGAACAAGCAGCCGTTGCTGGGCTTCCGGAGCCATGTAGAGAAATTGGTGAACGGCCATAATCGGTAGGTAATCCATCCGTAATTTATGGGCGAGGGCTTCAAACGGGCGCATCAGCTCAGACATCGTGTACTGTTCAGCACCCCCAGCTTGGAAATCAGCTGCCGCTTCGCCCGCGGTAATCACCAATCCCAGTTGTTTATCAGCTAACGCATAACGATTCCCGGTAGCAAAACGGACGGTTAGGACTTGGTCAAGCCAGTTTTTTAAAAGGGCGGGAGCACCGTACCAATAGAGCGGAAACTGGAAGATGATTCGGTCGTGTTCGGTTAAAAGTTGTTGCTCTTGAGCAACGTCAAACTGCTCGTTGAGCGGGTGCCAAGTAACCCCAGGCAAGTCCGCAACGGCGGCCTTAAAAAAGGGCTGGGTGCTAGAACTTGCTAGTTTAGGATGGGCGACCACCACTAGGGTTTTCATAACTAATCCTCCTCGTGAAAAACTTTTTGTGCGGCTGCCAACATGTCGGAAGCAATCGTCTCCTTGGTAAACCGCCGAATGGGTGTTAAAGAATGGCGTTGGTTGAAGTTCATTTTTTCCGTCGCCACGATCACCACTAATTGGTTATTTTCGGTCAAAAATAATTGGCCAATTTTTTGAAAATGTCCGCGGGTATGTTTACCATTCCGCCAGGCGTGAACTTTAATGGTGGACTTAAAACGATAATTTCCGGAGGAATCTAGCTCCAACGGAACCCCATAATAACGGGTGACGGGATATTTATTCTTCATTTTTGAAAACCCCGGGTTCTGATAATTCTCGGTAAATTGTTTGCATATTTTGTTCCACCTTATAGATCGTATTGGCGTCGTCAACCAAACGGTCGGCAAAGTCTGCCACCTTTGCGGAAGGTACGTTGGTTTTGTAACGCAGCTTGTGTTCTAAACTGGCCCACATATCCATTCCAACGGTGCGAATTTGAATTTCCACCGGAGTCTCCACGGGACCGGTCGACAAAAAGACCGGAACCTTTACGACCAAGTGTAAACTGCGGTAGCCGCTTGGCTTGGGGTCCCGAATGTAATCCTTAACTTTGAGTAAAGTGACGTCGTCTTGGGAAATTAGGTTTTCCTTGATGGTGTAGACGTCGCTGATGTAATTGGTGATTACTCGAATGCCCCCGATGTCAAAAATGTTGTTTTCTACCGCGGCAATCGTCTGCGGTAAATGCTTCTTTTTCATTTTATTGAAGAGGGAGTCGACCGATTTCATCCGTTGTTCCATGTGGTGAATGGGATTATGGTTGTACTCATTTTCGTATTCGCCGTCAAGATTTTCCAACTTGGTACCCACTTCGTTAACTGCGGATTGGCATAACCGGTAGTAACGCATTAAGTTCCTTAGTTCCGTAACGTGTTCGGGTCCGATAACCCGCTCCAAATCGTCGTTAATTTGACGAATGTTAAACATGTTGTTCCGTTCTAAAATCATTTTTGCGAACTCCTTTTAAAAATTAGCATCATCTCCCACATTATAAGGGAAAAGGTCGATTAAGGTAAATCAAAGAGGGAGATTACTTGTGATTGTATCCGCTTTCAACTAGAATCTAATTGTGAGGAAAGAAAACGAAAAGGAGTGGCATGATGAAAAAAATTATTAACGACCCGAAGCAAGTTGTCGAAGAGATGCTTCAGGGAATGGTGAAAAGTTATCCAGATTACTTAAAACGCATACCAGAAACCGGGGTGGTTTACCGTACGGATTTAGATAAAATTGCTGGCAAAGTCGGCATCGTTAGCGGTGGCGGTAGTGGACACGAACCCGCTCACGCTGGTTTTGTGGGCGCGGGAATGCTGAGTGCAGCGGTTTGTGGCGAAGTCTTTACTTCCCCAACTCCCGACCAGATTTTTGAAGCGATTAAAAAGGTAAATTCTGGAGCTGGCGTATTTTTGGTAATTAAAAATTATTCTGGCGACGTAATGAATTTCGAAATGGCGCAAGATATGGCGGAAATGGAAGACATTCCCGTTAAAACAATCGTGGTCGATGACGACGTTGCGGTGGAAAATAGCACTTACACACAGGGCCGCCGCGGAGTCGCCGGAACCATTTTAATGCATAAAATTTTAGGCGCGGCTGCCGACCAAGGCGCTAGTTTGGATGAAATTGCTGAACTAGCTACGGCAGTCTTACCTAACCTCAAAACCGTGGCGGTTGCTTTAAGCGGCGCGACGGTTCCCGAAGTGGGCAAACCCGGATTTGTCTTGGCAGACGATGAAATTGAATACGGAGTGGGAATTCACGGTGAACCAGGTTACCGCCGGGAAAAATTGCAACCGTCTAAGAAATTGGCAAAGGAACTAATTGAAAAGTTAAGGTCGGAGTTTCGGTTTCGGAAGGGCGATTCCGTAGCGGTGCTGGTAAACGGCATGGGGGCAACTCCGCTTATGGAACAGTACGTCTTTATGAATGACGTGCTGGATCAGTTAGCCGAAGAAGGTTTGCACGTGCGTTTCAGCAAAGTCGGGAACCTCATGACTTCGTTAGACATGGCCGGAGTTTCACTGACTATTTTGAAGATTAAAGACGATTGGGTCGATAAGTTAAATTATGCGACCCACACAATTGCATGGTGATTGAAGGGAGCGAATTGATTTGTTAACAGTGGAAGACGTAAAAAAATGGATGGAAAAATTTAACCAGGAGATTCAAGCCCAACACGCTTACTTGAGTGATTTGGATACCCCAATTGGGGACGGTGATCACGGAAATAACATGGCCCGCGGAATGGATGCCGTAATGGAAGCTATTAACGGGAAAGATTTTCCGGATTTGCCAGCGATTTTTAAAACAATTGCGATGAGTTTAATTAGCAAGGTTGGCGGAGCTTCGGGACCGTTATACGGGACCGCCTTTATGGAAATGGCAAAGGCTAATAGCAGTGATGTACACGAATTACTCGTTGCCGCTACTGCCGGTGTACAAAAACGGGGTAAGGCAATTATGGGCGAAAAAACGATGGTGGACGTCTGGGAGCCGATTTCAGAGAAAGCTTCCTTTACCGCAGAAGATGTCGAGCGGGCGGTAGAAAGCACCAAGCCAATGATTGCTAAGAAAGGCCGGGCTTCTTATGTAGGTGAACGTTCAGTAGGTCACCTAGACCCGGGCGCGGTTTCCACCGGTTACTTACTGAAAGCTTTGCTAGCAGTGGAGGAAAAATAATGGAATATGGAATTGTAATTGTTTCGCACGTTGCCGAAATTGCGCAAGGCGTGCAACGCCTAATTAAACAAGTTGCCCAGGACGTCCCGGTAACGACCGCCGGTGGATTAGCTAACGATGAAGTGGGTACCGAAATGCAACGCATTATGCAGGCATTTGACGACAATGCGGCAGATAAGCTGCTCGCGTTCTACGATTTAGGCAGCGCCAAGATGAACTTAGAGATGGCCGCGGAAATGACCGCTAAAGAAGTTAAGCTCTACGATACGGCTTTGGTGGAGAGTGCGTATACCGCGGCGGCTTTATTACAAGTCAACACTAAGATTGAGGACGTGGAAAAGCAGCTTCAGGACTTGAAAATCAAGTAAGCATTTCGTAGTTAAGGAATAAGTATTAATGAAATCAAAGCTCAACTTTACGGGAAATTGCCGGTAAGATGGGTTTTGGTTTTTTTTGTCGCAATTTATTTAGTTTTCATGTTGACAAACAAACTAAATGATTTTATTATTTAGTTTGTTAAATAAAAAGTAAACTAAATAAATTGAACGGAGGAACTTTAATAATGAATAAAGATGAAATTTTAGACAACTTGATGAAAATCACTCACCAACCTTTTTTGGTTTTCGCGAACCGGGTGGAAGAAAAAACGGATAACACGTTTGAAACTTTGAAATTGCTAGCTAAGGAAGAAAACGTAACTGCGGGCCGGATCTCGGAATTCTTAGATATCAAACCGTCCAGCGTGACCCAGATTATTAAAAAATTAGAACAGGCTGGTACCGTGGTTCGCGAAAAATCACCCAGTGATTCCCGCGTAACCATCATTAAAATTACGGATAAAGGGACCGAAAGCTTAAAAACTCACGAATCCATCGGTGGGACTTTAAAAGACGTCTTGTTTAAGGATTTTTCGGACGACGAGTTAACCAAGTTGGCCGACTATTTAAAACGGATGGTTGAAAACATGGACGGGGATGAATTCAAGGAAAAATTTAGTGAAGTGTTCAGCAACGATCGTCGTTGGGAACAATTTGGCAAAATGAGTCCGCATTTTGAAAGAGCCCGCGAACAAATGCTTCGGCATAATCATTTCGGAAGAATGCGGCCCGGCGATTTCAGGGGCTTTGATGGTTTTGATGATTGGAAGAAAGGACGGCGCTAAAATTGGCAACAAACGCACGTTTTAACGATACGATCCGTAAAGATCGTACTAAATTTAATTTTAGACAGTTTTTCGGGTTGATTAAGAAAACTAGCCCCAAGTACCTGCTTTTAGTCCTGGGGGTAATTTTATTAGCAATTAGTTCAGGGGTCCAAGTCTACGTACCTAAGTTAGCCTCCACGTTAGTTAATAACTTTACCAAGGGTGTCGATTACTCGTTATTAGCAAAAGTGGTTTTGCTGTTTGTGGCTTCGGCAATTTTTTCGGCAATTGGGGGCACGATTCTCGGAATCTTTGGCGAAAACGTCATCCAGAATTTACGAAAAACGTTGTGGGAAAGGTTGACCCTCCTAAAAGTTAGTTATTTTGATACCGTAAAGGCCGGCGAAATTTCGAGTCGGTTAGTTAACGATACCAACCAGGTTAAACAGCTTTTGGCGGTTACCTTTCCCCAAACCCTAGCCAGCATTATTACCGTGGTAGGGACCGTCTACATGATGATTCGGATGGATTGGCACATGACTTTAGCAATGGTAATTGCCGTTCCCGTGGTGGTCATTTTAATGATTCCGGTAATGGCCTTTGGAACGAAGGTCGGCCATATCCGGCAAGATGTGTTAGCACTATTTAACGGAATCGTTAGCGAAACGCTCAGTGAAATTAGGTTGGTAAAAACTTCTAACGCGGAAAACCAGGCCCAAAACCACGCTGACAACGAAATCAACCGCTTGTTTAAAATCGGGAAAAAAGAAGCCGTTTTTGATGCGGCGATGCAACCCATCATGATGATGGTTTTCATGAGCATGATCTTTGGCCTTTTGGCGTATGGAATTCACCGGATCGCAATCGGGGTGATGTCAATTGGTACCCTAATGAGTTTTTTGATGTACCTGTTTAATTTGATTGGTGCGCTTCCTATCATTGCGACCCTGTTTTCGGAGATGGCGAAAGCTTCCGGTTCCACAAGAAGGGTGGAGGAATTACTGGAAGAGGAACCAGAAGATTTTAACCATGGTGAAGTGCTAGACTTGGCTGATAAAGATTTAAAGGTGGAACACGTTGACTTCGCTTACGCGGATGCTCCTGAAGAAGAAGTCTTAAAAGACATTTCATTTGAGGCTAAGCCTAACCAAGTGATTGCGTTTGCGGGACCCTCTGGTGGCGGAAAATCAACCATCTTTAGTTTGTTAGAACGTTTCTATGAACCAACGCGCGGGGAGATTAAGTTTAACAATACTAATATTCGAGACATTCGGTTAACTAATTACCGTAAGCAAATTGGGTTTGTCTCCCAAGATTCAGCCATGATGGCGGGGACGATTCGTGATAACCTTACGTACGGTTTGGACGACGACTTTACGGACGAGCAGCTATGGGAAGTGCTAGATTTAGCGTATGCAAGGAAATTTGTCGAAGAAATGCCTAACCAACTGGATACTGAAGTTGGCGAACGGGGCGTAAAAATTTCTGGTGGACAGCGGCAACGAATCGCAATTGCTAGGGCGTTTCTCCGGAACCCGAAAATTTTAATGCTTGATGAAGCGACGGCTAGTTTGGATTCAGAATCGGAAATAAAGGTTCAAGATGCCTTAGCCAACTTAATGAAGGGGCGCACTACGCTAGTAATTGCCCACCGTTTGTCGACAATCGTGGACAGCGACCAAATTTACTTTGTGGAAAATGGGCAAATTACGGGTTCGGGAACGCATCAAGAGTTAGTTGCTTCCCACCCAATGTACGCTAAGTACGTGAATGAACAGTTTAAGGTAGCTACCGCGTAAAATGATTAGGTCGTTAAAAACTTTTGTGCTTTTTAGTAGCCTAATGAGGAAAAAATTAAAAAGGCCGAGAAAAACTAAACTAAAGAAGAAATGCTTTTTATAGATGAAAAGACTTTTAAAAAGCTGTTTGGGTGTTTTGCCTTCAACAGCGTCAAAGAAGTGTAACAAAAGTCAGTTTGACCCGCCAAACTAAAAAATCGACCGTGATGTAAATTCATCACGGTCGATTTTTAGTTAACGTTCGTAAACTATCCGACTTTGGCCCCCGTTCTTTTTGTTTAGTAGGGTAAAAAGTCAGTTAAGGTGCGGCCAAGTTTCCAGCTTTGCCCTAACCATTAACGATTGTAATTTACTTCATTTGGTAAAGATGAGGACCTTTTTCAGCAATTCCCGCTTCTAAAATTTCCATGTTCCACAAGGCTTGCTCGTTGGAAACTAGTTTAGGGTCGCCGTTGGTAAGGGTGGCAACGATGGAGTCGTAAACCCGGCCATAATCCCCATTAATGGTAGGAATTTGTTTTTCAATCCAGTCACCATTCTGATTTTTATACTTAACCACCCCAAATTGACTAGGAGCATCAATTCCAAAATGATCGTCGCCCGGCATGATGCCAAGCTTTAAGTCGTTTTCCTGTTGGTCAATGTCGTATTTAACGTAGGTTCCGTTAGTTCCGTGAAGTAAGAAACGAGGGTAGGGACGCGCGGCTAACGGATTGCTGACCACGGTCGCCTTGAAGTTATCGTAGAATAACTGCGTTTCGTAAAAATCATCGACGGAACTAGCAGGATTTTGAATCGCCCGGATGTCGTAATTAATTGTCTGAGGTTTGCCAAAAAGCCCCAAAATTTGGTCAAGCATGTGGACGCCCAACCCGTAAAATTGGCCATCGACTTGGGAACCTTCATGGAGGCTGTCATCGGGACGGTACTTATCAAAGTGGGATTCAAGCAACAGGGGTTTGCCCACGTAGCCGCGTTCAATCACCTTTTTAAGGGTGAGGTAGTCGCTATCGAAACGCCGGTTTTGGTAAGGCATCGCCAATAATTTTTTGGCATCAGCAAGTGCAAAAAGTTCTTTAGCTTCGGCTTGGTTGGCCACGAACGGTTTCTCAATCAAAACATTTTTGCCATGTTCTAACGCGGATTTCCCGTATTCAAAATGGGTGGCCGGCGGCGTACAAACCGTAACTAACTGAACTTCCGGGTCGTTTAAAACCTGTTCGAGGTCGTCGGTAAAGACAGTTTTGGAATCATAAAATCCTTGCTCCTTTTCCGGATGGCGCCGGTGGTTATAAATGTATTTAATTTTGATGTCGCGTTCTTTAATGTAGGGAATGTGGTAACGGTTGGCGCTTTTACCAAATCCAATAATCGCCATTGTAAGTGACATAATTAAGCTCCTTTTCTACTAAAAAGGACTGTACAACGAGGTTGTCACAGTCCTTAATGTCAAAACGAGTTTCAATTTTCCAACTTTTCTAGTTGGCAGAATTTTTCCACTCTTTAAAAAATTAATTGTTTTCTTCTGTATTAATACGGTTGATTTCTAATAACAAGTCAACGGCGCGTTCCATGGTTTGAACCGAAACGTATTCGTAACGGCTGTGCATGTTTTCGCCACCCGCGAAGAGGTTCGGGGTTGGAATTCCCATGAAGGAAATCTTAGAACCATCTGTACCACCACGAACGGGGTAAATGTCCGGCTTGATATCCAAGTTTTCCATGGCCTTCTTAGCAATGTCAACCGGCGTCATGTCTTTTTCAAGAATTTCACGCATGTTGTAGTATTGGTCGTGAACTTCCACGTTGACCCGATCTTCACCAAATTCAGCGTTCATCTTGTCAGCAATGTCCTTCATGGTTTGCTTACGTTCTTCAAATTTTTGCCGGTCGTGATCACGGATAATGTAAACTAACTGAGCGTGGTCAGGGGTACCAGTCATCTTGAAGAGGTGGTAGAAGCCTTCGCGGTCTTCAGTTTCTTCTGGACGATCATGTTCTGGCAATTGGTTGTGGTAGTCAATTCCAACTTGCAAAGCGTTGACCATGAGTCCCTTAGCAACCGCCGTGTGAACTTCGTTACCTTGAATTTCAATCGTTGCTTGGGCAGCGTTGAAGGTTTCGTATTCAAGTTCGCCAAGGGGACCACCATCAACGGTGTACGCGTACTTAGTGTTAAAGTCCTTAGCGTCAAAATGGTCAGCACCAGTACCGGTTTCTTCGTCAGGGGCAAATCCAATCCGGATTTCACCGTGCTTAACTTCGGGGTGTTCTTTATAGTAGTCCAACATGGTCATGATGTCGGCAACGCCAGACTTGTCGTCAGCACCTAATAGAGTTAATCCGTCGGTGGTAACTAAGTCATGACCCGCATATTTCTTCAAACTTGGGAAGACGGAAGGCTTTAGAACCCATTTGCCGTCGCCGCTGAGGTCGATATCAGATTTGCCATCGTAGTTTTTGTGAACTTGAGGTTGGATATTTTCAGCGTTGAAATCAGCTGTATCAACGTGTGAAATGTATCCAATTACGGGAGTGTTGCCGTCGTCGTTAGCTGGCAACGTCCCAACTACGTAACCAGAAGATGGTTGGGTGTGGACGTCCACTACGCCAACTTCTTCTAATTCTTTTGCCAAAGTTTTTAAGAATTCAACTTCTTTAGGATCGGTGGGAACTGTACTTGAATTAGGATTTGAACGAGTATTTACCTTTACATATCTTAGAAAACGGGGAAGCAATGTTTCATATTTTGCCATTTTTCTCAGCTCCTTTTAATTTATAGTACTATCTTACAACATCTATTTCTTTTAACAAGTTTTAATCCTCATTAAAACAATAAAGAATTCGGTTACAGCTAAAAGCCTTACACTGGCGCGATTGTACAAGGAAGTGTTATATATGTTATAGTAGCACCCAATGCCTCTGAGACCGAATGTATGGAAACTAGTTGTTTTAGAGAACAATAAGGAGATGTTTAAATAGAAATGTTACTTGAAATGAGCCATCTGTCAAAGGTTTATCCTGGGAACAAAGTGGCCGTTGATGACTTTAATCTAAACGTCGAAAAAGGCGAGTTTATCTGCTTTATCGGAACTTCCGGTTCGGGAAAAACCACCACAATGAGAATGATTAACCGGATGCTTAAGCAGACATCGGGGACGATTAAGATCAATGGGCAAGATATCGCCAAGATGGATCCGGTTAAACTTCGTCGTAAGATTGGTTATGTAATCCAAAATATTGGATTAATGCCCCACATGACCATTCGGGAAAATATTACCCTTGTACCAAAGTTATTGAAGTGGCCTGAAGAAAAACGCAATGAACGGGCTAAAGAAATGATTAAGCTGGTTGATTTACCAGAAGAATATTTGGATCGTTATCCTTCCCAACTTTCTGGTGGACAACAGCAGCGAATCGGGGTAGTGCGGGCGCTAGCTGCGGATCAAGACATTATTTTAATGGACGAACCGTTTGGCGCACTCGACCCGATTACTCGGGAAGATTTGCAAGACCTCGTTAAGGATCTGCAAGAACGGTTAGGCAAAACCTTCATCTTCGTTACCCACGATATGGATGAAGCCTTACGCCTTTCCAGCCGGATCGTAGTCATGACCGGCGGAAAGCAAGTTCAAGTGGACACTCCCGAAAACATTTTACGTCATCCAGCTAATGATTTTGTGGCTAACTTAATTGGACAAGATCGTTTGATCCAAGCTAAGCCAAGTATCACGACCGTTGGGCAAGTGGCCAATAAGCCAGCATCGATTGCGATTGATCAGCCGGTAGTGCGGGCACTTGACATTATGCACAGTCGGCGAGTTGATACGCTATTAGTTACTGACGCCGAAGAACGCCTAAAGGGAATTGTCAGCATCGAAAAGGTTGACGAATATTACCATTCCGGTAAAACCGTGGGGGAAATCATGGATCCGCGGGTATTTTACGTTAATGAAGATTCCATTATTCGGGACACTGTGGACCGTATTTTGAAACGTGGTTTCCGAAACGTGCCGGTAGTTGATAAGAAGGGCCGGTTAACCGGTATTGTTACCCGGGCGACCCTCGTAGATGTGGTTTATGACGCACTCTTTACCGATGATTCAATCGTTGCGGACGGAAACAATTCAAGTCAAACCACAAAGGAGCCTACTAAGAAAGATGGTGATCAATAATGATCAACTTCTTAAATCAGTATGGCGCGGACATTCTTAGCAAGACTGGACAACACATTTATATTTCAGCGGTTGCCCTTGCGCTCGGGATCATCGTGGCGGTGCCCCTCGGGATGCTGCTTACGCGGGCTCCTAAAATTTCAGGGGTGGTAATTGGACTTGCCAGCGTGATGCAAACCATTCCCGCGTTAGCTTTATTGGCAATCATGATTCCAATTTTTGGAATTGGATCCACTCCGGCAATCGTGGCGCTATTCATTTACTCATTGCTACCTATTTTACGGAACACTTATCTGGGATTAACCAGTGTAGATCCTGCGTTAATTGACGCAGCGAAGGGAATGGGAATGAATAGTTTCCAACGCATGTGGAAAGTTGAACTTCAATTAGCCCTTCCGGTAATTATGGCGGGGGTTCGTTTATCAGCAACTTACGTAATTGCCTGGACAGCTTTAGCTTCCTATATTGGAGCGGGCGGTTTAGGTGACTTGATTTTCAACGGGTTGAACTTATACCGGTCTGATTTGATTTTAGGCGGTTCAATTCCGGTAATCATCTTAGCGTTAGTTGCCGATTTCCTTTTAGGCAAACTTGAAGCCAAACTAACCCCCAAAACAATGCAGGAGGTGGGTTAGATGTTGAAAAAACTACTTAAACTGATCCTACCGTTAGGCGTGTTGACCGTAATGCTTTCGGGATGCGGTTGGCCAGGTTTGAACGGCACTTCGGGAGATACGGTGCGGATTGCGGCCCAAAATACTACTGAACAGCAAATTATGGGCGCAATGATTCAACAGTTAATTGAACATGATACGAATTTAAATGCGGAAGTAATCAACAACTTGGGCTCGGGAACGGTTAGTTTTCAAGCTCAAAAGCGTGACGAAGCTGATTTAACTTCGATTCGCTTCAGTGGAACTGACTACCAGACCATTTTGCATGGTCCCCAAGGTAAGTCACCACAGGAAGTGAACGATTACGTAAACAAGGAATTTGACCGGCGCTATGATATGACGTACTTCCCAACTTACGGGTTCGCCGATACCTATCAATTTATGGTAACGCAGGACTTTGCGAAGAAACATCATATTGAAACGGTCAGCGATTTGAAAAAAATTGCTCCTAAGATGAAGGTCGGGATCGACCAAACTTGGTTAAGCCGGAAAGGTGACGGTTACGAAGATTTTAAGAAGCGTTACGGCTTCCAGTTCGGCCACGTATACCCAATGCAAATGGGATTGCTTTACAACGCTTTAGCAAGCAACAAGATGGACGCGGTCCTCGGTTATTCGACAGATGGCCGGGTACGTAGCTACCATTTGAAATTACTTAAGGACGATCGGCAATTCTTCCCACCATACAGTGCGAGTGTCGTTGTCAATAACAAAGCGTTGAAGAAGTACCCACAATTAGCACCTGTTTTACACAAGTTAGACGGTAAGATTTCACTGGAAACAATGCAAGAATTAAATTACCAAGTTGATAACAATTTGAAAGAACCATCGGTGGTAGCTAGTGAGTTTCTTAAGGCGCACCACTACTTTGAAGGAGGGAAGCACTAATGCAAAGTATGAATATTTGGCAACAACTGTTCTATTACTTCTCGCATAATGGAATGTACGTGCTTTCGGAATTCAGTCGCCACTTTTTGATTTCCATTTATGGAGTCATTTTAGCGGCAATTGTGGGGATTCCTGTAGGGATTTTCATCGCGAAGTACCGGAAGATTAGTGATTGGGTAATTGGTTTGGCAAACGTGATTCAAACCATCCCGTCCCTAGCGATGCTATCGATTTTAATGCTTGGTTTAGGTTTAGGAGTATCTACCGTAATCGTGACGGTTTTCCTATATGCTTTACTACCAATCATTAAGAACACTTATACGGGGATGCTGAACGTAAACGATGCCTACCTCGATGCCGGTAAGGGAATGGGGATGACTAAGCTCCAGGTCCTCTGGATGATTGAAATTCCCCTGTCACTATCGGTAATTTTAGCTGGAATTCGGAACGCCATGGTATTGGCAATCGGGATTACTGCGATCGGGACCTTCGTTGGTGCTGGCGGTCTGGGAGACATTATTATCCGCGGAACCAACGCCACAAACGGGGGTGCGATTATCCTCGCCGGAGCGTTGCCAACTGCGTTAATGGCCATCATTGTCGATTTGGTGCTTGGTGCACTAGAAAATCGGCTTCGGCGGCGGACGCTTTAAAACACACGCGAATTTAATCAACGAGCTAAGAGAAATCTTGGCTCGTTTTTTTGTGCTCTATTGCGAGATAGCCGAAACGTGTTTTGCCCCCAGCTCTCTGCGGCTAACCCAATCCCGTCGTTAGTCGCCAAATTCGTGGTTAACGGAATTCACTCTACTGCAATGTAGTTGAAACGTGCTCCAACCCCCAGCCTTTTCCGGTTAGCCAAATTTTGTAATTAATCGCTAAAATACAGCGATTAACGCTCTATTACGAGATAGTCGAAACGTGTTTTGCCCCCCAGCTCTCTGCGGCTAACCCAATCCCGTCATCAATCGCCAACCCCGCGATTAATGACGAGATTCAGTTAGTCCTCAAGAGCTACCCGGGGTGCAAAACACTCTGAGCCTTTTTCTTTCCTTCCCCCACCCACCTTTGCTATGCTTTAATTACCAAAAACTATCTATAAATCTAAGGAGGCGCTTATGCACACTAAATCCACATCCGATGACTATGGCGCGGGTCACTCTTCCTCGCCTTATTTTTACCGTTTAACTACTGCGGAGGTCGCTCAAATTCTCCGCACTGATCCCGAGGCGGGGCTCACCGCCGCGGAAGCACAACGCCGTTTAGCGGTGGACGGTCCCAATGCCTTGACCGAAAAGAAAACCAGCAATTTAATGCGTTTTTTAAAGCAGTTCAACAACAGCATTATCTATATTTTGATTGTTGCCGCAATTGCCACGTTTATGTTGCGAGAGTATTCAGATTCGATCGTTATCGGAATGGTGGTAATTATTAACGCGCTGATTGGTTATTTCCAAGAAGTGAAGGCTTCTAGTGCGGTTGACAAAATTAAACAACTGCTCCAAGTGGAAGCTACGGTGGTCCGCGATGGGCAACGTCTTGACGTTCCTGCTGAAGATTTGGTAGCGGGTGACCTAGTCTTTTTAGAGGCGGGTGACCACGTTCCGGCGGATTTACGAATTGTCGATGCGGACAATCTTAAAATTCAAGAAGCCGCGTTAACTGGGGAAGCTGACTCAGTGCTAAAAACTGCTACGGCCCTGAAGGAAGAAACTTCCTTAGGTGACCGGACTAATTCAGCGTTTGCGTCGACCGCGGTTACCAACGGTAGTGGGTTGGGAATTGTTACCGCCACTGCTGAACAAACCGAAATCGGTCAAATTAGTTCTAGCGTCAAAACTGTAAAAAGTAAAACAACCCCGTTGATGCGGGAAATTAACGGACTAGGAAAGTACATTTCATACGGAATCGTCATTGTAGCCATGTTAGTGGGGATTTACGGCTACCTGACTAAAATTTATTCTCTACCAGTGCTAGTCATCGCGTTAATCACGATGATCGTGGGATCCCTACCAGAAGGACTGCCCGCAAGTACGTCGGTAGTTTTAGCTATGGGAATTAACAAAATGACCAAGCAAAACGCAATCGTAAAGTCCTTGCCAGCCGTAGAAACGCTTGGTTCGGTAAACGTGATTGCCACCGACAAAACTGGAACGTTAACTAAAAATGAGATGACGGTGGAATCCGTCGTTACTAAGCAACACGAATTTGAAGTTACGGGAACGGGATACCAACCGGAAGGCGCAGTGTGTCTGGATGGCCAGCCGGTACAACTAGCCGAACACCCAGATTTACAAAAATTGATTTTAGCTGGTTATTACGCTAACGACACTGAACTAACGCAAACCGATGGACAGTGGCAAATTAACGGAGAACCTACCGACGGGGCCTTTTTAACCTTGGCAAACAAAGCCTTTCAGCAACAAGTTCCCGAGTGGACCGAAGTGGACATGATTCCGTTTGACTCGGACTACCGTTACATTGCGGAATTAAGTCAGAGTGCAACTGGTGACAAGTTGATTTACGTAAAGGGCTCTCCTGACAAACTTTTTGAAATGGTTAAGGACGACCCCGATTTTAACTTGACGGAGTGGTACGACCGGGTCTCGCAAATTGCACAAAAAGGGCAACGAGTGGTGGCGGTCGCGTATAAGGAAGCTCCAGTAGAGCAAACCACCTTAACCCATGCAGATTTGCAAACTGGAATGCAATTTTTAGGGGTGGCAGGGATAATTGACCCTCCTCGAGAAGAAACGATTGCGGCGTTGCACGACATGCGGGATGCCGGAGTAAAGGTCAAAATGATTACTGGTGACCATCCGGAAACTGCCACGGCAATTGCCCAAAAATTAGGGTTGGACGACCAAATTAGGGCGATTACCGGAGCGGAAATTGACCGTTTGGACGATGAAACCTTGCAAAAGGTTATTCAAAACTACAACGTTTTTGCCCGGACCACGCCGAATAATAAGTTACGCATTGTGGAAGCTTACCAAGCTAACGGATTGGTCACCGCAATGACGGGGGACGGGGTAAACGATGCGCCCGCCTTGAAACGCGCCGACATTGGGATTGCGATGGGGATTAAGGGAACTGATGTGGCAAAGGAATCGGCCGATATGATTCTCACCGACGATAACTTTGCGACCCTTTCCAAAGCAATTCGCGAAGGTCGCCGGGTTTACGACAACATTAAGAAGACGATCCGCTTCCTGTTACCAACTAGTTTTGCGGAAGGGTTAATCGTGCTCCTATCGATTATTAGCCAACAAGAGCTGCCGTTGGTGCCCACCCAGTTGCTTTGGATTAACATGGTGTCGGCGATTACTATTCAATTCGCCTTCCTGTTTGAACCCGCGGAGGAGGGCATTATGCAACGACGTCCGCGTCCTGCTGGGCGAGCATTCCTAAACCGGGCGGACGTAATTCAAATTATTTACGTTTCAATTTTAATTGCCGGACTAGGAATGGTTGGATTCGATTGGTTGCGTGACCAAGGCATTAGTGAATTGGTGGCCAGCACGGTAACCGTCAACATCATCGTCTTTGGTAAAATTTTCTACCTCTTCAACATTCGGACTCCAAAGCCAGCACTATCTGCAGATGTTTTCCGCAATTGGCACATTTTCTGGATAATCGGAATTCTATTAGTGTTACAATTGGGGTTAACTTATTTACCGTTTATGCAAGCAATTTTCAGCACTGCAGCCATGAACGGCATGCAATGGTTGATCCCAGTGGTGGCTGGGATCGTGGTTCTCGTGGTGACCGAAATTGATAAATATTTCCACCCGGGACACTTTAAGCAAGTCCATGCAGATTAAATTTGCAGAATACAAATTGTAAGAGGAGAAAATATGAGTTTACTTGAAGTCCAAAACGTGCATAAATCTTATTATTTAGGCGACGAAGAATTCAAGGTCCTCAAGGGGATTAACTTGAGATTTGATCGCGGAGAATTTGTCTCGATTTTAGGTGAATCGGGTGGTGGAAAATCAACCTTGATGAACATTATCGGGGGCTTGGACCACCAGTACGATGGTGACGTAGTCTACAATGGCCAATCGCTGCACTCCGCAAAGCCCAAGGTGTTGGATGCCTATCGGCGGGAAAACATTGGCTTTATTTTTCAAAGTTTCAACTTGATTAGTCACCTAAACATTTTGGATAACGTACTCGTTTCCTTGGAAATGACCTCGTTATCCCATGCTCAACGGGTGGCGCGGGCTAAAGAATTGTTGACCCGGGTGGGTTTGAAAGACCACATGCGTAAGCACCCCAACCAATTATCAGGGGGCCAAAAGCAACGGGTCGCGATTGCCCGCGCCTTGGCAGGGGACCCGGACATTATCATTGCGGACGAGCCCACCGGAGCTTTAGATAGCCAGAATACAAAGGAAGTTCTCGAAATTTTGGCATCGATTGCTAAGGATGGCAAGTTAGTAATTGCGGTTACCCATTCTCAAGAAGTGGCTGATTTTGGGACCCGAGTAGTCCATTTGGACGACGGGGTAATCCACGGCGAAGCCAACTTACGGGAGCCTTATCCGGTCCCAGCGGCAAAAAAGGATTTTCAACCCAAGCATTTGACTTTTGGGGCCGCATTACAAATGGCGCTCAAACACATGGGGTACAATTTAAAACGCAACCTGTTAATTATTTTTGGCGCTTCAATCGGGATTTTTTCGGTAATTTTAATGCTAGGACTTGGTCACGGAGTAACCGGGTACATGAACGACCAGATTTCGTCGCAAATTAACCCAACCGCGGTACAGGTTAGCAAAAATGCCACTCCCGAACAAATGCAAGATGGCCAAGGAATCACGATGGCGGATGCGGATTACCACCGCTTCCAGAAGATGAACCACGTCAAGTCGGTTGAACGTGGCTATTACCTGCAATCGGCTAAGGTGGTAAAAGAAAAGAAGTCGACGACCTTACAAGTTTTACAGACTTGGAATAAGACTGAACGAGTCAACGACATTAAGTACGGACACTTACCACACGCAAATGAAATCTTGTTAGATAAGGCCTCGGCAAAGAAGCTGGACAAACATTATAAAAACGTAGTCGGCAAAAAAGTGACCATTTTTGTAACCACCGTTGATGACCAAAAACGGCCGGTGCAATTGCAAAAAGAGGTTACGGTTTCCGGAGTGATCACGTCTGGTACCAGTGCCATCAACTACAACACCTTAAAAGGGATGTTCACAGATCAAAAACTTTCCTTTGACCCTAACTTCCTCACGGTTAACGTTGATCAAGTTACGAACGTTAAGGACGTCCAAAACAAGATTAAGGGTTATAAGCACCAGGTGAAGGGCAAGCAACGGGCAACTTATGCGATCACCGGTGTAGGAGCGATTTTAGATTCTCTCAACACTTACATCATGTTGGCCTTCTACGTGCTAGCAGGAATTGCGGGAATTTCACTATTGGTTTCGGCAATCATGATCATCGTCGTACTGTACATTAGCGTGGCTGAACGGACTAAGGAAATTGGAATTTTACGAGCAATCGGTGCGCGTCGCAAGGACATTCGCAACCTGTTTGTGTCCGAAGCCTTTTTCCTTGGATTATTCTCCAGTGTGCTTGGTTCGGTATTGGCCTTGCTAGCGCAATGGGGCGCCAACCAGCTGTCACAAAAACACATTGACTTTGCGATCATTGGAATCACTCCCGGATACATTACTTTCGGGGTCGTAATCAGCATAGTGATTAGCCTATTGGCGGCCTTTACGCCGTCTCGGAAGGCTTCTAAGCTGGATCCGGTGGAAGCTTTGGCAACGGAATAAAATTAGAAATCTAAGTAAGTGGCTCTGACTTAAGGCTAGGAAATTTGTTTCCTGGCCTTTTTTGGTGCGCTTTTGAAAATAATGTTCGTTAAAATCGGTCATAAAAACCGTTTTTAATTAAATATATTTCGTGATAATATAAAAAGAATGAAAGGGAGTGGGGATAATTAACTATAAAAAAAATTATTAAGGGTTCCTTTTTTTCGGCTGAATCAACCCAAAAAGTTAATTTTGTTAAGGACGCGTTAGTGGTGATTGATGAAAAGGGAATGATTGATGATATCGTCTTGCCCAAAGAGGTCAAATATCGCGATCTTTTAGTAAAAGCTCGGACCGCTAAAAAGTTAATCGAATTAGCCGACGATGAATACCTCTTGCCAGGCTTTATTGATTTACATATTCACGCTCCTCAATGGCCGCAAGCAGGGATGGCGTTAGATAAACCATTGAACGAATGGCTAGACGAATATACTTTTCCGTTGGAAGCCAAGTACCAAGATACAGATTTTGCTAGAAAAAGTTATCGCCACTTAGTGCGTAATTTAGTTAATAACGGCACCACTACCGCGCTGTATTTCGGCACAATTCATGAAGCAGCAAATTTAGTTTTAGCGGAGGAATGCAATCAGCTCGGGCAACGGGCGTTTATTGGTCAGGTAGTAATGGATAACCCTGAGCAAACCCCAGCCTACTACCGCAATGCTTCTACCAAAACAGCAATAAATAGTACGGTCAATTTTATTGAAAAAATCCAAGAAAAGTTTTCAAAAGCACCAATTTTTCCGGTGGTCACTCCGCGATTTATTCCGAGTTGTTTGGATGAAACGTTACTGGAGTTAGGCAAGTTAGCACGGGAACGCAATTTGCTGATTCAATCCCACTGTAGTGAAAGCGATTGGGAACACGGCTATGTAATGGAACGGTTTGGTAAATCAGATGCAAAAGTTCTTCAGGAAATGGATCTGCTTACCGACCGCTCGATTATGGCGCACGGGACGTTGTTAGGAGAAGCTGACTTAGCAATTTTCCAACAGACTCACGCCACCATTGCCCATTGTCCGATTTCTAACGCCTACTTTGGAAATGCGGTACTCCCGGTCAGAAAAATTTTGGAGAAAATAACGGTTGGGTTAGGTTCGGACATTTCAGGCGGTTTTTCTGCTAGCATTTACCGAAACATTCAGCAGGCAATTATTTCCGCCAGAATGCTTGAAGACGGGGTAGATAACCGGGTGACTGCTGAGCAGCGGGACGTAGCTAATTCGCGGATTTCTGCAGCGCAAGCATTTTATATGGCAACGGTCAACGGGGCCCGCGCGCTCCACATCCCGGCCGGTCAGATCAAGCGGGGATGTTACGCTGATTTGCAAATTGTAAGGGACGGCTTGGCGGAGATTTCTTCAACCGCTCCGACAGATATTTTTTCAAGGTTAATGTATCAAACCAACCCAGACGATATTTCAAAAGTATTGATTGCTGGAAATTTAGTTAGTCAAAAGTAAGCATAGGAGAAGTATTTCAATAATGGAAGAAAAACATAGTAACTTATTTATCGGGCCCGACGATAAAATTGGCAGTGGTGAGGCAAGTTTATTAGGATTACAGCACGTTTTGGCAATGGACGTCTACGTTCCGCCGGTCATTTTAGCAATGATGTTGTCGATGTCCTTTAGCGAAAAAATGGGACTTTTACAGGTGGCTTTCTTAGCAGCCGGAATTGGGACCATCATTCAAACTGCTATTTTTATGAAAATGCCAATTTCCCAGGGGCCTTCTTTTGTTCCGCTGACGGCAGCGTCGGGGATTGTTCTCGCTAGCGGTGGGCTCCAAAAAGGTATGGCTACCTTGCTGGGAGCGCTCATCGTGGGAGCAATTTTGCTTGTATTATTGGGAATATCCGGTGTTTTTTACAAGATTATTCAAACTTTGGTGCCGGCGCTTGTGGGTGGCACCATCATAACTTGCGTGGGACTGTCGCTGATTCCTACTGCGTTAGACAGTAATATTTTTCAAGCTAGCGGCAACATCAACCAAAACATAATTTTGGCTGGAATTACGGCAGTCACGCTCTTGATTTCGATTTCAATTAGCATTCACTTTCCTAGTTTACAAAGGGTTTTTAGAACTGGAGCAATCATCATTGCGTTATTAGCCGGTACGGTTGCGGCAACCATGATGGGACGCTTCGACTGGAGCACCGTTAAACAAGCGGCGTGGTTTAGCTTACCGCAAGGCACCGTCTTGCATTACGGAGTCACCTTTTCGCCAACCGCAATTTTAACTTTTATCATTATTTACGCGATTCTAACGACCGAAACAACGGGAACTTGGTTTGCAATGGGGGCGGTCACTAACCATCAAATTACCAACAAACAGTGGAATCGCGGCTTGGTTGGGGAAGGAATTAGTTGTCTAATTGCTGCTCTATTAGGATCTACGCCCGTAACGGGTTATTCCACAAATGCCGGAATTATTTCAATTACCGGTGTGGCCAGTAAACGGGTGTTCATTTCAGCTGGAATCTGGTTCATCGTGCTCGGCTTCTTTACTAAGATTTCGGCGTTTCTGTCCGCCATTCCAGCCCCAGTGATTGGCGGCGTGTTTGCGATTATCTGCGTAACCATTATGCTAAACGGCTTGCGAGTTATCCGTAACCTCCAAGAAAAAGATGGCGACATATACGTAATTGGGATTCCGATTGTTTTGACCTTCGCGCTAGTATTAATTCCCACAATGGTGGTGAAGGAAGCCCCTCAGATGGTACAATATTTACTAGGCTCGCCAATTGCGGTTGCGGCCATGGTGGCAATCATTTTGAATTTGGTGATGTCCACCGGAAAAAATAAGTAAGCCTGCTTAACCAAGCCGATGCGACAGCTTCAGTAAAAGAAAGTTGCTCGGATATAGTAGGTATGTTAGATTAAAAAGATTGAAGGATATTGAGGCTGGGAAACCATTTTGGACTGTTGAATTTAGCAGTGCCAGAACGTGTGCCAAAAGTCAGTTTGTTCTGCTTAACCAAATCCCCCATCGACCGCCTAGATTGCGATTAATGGGGGATTCAGTTAATGCTCGTAAATACCGACTTTTGTCCCACTCTCTTTTATTTTTGCCTTTTGTTAGTATATGGAGGAAATCAATGATAACTGTAACGGATATGAGCATGCAATTTTCAGACCGAAAATTGTATAGCGACGTTAATTTAAAATTTACCCCGGGCAATTGTTACGGGATTATTGGCGCAAATGGGGCCGGCAAGTCGACCTTTTTGAAAATACTTGAAGGAAAATTACAACCAACGTCGGGAAACGTCAGCATTTCGCCTAACGAACGGATGTCGAGTTTGAATCAGGATCACTATGCGTTTGAAGAATTTACGGTAATGGATACCGTTATTCAAGGTCACCAAAAGTTGTATCAAGTGATGCAAGAAAAGGACGCGCTCTACGCTAAGCCTGATTTCTCGGATGAAGACGGGATGAAGGCTGCGGAACTAGAAGCAGAATTTGCGGAAATGGACGGTTGGAATGCCGAAGCCGAAGCTTCCCAATTGTTGCAACAACTAGGGATTAGCGAAGATTTGCACTACAGTAAGATGAGCGAATTAACTGAAGGACAACGGATTAAGGTTTTACTTGGTCAAGCGCTCTTTGGTAAGCCGGATATCTTGATTTTAGATGAGCCCACGAACGGGTTGGATCCGCAATCAATTAGTTGGCTAGAAGACTTTTTAGCGGACTTCCCCAACATCGTAATCGTAGTATCTCATGACCGGCATTTCTTGAATTCGGTCTGCACGATGATGTGTGACGTAGATTATGGCAAGATTGAATTATTTGTCGGAAACTACGACTTCTGGATGGAATCTAGCGCACTTGCAAAACGGTTAGCAGAAAACGCCAACGCTAAAAAAGAAGAACAAATCAAGCAATTACAAGAATTTGTGGCCCGGTTTAGCGCGAACGCCTCCAAGTCAAAACAGGCGACCGCCCGGAAGAAGCAGTTGGAAAAAATTACGTTGGATGATATTAAGCCGTCTTCACGTAAATATCCATATATTCGCTTTAAACCAGCTCGCGAATTAGGTAATGACTTGGTTCGGGTCGATAAAGTTAGCAAATCAATTGACGGAGTAAAGATTTTGGATAACATTACCTTTACAATTCGTCCCGGAGAAAAGGCCGCGATTTTAAGTCGTAATGACTTAGCAACCACGGTGATGATGCAAATCCTAGCAGGTGAATTAGAACCGGATGAAGGTTCAGTTACTTGGGGACAAACTACCGAACGTAGTTACATCCCCCGGGATATTAACCCATACTTTACGGATGAAAACTTAGATATCCTAGAATGGTTACGCCAATATGCTGACAAAGAAGAAAGTGACAACACCTTCTTACGCGGTTTTCTAGGTAAAATGCTCTTCTCTGGAGAAGACGTGCTGAAGAACGTAACGAAACTTTCCGGGGGCGAAAAGGTACGTTGCATGATTTCAAAAATGATGTTAAGCAAGGCTAACGTTTTGCTTTTAGATGATCCAACTAATCACCTTGACTTAGAGTCAATTACGGCCTTAAACGAAGGGTTAACCGAGTTTAAGAGTTCCATTATTATGACTTCTCACGATCATGAATTTATTCAAACGACTGCTGACCACATTATTGAAGTCTCGGATCGGGGCGTGGTCGACCGTGCTGATACCACGTATGACGAATTTTTACAGCATGAGGTCGTCCAACAACAAGTTGCACAACTATACCGTGCTAAATAAGGTTGCAGTTGCAACTTTTTCACCGTAATATATTGTAAAGTAGAGGGTTAATGTGTTACCATTTTAAGCGTTGCCTTGACTATAATTATTAGTGTGTTAAAATTTAATAGTGTTTAAGGTTTTGGAGAGTTAGAAAGAAAAGAGGAGAAACAATGGAACAAGCAGATATTTCATTTATTGCACAAGCATATAATAAGAGTATCAAGTTGATTGGAACGTTACTAGAAAGCAAAATTTCTGATCCACAAGTATCTTTCGATATGTTTATGATTATGCACATAATCGAACAATCTGGTAGTGAACCAATTACTTTGAGTGAAATTGCGGAGACACAAGAAGTAACGAAGAGTGCAATCTCACGTAAAGTAGGTACTTTGCTTGACCTGGGATTAATTGAACAGAAGAGTGATCGGGTGGATCGGCGTAAGAAGTACCTAACGTTGACTAACCGGGGCCGTGAATTATACTGGAAAAATGATAAAATTTTCAAGGAAATGTTAGATGACGTGGCTAAACGTTACGGTAAGGACGACTTCTTGAAGACACTCGAACATATCAACAAGATTGTTGAAGTTATTAAAGACACAATGGATGATTAATTAAAAATTACCGTAAAAAGCAGGGCAGAGGTCCTGTCTTTTTATTTATCAAGCCTTAATTCTTTACGGAAGGAAGGTTTTTTAGATATAATCTTGATTAATATTGCAAATTAATAAGTTGGTGAGGTTACTGAAATGGAAAATAATTTGACAAACAAACAGGTGGGAAAAGGAATTTTTTGGGCCCTGATTGCTTCCTGTATGTGGGGGATTTCAGGTACGGTATTGCAGGTAATCTCGCAGGGAGAAAGCATTCCAGCTTCATGGTTCTTGTCAGCACGAACTAGTGGGGCAGGGGTACTCCTAATCATTATCAGCTTTATCAAGTACCGAATGCACATTTTTGATGTTTTTAAATCACTACGGACCGTTTTATGGTTATTCGCGTATGCAATTTTTGGTTTAATGGCCAATTTATTAACTTTTTATATGAGTGTGCAAGAAGGAAATGCTTCGGCGGCCACTATTTTACAGTACTTAAGCCCATTGTTCATTGTTTTGGGTAGTCTAGTTTTTAAGCACGAACGTCCGCTGCGTAGCGACTTAATCGCGTTTGTGATCGCGATGCTGGGGGTATTCTTGGCAATTACCCACGGCAATATTCATAGTTTAGCAATTTCAAATAGTGCGTTGATTTGGGGGATCCTTTCTGGAGTGACGGCTGCATTTTACGTAGTTTTACCGAAGCCGATTACCAAAGACCATTCTCCAATGATCGTCTTGGGATGGGCGTTGATCATCGGTGGAATTTTGTTTAACATCCACCAACCGGTCTGGGTCAATACGCCAGAAGTTACCACTCGATTGGTATTATCAATGGCTACCGTGATCCTTGTAGGGACCATTTTGCCATTCTGGGCATTGTTACATAGCTTGAACTTTGCTCCGTCGGCAGTGGTTAGCATTTTAGATGCCGTACAACCAGTGGTGACCTTCGTACTCAGTCTGTTGTTCTTAAATCTGAAGTTCAACGTGACCGAATTGATTGGTTCGATTTTAGTAATTGTTGCCATTACAATTATTCAGAAGTTTCGGTCGGAGCCGTGAAAATGCTAATAATCAACTAATAATCGTAAAGGTTGGGAAACTTATCCCAACCTTTTTTAGTTCAAACGACTTTAAAGCGAGGTTCAATTTAAGTTCATCCTTAAGTGGTTAGTTAATAATTTTAAATAAAACTATAAAAATCAACTTTTACGAGCGGAAAGTTTATAACGAGTACGTTTACTAGTATATAATTAGGGTATGAAATTCCAAGGGGGATGCGCATATGAGTGAAGAGAGAACGTTAATTTTGGTTAAACCAGACGGGGTGCAGTGTGGGCACGTGGGGCACGTGCTTTCGCGTATTGAAAACCGCCGTTACGAAATTAAAGCCTTAAAAATGATTAACGCTACGAAGGAACAGTTGCGGCAACATTATTCGCAACTGGTGGATAAGCCATATTATCCAGGGATTGAAGAATTTATGACGAGTGGCCCATTGGTAGCCATTATTGCGGAAGGCGACGAAATTATCGAAACTTTCCGTAAGATGGCGGGTCCAACCAACCCCAGCGAAGCAATGCCAGGAACGATCAGGGGCGACTTTGCAAGGGCATGGGGACCAGGTCCAATCAAGAATGTGGTCCACAGCTCGGACAGTAAGGAAAGCGCAGAAAAAGAAATTAAGATTTGGTTTCCGGAAAGAAATTAGAGCGTGACAGACGCCGGGTAATTTTTGAGGATTAGCAAAATTGTGCCATTAATCGCGGGTTAGGCGATTGATGGCACAATTTAGTTAACCGGAGAAAATTGGTGGCTTTCACGCGTTTTAACTATAAAGCAGTAGAATGCTATGGGACTAATTGCGGGTTAAGCAATTGGTCCCATAATTTAGTTAGCCGGAGAGGGCTGGATTTCAAAACACGTTTCGACTAACGGTGGAACCAAAGACTAGGATTTGAAGTGCATTTTAATTGCAATATCGGAATAATTTTTGCAAAATAAATTTGGTCAAAGAAAGTCAAATAAAAAGTTTGACTTTCTTTGACCAATGCACTACAATAAGAAAGTGAAGAGATGAGGTAAACAAAAACCGCATCGATCATTTTGGTTATTTGGAAAGGGGTTTTGTTTTATGGCTAATGAAATGATGAATCGTAGGAATGATATGTGGGATCCATTCTTTGACCGTTTAGCACGTGGATTTTTCAACGACGGCTGGAACGCAACTCCAACTAGCTTAAAGACTGATGTTAGTGAATCGGACAAGGATTACAATGTTAAAATTGATGTTCCGGGCATTGACAAGAAGGATATTAAGTTAAACTACCAAGATGGTGTTTTGAACGTTGAAGTTAAGAAAGATAGTTTCGCTGATCATGAAGATAAGGATCACAACGTTACCATGACCGAACGGAACTACGGAATCATGCACAGAAGTTACTCATTGCCTGGGGTTAAGGCAAGTGACATCAAAGCTAAGGTTGATAACGGTGTTTTGAGTATCACGTTGCCAAAGACCACGGACGAATCTAGTTCAGGTATCGAAATTGAATAGTTAATTGATAAATGATTAAGGACGTGGAAAATCTCCCATCCTTTTGATAAGGTTTGAAAAAGACGCTCACAGATGAAAATCTGTGGGCGTCTTTTTTTATTAAGTATTTTTCATGTGTTAGACTGGCAAGAATACTATACAACATATTCACGAGGCAAATTTAATCTGGGTCACTATCGTAAATTTTCATCAAGGTTGGTTTACCGTAGTAATAGCCTTGGCGTAAGTCGATTTTCATTTGGTCAGCCCAAGCATCGTCCTTGGCATCTTCAATACCTTCAAGAATAAAGCGCATCTTGTGTTCAGCAGCAATTTTTTGCCAAAACGCAACGTGATGTTCGGCGTTGGTTTCACTCAAGTGCTCTTTATAATTTTGTAAAGCGTATTTGAGCTCACTAGTGTACGGCAAGAGGGACTTTATCTCGGGCCAAGTGTTAATCCCGCTACCCACGTCATCTAAGCAAAATTGGATTCCTAGGTCGTTTAAATTTTGGACTATGGGAATCAAATCTTCGTTAGTTACCACGGGATTTACCGCGTCTTCGATTAATTCGATAACTAGCTTAACGGGGCGAAGAACGGCTTGTGCCATAACAAGGGCGTGGATAAGGCGCTTATCTTGAATTTGGTGCCGGTCAACGTTAACGGACACTGAACCTACCTTTAAGGAAAGTTCCTTTGCCGTAGCAATTAGGGTATCGGCCATGGTCTTAGCGGGAATTGCGGAAAAAGATTTAGGCATCCGCCAAGCATCGTCCCGGTACTGTTTAATTAACAGTTCGTAGCCTAGCACGGATTGGGCGACGGTGTTTAATTGTGGTTGGATGAAGAATCTAAACATTAACGATAATACTCCCTTGAATTTTAATTGTGATGCAAAAAATTAATGCCATACAACTTTTTTGATGTATCGTAAATTAACTATTATAATTGTTTTGTTATGAAATGATAACTTTTGGGAATAGATTTTTAGAAATATTAAAACTGACTATAGTATAGACCAATTAGGAGGAAAAATGAAAGTAGCAATTATTGGATGTACCCATGCCGGAACTGCTGCAGTTCGTGAAATTATTAGACAAGACCCCAATACCGAGGTAAATATTTACGAAAGAAACGACAATATTTCGTTTCTTTCCTGTGGAATCGCCCTGTACCTAAACGGGCGGGTTAAACAGCTTGAAGACATGTTTTACGACAGCGCTGAAGACATCCGTACTGAAAATATTCACGTAAATTTGCGTCACGACGTGATCCGGATTAACCGGCAGAAAAAAGAGTTAATGGTCCAAAATATGGATGATTTTACCGTAAAACGAGAAAAATACGACAAAATCATTATGTGTACCGGCTCGATGGTGTCCCTACCACCAATCAAAGGGGTTAATCACGCGCGGGTGATGTTATGTAAAAACTATGAACAGGCCCAACTTTTACATGAAAAAGTTAAAGACGCGCGGCGAGTTGCCTTAGTAGGTGGTGGTTACGTCAACGTCGAATTGGCTGAAAGCTTGGTGGATACTAACCACGAGGTCACCCTTTTCCAAAATCACGAAGATATTTTAAACAATTACGTGGACACCCCGTTGAGTGATAAAGTTATTAAACTATTGAATGACCACCACGTGAAGGTGGAGACCAGCAGCAAGGTAGTTTCATTTACCGATAAAGTCAGCGAATTATTGGTTACGACCGCGGATGGTCGTGAGTTTGCTACCGACGTGGCGGTAGTGTCGACCGGGTTCGTTCCAGTTACCGACCTATTGCGTGGGGAAGTGAAAATGGACCGCCGCGGGGCAATCATTACTAATGAATATGGTCAAAGCTCGGACCCGGATATTTACGTGGCGGGTGATTTACGGACCATTCACTATAATCCCACCAACGCTCCCGAATACATCCCCTTAGCCACGAACGCCGTCCGCCAGGGAACTTTAGCTGGAATTAATATCTTTGGCAACCAGTGGCCGGAGATGGGCGCTCAAGGGACCTCGGCAATTGCGCTCTTTGGGCACACTTTAGCGATGACAGGTTTAACCTACCAACGGGCGCTAAATGCGGGAATTGACGCTGATTACGTGGTGTTTGAAGATAACTATCGTCCAGAATTTATGCCGTCAACCACTAAAATAACGAGTATAATGGTTTACGAAAAAAAGAGTTTGCGTATTTTAGGGGCCCAATTCTATAGCAAACACGATGTTTCACAGTCGGCCAACCTAATTTCTTTAGCAATTCAAAACCAGAATACGCTTAAGGACTTGGCATTTGTGGATATGCTGTTCCAACCATATTACGACCGACCGTTTAACTTTATTAACTTGGCTGCGCAAGCTGGGTTACGTAAAATTGGACTGCTTTAAACAAATTGAGTGAGGAAGCGGAATGTTAGATGAGTAAAACTGAACGAGCAAAAATGACGGCGGGGGAACCCTATCAGCAATTTGATCCGGAATTAATTGAACGACGGAAATTCATACGTCAACAAATTCAGCAACTAAATCAAGAGGTTGATAATGAGCGGCGTAATCAAGGATTTAAAAAACTACTCGGTGACGTGGGCGACGATTTCTTTGTCGAAAGTGACTTCAAATTTGATTACGGGTGGAACATTCACATAGGTAATCATTTCTATGGCAACTATGACATGACGTTCTTAGACACGTGCCCCATTACAATTGGCGAGCACTGTTACTTCGGGCCTAACGTTGGCCTTTACACGCCCATTCACCCGTTGGATCCCGTCCAACGGAATGCCGACGTTGAAATGGGTGCGCCCATTACGATTGGCGATAGCTGCTGGTTTGGTGGTCGAGTCACCGTCCTGCCAGGAGTAACGTTGGGTAATAACGTCGTCGTTGGGGCTGGTTCAGTAGTTACCAAAAGCTTTGGTGACAACGTAGTAATTGCCGGAAATCCGGCTCGAATCATCAAGACAATCGACTAGATTTGGACTTTTTGTAATTTAGTAGTAACATAATAAACGACAGGTATGACGAACTTCGGGTAAAACCGATCGAGCAACGCTATGCAGGTGTAAATTAAATACGCCAGCCGCGTTGCTTTTTTAGTACCGCAGTCTTAGAACTATTGGGAGGAATTTTTTATCTTACACAGTAAGAATGTCGATCGAGCTGTCTTTTTACCAACGATGGTATTATTTGGGATTGTTTCTATGATCCTGATCGTAGGCGGCCCAGCCGTTCAGCAATTAATGAACGCGTTGTTGTCATTCGTTACCAGCAAATATGAATGGATGTATATTTCCATTTATGTGATCAACTTTGTTTTCTTCTTGTTCTTGATTTTTAGTAAATACGGCAAGATTCGATTTGGCAAAGCTGATCCTGATCACGATTTTAGCGGTTTTCAATGGGGAAGCATGGTGTTTGCGACGGCAATTGATGCCAGCATCTTAATGCTAAGTGCTTCGGATCCGTTGCAATATCTGCAACACCCCGCGTTTGGTGCCAAACCCTTATCCAAAGCGGCGTTTGCGTACGCGAACGTAGTTGGTGAATTTAATTGGGGCCCGATGGCTTGGATGATGTTTGGGACCGCGACAATCGCGATTGGTTATACGATGTACGTGAAAAAAATTCCGGTGCGGCGGTTAAGTACCGTAATTCCCGTTTTGCGTGGCGATCAGCTGTACAAAAAGGTATTACGGCAATTAATCGACTTTCTCGTGGTGTTTGGCATCATGGGTGGCATTGGTTCGTCGATTGGGATGGAAATCCCGGTCATTGCCCGCGTTTTGAGTATTATCGTGGGCATCAAGGATACTTTGTATCTAAAGTTGTTTTTGTTCTTTATTCTATTGATTTTATTCTCACTAACGGTTTACGCCGGGTTAAACAAGGGGATTAAAAAGTTATCCGCTTGGCACATTTATCTGGCAATCATTTTCTTAGCGATTGTCCTTTTGGTTGGTCCTACTAAATTCTTGGTAGGTTCAGAAGGACAGACGCTAAAATTAATGGGGCAACACTTCACGGCGCTATCCTTTAACAAGGCCAACGCCGGCACGAACGGATTTGCCCAACATCAGACCCTCTTTTACTGGGGCTGGTGGTTAGCTTACATGCCGGTAATGGGCTTGTTCATTGCCCGGATTTCGCACGGAAAAACGATTCGGCAAATCATCATTGGAATGATGACTTACGGAGTTGGCGGGTGCCTCTCCTTTTACGCAGTTCTCGGGGGCTACGCATTGTGGTTACAACAATCCGGTACGTTGAACATCGTGCACATTTTAAATACGCAGGGGCAAGCAGCGGTGCAAGCGGCTTTGATTACCACTTTGCCGATGAATAAATTGATGCTGATTTTGTTCTGCGTCTCGTGCTTTATCTTTTTGGCAACCACGATTTCGTCTTCCGCGTTTATCGTGTCGTCCTTTACTAGTTTGGACTTATCCAACGGGCGGCAACCTAGTCGTTGGAACCGGATGACCTGGGTCGTTGTATTTATCTTCTTCTCACTGGGAATCGTAATTGTCGGTGGCTTTGAAGTCGTTCAAGCAATTTGTACGGTAGCCGGCTTCCCACTGATTTTCGTGTGTGCGTTACTGCTATACTCCATCTACAAGGACGTTACCAGCTACGCGCCAATGCAAGCGAAGGTTCCCAGCTATTTGCCAGTCGTTCATTTACGGCCAATGCAACGCTTGGTCTTTAATCACCACTTATTGCACAACCTTAGTCAGGATGATTTCTAAAAGGAAGACTTTTGGGAAAATTCGGCTTACAATAGGGATGTAACCAATATTTGATGAAGGGATGAGTTTCTATGGCAAAAGTAGAAAGTTTTGAATTAGACCATACCAAGGTTAAAGCACCTTACGTACGGTTGATTACTGTCGAAGAAGGCAGCAAGGGTGACCAAATTTCCAATTTTGACTTACGACTTGTTCAACCAAACGAAAACGCAATTCCAACGGCAGGTTTACACACCATTGAACATCTGTTAGCAGGATTAATGCGGGATCGGATGGACGGAATTATTGATTGTTCCCCATTTGGTTGCCGGACGGGCTTTCATTTAATCGTTTGGGGTACCCCAACGACTACGGAAGTGGCCAAAGCGTTGAAGGGCTCTTTAGAAGCAATCGCAAACGACATTAAGTGGGAAGACGTTCCGGGAACCGACATTTACAGTTGTGGAAATTACCGGGACCACTCGTTGTTCTCCGCAAAGGAATGGGCTAAGAAGATTCTTGCGGACGGCATTAGTGACCAACCGTTTGAACGAAACGTGATTTAATCATTAATTAAATAGCAATTTAAAGAAAGAGCGGTGACCAACTTTAGTCACGGCTCTTTTTGAACGGGAAAGCCGTTTTTCCCAAAAATTACCATTCTGCATGATAAGACAGGAAAATTATTTCGTGGTAGTATGTAAGAATATGAAAACGAGCAAAGGAGATGAGCGCCAATGGATGCTAAAAACAAAAAGACCTTGTGGATTCTGATTGCCGGAAACCTATTGATCTGTCTGGGAATCGGGTTGGTAATCCCGGTAACTCCCTTTATCAAAAATTATTACCATTATTCCACAACTCAAATGGGGATTATGACTTCGTTGTTTGCTTTTTCGCAGTTCATTGCCTCTCCTTTGGTCGGACGACTTTCGGACCGAATCGGACGAAAACCGTTGATTGTAGCGGGGTTGTTTTTGTACGCCGTGTCCGAAGTGATTTTCGCGTTATCTAATTCGCTGATCTGGTTTAACGTATCCCGGGTAATCGGGGGATTGTCGGCGGCATTATTTGTCCCAACTTCCATGGCCTTAGCGGCAGACGTAACTACCCCGGCACAACGAGCGCGGGTGATCGGTTGGATTTCAGCGGCCTTTAGCGGTGGTTTAATCCTCGGACCCGGAATTGGCGGCGTTTTGGCAAACATCAGCTATAAAACGCCATTCTGGGCCGCCGCAGCATTAGGGTTAATTTCAACGATATTCACGTACGCGGTAATGCCGAAAATGGAAGTTATTCGTGAAATTGCCCATGAAGAACATGACGATGAGCCCCAAGCGGTTAAAAAGACGGGCGCGCTCCGCGACGTCTTAACCGCACCGTTAATCATTTTGTTCACGATGATTTTCGTGGCGGCGTTTGGCCTTCAGGGCTTTGAAAGTATCTATAGTATTTACGTAAACCAGGTGTTTGACTTTGGGTTAGGGACCATCGCGTTAGTGTTGACCTTTAACGGAATTTTTTCACTGATTCTACAGGTGTTTATTTTCGATTGGCTGGTTCGGAAAATGGGTGAAGTCAATTTAATCGGGGCGTGCTTCTTGATTGGGGCAATTTTCGTCTTTTGGATTACTCAAGCGCACACCCAAATTGAAGTAATTATTGCCACATTGGTAGTCTTCTCGGCCTTTGACATTTTGCGGCCAGCAATCACCACCTTGTTAACTAAGGAAGGCAAAAATAACCAGGGCTTAATTAACGGGTTGAACATGTCGTTAACCAGTGTTGGGAACGTAATCGGCCCGATTCTCGCGGGGATGTTAATGGATTACAATACCCACATCCCATACCTATTAGTAGCCTTAATCCTATTCATTTCGTATGGAATTACTTTTGCGGTTAAGCGCGTGATGAAACACGAAGCGCAATATTAAAACAAAAGAGTGTGGGACAAAGATCTAGTAGTTTACAAGCATTAACTGAAATTGACCATTATGCCTGGATTTGGCATAATGGTCAATTTTTGGTTAAGTGGAACAAAATGGCTTTGGGCACCCGTTTTAGCTCTATGGCAGTCAAAATATCAAAACATTTTTTTATCCTTGAAAAGTATTACTATGGTTTCTTTCACTCTTTTTTGTTTGGAGATTTTAGGGGTTGGTATGCGAGATTGTTACGTGTGCTCCACAATCCCAACTCCTTCCGGTTAACCAAAATAAGGCCTCAACCGCCTAAGACGCAGTTGGTACCTTAACTTTTAATAGCTTTATTACTATGTTATATAGCCAAAATGTGCTCCAGCCTTCAAGGCTCTGCGGTCAACCAAATTAGCCGTCCAATCGCCACCCCAGCGATTAGCTGTCTAATCCAGTTGCTCCTCAAGCCTTACCCGAAGGCTTCCGCACTCTGATGAAAACGAGCTCCACACCCCAACTCCTTCCGGTTAACCAAAATAAGGCACCAACCGCCTAAGACGCAGTTGGTACCTTAATTAAGTTAATCCTCAGGAGTTACCCGGGGTGTTCCGCACTCTATTTTCTTCATGCAACTCTTCCAATTTTCTTGCATTTTCCGTGACCCGCTTCTTACTTAACGGGTAGAAGAATAGCAGCAATAGTGCCGCTACTGACAAACACACCGTTGGAATTCCCGTCGCTAAGTTGTAGATCCGGTGAATTACCGTTGCGCTTTGTTCTGCGCCGCCGCCGGTTGAAGATTGATATCCAATAAAGGTTAGCATGAATCCTCCAAAGCCACCCGCAATTGCTTGAGCAACTTTCCGGGCGAAGGAATTGACCCCGTACACAATCCCATCTTCCCGGACGCCAGTTAGTACTTCGTGATTATCAATTACGTCGGTAATGAATGCCCAAACCATTAGGTTAAACATTCCCGCACCTAACGAACCAAAGAATAGCATAACTAAGTAGAAGCTTGTACTTTGGGTATGGACAACCAACAGGATACCGTACATTAAGGCACCAAAGAGCAGGGCCACGATGGAAGTTTCTTTGCGGCCAAACCGTTTGGTAAGGAAGTTGCTAAACGGTGCCAGCAAAATCACGGTCGCAAAGTTGAAAATCAACGCAATCGACATCGCGGCCTTATCCTTAAAGTAGTCGTTAAAGAGGTAGGAAATCATCGTTCCAGAGAGGTTTTGGTTAATTACGATCATAATATCGATTAAAACTAAAACAATTAGGGCCTTATTTTCAAACATCCCCTGAACCAGCCGAGAAAGTGGAACCTTTGCACTTTTTTCGGTCCGAATCCGTTCGGTGGTGAGGTGAATGGTTAATTCATAACAGCCCCAGCCGAGAAAGGCACACACTACGACCACCCAGAAGAAGCGGGTTCCCGAAATCTTTTGGGTAGCGCCAATGTAAATAAATAGCGGGATAATGTAACTGGTAATTGCACTTCCCAGCGCAGATCCCAGTGCCCGGAAGGTAGAAAGGGAGGTCTTGTCATTAGGGTCGCTACTAATTGCCGCCGCCATTGAGCCATAAGGAATGTTGACGCAGGAGTAGAAGATTCCCCAACCAAGGTATGTAATGAATACAAAAACGAGCCGAATCGGCAACGCCCAGTCCTTAACTACCGGCACAAATAGAAGAACCAGAAAGATGAGGAGCGGGTATTGCATCCGTGACATCCAAGGCTTGAAACGGCCACTTTTATGTAGCTTACTGTTATCGACCAACCGGCCCACGGTAATGTCAGCAAATGCGTCCACGAACCGCGCGATTAAGAAGAGAATTCCCACTTGGGCACCAGTTAAACCAAGAACGTTGGTGTAGAAAATCATTAAGAAGGAATTAACAACGTTAAACGAGAAGTTATTACCAATGTCGCCAAACATGTAGCCGACTTTATCCTTAATGTTAAAAGGGGCTGCGTCGATGGTGACCGTTTTTTGGGTTTTGTCCAATGTACTTCACATCCTTAAAATTAAATCAAAATAATTGCTAAACTGATACACAAGTACACTGTAAGAATAACATCAAAAGAAAGCGTTTTCAATAAAACGGGATAACTTGGCAAAAAAATACCATTGCCTTGAATATAAGCCATTGTGTAACGTTTTTTGGCCAAAAAGATGGTCAGAAGTTAAGTTTAAAGCCATAAATATTTAATATTGACAGCGCTTTCATTGGGCTATAAAGTAAGTGCATAACCAACATCTAACATATTACTTAACTAATTTTTTTCCGAGGACGGGGTGGGCATGATGAAAACAAGCACCAAAATATTGGAAATCCATAACCAGAGTGACTTCTTAGATATAAATACGAACGGCGCCCGGTTTCGAATTTATTTACTAGACGAAAATATTATTCGAATTAAGGGGACGTTTGCCGAAGACTTTGCACCGGAACAATCCTATGCGCTGGTAAAAACGGCGTGGGCGGATTCTACCGACGGGTTGTTGGGCGAAGAGCGGCAACGGGTGACCCCAATCCCCATCGAAGTGACGGATTTAGATGATTGTTACCAGGTGACTAATGGAAAGTACGTACTCAATATCTTTAAGGAGCCGTTTTATTTTGAAATTCGGGACGAAAACGGACGGGTGGTCCACCAAGATTTACCTAATCGGGCTTTTGTGGAAGATGATTTTGGTCGTGAATATCACTACAGTCGAATGGGGGACACGAATAAATTCTACGGCTTTGGTGAGAAATCAGGTAAATTAAATAAATTCAAACGTCGAATGCGGATGCATAATACCGACTCCCTAGGGTGGAACGCGCAGAAATCAGATCCGCTTTATAAAATGATTCCGTTTTACATTGATTTTGATCCGACCGAGCAAGTAGCGAGTGGGTTGTTTTACAATACGGCTCGTGATTCAGTTTTTGATATGGACTGCGAGCACAGCAACTACTGGCTCCGGTATAGTTATTTTCAATGTGACGGTGGTGATTTAGACGTCTTCTTTATCGGCGGACCGACCATTAAAAAGGTCGTTGAGCATTATACCGATCTAACCGGCAAATCAGCAATGGTTCCCACGGCTTCCTTTGGTTACATGGGGTCGACCATGTTTTACACCGAATTAGCTGAGCACGCGGACGAAGCAATTATCGACTTTGTGGAAACTTGTAGGCAAAACGACATTCCTTGTGATGGCTTCTTTCTGTCTTCGGGATATACTGCGGGCAAAAATGGCAAACGCTATGTTTTTAACTGGAATAAAAAGCGGTTCCCCGATCCCCCAAAATTTGTGGCCGAACTAAAGCGACGTGGTGTTCTCTTAGCTCCTAATATTAAGCCAGGGATGCTAGCTACCCATCCGTTGGCAGCGAAGTTTCAGCAAAAAGGTGCTTACGTGAAAACCCCGGACGGGCAAAAAGCTCAGACCGACCAATTTTGGGGCGGTCCCGCGTACTTTGTAGATTTTACCAACGCGCACGGGCGGGAAGCTTGGAAAGCCGAAATGAAAAAAGCGCTAATTTCCCTGGGGATTACGTCAATTTGGAATGATAATAATGAATATGAAATCAATAATAATCAAGCTCGGGTTGATGCGGAAGGGCAACGGCGGACCATTGGCGAAGTTAAGCCAATCATGTCGACGATGATGGCAAAGGCTGCTCAAGAAGCGATTAACGAGGCAGCACCTGACCAACGGCCTTACTTGGTTAACCGGGCAGGTTTCGCTGGAATTCAACGTTATGCGCAAACTTGGGCTGGAGATAACTATACGAGTTGGACAAACCTAAAGTACAACATCCCCACCATTTTAGGGATGGGCTTGTCGGGAGTGGCTAACCAGGGGTGCGATATTGGTGGGTTTGATGGTCCGCTTCCGGAACCGGAATTGTTTGTGCGTTGGGTTCAAAATGGAATTTTTCAACCACGTTTTTCGATTCATTCCTGCAATACGGATAATACCGTGACCGAACCGTGGACCTATCCTACTTACACCCACTATATTCGTGATGCCATTAAGTTACGGTATTCATTAGTTCCGTACTTTTACTCTTTGTTGTATGAAGCAGCAACGGTGGGCTCACCAATTATGCGACCCCTAGTTTACGAGTTCCAAGCGGATCCGCGCGTAGCCGAAGAAAGCTTCGAATTTATGCTTGGACCAGCACTACTGGTCGCCAACGTGGTTGAACCGCAACAAACTAGCAAAGCAATTTATTTGCCAAAGGGCGCGCGTTGGTTCGATTTGCATAACCACCAATATTATGATGGAGGCCAGACAATCACTGTGCCGGTAGATTTAGGCAGTATTCCGATGTTTTTGCGGAGTGGCAGCATTTTGCCAACTAGTCCAGGATTGAATAATATTCATAATGAACCAATTGAGAAGCTCCGAATTTTGGTAGAACCAAGTGAAGCTGCTGAATTTACTTTATATGAAGACGACGGGGTTTCTAACGACTACCAAAAGGGAGTATCCTTAAAAACCCGGATTCAAGTGAACCCGACCAAACGGAACGTGGTCTTAGATTTTCAACGGACGGGCAGTTACCCAACAAAAGTTAAGGAATTGGAATTGAGCGTGGGTTGCCCGACGGTTGCCCCAGTCACGGTAAAATTAGGTGGGCGTGAGCTACCGAGGTATTTGAACGCTGCACGGTTTGCGACGGCTGCGGAAGGTTGGTGCTACGACGGAGAAACTAAACAGACAACGATTCGTTTTGCGAATCCTACCACTGCCGATTTTGGAGTCGCCGTTAACTTTAGCGTTAAGGATCTTATTTCGATTTAACCTCCCCAATATTTTGAAAATAGTCGGGATAACCTTCTACCACCCGTTGCTTTTCCTCGAGCATTAGATGGAGGTGTTGGCGGACAAGAAAGTTGAGTTCGTCAAGGTCGTGGGCCACCACTGCATCAAAAATTAGTTGGTGCTGTTGGAGCAACTTTTGCCAGTCTAGGTCGAGTTTCTTCAAACGGAGCCGGCGAAACCGATTGAGTTGGGTATTGTTGCCGAGTAACCATTGCCAAACTAAGTCCTTGTGGGCAGCTTTATAGAATTCGTGGTGAAACGCTTGATCGAGGTCAAAAAAGGCGTCTGGGTTCATCGCAACGGTGCTTTGAGCCTGGTCGGATAAATTGGTCCGAAGCTTTTGCAAAAGTTGTGGATTTGCTTGGGTAATTACGGTGGTCATGATTTGTGGCTCGATGCATTCCCGGACAAAACGACCTTCCTCGGCAATTTTTAAATCAATTTTAGTGATGTAGGTACCGCTCTGGGAAATGACTTCGATGAGTCCTTCGCGTTCAATGCGAATTAGAGCCTCCCGGACCGGAGTACGCCCCAGTGATAGCTTGGTCGACAAGGTTTTCTCGGAAATCTTTTGTCCCGGGACGTAATCAAAATGGATGATCCGATATTTAATTTGGTTGTAAGCATCGTTACGTAAATTGTCCATAAAATCGCCTCCGCTTTCGGTAATTAGGTTAAGGTGGTCGTAAAAAGAAAGCCCTTTTTCCATTATAATTTTAAAAATGAAAGTTCACAACGAATGCTCAAGAAAGCTGGACAGGGTGTAGATTATGCCACGTAAATATCTTTTTAGTTTAAAAAGATATATAATAGAACCGTAGAGGATTGGAGGAGTATTTATGCTAAATAGATTTAACCGGTACGCAGAATTGAAGCGGGTAGCGCTCACTTTGATTGAAATGGATGCGGTTCCAAACGTAGAGCTCCGGCTAGCACAAATTATTGCGCGTGGAATCGATGATACTTTTGTTCCGGAGAACGTCAATCCAGAGGAAATTGAAGAATATTTAAGGACCCGAGCATTACACTTTTGGTTTTACCCGTCAATGCACATGGATAAGGTGGTTCCTAAATTGGCGAAAGAAGTTGCTGATAAGTGGGAAATCCAACGGGGTGATGAGCCCATGTTAGAGGCGTGTTTAGAAACGGTAATGTCTTATTACCCGGACGAAGCTGATTATAAAGTAGATTCTACGCTGGTCACGTCCGATGAAATAGATCCTTACCAAACCCATCCGATTGATACTAACTTGGGAATTTATCTGGCTAGTAACCCTGATACTGAAGATTTAGCAACCATAGACGGCTTTAACGTAGCAAAGATTAACGGGTATCTAAATAGCCAGGGGGTTCCTGGAATTCCTGGGGTGCAGCTAAAACGTAGTAGAGTTTAAATAAAACAAGTAAAATCAGGATTGGGAAACTTCCCGATCCTTTTTATATGGATAGCGTATGGCTTAAAAGTACGGTACTTTGCTACGGAGGCGAAACGCGTACCAGAACCCCAATCTTCCCGGTTAACTAAATTCCGGCTTCGATCGTCTAATACGCGATTAAAGCCGGAATACTGTTAAACATCGAGATTTCCCCGGGCGCTAGAGCGCTCTGTAGTATAATATTCCCCATCAACCCTAAACACATTAATATAGGAGGACACCATGGCTAAAAAACAACCTACCCGTGCAGAAGTTCCCGTTGAACTAACTTGGAACGTTGCGGACATTTTTGCTACGGAAGCGGATTTTAACGACGCAATTACGGCCGTTAAGTCGCAAATTGAAGATATTCAAAAACTTGCCGAGAAGGGAGTGCAGAATGCTCACGATTTACTTGCGGCTACTAAATTACTCTACGAGAGTGAAGAGGCAGTTCTAAAAATTTATGGTTACGCTGCTCGCGTCAACGATGGCGATACGGCTGACCCGCATGGCAACGATCTTTTAAACCAAGCGCTGTTGGTTTTAAATAAATGGGAGGCTGCTGTAGCATTCTACGATCCGGCAATTACGAGCCTTTCTGTTGAACAGCTTGACCAGTTCTTAGAAGCAGAGCCGGCTTTGAAGAAATATGAATTCAATCTCCGGCGGGTGCAAGCCCAAGCAGCGCACACATTAACTCCAAGCGAAGAAAAGTTATTGGCCCAATTACAACCAGCCATCGACGATGCGGCAGAAATTTCTGCTAAATTAGACGATGCCGACTTAGATTTCGGGATGATCAAAGATGAAAATGGGGAAGAGGTCCAATTAACCAACGCCACTGCAAGTGAATTTGCACTTTCACCAAGTCAAGAAATGCGGATGAAAGCTAGTCGCCAAGTTGCCAAAGCGTACCGGTCCATGCGGAATACCTTTGCGGCAACGCTCCGTAGTCACGTGCACGCCCAAAATATTATGGCTGAAATTCGCCACTTTAAGAGTGCTCGTGAAATGAATTTAAGCGACCAAAAGATTCCCGAAACGGTTTATGACACGTTAATTGAAACCACGCATGAACACTTAGATTTGATGCACGATTACTATGCTTTCCGGAAGTCATTCTTAGGTTTGCAAGATATGTATCAATTTGATCGTCACGTTCCGTTAGTTGCGGACGCCAAGTTAAGTTTGTCGTTTGAAGAAGGCAAAAAAGCAACCATGGCCGCGTTGGCACCGTTAGGTAAGGATTACCAAGCGCATTTACAAACTGAATTTGACCAGCGTTGGATTGACGTTGCGGAAAATAAGGGTAAACGAAGCGGTGGTTATGAAGATGACGTTTACGGAGTGCATCCGTACATTTTGTTAAACTGGAACGATATCTATGATAGTACTTCCACTTTAGCTCATGAATCGGGCCATGCTTTACAAAGTGTTTACACCGATCAAGCGCAATCTTTCTGGTATTCTCAATATCCAATTTTTATTGCGGAAATTGCCTCTACATTAAATGAAAGTTTACTTAATCATTACATGCTGGAAAAGTACGCAGATGATCCCCAAATTAAAGCCTTCATTTTGACCCAAAATGTGGATAATTTTATTGGGACAGTTTACCGGCAAACCCTCTTTGCAGAGTTTGAACACTTTATTTATACCGAAGACGCTGAAGGAACGACCCTCACCCCTGATTTGATGGCCCAGAAATTTAACGGGCTTTTCAAGACTTATAATGGGGCAGCGGTCAGTGATTTGCCATGGAAGGACGACACCTGGGCACAAATTCCACACTTCTACTATGACTATTACGTATACCAGTACGCGACTTCAAAGGCAATTGCGACGGCGTTGGCAGACGACATCATTAACCAAAAGCCCGGTGCGGTCGAGCGCTATAAAGAATTCCTGTCAGCAGGCGCAAGTGATTATCCGGTGGAAATTGTTAAGCGAGCAGGAATTGATGTTACGAAACGTGACTACCTTGACCAAGCATTTAAGGATTTTGGACGTAAAGTCAAGGAACTAAAAGAATTGTTAAGGTAATTATGAGAATTTCCGTATAAATATATCTGTCTGTTGTTGAAGACCAATATTTTGGTAATTAACAACAGATTTTTTTATGGAAAAATCATTAGGATTGCTAACGAGAATAGCGGTGTATAAGCGTTATTAAAATAAAACGGTTTTTGTAAGTGTTTTCACTTGTGTTATTGTTACCGAAGCTTATACAATTAGATTGTAAAATGTTGAACAATCGATTTGTACAAGGGAGGTTCGTAATGACTAATAATCTACGTTACATAACTAAGAAATGCTTGGTGATCGCAGGGGCAATTATTGCCACGTTGCTGATTACTACCCAACTAGCGATGGCGGCGCAGAAGAATGTGCGTGGGGCGGTCATTGAATGGGGAAATTCTACCTGGACGCTGGCAGATGACGGCGAATTAATTTCAGCAGGCGGCGATATTGGACAAGCGCCACCGCTACATGATGTTCTAAGTAACAATGGAATTGAACCTGAGCAAGTAAAGAGCATTGAATTTACTAAGGCTACTAGCGCACATGATATTAGTGATATGTTGGGGAATTTGCCTAATTTACAGAAAATTACTAAGCTTGGTAATTTGGATTACTCAGGAAGTGCTGAACAAATGTTCCGCGATGATTCAATGTTAAAGATAATAGATATTAAAGACTTTAATACTAGCAAAATTACCGATATGACCTATATGTTCTGGAATACTGCATTCGACGAGTTAGATTTAGGTAACTTTGATACTAGTCAAGTTACTAATATGACAGGAATGTTTGACGGTACGGGCAACTTAAAAAAATTAGATTTGCGTAGTTTTGACACCAGTAATGTTAAAAATATGAAATATATGTTTTATAATTCAAATGTTTCCGAAGTGAATTTATCATCTTTTGACACTAGTAACGTAACTGATATGATGCAAATGTTTTTGGAGACTAAAAATCTGACCAATTTGGATTTGTCTAATTTTGACACATCAAATGTTAATACGATGAATGAAATGTTTGTTAGCACAACGAATTTAAAAACGGTAAATATGTCTAATTGGGATACTTCGAAAGTAACCAACATGAACCACATGTTTTCAAACTCCGGTGTTGAGAAATTAGACTTATCATCCTTTACTATCACTAATGACATGGACACTGCTGATATGTTCATAGTATGCCGTAACTTAAAGCAACTGACCTTAGGTAAAAAGAGTCAATTAAAGGATGATATGAATATCCCCGACGTCCCGACTGCCGACGGTTACACTGGTCACTGGCAAAACGTGGGTAACGGCACCGTTGACGACCCCGCTGGCAACCACGTTTGGACTTCAACAGAGTTAATGTCTAATTTTGACGCGCCAACAATGGGCGACGATACCTTCGTATGGCAACGGAAACCAGCAACAATCAATATTGGCGAAGCTACCGATTATAAAAGCGACCCGGTCCTGAGCAAGTACGTGCCCACGGCAGTGGATCCGCTACACCCATATCGTTACAACGTGGTCTTAAACAACGATTATCCTTTTTACACCAAGGTCGAAGATGGTCAGACAGAGAAGGATAACATTGCTAATTTAGGGGATAAGTCGGGAACGACGGTTTATAGTCAAGCTGAAATGCCTGGTACGTATACTTACCCAACTGGTAAACGAGCTGGGCAAGCGACTAAATTTATTAAGGTAAGCTTCGATGGTAACCAATGGTATTGGGTTGACCAGCATGCGCTTAACCTAGATTTAAAATCACGTTACCCAGCAGTAAATAATCAAGGAATTGCTTTGATAGACGACCAATTTTTAGGATCTACTAATACGTATGGCAACTACGATATGGATGTTAATTCGCAAATGATTGATAATGCCTATAACCCGGACGGCCAAATTATTTATCAAAGCTCCGCTAAAGAAAGTGATTTTACGGGCGAAAAAGACCCTGCCAAAGCTGTAAAAGTCTTTGAAGATAACTTAGATCGAGCGGCAAGGAGTTGGAATGACGTTTTAGGAAAAACAGTGCTCGTTAAAGCAGCGGATACAGATAAGAAGGTTACTTTAAAAGTGAGTGCTAATCCCATAGGAGCAGGTAGCGCAACGCTAAGCGGTAATACCGGAATCGATATTGATTTAGTAAATCATGCACTTGATACCAATGATGAAAATTACGCAACTAATGCGCTATTCATTGTAATGCGTCATGAATTAGGGCATAGCTTGGGACTTGATCACACTTCTAATGGGCAATATTACGGGATGCCTGACGGGTATGCGTTAAGTATTGATGACGATGTAATGAATGCGGTTCTAGTGATTAATGCTGATTATGAGGCTGTTAATCAAAAGACCATTACCCCTGAAGATGTTGGTGCAATTAAATTAATCTTAGCCAACCATAACTTTGAAAATCCACAACCACAAACTAAGAAGGTAGTAACTACCAAGCAAATTGATCGGGCAGTTCCTAAATCTTAAAAGTAAAAAAGAAGCAACATAAAAAACGGAGACCCAAATTCACAAATTCGGTCTCCGTTTTCATTTGGTTGTTTAAAACTCCGGTAGGTCCGCTAATTCATAGCGGTTATTAAATTCTTTGACTAGCACTTCTTGAAGCAATTCTTCTTCGCTTTGTTGATCATTTTTGTCAAATAGTCGCATATTATTTTCAAATAGAATCATGAGTAATAATTCCATAAGCAACTGACGACTCCCCTAAAAATAATTGAAGGATGGTTTATCATGAACATTTAAAAATAATAATTGGTCTTTAGAAGAAAATTTAGTTAGTTCAGTCCCGTATTCAATTCGGTGAATTATTGAAGCCACAATTTTGAATGATTTATTAGTAATCTCCACCAGGGCAGCTACGTCAAAATCCCAACACGTGAATTCTGACGGATAAAACTAATATTTAGTAGGAACTTCAAATACGTTCGTTTTTGCGAAAAACTTGTCATAAAATATACGGACCGTCTCCTAACATGACTAGCATAGTAGGAGATTATTTTTAGATGTGATTTAATAAATCCAGTTTAATTACCTAATTAAATTATAATCCCTCCTTTTCACGGTAAAAACACACCGTGAAGTTAAGGAAGCGTCCATAAATTTTTTGTAACTCAACATTTATAATATGTAAGTTATCGATCAATTCTTGATTAGGTTCGTTATTTAATACGCAGCATGACACGTTGAATCGTTTTAAGGACCGATTTCGGGCTACAACTTTTTCTGAAATGTCTATGTTATTTGTGATCGTGTAAGTAGTGCAATAATCGTTAATAACAATTTTAGTATAGATGTTTTTTATTACTTATGTTCAAGCCACGCACTACTAATGCTCTGAAATCCCTGGAAAATGGTACTGATTTTCCGGCCGTGGACTAGGCGATCGGCAAAGTATCGATAAGCAACGTAATTTCCTAGTTCCATGTCGTGATTACCTAGGGCGGCAGTGTCGTCCCCCTGTTGTACCTTCACTTGGCTGTCTGAATAAATTGGATTATAATCCCTAAGTATTCGATAAGAATTTCTCGACTTCCGGCAATGATTCCCATATTCATGGTAGGCAACAATTGGTTTTCAGCGATGAACTTCTTAATAAAAAAGGGGTCACGATCGCTGTATAAAATACGAGTGTCACCCATGATTCCCCATTCATCACCCATATAAAGCTTACCGTTCTCCATGGAATCAAACGGATAGTTAAGCATGGTTACATCCGAGGCATCCGAAATAATGGCTTTTTCAATTTCCGGATGAGCTTGAAGGAACTTAAATGCTAGTATAAGCCGGTGGAAGAATACCGTTAGACCTGTATATTCCTTCGCCAGGTCCATATGGATGATGTGAAAACCATCTTCATCTTTTTCTTCATCGCTATTGGTTAGCGTATACAAAGGTACTTTAAAACGGCCTAGTGACTGAGCCAATTTTTGGACTTTTTCCGCAACATTAACGTTGCTATTATCAATAATGTGATAATAATTATCGACGTTTACGATGAATTCAGTAATAACTACGTTAGGTTCAACATTCATTTATATTTGCTCCTTAAAATTACTAAAAAATTTCTAACATCCTAGTTATGCTAGTAGTTCGTAACGAGCAGTAAAATGGTTATTTAAAACATGATTTACAAGTTCAGTGTCTGAACTTTGATTGTCAGTATTTAACAAACGATTATTATTTGCGGTTATTAGCATAATTAACAGCTCTAAAACAACGGCACGGCCTCCGGCGCAATAATTAAAAGCGGGTTGACTGTCGTTGTTGGACAACAATATCTGGCCAGGCTTCTTAGGAAAATTAATTGTCATATCTTTAATTTCGGTACGGGCGATAACTACATCTTCTAATTTGGGGTGCTCAATTAAATATTTGTAGACTTCCTTAATGAAAGAAAATAAACTTTCGTCGTGGACCACGGGCGAAACGTTGTAACCACGGCGAGTAAGGTTGGTAGTTACTTCCGAATTAAAAAGACCTTGGGGGATGAACACCATGTTACTACCCCCGATAGTTCGAGTAGTAATTGTTTGAGCGTCGTAAAAGGGATAATTAATAAGCATCCCTCGATACTGACTATCATTAGAAGAGGTTAGCTTAATTACATTAGTAGCATAGAATCCATTTTTTACTAATTTGCCTTTTTTTACAGAATCATTATCACGATGATAGATGATAATTTCTTGTTGTTTCTCTTCAAAATTCCAACGATAGTAGTCGGGTGGAATGAAGCCCAGTTTTACGGGAAAAGTGATTTTGCCATTTGGCATAAACTCCATTCCCAAAAGTGCATATTCATGCTCAGGACCGTATAAAGGAAGTACTTGAGGCGTGTTTTCATAAGGAGCATCAACAGAAATATTTTCATAAAACCAAAAACGGTTACAAATTGCATCAATAAATTGTTCTTTACTTAGCATAAGTTTTCCTCCAATGTTACTTAGGCGCTCGTCAATTACCTATCTGTTTTTAACGAGCAAACAACCAAAATATTTTTGGTTGTTGTAATTTATGGCTTGGTGGGTAAATCAACTAAAGCGTATCGATTGCTGAAACGATTAGTTAGAATTTCTTGTAATAGATCGTCTTCACTACGAAAGTCCTCGGGATTGAGACGTCGTTTATTGTTTTCCGACAAAACTGTGGTAAGCAGTTCCATAACGATTCCGCGGTTACCGGCTAAGTAATCAAATGAAGGATTCCCATTATCATTAGTAAAAATCAATTTGCCGTAAGGGGCTTCTTTAAGAGACGCTAGACTAATTTGCGAAATAATGATTTTTTCTAATTGAGGGTGCATAGCTACATAATCGTAAACAACGCTTAAGAAGTTGATGATTGAATTGGTGGAATCAACAAGCTTCGTAGCAAATCCCGCCCGTGCCATGCTTTGGAATGCTTCAAATTCATAATTTTTATCGGGGATGAAGCAAAGGTTGGTCCCCCCTAAGATGCGATCTTTAATGGCACGCTTTTCCACATAAGGCTCTGAAGTAAATAGGGTGTCCTCTCCAATTGAATCGATTTTTAAGCTTTTACCTGCCCATTGTTTTGGGACAGTGCCCCGTTTGCTTTCTTGATGGTTAGTGTCAAGAAAGATAATTTCTTGATTTGCTTCGTCAAAATCCCATCCACGATATTCTGAAGGTTTGAACGCAAGGTTAGTGGGAAAACCAATGGTTCCATCGCGATGAAAAACAATTGCCAACATTCCGCTTGTAGATGTTCCAAGCTTCAAAGGAACAAATTGATGCTTAAAAATAACAATCCGTAAAATCCAGCAACGATCGCAAATTATGTCAGTGAGCTCTTGCTTATTTAACATTTACATAACTCCTTGATTATATTTATCAGGCTTTAAAAAATTTTCCATGGCTAATTTAGCAGACATAAACTTAAAACGTTTTGCATAGTAGCTTTATTAGGGATATTGTCCATAAGTACAGGTAAGATAATGAATGCGGAATTTTCTATTTATGACTAAACCATGCACTGCTCGTTCTTTGCATACCATTAAAAATAGTGGTGACTTCTCGTCCATGTACTAGACGATCAGTAAAATATTGGTAAGCAACGTAATTGGATAAGGCCATTTCTATTTCACTTAGTTGATACTCATGCTTTCCTTTAGCAACGGCCAACTGTGTATCGGTAATGATTTTTACCATTATCCCTAAGTACTCCAACAAAACTGCTCGAGTACCAACCATTACGCCCAGATTAAGGGTCTGTAATAATGCATTTTCCTTGATAAAATTATTGATTTCTTTAATTTCAGGTCGTCCGGTAATCGATGTAATGTTAATTGTTTGAGTGGCAAAAATATAAAAGGGTTCATCACCCATGTATAAAATTCCGTCTTCAACGCTGTCAAAGGGATAATTGAGCATCACGACGTCTGTAGCATCTGTTAAGGCGGCTTTCTTTATTTCCGGATGAGCTTGTAAAAATTCGTAAGCCATTAAAATCCGGTGGAAATATAGAGAAAGGTGTGGAAAATGATTAAATAAGTCGTGGTGCACAATGTGGGTACCTTCTGGTCCTTCTTGGCTATCTGCATTAGTGAGCACGTAGTAAGGTACATGATGGTCAGCTAGTGATTTAGCTTGAGTAGCCACGGCCTGAGAAACATCAACATTCTGGTTATCTGCATGTTTAAAGGAGTCTTCCATATCTATAATGAATTCGCTAATCACAACATTTGGTTCAACTTTCATTTATTGCTCCTTAATCTGTAAAAATTGTTATCGACATAAAATATATATCGCATTCGATATAGCCTTTAAATGATACGGTGTTAAAAATTGCCTTAGACAGTATAAAGACAATACTTAGTAACACACGTTTTTTGCTGAGAAGCTTTAACGTGAGATGTATAATGCGATTGTAATTTAATGAACAAAAGCAAGTAGGATAAAAATGAATGAGTAATAGATTAGGTTACATAACTAACCTATCTTAATGGTGATGATAGCAACTATTGCCACGTTATTGATCACCATCCCACTAGCAATGACTGCGCAATTTTCAATAAAGGCTGGTTATTATTATTAGCTAACGGTAGTTAATTTAATGTAGAAGCTTTTAGGATTTTAATCGGTATATTGTCACCAGTCGAGCAAATAGTAATTATCCCCATTGCAATCAAGGAACAGAATTAAACAACGGAGTTCCGCTCTCCTAACTTTATGAATGTCGCAGTGAAAAAATTGCATCTATCATGTAAAGGGGGTTCTCCGTAAATAAGTGCAGTTACGTTAAATTTCTAAATTCATCACTTCATAGCGATTAGCAAAACGATTTCTTAGCAGATCTTGGAGAAGTTCGTCCTCAGAACGGGAGTCGTTGGGATCTAGCTGTCGGTTATTATTTTCGGTTAGTAAAGCAGTTATTAGTTCCAAAATAATGCTACGTTGGCCAGCACAATATTCTAAAGTGATTTGTTCAGTGCTTTTTGCAAATAGTAGCTGTTTAAGATTTTTGGCAAGGTTTATTTTGGTTGTCTCAGTTTGAGAAATAATAACATCTTCTACTTCAGGATGATCAATCAAATATTCATAAATCTCGTTAAGAAATAGCATTAGTGGTTTAGAGTCAACGGGACAAGTACTATAGGCTTTTCTACTGAATCTTCTTTGCAGTTCACCATGAAACTTAGAACGAGGTACGAACGCCATATTTTTGACATCCGTAACGTAGCTACCAGAAACAGTGTAATCTGTAAAATTGAAGAGAACGCCATTACCGTCTGCAAAGTTAAGTTGGGTAGCGCCGTAAAAACCATTTAAAGTAATGGTTGCCCAAGTTCTAGGCGTGTTATCGTGATCATAAAAAATTATTTTTTGTTCATTTTCGTTAAAGTCCCAATGATCACATTCAGGTGGGATAAAGCCAATTTTAGTAGGAAATTCAAAACTGCCATCTTTATTGAATATAAGCACTACCATGCTATATCCGGCCTGTTCATCATATTCCAAATATAATGGACCGGGCCTTCCGTTATTTCCTGGAAGGGTAGCGACTTCCCATAGTCGCCAAAGCCATAATTTGTTACAAATTAAATTTATTACGTCTTGTTTATTCATTTTTCATCCTCCTAAGATGCAGACTGCTGTATTGGGATGTGAAAATTCTAACGTTTACAGCGTTCGCTCGAAATCTGGAAGCTTAGAGATATTAGGTTTATAAAGGAAATTCACACAGGGTGAAGAGCCATATAAATGAGGTGCTACTTTCAAAGCGCCAAAAAATGCCCCAGATAGTGATTGCCTGCACCTTTTGGTATTAAACGAACTTTTATCATACTTTCGTTATGAAACAGCCTTAATTACTTATGCTTGAACCACGCACTGCTTTTTTCTTGGAAACCTTTGAAAATGGTGGTGACTTCTCGACCATGAACCAAACGGTCAGCAAAATAGCGGTATGCAACATAGTTACCGATTTCCATTTCAAATCCATCTAGCCCAGCATTTTCGTTGCCTTGTTGAATTTTTAACTGCTCGTCAGTAATTAACTTGGCCATGATTCCTAAGTATTCAAGTAACACATCGCGTGTTCCAACAAGCACTCCAATATTTAAAAGGATACGCGTAGCATTTTTCGCGCTGAAATCTTTCATGTACTGTGGGGAGCTACTATTAACTATAATATCGGCATCACCTAAGCGTTTCCATTCGTCGCCAATGTATAGAACGCCTTCGTCAACCTTATCAAAGGGATAGTTCAGCATCGTTACATCTTTGGCATCAGTTAAAGCTGCTTTTTCAATTTCTGGATGCGCTAGTAAAAACTCGTATGCCATTAGGAAACGATAAAAATATAAAGTTAAATCAGGATAATGTTCAAAAAGCTTCATGTTCACAATATGTAAATTCCCGCTGTCCTTAGGGTCTGGACTATTAGTGAGAACGTAAAAGGGGACGTCAAATTGTGCTAACGAGGTTGCTTGATCTTGGACCTGCTCAGCAACGTCAACGTCATGATTATCGTAGAGATGAAAGAAATTATCCATGTTTATGATAAATTCAGTAATCACTACGTTCGACTCAACTTTCATTTAATACTCCTTAATTTATATTTGGATTAATAGTTATCTAGGTAAAATATATACCGCATTTAGTATAGCTCTTAAATGATACAGTGTCTACATTGCTTAGCAAAAAATTCGTTATGGTAAAGAAGGTTAAAAGTTAATCTGACTAATGATGATGAAAGGACTATAAGCAAAAAATTAATGAAAAAGGGCGCGATGATTTATGTGATTATTTCTTTGATGACATGATTTTTGAATAGTTTGTAGATGGAGAGGAAATTTATGTATTTTGGGCTAGTAGTCAGCTAATGATTGTCCAAAAGTATCTTTTGCTACCGGACACTCAACTCATTTACTATGGAAAGTCTACATATTAATTATTGCGGTAAAAAATAAGCACTTGTTAAATAGTTTTTTAACAAGTGCTTATTTTTTGTGTAGAAACTAGTACTACTAGTTAAATCTTAGTATTTAATGCAGTTTTGCGTGTTTATAGAAGTAAATTACTATTAAAAAGTTGGTTATGGATCACTAGATATAGTTGGCTTTTTTAAAATCCTGGTAAATCTATTAGTTCATAGCGGTTGCTAAATTTATCGGTTAAAATTCTTTGGAGTAATTCATCTTCGCTATGGTGGTCATTATCATCGATCAAACGTATATTGTTTTCTGTTAGGACTGTAATTAATAGCTCCATAAGGAGTGGTCGGCTTCCTGAAAAATAAGTAAACGAGGGTTTATCATGAACGTTTAAAAATTGTAATTTGTTACTTTGGGTAACTTTAATTACTTCCGTATTTTTATATGCTACTACAACTTGCTCTAATTTAGGATGAATAGCAAGATAGTCATAGACCCCTGCCAAAAACTCAATTAGTTCAGGATTATTTGGCACCCGATGAATATTGAAGCCGCTCCAACGTAACTTGTAAAATAACCCGTTGTCAAAAGCATTGAACGGGACGCAAAGGACTTTCTTCCCACCCAGAAGACGTTCAGTGATTTCTGAGTGATCTTCATGGGGTTCGTTAATTAACATGAAATTTGTATCACCATGTTCGGGTAGATGATTTATTTTAATGGCGGTAACTCCATAAGACAATTTAGATGGTAATTGTGCACGTAATGAAATTTCGTCTGGTTTAGATTTGAAAAGAATTTCTTGAGTTTCTTCGTCAAAATCCCAATAGCGATATTCAGGAGGAAAAAAACCAACGTCAGTAGGGATGCTAATCTGTCCGTTAGCATGGAAAACGATACAGAAAAAAGCAGGAACAGATCCTCCTAAAGACATTAAAATTGGGAAAGGATCATCTTGGGCAGTTGTTTGATAAATCCAAATCCGATTACCTATTAATTTGTAAACTTCCTTTTTATTTAGCATTAATTAATGACTCCCTATTATTTATGTTTAAACCAGGCACTACTATTTTTTTGATAGCCCCCAAATAGAGATGTAACTTCGCGACCATGAACGAGACGCTCAGAGAAATATTTATATGCTACATAGTTTGAAATCGCCATCTCGTATTTACCCAAATGATAACTTTCATCACCCTGACGAACTTTTAGTTCAGATTCGGTAATAATCTTAAGCATCATTCCAAGAAACTCAATTAAAACTTCGCGAGTGCCAGCCATTACGCCTAAGTTAAGGGTAGGGAGCAAATTGCTATTGTCTAAAATAAAATCCTCTATGAATGGTGGATTTTTGACACCAATGATCAGCAAAGAATCAAATAAAAATGTAGTTTCATCTCCCATATACAAAGTATCGGGTTTGATATTATCAAACGGATAGTTAAGCATCGTCACATCCGTAGCATCCGTAAGAGCAACTTTTTCAATCTCAGGATGATCTTGTAAAAAGTAGAAGGCCATGAAAAGACGATAAAAATACAGGGTTAAATCAGGATAATTATTATAAATATTATGCAAGTTAACGTTAACAATGTGTAGATTATCAATGGGAGGTTGGCTCGGTTCATTAGTTAGTACATAATATGGTACGTTAAAGCGCTTTAATGATTTAGCCTGCCCTCCAACCTTAGTTGGAATGTCCACATTGTGCGTGTCTTCATGATGTAATAAATCATCCATATTAGTGATAAATTCGCTGACTACGACGTTCGACTCAACTTTCATGTAATGCTCCTTATTATTGCACTTGGAATTGGTTTTTGGGGTAAAATATATACCGCACTTAGTATAAACGATAAAAGATATATTGTCCATACTCATAACAACATTACTTTTGGCTCCCTTAGCAATTTTTTTGTGGGTAGATTTTATAGTGGGATATAGAATTCGATTGTGTAATTTAAAAAAGAAGATACAATTTAGTACGAAGGTGCTGGTTATTTTATAAGTAGGTAGGGGCGAACAATTCCTGAGTAGAAATATTGCAATTGATTTGAATGTACATTTAAAGCATAAATCCAACAAATTAAAACTTAGTTTATGCGGAGTGCGCACTTATTTAAATGCATTAAATAAAAAGTTGACCAGTTGTAGCTAGTCAACTTTTTATTACATAATCGGGTTTTCTGCAACTTCATATCGATCGGCGAACCGATTTGAAATAATGTCTCGGATCATTTCTTCTTCGTTTCGGTAGTCGTCCGGATTAAGCAAACGCTTGTTATTTTCAGATAAAACTACGGTTAAAAACTCGATAATTAAATCGCGTTCACCCGTGAAATACTGACATGACGGCTGTTCATCATTCTTAGTGAACAATAGTTTAGTTTCCTTTGACAGTTGAATCAATGGTTTTCCTATCTGCGAAATTACTACTTCTTCTAATTGAGGATGAACAATCATATATTGATAAACTTCGTTAAGGAAAGCTACTATAGAGTCTTCAGCATCGATAAGCTTAATATCAAAATTTAGAAATGCCAAATCTTGGAATAATTCAAAATTATAGCCGCTACGGGGAGTGAAAAACATGTGACTTCCTCCAATTACGCGGTTTTTTATTGCACTTTTATCAACATGAGGTTCATACGAAAAAACTTCAATATTATCTGAATCGGTGATCAGCTGCATTTTAAGACTGCCACCAAACCATTGAGCAGGAACTTGTGCTCGCCGACTAATTTGGTTGTTATAATCAATGAAAGTAATTTCCTGTGCTTCCTCATCAAAGTCCCAGTGACGATATTCGCCTGGCTTAAAACCTACGTTGGTAGGGAAGGTAATCCTACCATCGCGCCGGAAACACAGGGCTAGCATTCCAGAACCGGGTTCTGTACCAATAAATAAGGTGCTGAAATGCTTTTCAGGGCTAATTACCCGAAATGTCCAAAAACGATCACAAATTAAATCTTTTACTTCATCTTTAGTTAGCATTACTAAAACTCCTCACTTGTGTTTAAACCATGCGCTGCTTGGCTCTTGATAACCATCCATTACTGTAGTAACTTCCCGACCGTGAATTAAACGGTCGCCGAAATATTTGTAAGCGGTGTAGTTAGAAATTGCCATTTCTACGTCGCTGAGTTGATAAGTGTCGTCACCTTGGCTAATTTTTAGTTGGGCATCGGTGATAATCTTAACCATAATTCCTAAATATTCGATTAACACGGCGCGAGTGCCTACCATGACACCTAAGTTTAGGGTAGGTAATAGTCCATTTTCTCTAATGAAGTCCTCTATACATTGAAGATCCTTATGCCAAGTAATCACTGGGGTGGCAAAAATATAAAAACTTTCGTCTCCCATATAAAGCGTTCCCTCCTCAACTTCATCAAATGGATAATTGAGCATGGTGACATCTCCTGCATCGGTTAACGCAGCTTTTTCAATTTCAGGATGGTTTTGTAAGAATTCAAAAGCCATCAAAATCCGGTGAAAGTACAAAGTTAGGTTAGGGTAGTGAGTAAATAAATCCATGTGAATGATGTGGGCCCCGGTATCTGGTTCTTGATCATCTGCGTTGGTCAGCACGTAGTATGGCACGTCCAAGCGTGCTAAAGACTCAGCTTGAGTTTGTGTTCTGGCGGCAATGTCAACGTTACTATTATCCTGACCATAATGGGGATCGTACATGTTAACAATGAATTCACTAATTACGACATTTCTTTCGACTTTCATGTAAAGCTCCTTATTTTATTTCTAATATAATTAGGTTGATTTACTAAATGTAATTACGTTTGTTACTTGTCTACACAGGAGTTAGGCAGGGATGTTTTTCGATTAGAGATTAATAGTTTTGTTAAACATACAAAAGTTGCCAAGGAAAAATCACGAGACTTGCGTTAATGAAAATTGACCGTAATATTGGTTATTTAGTACGTCTGATAATAACTCTCCCTCAGTGCGAGAATCATCAGGGTTAAGTAGGCGTTTATTATTTTCTGACAAAATAATAATTAATAATTCCATAACACGAGCCCGACTTCCAGCAAAGTAATTGAACGAGGGATGTTGAGCATCTTCAGCAAATAGTAGTTGGTTTTCTTCGGGAAGTTTAATTACCGCTGGTCCATCCTTTGCGATGACAATCTTTTCTAGTGACGGATGCTGAGCAATGTATTCATAAGCTTGGTCAAAAAATCCAATAAGAGAATCCTGATAATCTAATAATTTTAGGTTGAAATCGGCCCGACTGATATCATGGAATAAGTCCATATTAAACGCTTGCCGAGAAGTAAAATACATGTGTTTTCCACCGAGCACCCTGGTGGTAACTTGCTGCGTATTGGTATTTGAATCGTCAACTAGAATACCATTGTTACCATTAAGCAACTGAATTATATGGTCATCGTTTATCCACTTAGTGGGAAGGCTTCCCCGATTGCTAATATTATTGTTTTTATCAAAAAATAAGATTTCTTGCTTTTCCTCGTCAAAGTCCCAACGGGCATATTCCCCAGGTTGGAACCCTAAATGGGTCGGAAAGGTGATTTCTCCATTTGTTTCAAATTGAATTACTAAGAATCCACTTGCTGATGCATCGCCCATGAAAATTAGGATAAAATTGTTTTCTTCGGTAACAGCTTTGTGTATCCAAAAGCGATGACAAATTAATTTTTCTACTTCTTTTTTTGTTAACAATTTGTGTACTCCTTATGACGGTGATTGACAGTTATTCAAAGTTACTAGCTATCGTAAAGTAATTGCTAAAAGTTAAATATATAGCAAAACATCAGCTTCGGGTTGCATTCAAGTCCCTTAACCGCTCCCTGGGGAAATTATAACTACGGTAAAAGTTATACCACGTTTAGTATAATGGTTATCCTTCGTCGTGTCCACGGAATATGGTATTCTTCTGGAAAATAATGGGTAGCTATTAAGCAAAATAAAAGTTTTTTTGAGAAATATTTTTTGCTTAGTTACGATACAGGAGTTAAATTTGGCAAAGATGATTGACAATAGTCTGGTCGGGTATGCGCTTGATCCCAAGAAAACTACGCAACTAATGCCTTATTTATTACTATGCGGCATGTGCTAGGTCATAGTTTGGGACTCAATCATATTTCTAACGGGCAGTATTATGGGATGCCGGACGGCTATACATTAGGTATTTACGATGACGTGACGAACGCAGTTTTATTAGCCGATGACGATTATAATACCTACTCCCAAAGAACGATTACTTCTGAGGATGTTGCCGCGATTAAGTTAATTTTGGCTAACCATAATTTTGAAAATCCACAACCACAAACTAAGAAAGTGGTAACCAACGAACGAGTTGATCGGGTGGTTTTTAAATCATAATTAAAAAACATCCTTAATTTACTTCAATTTTATGAAGTGAGTTGGGGATGCTTTTATTTATTGGATATACTCGATTCGACCAGCAAACTTGGTTTCTAGAAGCTGAGCGAACAGTATGTCTACAGAACGATTATCTTCCGGATTTAATTGAAGCTTATTATTCTCGGTAACTAACATAATTAATAATTCAACCATTACAGAACGTTCGCCTGCACAGTAGTTAAAAGGAGATGCTTCATCAGGATTAGATAAAAGTACGTGGTCGAGCCCACTAGGAAAGTTAAATTCCATCTCCGGTGATGGATTACGGGAAATTATTACAGTATTTAAATGAGGGTGGTCCATTAAATACTCTAAAATTTCCTGAAGAAAATCGGTAAGTTCATCTTGATGGTCAACTGAATAAATGGTAAATCCGCGTCTAGTACAATACTGCGTAATATCTATGTTAAAGAATGCTTGGGGAACAAATACCATAGCCCGTTCATTCATATCTTGCTGGCAAATTCGAAACGCGTCGTAATGTGGGAAGTTTAAAAGGAAACTGGTACTTTGGTCACTCGGATCATCTTGTTTAAACACAAGAGTGTCAGCATTGTAAAAGAAATCTTTTTGGGGGAGTTGAGTTCTTTTCTCTGATTGACCATCCTTGCTAATAATCACAATTTCCTGTTGATCTTCGTCAAAGTCCCACTTGTAATAATCTGGCGGAATGAAGCCCAATTTAGTGGGGAATTTAATTTTTCCATTTTCATCAAATTTAATGGTGAGATAATTGTACTTATCGTCAGGATTAGAGTTTAAAGCTAGTCTTGTTGGATAAGTAGCGTAAGGATGTTCCTTAGAAACAAAATTAAAAATCCATAGTCGATTACAAATGATTTTTTTTACATCGTCTTTATTTAACATAGTAGTAAAACTCCTTATTTATGCTTAAACCAAGCACTACTTGTAGACTGAAATCCTTGAAAAATAGTAGTGACCTCTCGACCATAAACTAAGCGATCTCTAAAGTAGCGGTAAGCTACATAATTATTAAGCTCCATATCAAAATCTCCTAATCGTGAAGATTCGTCTCCTTGTTGATATTTTAATGAACTTTCAGTAATGAGTTTAAGAAAAATCCCTAGAAATTCTATCAAAATCGCGCGAGTACCAACTATAAGGCCAGGGTTAATAATTGGTAACATTTGGTGTTCAGCAATAAATTTTTTTATGAAGTACGGAGAATCGTTAGAGTTTATTATCCCAATATCGCCTAAAAGTTCCCATTCGGTACACATGTACAAAGTGTTCTCTTGGATCTTGTCAAATGGATAATTTAACATAGTTACATCATTAGCATCTGTTAACGCGGCTTTTTCAATTTCCGGATGGTCTTGTAAAAAGTCGTAGGCCATTAGAAGTCTGTAGAAAAAAATAGATAAGTCAGGATAGTGGTTAAAAGAATCTATGTGAGTGATGTGAAAGCTCCCCTTATCGGCCACTTGCTGTGGATCATCAGTTAAAACGTAAAAAGGAACGTCATGTTCTGCTAGTGATGCAGCTTGTTCTTTTACGTGTGCAGCTATGTCTATATTCGTATTATCATAATCATGATAAATATTGTCCATATTAGTAATAAATTCAGTAATAACTACGTCAGGTTCAACTTGCACTTGGGTACCTCCATTAATATATTGAAATTTAATTTTCATGCTATGAAATTAAAAATGATGATTGCTACACGATTATTTAAAACTCTGGTAAATTTTTTAATTCATACCGCCCTTGGAAATGACTAGTTAGAATATCTTGCAACATAGCTAATTCATCTCGTTGATCGTTATCATCAAACAACCGTAAATTATTCTCAGACAAAATCATGATGAGAAGCTCCATTATTGCCGATCGCTCTCCGGAGAGGTATTCGAATGAAGGGGCTCCCTGATTGTTTAAAAATAATAAATGTTGTGTTTGGGGTAGTTCGGTAATTAACTTACTCTTTTGCGAAATTACAATTTCCTTTAAATGTGGGTGGGTAACCAGATAATTATAAGCGCCACTGAAAAATTCGGTTAAAGAAGTTGCGGGATCAATTAACTTAATATTAAAGCCGAGCCAGCGCATGTCATAACGCAAGAAATAATCAAAGGACTCCTGAGGAGTGATGAAAACTTTCTCACCGCCTAAAGTTCGTTTAGAAATTTCTAAATGATCATAGTGGGGATCATTAACAAACTGGTTTTCTTGGTCTGAATCAGCAGGTTCATTTTTTAAGCTAATCGTAATAACCCCATAAGAAGATGCATAAGGAAGCGTGGCATGTATTTTTGTTTGGTCAGCTTGATTAATGAAGATAAGTTCTTGGGTATTTTCGTTGAAATCCCATTTGGCAAATTCGTTGGGAAAAAATCCTACTTTTGTGGCTGCAGAAACATGCCCGTCCTTGTGAAAGCGAATGCTGAGAAAGGATTTAGAGGCTTCTTCGTCACCTGCTAAGACAAATAGCGTCGGGTTAGGATGGGATTTGTTGATGCTTTGGTAAATCCAAATCCGATTACCTATTAAGTTAAAAACTTGTTGTTTATTCATTATCGACTGTCATCCTTTACTTATGTTTGAACCATGCACTACTATGCTCTTGATAACCACTAAAAATGGTGCTAACTTTCCGACCGTGAATTAAACGATCACTGAAATATTTATACGCAACATAATTGGAAATGCCCATTTCGTACTTTCCTAAGTGGTATTCCGTATTACCTTGCTTAAACTTTAGTTTTGCTTCAGTTAGTAAATTGACCATGATGCCTAAGTATTCAATTAAAGTAGCTCGCGTACCAACCATGACGCCTAAATTTAAGGTTGGCAACAAGTTACCATTTTCGAGAAAGAACTTGGTCATGTATTCGGGATTATCTCTATCCATCACTAATTGATTAACAAATACGAAATTGGTTTCGTCTCCCATATATAAAATACCGGGTTTAACTTGTTCAAACGGATAATTTAACATGGTGACGTCGGTCGCATCCGTTAAGGCAGCTTTTTCGATTTCGGGATGGGCTTGCAGAAAATAAAAGGCCATAAATATTCGACAAAAATATAAGGTCATGTCGGGATAGTTACTGTAAATTTTTTTCAAATCAACGTTGACGATACTTAAGTTATCGTTTTTTTCTTGACTAGGTTCATTAGTTAGTACGTAATATGGTACTTGAAATTGTTTTAGTGAGTTGGCTTGTTTGACAACTTTACTTGGAATATCAACATTGGTGGTATCTGTGTGATACAACACGTCTTCCATTTTAGTGATGAATTCACTAATCACGATGTTAGGTTCAACCTTCATTTGAAACTCCTTTACTGTACTAGATATATTATTAAGAATAGTTGTTAGCGATAATCATGAACCTCTTTTATTATAAACGTTATCGAAATGTATGCGTATCACTTTTTTAGGGATTGCGAAGATATTAGTATTAGGTAATTTTTTAAAAATTCAGTAAAATCTCCCAAAGTGAAGCTGCTTCTGGAAATGAGTCGCTTACTTCATAGCGTCCCGCAAAGCAGGTAGTGATAACGTCTTGTAGCATTTCTGTTTCACTACGTTGGTCGACATCGTTATATAAACGCAGATTGTTTTCAGTGATTACCAACGCCAGTAATTCCATAATGGCCGCCCGGGTTCCCGAAAAATAAACTAATGAAGGTTGATTGCCTTCAAGACTAAATAAAAGTTGTTGCCTTTTTGGAAGTTGCACGACTGGTTGGTTGGTTCGAGAAAAGATCACTTGTGCAATTTGGGGATGATACGCAAGGTATTCGTAAATTTCCGTAAACATGGCTACCTGGCTGTCTTCGTGGTCAACTAAATTAGTGTTAAAACCAGTCCAACGCAAAGTATTATAAAAATCGCTTGTGTAAACTGAGCGAGGTAAGAAAAAAGCCTTAGTGCCCCCAAAAATTGTTCTGAAACATACGAACTACTAAGGTGAAAATAGCTAACATAAAAATATATAGAATCATCAGAGGGAGTAGCTGCCCTTTTTAGTGCTGTAATTCCGTAAGGTAGTTCCTTAGGCAAGCTTGTACGAAATATTGGATTGCCGTTTTCGTTAGTAAACAGGATTTCTTGATTTGCTTCGTCAAAATTCCATCCACTGTACCCATTAGGGACAAATGATATATCTGTGGGGATTTCTATACGCCCGTTTTTTCTAAATATAAAACTTAAAAAAGCAGTTTTAGGTATAGTGCTGATAAATATGGGATGTAACATATTTTTTTCAAAATATTGTAGAACCCACACTCGGTCACGTAATAGTTGATAAACTTGTCTTTTATTTAACATTCAATTGAGCTCCCTTGTTTATTTATGCTTAAACCAGGCACTACTGTGAGGTTGAAAGCCAGAGAAAAAGCTAGTTACTTTGCGACCATGAATCAAACGATCTTGGAAATATTCGTAAGCCACGTAATTAGAAATTGCCATTTCAAATGTTCCAAGCCGGTAGCGTTCGTCGCCTTGTTTGAATTTTAATTTGGCTTCGGTAATTAGTTTGACCATCATCCCAAGATATTCCATTAGGACTGTCCGGGTTCCGGCCATTACCCCTAAATTTAAGGTAGGCAACAGGTTACCGTTTCTCAAGAAAAAGTCTTGCAAATACTGGGGTCCTTCATTGTTAAGAATAATTTCAGTTTCAAATAGAAATGCGGTTTCGTCACCCATGTATAGCGTATCGGGTTTAATTTCGTCGAACGGGTAGTTTAGCATAGTGACGTCGGTTGCGTCAGTTAGGACTGCTTTTTCGATTTCAGGATGAGCCTGTAAAAAATAAAAAGTCATAAAAATTCGATAGAAGTAAAGAGTCATCTCTGGATAGCTTTGATATATTTTATCCAAGTTAACATTAACCACGTGGAGGTTATCAATGGGTTCCTGGGTGGAATCGTTAGTCAATACGTAGTACGGAACGTTAAAACGAGCCAAAGAACGGGTTTGTTCCGCTACCTTATTTGGAATATCTACGTTACTAGTATCTGCATGATGAAGCAGATCTTCCATATGAGTGAAAAACTGACTGATAACGACGTTAGGTTCAATTTGCATACATAGTCCTCCGTTTTTGGGCGCTTTTAGAATAAAGAACAACGCTGTGAATTAAACAGTGTTTTTACTCTTAAACGCTTCTGCCCTACCATTGATTATAAACGCTGTAAAATAGTTTGTGTATCAATTTTTCGGACGGTTAGTAAATTAGTTGTGAATAAGGACGTGAAAAAGAGTGGGAGACAAAAACGGGAGAGCTTGTGAGTATTAACTAAAAATCGACCATTATGCCTGAATTAGGCACAACAATCGATTTCGGGTTAGACGAAATAAACTGATTTTGGGCGCTATTAAAGTCAACGCGCCAAAATAATTTTCGGAAAAATATTCATCTGTGAAAAAATTTCTTAGTTTGTTCGCATACGTTTTAATGAATGCGCAGTTGTGAACTACGGTAACACGTTAAATAACAAGGCACCTAATGCGCCGCCGACCATCGGACCAAATACAGGAACCCAACTATACGCCCAGTCGGAATTGCCCTTATTGGCGATTGGAAGAATGGCGTGGGCGATCCGCGGACCTAAATCCCGTGCCGGGTTAATTGCGTAACCGGTCGTCCCTCCAAGGGATAATCCAATGGCGGTGATTAAAATGCCGACCACGATCGGATTCAAACCATCGGTGAAGTTGCCCCGGGTGAAAGCTAACAGGGCGAATACCAAAACAAAAGTTCCGATTACTTCACTGATGAAGTTCATCGCGTAATTACGAATCGCCGGTCCGGTGGCAAAGATTCCCCGAATGGCATCGGCATCCTTAGTGGCTTGCCAGTGGGGATAGTAATGGATCCAAACACATACCCCGCCGAGGATTCCGCCCAGAGTTTGGGCAATGCAGTAAGGAATCACGTTGGCCCAGGCAAATTTGCCAGCCATTGCCATTCCCAGGGTCACGGCCGGGTTCAAGTGGGCTGGGCTTAGAAAGGCGGAGGTATACACCCCTAAGGTAACTGCCAATCCCCAGCCAAGTGAGATTGCGATCCAGCCCGCACCCTCTGCTTTGGATTTTTTCAGGGTTACACCAGCAACCACACCGTCCCCAAGTAAAATTAAGATGAACGTGCCGACAAATTCGCCGACTAACTGCATCCATAAACTAGTTTCCATATCTAAACTTACTCCTATCTCAGATAATCTAGGTGGGCTTCAGCGATTACGTCTTGAAGTTCTTGACTATATTGTTGTTTTTGTTCCGCACTCCAGTTGAAGTAGCGGGCCATTTCGTCAACCACTCCTTGTTGGAGGTCGGCGATGGCGTCGTGGTGGAAGAGGAGGTGGTTAGTCCGCCGGAGCAAGTAATCTACGGGAGTCAAGGTCATTTCTTCTTCCATCGAGTAGTGCAGACTGATGGTTTCTGCAAGGCTTAAGCCAGGTGCAGCCGGCAAACGACCAATTTGACTAAAGACCCGTGCCGCGTTGGATCCGAAGAGGTTGGCAATCTTCTCCGCTTCGGGTTTGGAAAGACCGCTTTCGATACCTTGTTTAGCAAAGAATGACAAGGTGGCGTCCACGTTTTGCGGATCAATATCCCCACCAGAAACTTGGAGGTGTTTGGAGTCGATCGAATTGAAGTTCCGGTTGAAACGTTGCTTAAGCAGTTTAGCGATTAAGGCAATCGCGCCAGCAGCCATCTTCCGATAATCGGTGATCTTACCACCAGCAAGGGTAATCAAGCCATCTTGAGCCACATCTAGCGAGCTTCCCCGAGAAACCGCAGAAGGGTTCGGTTTATTTTCGGAAAGGGTGCTTTCTAAGTGATTAAGTACGTCTTCCACGTCTTCACGACTAACCAACTGCTTTTCGTATTTATCCACGATTGCAATTACTTCGTCAAAGCTTTGGGCGGTGATCTTACCAGAATTACCGCCGTTGTAATCTGAGCTGCCGTTAGAAGCAATCAATGGTCGTAACCCTGCCCAGCTAGCTTCTACATCATCAATGGTAATCTCTGCTTCTGGATAACGTTCGTTAATTGTTTTCAATAGGTAATCCACATCAGCCTGTTCAACCCGCGGGTGAAGGAAGTCGCCCTGATAGTCGGTATCGGTGGTTCCAAAGTATGTTTTACCTTCCCGTGGAATCGCAAAGACCATCCGGCCGTCTTGTTGCCCAGAGTCAAAGTAGGTTGGTTGGGGAACGTTGAGTCGAGAACGATCGACTACTAAATGAACCCCCTTAGTAGGCCGCATTTGTGGAGTTACTTCGAGGTGGTCGTCCATTTCGCGGATAAAGTCGGACCACGGCCCGGTGGTGTTAATTACGAGACGGGCGTGAATATCGAATTCTTCGCCAGTTAAGAGGTCCTTTACGTTGACTCCGTTGACGTTACCATTTTCGTCGTGCAAAATGTGTTGGGCTTTTACGTGACTAACCATTAAGCCCCCGTTTTCGTGAGCTTTTTTGATGTTTTCAATTACAAGACGGGCGTCATTATTCCGGTAATCTAGGTAAACACCGCCACCTAACAATTTGTCGGGGTTAAGCTGGGGTTCGCGTTGGAGCACCTCTTCCTTAGAAATCGTGTAATTAGTGTATTTAGGATCCGTAACTCCAGCTAGTTGGTCGTATAGGTTCATCGCAACCTTGACGGAGAACATGTTAAAAGTGGATCCCGGCTCGTCGTAAATTGGTAACAACATTGGATCAGGCCGGGGGATGTGGGGAGCAATCCCTTGGACGACCGCCCGTTCCTTAACGGTGTCGGAAACTACTTCAACGTCAAAGTTCTTGAGGTAGCGAATTCCTCCGTGAACTAATTTAGTCGATCGCGAAGAGGTTCCTTCCGCAAAATCTTGCATTTCAATTAGTCCGTTGTTCATGCCCATGGCGCTAGCCTGAATGGCTACTCCTGCACCAGTAATTCCGCCGCCGATGGTCAGTAAGTCGAGGGTTTCATTTTTTAGACGTTCAATATCTTGTCTTCTACTTAATAATGAAAATGACATATAATAATCCTCCTAAGAGTTAGTTTGCTTTACGCGGTTGGTGCTTGAATTTCCGGGTTGCGGCCACGGCTTCTTGCCAACCTTGATAAAGGTCGCGGCGTTCTTCTGCATCCATTTGTGGTTTAAAAACCTTCCCGGGTTGGTATTCGGCTTTTAGTTCATCGAGATCTTGCCAATAACCAACGGCCAGTCCAGCTAGAAAGGCCGCCCCCAGCGCGGTGGTTTCTAAATCGTGGGCCCGGTGAATTTCAATTCCTAAAATATCGGCCTGAAATTGCATTAGGTAATTGTTGTTGGAGGCGCCGCCGTCCACTCGCATTGCCGGGATGTCAATTCCTGAATCACGTTTCATCGTGTCAAGGACGTCCCGAGATTGGTATGCCAGGGATTGTAAGGTCGCTTTGATAAAGTCTTCTTTAGTCGTTCCGCGGGTGATTCCAAATACGGCTCCCCGAGCATCAGAATCCCAATACGGCGCCCCTAAACCAGTAAAGGCGGGAACCACGTAGACTTCGTTTTCATTTTGCGAAGCTAACGCGGCGGCTTCTGAATCGGAAGCCTTTTTGAAGAGCTGCATTCCGTCCCGCAGCCACTGGATTGCCGAACCGGCCACAAAAATGCTTCCTTCCAAAGCATAGTAAACCTTGCCATTAATACCGTAACCAATGGTGGTTAATAAATTATTATCGGATAATTGCGGTTGCTCACCAATGTTCATTACGGTAAAGGCGCCGGTCCCATAAGTATTCTTGACCATGCCGGGTTCAAACGCGAGTTGACCGAAGAGGGCCGCCTGTTGGTCACCAGCCATCCCCGCAATCGGAACTTCGCTACCATAGAAGTGGTAATCCTTGGTCTTACCGTAAATCATCGAATTTGGCTTAACCTCTGGCAGGAGGGCTTCAGGAATGTTTAATAATTGCAAAATCTCGGAGTCCCATTTCAACTCGTGAATGTTGTAAAGCATGGTCCGGCTAGCGTTGGAGTAGTCAGTCACATGAACAGCACCATCGGTTAGTTTCCAAACTAGCCACGTGTCGATGGTGCCAAAAAGGAGTTCACCGCGTTCGGCACGTTCTTGAGCGCCGTTAATGTGGTCAAGAATCCAACGAATCTTAGTTGCGGAGAAGTAGGCATCGGTTACCAAGCCGGTTTTTTGGTGAATCAGGTCGCCATAGCCGTCTTTAATTAGTTGGTCGGCAATATCGGCAGTTTGTCGCGATTGCCACACGATTGCGTTATAAATTGGCAAACCAGTTTTTTTGTCCCAAATGACGGTCGTTTCACGTTGATTGGTAATCCCAATTCCGCTAATTTGACTGGGCTTGATGCCTGAGTCAATAAAAGCATTAGCAATCGTAGACGAAACGGCATTCCAAATTTCGTTGGCATTGTGTTCTACCCACCCCGGCTTAGGGAAATATTGCGTAAATTCACGTTGCGCATCGGCAACTTTACGCCCAGCATGATCGAATATGATCGCACGCGTGCTAGTGGTCCCCTCGTCGATGGCCAGAATGTATTTATCTGCCATGTCTGTACCTCCATAAATATTTAAGAATGATGAAGTTTAAGAAAGCGCTTTCTGAACTTCAAGATAATTATAAACTATTTGTAAGTGATTTAGAAATAGAAAGTTTTGTCGAGAACAATCACAAGAAAATGCTATAATACGGGCTTTTTAAGGGGTTTAAGTGGTTTTTTAAATCTGAAAAGTAACTACATCCTAAAAAAATACCCGCTTTGGTAAAAAGGGGCGGTTTTAGTAATCAAAAAGAGGCTGGAAATTTTTCCCAACCTCCTAGTATTCACTTAGTTCAATTAAATTTATATCCATTGTACCCGCTCTTTAAACTTAGTTTCCAAAGTATCTTTAATTGAAACTGAAACGTCTTCATCTTGCATGATTTGATGTTCAAAGGCTTGGTGGTAAGCTTCGATCAGTACTTGTCCCAACAATTCAATCATCAACCCTCGCGAAGCAACTAGAACGGTTCCTGAAACGTTTGCCTTAATTTTTGAAAGTGCTAGTTCTGCAAACGGGTTATCTTGTACATTGGGGTCACTGATAACAGCAACTTCTTTTAAAGCCGGATGTTCGATTAGGTAGTTAAGAGATTCCCTAATACCAGGCAGATGATCAAGGTCGTTTTGGATGCGGTGAACTCCCAAAACATAGTTTTTTACGATGTTTCCCAATTCTGAGTCAGGATGGTAGTTTTTAGCTAAAATCATTTTTCCAGCATTTAATTGGGGATTAGGCATGATTTGCTTTTTTGCATTTTTAAATAGTTTAGGGCGCGTGACTAATCTTCGTGGAACTCCCTGCGGATCTTGCTCCCGCATGACTAAATGTAAGCCCTCCTCTTTGGGAGTATGGAAACTTGTTGTTATTTGGTGATCTTTATCCATGAGCTCAACTAATTGTTGAGCTTCGTTAAACTGCCAATTACGATACTCAGGAGGAAGAAAACCCATCCGGGTTGGAAAGGAAATCGTTCCATTGGGATTTAATTTTAGAATTAAAATTCCCTGGTTTTGCCCCATATAAATCACTGAGCCAGTTCCGTCAGCTCCTGCATTTTCAACAGTCCATTCTTGATTATCAAGTATATGCATTAATTTATTAATATCCATTTTTACCACCCGTTATTTGTGCTTAAACCATGCGCTACTAGTGCCTTCGTTGTACATGAATAAAGTACTAACTTTGCGGCCATGCCTAATCCGGCTATAGAAGTATCGGTAAGCAACGTAGTTAACCAAGGCCATTTCATAATTTCCAAGTTGCTGGTCCGGTACGTCCCGCATTTCTTCTATTTGAACACGGTTAAAGATGCTAACGAAGATTGTCAAAAATTCAATGATTGTTTGCCGTGTCCCCACAATTACCCCTGGGTTGAGCAGTTGTAATTCAGGATTTTCCTCGAAAAAGTCTCTCATTTTGGGCGTTTTGGCATCCCCTTTAATAATCCCCGCATCTAAGTAGTTAATTTCATCGCCAAAATATAAAATCTCATCTTCCACTTGGTCAAAAGGATAATTGAGTAACGTAACGTCAGTAGCATCAACTAAAGCCACTTTTTCAAATTCAGGATGCTCAACCAAAAAATTTAACGCAATTTCCCAACGGATAAAGTATAGGGTTAATTTATATCGCTGAGGATTAACTTTCACAGGTTCAATGTGTAGATTGGCTTGTGCTTTTTGATCAATGTCGTTAGCTAAAATGTAGACAGGAATATCATAGTAAGCGGCGGATTGGGCTAGTGGTTGGCAAATGTCGGTCAGTCCGTTAGTTTCTTTCGCATCCCATGTGAATTGTGGGTCATAAAAGCCTTTTAAAAATTCACCTAGAATAATATTGTTTTTAGGTACAGTAGTCATTGTTTTTTAACTCCTAGTTAAACAGCGTAGTGTTTATGTTCTTCTCATATTAGAAGGATGAACAATAGGTTATACACTCTACGGAGATTATATCACACGTTAAACTATTAAAGTGGGCTATTAAAATGATGCGAGACTATCTCTATTTAAACGGAGAGATACTATTGGTCAGAAGCAATTTAAACACCCCTTGGTTGGCAAGGTGTCACACTCCGACAACCTTAAATCAATGACGTTTTGCCGTAGTGCGTTTACCGTTTTAAATAAAAAAGGAACCAGAGTTTAAGTTCTGGTTCCTTTTTTATTGGTTATGAATTCGTTCATAGTTTTTTAACTGTTAGCTGCCTTAACCTAATTGTTCTGCAGCGTCCATCAAGGAAGCTACCTGAGCGTTATCGTCCTGGCGGTCAATTTGGATTACTTGCCAGCCAGCTGCTTGAGCCGGTTGAATATCCTTAGTAGGGTCAACCGCAATGTGAACGTGTTCGTCAACGTCGCCTAATTGTTGGGCAGCGTATGCAAAGAATCGTGCGTTAGGTTTGTAAGCCTGAACGTCTTCAGCAGTGATGATTTGATCAAAATTATGTTCCAGTTTGACCACGTTAGCTTGAATTAAGTCTTTAGAGTGGTTGGTCAGTAAGACAGTCTCATAGCCTTTTTCCTTAATGTTATATAGTGCAGTTGGTGCATCGGGGAACGGCTCCATTACCGTGTGGGCAATTAAAACGTCACTGAAATCACTGGGGTCAATCGTGAAGTTTAGTTCTTCGGCAGTTTCGTTTAGAGCCACTTCCATTAGTTTAGAGTACTTCATAAATTCACTTTGTTGCATTAAAGCCCGTTCTTTTTGGCGGTAAGTATCCCGAACCTTTTTTTCGTCAATGTCGTAGCGGTTGCCAATCCGTCCAACCGCTTCGTAAAAAGGTTGCACGTTGAACAAGGTATCGAACCCTGCAAAGCTAACTACTTTTTTCATTTATAACACCATCCTCAATTATTCTTACCAATCCATTATACAGGTTTCTAACAAATCCTAAATTCAAAACTTGGCGAGAGTTTTAGTTATGCTAACATAAGTAAGGTTAATCTTTTGAACGAGGTGGAATGCTGATGCATTTAAAAATTGAAGACACCCGTCTATCAACGCTGTTAAATTCAGTAGTGGTGGGCGGCTTAATCGGATTAATTGTTAGTATTTTTCGACTGACAATTGAAAAATTGCTAATTTTTTTCCAACAACTATACCAAAATTTTTCCACCGACTGGCAGTGGATTGTCCTGTTAAACCTTATTTTAGCAGTCGGAGTAGGTTTTTTAGTTAAAACGACGCCAGATATTTCGGGATCCGGGATTCCCCAAATTGAAGGACAGCTATCGGGAGAATACGAGGAACAATGGTGGCCGGTATTGTGGAAAAAGTTTGTCGGGGGCATTTTAGCAATTGGCTCGGGACTGATGTTAGGACGGGAAGGCCCTTCGATTCAGCTAGGAGCAGCCGTAGGACAAGGCTGGAGCGAAACTTTACGGTATCGCGGATCGCAACGCCGGGTGTTGATTGCCGGAGGAGCGGCGGCCGGTTTATCCGCAGCGTTTAACGCACCGATTGCGAGCACCCTGTTTGTGTTGGAAGAAATTTACCACAACTTTTCTACGTTAGTGTGGATTAGTGCGCTGACGAGCGCGGTGGTGGCAAACTTCATTTCGCTGACCTTTTTTGGGTTAACTCCCGTGTTGGCAATCGTCTATCCTCACGCGTTACCACTTAATTTATACTGGCATTTGTTGGTGTTAGGAATTTTACTGGGGCTTTTTGGCCGGCTGTATCAAATCTGCACGCTGAAATTAAAGACTTGGTACGGCAAAATTAAATTTTTGCCGCGGTGGTTGGATAGCTTAGTGCCCTTTATCCTAATTATTCCGGTAGGCTGGGGATGGCCGTCCTACCTTGGCGGAGGAAACACGCTGATTACCACGATTGCGGCGCAAAATCCGGTATTCGTGACGCTCTTGATTTTACTAGTGATTCGGTTTGTTTTCTCCATGGTTTCGTACGGTTCAGGGCTACCGGGTGGAATTTTTCTTCCTATATTAACGCTCGGAGCGGTAAGTGGTGCCCTTTACGTAAGCATAATGGCACACTGGGGGTTGATCGACGCCCGTTACTTACCTAACTTTGTGATCTATGCCATGGCGGGATACTTTGCTTCGATAGGGAAGGCGCCGTTTACGGCCATCTTATTGATTACCGAAATGGTGGGTTCGTTGCAGCACTTAATGCCGTTAGCGGTGGTGGCGCTAGTAGCCTACATTGTGTTGGATTTATTGGGCGGTGAACCAATTTACGAATCGTTGCTCCACCAGTTGGTACCGGATATTTTAGCGGAACCGCAGGGCCGACAAGAACGGGTGGAAGTATTTGTAAAGGAAGGCTCCCAACTTGACGGGGCGGCAGTCCGCAACGCACAATGGCCCGCACATAGTTTGTTGATCAGTATTCAAAGGGGCCCCCGTGCAATTGTTCCGTCTGGCGATACGGTAATTAAGGCGGGCGATACGCTGGTAGTAACGCTACAGCACGGAAATCGAAAATACGTAGAGGAATACATAAAACAGAGGGCGGAGTAACCCGGGTAGCTCTTGAGGATTAATGAAAATGCGGAATTAATCGTGGTTTAGGCGATTGGTTCCGCATTTTGATTAACCGGAGAGAGCTGGGTTACGGAGCCCATTTCGGCTATGCGGCAGGAAAACGCGAGGATTAACAGAAATACCGGTTTGATCGCGTTTTTGGCGATTGAGCCGGTATTTTGGTTAACCGGAAGAGATTGGGCACTGGAGCCCGTTTCGACTACGCGGCAAAGAAGCACGAAAATTAACGGAAATGCGGCATTAATCGCGGTTTAGGCGGTTGATGCCGCATTTTGGTTAACCGGAGAGAGCTGGGTTACGGAGCCCCTTTCGACTATGCAGCAAAGGAACGCAGATTTTTTTCCTTAAAAATAGCCTAACAAAAGTTTATGAACGTAACCATTAAAACTAAAAGTGTTCATTTTGTTTGTTTATCTGTTATGCTAATCACGAAAAATATAACTGGAGGTAATCGTATGGCAAATTTAGTTCGAATTGGTAAAAGTGACGTAGAAACCACCGCGTTAGGTTTGGGAACCAATAAAGTTGGTGGGCATAACTTATTTCCTGATTTGAAAGATGAAGATGGTTATGCAGTTGTCCGGAAGGCGCTTGACCAAGGAATTCAATTACTTGATACTGCCTTTATTTACGGGAAAGGTCGTTCAGAGGAAATCATTGGTGATGTTTTACAAGATTACGACCGTTCTAAAGTAGTGTTGGCGACTAAGGCGGCACAAGATCCGCTACACAACTACCAGCCGAATAATGATCCGGAATTTTTAACGTTACAAATTGACGCAGCTTTGCGGCGGTTGAAGACGGATTATATTGACATTTTTTACATCCATTTTCCAGACGAAACTACTGACAAATACGAGGCAATTAATGCGTTAGTTAAGGCACGTAAAGAAGGAAAAATTAAAGCTATCGGGGTCTCTAATTTCTCTTTAGCACAAATTAAGGAAGCTAACGTGGAAGACGTGATTGACGTTGTCGAAGATGATTACAGCCTAGTGCACCGAGAGGCGGAAAAGGAATTGTTCCCATACCTTGCGGAACACCAAATCTCTTTTGTACCATACTTCCCATTGGCGTCCGGAATTCTTACGGGAAAATATACGAAGAAGGATCACGAACGCTTCGACCAGTACTCGGAAGCACAATTTAATCAAATAATTGAAGCAACTGAAAAGGTACGCCGAATCGCGGAAGCAAAACAGGCGACCGTGGCGCAAGTGATTTTGGCGTGGTACTTGAAGAACCCGGCCATCAGTGTGGTAATCCCAGGGGCACGCAAACCGGAACAAGTGGAAAGCAATGCAAAGGCAACGGAAATTGAACTTAGCGAACAAGAATATAAGGAAATTGACGAGTGGTTTAAAAACTAGAGGGCGGAGTAACCCGGGTAGCTCTTGAGGATTAACGGAAATGCGGCATTAATCGCGGTTTAGGCGATTGATGCCGCATTTTGGTTAACCGGAGAGAGCTGGGTTACGGAGCCCATTTCGACTACGCAGCAGGAAAGCGCAAGGATTAACAGAAATACCGGGTTAATCCTTGCGCTTTTGGCGATTGAGCCGGTATTTTGGTTAACCGGAGAGAGCTGGGTTACGGAGCCCATTTCGGCTATGTAGCAAAGAAGCACGAGAATTTTCAGCGTGAGCTGGTTAACGAAATTCGAGGGCGCTTGTTTAATCCTAAAAGCGGTTATTATGTTTGGAATTGGCATAATAACCGCTTTTTATATTAGCACGCACTAACTATTCGACTTTTATTAACTACTCCCAAATTAAATCGGCAATCCTTTGTTGGTAAGGACTTAAGATCCGGTCTTTACGTTGGACCAGGTTCATGTAAAACAAGGGTTGTTCTTCATCGAAAAAGGGCAGAACCCGAACGTCCGGGCGTTTAATTACCGCAGAATTGACGATAAAACCCACCCCTACGTTTTGGGCCACCATTTCTTGAATTACTTGGGAATCATTGCTTTGGTAAACCACGTTAGGCCGAAAATTGGTAATGTTGCTGAAATTGCGTAGAGCTTCTGCGTGAACAAAGTTGCTATCAAAGGTGATAAACGACTCGTTTTTTAATTCGGAGAACCAGATTTTGTCGCGAGAAAAAAAGGGGGACTGGTTACCGACGATTGCGACAAAGTGGTCGTTGCCCAAGTGTTGGTAAGCTAGATTTTCGTTGAACTGCTTTTCGATGGCCCCCATTAGGGACATGTCGAGGGTCCCGGCAAGCAGCATTTCTTCTAATTCAGCCGACCCCTTTTCCACGGGCACGATGGCCTTTAACAAATTTTGTTCGGTAAGGCGTTTGGCAATCCGCGGGAAAAAATACTTGGTCATAATGGGTGGCAGACCGAGGATTAACTTTTTTGTGTTGATATTTTTAATGCTATTTTGGGCAACGGTTAGGTGATCCAAGATGGCTTGTACGTGTTCGTCCAGTTGTTGGCCGCTTAGGGTGACGGATAAATGGTGTCGGCCTTGATCGCGGGTGAACAACGTGGTTTGGAAAGTGTCTTCTAAACGCCGAATGGCCATGCTGATGGTGGGCTGGCTAACGTTAAATTCTTCCGCAACCGCAGAAAAGTTTTTATTTTTTACAAGCGAATGAAAATATTTTAAATCTTTAGTGTTCATAACGTTCCTCCATAAGCCTATTATATCAGGATTTTTCAGCCTAATATAAATATAATTTATAATATGCTAATAATTTGACTATAGCAATTAGCGAGTTTTAAACTAACCGCGTAATCAAAATTGGAGGAAAGCAAAATGACTGAAAAAGCAATGAGTATTTTGAACAATCCTTATTTAAATAAGGGAACTGCTTTTACAAAAGCAGAACGCGATCAGTTAGGTCTTAACGGTTTGATTCCACCATACATCCAAACTTTGGATGAACAGGTAGCGCAAACTTACGCTCAATTTCAAACTAAGGCTAACGATTTAGAAAAACGGTTATTCTTGATGCAAATTTTCAACGAAAACCGGGTGCTATTCTACAAGTTGTTCAGTGAACACGTTGTTGAATTTATGCCAATTGTTTACGATCCTACCATTGCGGATACGATCGAAAACTACAGTGAACTTTACGTTCAATCACAAAACGCAACTTTCCTTTCTATCGATGATCCAGATAACATGGAAACGGCGTTGAAGAATGCGGCTGATGGCCGGGACATTCGCTTGATCGTAGTTACTGATGCAGAAGGTATTTTAGGAATCGGTGATTGGGGAACTAACGGTGTTGACATTTCGGTTGGTAAGTTGATGGTTTATACCGCTGCTGCTGGAATTGACCCAAGCCAAGTTCTTCCAGTTGTGTTAGATGTAGGAACTAACAACGAAAAATTGTTGAAGGATCCGATGTACCTTGGTAACCGTCACGAACGGATCAAGGGCGACCGTTACTTTGAATTTGTGGATCAATTTGTTCAAACTGCAGAAAACCTATTCCCAAATATGTACCTGCACTTTGAAGACTTTGGACGTGACCACGCGGCAAAGATTTTGAATAAGTACAAAGATCGTTACGTAATTTTCAACGATGACATTCAAGGTACCGGAATTATTACTTTGGCTGGTATCTTAGGTGCCCTAAACATTTCTAAGCAAAAGATTACGGACCAAGTTTACCTAAGCTTCGGTGCCGGAACTGCAGGCGCCGGAATCTTGAGCCGGATTTACGCAGAAATGGTTGAAAACGGCTTGTCCGAAGAAGAAGCTAAGAAACACTTCTACATGGTCGATAAGCAAGGTCTTTTGTTTGATGATGACGAAACGTTGACGCCGGAACAAAAGCCATTCGCACGTAAGCGCAGCGAATTTGAAAACCCAGAAGAATTGACCGACTTGCTATCCGTAGTGAAGGCAGTTCACCCAACTATCATGGTTGGTACTTCTACAAAACCAGGTGCCTTTACCGAAGAAGTGGTTCGTGAAATGGCTGCTCATACGGAACGCCCAATTATCTTCCCATTGTCTAACCCAACTAAGTTAGCTGAAGCAAAGGCGGAAGACTTGTTGAAGTGGACGGATGGTCGCGCCTTGATTGCTACCGGAATTCCGGTTGACGATATTGAATACAACGGCGTTACTTACCAAATTGGTCAAGCTAACAACGCGTTGGTTTACCCTGGTTTAGGTTTAGGGGTCATTGCCTCAACTGCTAAAGTATTAAATGATACAATGATTTCTAAGGCTGCTCATTCATTGGGCGGTATCGTAGACGTAAGCAAACCAGGAGCAGCGGTATTGCCACCAGTTTCCAAGTTGAGTGAATTCTCACAAACGGTTGCGGAAGGCATTGCCCAAAGTGCAGTTGATCAAGGATTGACAAAAGAAACCATCACCGACGTGAAAAAAGCGGTGGCAGATACCCGGTGGACTCCTGAATACTAAAAATTAGGAGCGATAACGATGGCGGACTATCGAATTGAAGAAGATACATTAGGAAAGGTAAAGGTGCCTCAACAGGCTTTATGGGGCGCACAAACTGAACGCAGTCGGCATAATTTTGCGACGGGACCGTTGATGCCAGTCGAAGTAATTCGAGCATTAATTAACGTCAAAAAGGCGGCTGCGGGGGTGAACAATCGGTTTGGATTATTACCTACCGAAAAAACGCGGTTAATTCAAAAGGCGAGTGACCAATTATTGGCCTTAGATGATGCAACTTTAATGCAGGATTTCCCCCTGCGCGTTTTCCAAACTGGTTCGGGAACCCAGACGAACATGAACGTCAACGAAGTGATTGTGCACGTTGCCCAACAAATCGATTCTGATTTGGCGCTTTTACCTAACGACGACGTCAACAAATCGCAAAGCTCTAACGACGACTTCCCTACGGCAATGAACATTGCGGCGAGTCAAGCAATTAACCGCCTTCTACCAGTGATTAAAAACTTGATTGCCACATTAACGGAAAAACAAAGACAGTATTGGGACGTGGTTAAAATTGGGCGGACCCATCTACAAGATGCAACGCCGTTGACTTTTGGCCAAGAAATTAGTGGCTGGGTAAGTACGTTAGAACATGATTTAGACTACTTGACGAAGCTCAAGGATACGTTATTAGAACTGCCGATTGGGGGAACCGCGGTAGGAACGGGATTGAACGCTCCTGCTGGTTATGACTTAGAAATGGTCAACGAATTGAGTAAGGTGTACGACTTACGATTTACGACCCAAAACAAGTTCTTCGGGCTCAGTGCACATTCTGGAATTGGAGTTGTGCACGGCGCAGTGAAAACTTTGGCAGCCGATTTGTTAAAAATCGCTAACGACATCCGTTTCCTAGCAAGCGGTCCGCGGGCTGGTTATGGGGAATTGACGATTCCGGCTAACGAACCCGGGTCTTCAATCATGCCTGGTAAGGTTAATCCAACCCAAGCGGAAGCATTGACCATGGCAGCAACTCAGGTAATGGGTAATGACGTAACGATTAACGTTGCTGCTAGCCAAGGAAACTTTGAGATGAACGTTTATAAACCGGTAATTATCTTCAACTTTTTAGATTCCGTCAATTTGTTAAGCGGGGTAGTGGCTCAGTTTACCGAAAAAATGGTCGCGGGAATTGAAATTAACGCCGACCGGATGTTGGACTTGGTGGAACAATCACTAATGACCGTGACGGCGTTGTCGCCACACATTGGTTATCATCAAGCAGCAGAGATTGCCCAACTAGCAAGTCGGGAAGGACTGAGCCTCAAGCAAGCTGCGTTAAAGAGCGGTTTGGTGAACGAAGCGGACTTTGACCGGTGGGTCGATCCGTTGAAAATGACGAATAACAAAAGAGAGAGTGAGTGAATTCGGGTAATCTTCGAGGATTAAGAAAATTAGAGTGTTTTTAGACCCGGGGAGCTTCTGAGGACTAACTAGATCACAGCATTAATCGCGGGTTTGGCGATTGATGCTGTGATTGGTTAGCCGGAGGAAGTTGGGTTTAAAAACACGTTTCGACTGTGCAACAGAGAAGCTCAGGAATTAAGAAGATTTTCCAAAAGCTCGTTATAAAGAGAAAGAGAGAGTGGGTAAGATGGCGGCATTTATTACGTCCGTTGAAAGTATTATTACCATTCTGTTGATGATGGCCCTTGGCTTTGGTCTACGAGGAATGGGATGGTTTGACGACCATTTTAGTGGTAGTATTTCAAAATTGATTATGAACGTAGCTCTACCAGCTTCAATTTTTGTATCGGTAATGAAGTATTTAACGTTACCAAAACTAGTTAGTTTATCAAGCGGATTGATTTATTCGTTTGGTGGAGTAATTATTGGATATATCATTGCATGGATTACGGTTAAGTTATTAAAAGTTCGCCCAGGACGCCGCGGACTCTTTATGAATACCGTAGTTAACGCAAACACCATTTTCATTGGATTGCCACTGAACATTGCGTTGTTTGGTTCGCAAAGCTTGGCATACTTCTTGGTTTACTACGTAACTAACACGGTTTCGACGTGGGCGTTCGGGGTATTCTTGATTGCCAACGACGACCCAACTAAGCAAAAGGGTGACCAAACTGCAGAACGTAAAGTGAACTGGAAGAAACTACTTCCGCCACCACTCCTTGGTTTTATCGTTGCCATCATCTGGTTGGTACTCGGTTTGCCAGTGCCAAGCTGGGCTGGTAACACCTTGAGTTACGTGGGTAACTTGGTAACCCCATTGTCACTAATTTACATTGGGATTGTGCTTTACGACGCCGGCTTGAAGAGCATCCACTTCGACCGTGATACGGTCTTTGCGTTGCTTGGTCGTTTCGTATTGTCACCATTGGTAATTACCGGTTTGATTTTGCTTGGTGCACACACCGGACACGTATTGCCAACGATGGAAATGCAAACGTTGATTGTGCAAGCAGCAGCACCTGGATTAGCGGTTATGCCAATCCTAGCAAACGAATCACATGGTGACGTAAAATACGCTACCAACTTGGTAACGACAAGTACGGTCCTATTCATCGTAGTCGTACCAATTGTGATGACGTTGATTCAATTTATCTAGAGTGTTTTCAACCCCGGGTAACTTTTGAAAATTAAAGAAATTAAGGCATTAATCGCGGGTTGAGCGATTGATGCCTTAATTTGGTTAACTGAAGAGGGCTGGTTATGGAGCCCGTTTTGGCTGTGTAGCAGGAAAGTGCAGAGCGCAATTTTTAATTTCTTGATTTAGTTGATCGAAGAAAGTTCGGGTTAAAAGCATGTTTCGGTACGACGTATTAGAATACGAGAAAGCTGTAGTTTTACGGAGAAGCATACTAGCGATCGCAGCGGAGAACGTACGACTGGTTAAAAAGCTAGCAAAAATAAAGTGAGAAATGTCTTGAAGCATTCTTCATGGGGAGAAGGACGCTTCGAGAGAATGGTTAAAAATTAACAGAGGACGAAATTCAATTGTGAATTTCGTCCTCTGTTTTATTTTAAATACGAGTTTTATACATAGAATCTACGAACTATAGTTAGAGCAGTGTCTATATTGAAAAGAACGACTACTGGTTATGAAGGAATGGTTTTAAAGTTAGTTTAATTTCCAATCCTAAACCATGTGCATAGCGATTTAGAGTTTCTAAAGAAGGGGTGGAGTCAAGACTTTCAATTTTAGCGATACGAGATTGTGCCATGCCAATTCTTTTACCCAACTCTTTTTGCGTAATGTTTAGCTTGATTCGACGTTCTTGTAGATAAGTAAGAGTTTCAATAAGGTTTAACTCTTCAGTTGGAATATTCTTAGTGATTTTTTTTCTGAGTTCGTTCCAAGTAGCCATATCAACTAATCCTTTCTAATGTCGACGTAACCAATCGTCTAATCTGTTAATCGCAATGTGAATTTCCCGGGGATTGGTTCTATTTTTTTTCTTAGAGTAATGATGGAGCAGAATATAACGATTTTTATTCCAAGAGGCGTAAAAAATTCTTTCGGGTTGTGGTCTTAGCTCCATCAGAGGATATTTATAGCCTTTTATAAATTTGACCTGAGGTTCTTTTAAGATTGGCCCTAAATCTTGTAACAAATCAAGCTGGTGGATAATTTTTTTTAGAATAGCTCGATCATTTTTTTGGTGGCTTTTGGAAAGAGACACAATATAATCAGATACTGGGCTTTTTCCATTTTTGTCAAAATAAAAATCAATTTCGTACATAAATCAACCTCTTTAATACTTAGAAATATAACAAATTTGTTATATAATTTCAATTGAATTTAATTGGGGAGATATAATTGTATGGTTACCAACGTACAAGGCTGGAATGGCGGGTAACCTCCCTAAATTTAAATACGCAACTTTAAAAAAATAATTTAAAGAATTCTAATTGGTAATGAGGACTTAAAAAGCAAAGATTTGACGAGCCTATTAAAATTTGTTAATTTACTTGTTGATAAAACCTATCTAAACGCGAATGGGGAAATTTTGATGAGTGTGGCAAGTATCTAAATGTAAATATTGGCGCTAATTGAACCGGGAAAGACGGTTTTTTTGGCATGCTTTTACAAGCGATACCTGTCAAAATAAATTTTAAGTTTAGTTTGAAGACGACAGGGGATTACTGTGGTCTTTTTTGTTTTAATTAGGTTTTATCGGATAGGTGTCTCTTTTATGAGAGGAAAAAGAGATGTTTGATCAATCATTATTTAAAAAACTACAATTTGACCGAGTAAAAAGGGGAGTTATTGCCAAAGCAGTTGGTGATTTTAGTAAAGAGAAACTTGAAAATATGCCAATTGAAAGCAATTTAGCAAGTATCAGGGTTAAACAACAAGAAACTAAAGAAGCACGAATAATTATTGAAAGTGGTCAATATATTCCATTACTAGGCTTGAAACAGATTAACCGGTTAATGAATAAAATTGATAAGGGCGTGATTCTGACACCCGCGGAGCTAATCGAATTTGCAGATTTCTTGCGTAGTAACCGGATGTTAAAAAAATTCTTTGAAAAGAATCGGTATCAGACGCCGACCCTATATAAGTACAGCCAGGCGTTATCTAAATTCACGACTACCGAAGAGCACATTTACCAAAAGGTTGATGATTATGAAGTATTAGATGATGCTTCTCGAGATCTTCGGAAGGCGCGAAGACAGTTTAAAACCATCAAGGACGAAATTCACGATAAACTAATGAAGTTTTTGCGAAGTCCTAAAAACAAGCCGATGATCCAGGACGTTTTGATAGTTGAAAAGCAAGGCTCGATAACCGTCCCAATTAAAGCATCCTATAAATTTAAGGTTCCTGGTACGATTGTGGATCAATCAAGTAACGGTCAAACCGTTTATATCGAGCTGGATTTAGTCGCTAAGCTTAACGAAAAACTCGCATTTCAAAAGGCAGTCATCGAATCTGAAAGCTATCAGGTTTTAGCTGAATTAACGGGCGAATTAAGTGAACAAAGAACAAGTATTTTAAATGCTATTGACGCTGTGACAATGTTTGACATTATCTTTGCAAGGGCGAAGTATAGCCGGGAATACGGTGGAATTACTCCGCAAATCAACCAAGCGGAGCGCATTAATATAATTCAAGGGCGGCACCCGTTCTTGGTCGGTACCCCCGTGCCGTTAGACTTTCAATTAGGAAAGGATTACCGGGGATTGATTATTACTGGTGCTAACGCCGGTGGTAAGACAATCGTCATGAAAACAGTGGGATTGTTAACCTTGATGGCGATGGCTGGATTACAAGTTCCTGCCCAAGCAGGGACTGAATTAGCAGTTTTTGACCAACTATTTGTGGATATCGGCGATGAGCAGAATATTGAAAATCAACTCAGCACCTTTTCTGCCCACATGAAAAATATTGCAAAGATTGTTCAAAATGCCGGTCGCAATACATTGGTTTTATTAGATGAGTTGGGCAGCGGTACCGATCCTAACGAAGGGGCCGGACTGGCGATCGCGATTCTGGAGGATTTATATCGAAAGGGAGCACTGATTGTTGCTACGACCCATTATGGAGAGATTAAGAATTTTACTAAAAAGCATGCGGATTTTACGCCGGCCGCAATGAAATTTGATCGTGAAACGCTAACTCCGAAGTACGTACTGCAAGTTGGTGAAGTTGGCGACAGTCAGGCGCTTTGGATTGCCAAAAAAATGAGGATGCCCAAAGCATTGATTCAGCGGGCAGATAAATATATTGCCAATCAGGCAGAATATGCAACGGAAAAAATACAGTTTCCAAAGTTGGCAAAGACTGATGATCTGTCCGATAAAGCAGAAAATGAATTGAGGTACCAAAAAGGCGATCAGGTTTATTTAACGGAACTCAAAAAGACGGGACTAGTTTACGAAGATAACGGCGATGACACGGTAGCAGTTTTTGTAGAACATAGTTTTCAAAATGTTTTACGAAAACGAACGCGGTTAAAAATGGCTGCCAACAAATTGTATCCCGTGGATTATGACTTGGAGAGCCTCTTTACTGATTTTCACCAACGAAAAATGCGTAAAGATCTAGAACGGGGTTCTAAAAAAGCCCAGAAGCAGTTGGATAAAATGGCTCGGGCCCGGCGAAACAAAAATTAAGAAATGAACTAAAAATTGCGCAGACTGTGAATATTAATGAGGAATCGGTAATTATGTCTAATTTAGGCATAGTTGCCGATTTTTAGTTAGGGAACTGGTGCCCGTTGCGTCATATTTAGAAAAACAACCAAAAAACGCTTTTTGAGAATTCAATTCTTAAAAAGCGTTTTTTCAATAACTCTACCCTATATCAACCAACCAGGGTCTAAACTTAACCGCGGGATGGAATCTTGATTTGCGCTGAATCTAAGGCTAATGCTTCGGTTTTACGCATTAAGTCGTTCAGATAGAATCCCTTAGGTAGGTTAGTAGGTTCCTTGAGCGCGTAAACGGTCAACGTATATTCGTGGTCGGTAGGTGGCTTAGGTCCCGAATAGTGTTCGAAGATTGCAGGATCATCTACGTCTAAAAACTTAGAGACGTAACTATTCTTTCCCTGGGTCATCCCGTTTTCCAAAGCGCTGGCGTTTTCAGGAATTAGATCGGTTACGGCAATGTCGGTTGCGATCCAATGAATCCACGGAAAACCAGCAACGGGAACGGCATCGTAATCAATCAAGGTTAATGCCAAAGCCGCTGTGTCTGTAGGCAACCCACTAATTTCAATGGGAAAAGACCGAATTGGTAGGTCGTGAAGCTTGTCGGTTGCGGGAGCGTATTTACCAAAACGATCGGGTAAGTACCCGTTAGATAATGCAACGTTAATTTTCATAATTTATCACCTTCCTAGCTTGATTATAACCGTAAAACCGCTTAAGTGGTAAACAACCTAGTTTGCTAGACAAACTTTAATAAATTTCCGTCAAGTTGTGCGATAATTATAAGAGATAACTAGAAATGGGGGGCACGGTTTTGAAATTAATTTCGTGGAATGTGAATGGTTTACGTGCGGCGGTAAAGCACGGCTTTTTGGACGTTTTCAACGAGTTGGATGCGGATATGTTTTGTGTTCAAGAAACCAAGCTACAGGAAGGACAAATTGACCTAGATTTGCCGGGGTACCACCAATACTGGAATTACGCAGAAAAGAAGGGGTATTCGGGAACGGCCATTTTTACTAAACGGGAGCCGGTGGCGGTTTCTTATGGTTTAGGAATTCCGGAATTTGACCAAGAGGGCCGGGTAATCACCCTAGAATACGAGGAATTTTTCTTAGTTACTTGCTACACCCCTAATTCACAACCAGAATTACGCCGGTTGGATTTCCGAATGAACTGGGACGACGCCTTCCGAGCTTACGTAAAGCAACTTGCCGACACTAAGCCGGTAATTTTTTGTGGGGATCTAAACGTAGCTCACGAAGAAATCGATTTGAAAAACGATCGCACTAACCATCATAACGCCGGATTTACTGATGAAGAACGGCAAAAGTTTACCGAGTTGCTGCAAAGCGGGTTTACGGATACTTACCGCTACTTCTACCCTGATAAAGAGGGCGTTTACTCGTGGTGGAGTTACCGATTTAACGCGCGAGCCAACAATGCCGGCTGGCGAATCGATTATTTTGTGACCTCCCAAGCATTGGATAACCAGCTCGCGGATGCTAAAATTCATACGGAGATTTTTGGGTCAGACCATTGTCCGATCGAACTTGACCTGAAATTATAGAAATATAATAGGAGAGAAAAGATGAGTTTACCGAAGCCAATTGAAAAAATGAACTTAACGGAAGCTAACGAACTTGCGGAACAACTCCGTGAGAAGCTCGACCGCTGGAGCGAGTTGTACTATACCAAAGATGCTCCCGAAGTCGAAGATTACGTTTACGACGAAAACTATGCGGATTTGCAGACTTTAGAGCAAGCATTTCCAGAAATTGCTTCGCCAGATTCAATCACCCAGCGCGTGGGGGGCGAAGTACTTGCCGGATTTACCAAGGTTACCCACACCGAACCAATGTTGTCGATGGGCGACGTTTTTTCTAAGGAAGAGTTGGCGGAGTTTGACCAGCGTATTCAGAAAAACGTGGGTCATCCAGTTGATTACAACGTGGAACTTAAAATTGACGGATTAGCGATTTCACTAGTTTATGAAGACGGCAAGCTAGTGCAGGGTTCCACCCGGGGTGACGGTAACATTGGTGAAGACATCACCAAAAATCTAAAAACCATTAAGTCAGTTCCCCAAACACTTAGTCGCCCCGTTTCTTTGGAAGTCCGGGGGGAATGCTACATGCCGAAAGCAGCGTTTGCGAAGTTAAATGAACAACAATCGGCAGCGGGAAAATCCGTTTTTGCTAACCCACGGAACGCGGCGGCCGGTAGTTTGCGGCAACTAAATACGCAAATCACCAAGGCACGCGAGCTCGACACGTTTATCTATACGCTGGTGGAACCCGAAGTTTTGGGAGTACGCACTCAGCACGAAGCCATTCAAGCAATGGCCGAGTTAGGATTTAACACTAATCCCACCCAGATGGTTTGCCATAACTTAGACGAAGTTTGGGACTATATTGAACGTTATGAAGGTCAACGCGATGATTTACCTTATGGGATTGACGGAATCGTTCTAAAGGTTAATGACTTGGAGTTGCAAGCGGAGTTGGGCCACACGGTTAAGGTGCCACGTTGGGAAATTGCGTACAAGTTTCCTCCAGAAGAAGAAGCGACCGTGGTGCGTGACATTGAATGGTCAGTGGGCCGGACGGGGGTAGTTACTCCGACGGCGGTCATGGATCCGGTTCAACTAGCTGGGACCACGGTAAGTCGGGCAACCTTGAATAACGTGGATCAGCTTACTGCTAAGGACGTTCGGATTGGCGATACGGTGCTATTGCATAAGGCAGGAGATATTATTCCAGAAATCACCCGGGTGGTCTTGGACAAGCGCCCAGCAGACGTGGCGGACTTGACCATTCCCGATCAATGTCCTTCTTGTGGTAAAGAATTAGTACATTTAAATGGTGAAGTAGCCTTACGATGCATTAACCCAGATTGTCCCGCGCAAATTGTGGCGCGTTTGGAACACTTTGGATCCCGCAATGCAATGAACATTATGGGGTTGGGACCTAAACAGATTCAACAACTTTATGCAAAGGGATTTATTCACCATTTTGACGACCTATATAAATTAACTGCCGACCAACTAAGCCAATTAGACGGGTTTAAGGAAAAACGGGTCAATAACCTGCTAGAAGCCATTGACCGTAGTCGGCAAAATTCTTTGGAACGTTTGGTTAACGGACTTGGAATCCAGGGCGTAGGAACCAAGATGGCCCGGACCCTTGCCGAAGCGTTTGGTACAATGGACCGGTTAATGGAGGCTTCCGTAGAGAAATTTGACGCGGTAGATACGGTTGGTGAAACGCTCGCTAATAACTTGGCAACCTTCTTCCAAAGTGAAGCGGCGCGCAACATGATCGACGAGTTGAAGGCCGTGGACGTGAATATGGAATACCTCGGCGCACAACCAAGTGAAGCACCAGAAAATTACTTTAACGGTAAAAAGGTGGTCTTAACTGGTAAGTTAGAGCACTTTACCCGTAACGAGCTAAAAGAAAAGCTGTTGAACTTAGGTGCAGACGTGGCCGGTTCGGTTTCGAAAAAAACGGACGTATTGATTGCGGGTGCGGATGCCGGGAGCAAATTAACTAAGGCGCAAGACCTGGGCGTAGAAGTGATTGACGAAGCCACGGCTTTAGAAAAATTAGAGCAATAAAAAAATGGGATTACTCCCATTTTTTCTTCGTCCGAAAAACGACTAGTTTACTAAAAGCGTAGTTAGAAATGATGACGACGACGTTATCAATAATTTTAACCAGGATGTCATTTCCGTGAAGCAGGGAAATCCCCACGTAGAGGATGATGATGTCCAACACCAACGTAGCGGCCCGCATTAAAAAAAAGCGGAGCGCTTCGGCAAATAAATCACTAGTGGTCGAGGTATGGGAGTTGAACACCCATAGTTTGTTGCTGACATAAGCGACCAAAACCGACACAAACCAAGCAATCACGTTGCTGACTTGGTAGAATATATGTAATTGGTCTGCTAATACAGCAAAGACCACGATATTAACCAACGTGGTGACCACGCCCCAGAAGAGGTATGATATAAGGGATTTATATTTTTCAAAAAGTTGCTTAATCAAGGTTTCATCTCCAAGTTCTTTAGAGTTAACCTTTTAAGTAAAACATGAAACTTAAGAAAAGAAAAGTTTAGACATAAATTTAGACAGGTGAACTAATTTGAAAAAGTTATCAGTGATTGTACCAGCTTATAATGAAGAAGAAACCGTCGAGCTGTTTTACGACGCCTTTGCGAAAGTAGAAAATCAAATGGACGTCGAGCCCGAATTGATTTTTGTCGATGACGGGTCGAAAGACAAAACCCTAGTTGAAATCAAGAAACTTCAGAAATTACATGATGAAATTCACTACATTAGTTTCTCACGGAACTTTGGTAAGGAAGCGGCGTTGTACGCTGGTTTGCAAAAAGCGAGCGGAGAACTAGTAGCAGTGATGGATATTGATTTACAAGATCCACCGGAGTTGTTACCTCAAATGATCAAGATGATCGAAGAGGGTGAGTATGATTCAGTGGCTACGCGGCGTAAAGACCGTGATGGGGAAAGCCCCGTGCGTTCTTTCTTTGCACGGCAATTTTACAAGTGGATCAATAAAGTGAGCTCTTTGGAACTCGTGGACGGAGCCCGCGATTTCCGCGTAATGACCCGCCAAATGGTGGATAGCGTACTTTCCATGCGGGAACGGGAACGGTTCAGCAAGGGACTCTTTAACTGGGTCGGCTTTAACACTTACTATATTTCTTACGAAAACCGCGAACGGGCTGCTGGCAAAACTTCATGGTCCTTCTGGGGATTAATGAAGTACGCGATTGAAGGGTTCGTATCCTTCTCAACGGCGCCGTTATCATTTGTGACATCTGCCGGGATCGCTACCTGTGTGTTAGCCGTGCTAGGAGCTTTAGCAGTAATTGTTCGGGCGATTATTTTCCCGCACACCTCTGCGTTTGGCTGGCCTTCTTTAGTAGTGATCATCCTCTTCTTTAGCGGTGTGCAACTACTAAGCTTGGGCATTATCGGTCGTTACATAGCCGAGGTTTACTTGGAAGTCAAGGACCGGCCGGTTTACATTGTTCGGGAGGAGAAGTAGGGCTTAGGACAATATATTTTAATGAGTAGTTTAAATCGTAGCTACTTGATCGATAGCTCAAGTTTTTAATTTTTTTGCTAAGTCCTTTTTAAGCGCAACAACTCTACTAGCTATTACGAACTTTTATGGGACAGTAAGAATTATATAAACAAATATAAAGGTGATTTAAATAAAATGGGAGTCTTCTAGATTTTATCTAGAAGACTCCCATTTTTAATTTGCTATTTGGTTTGTGGAAGGCTCAGTTTGCTGGTGGCTTATAGCATCAGAACTGATCCAAACTATTTGATTATTACTATTGATAGATGCCTTAATCCAGGTCCCACCAGTAAAAATACCTGAGTCACTAAAATCACGCGGTTCTAAAGTAGCTATTTGTTTAACAGTAAAGGAATCTTCGCTTGCATTACTGTCAAAATTACCAATGAATTCAGTGTATGGTAAACCTGGTATGCCCGTCCATAAAATTGTGCCATCAGGAACTTTAATAATATCTCCTACAGAAATAGAACTATTGGATGAGATATCTTTTAAATGATATGCAGGCTGTTGTTCTAAAACAGTTTTCAATAACCGCTCCGTTGCATGACCATCTTCCCAAATCGCAAACTTATTTAGAAATGATTTGTACTTTGTTGAGTTTACGAACGTTGCAGGTTCATGCAAGGCGCGCTTGATTAGAGGCATTAGAGCCTCATTAGTTTCCACAATTGGACCAGGAACTGTTGCGTGGTAATCAACATAGAAACCACGAATATCATTTGCATAAGCTTTTAAATCATATGCAAAGAATAGTATTGGCCGTCGCAAAATACTGTAATCAAAGAAAACACTTGAGTAATCGGTAATTAAAAGATCGCTAATTAAATACAAATCCGTTATATCTTCGTAGTCACTAACGTTAATTACACGATTGCCGTAGCTGCTTAGATCAAGATTGTTAGCTATTAGATAATGTGTCCGAATTAAGATACATGTATCAGACGAAGTTTCTGACAAGAATTTTTTAAGGTCTAAGTGCAACTCTGCTTTAAAGTGATCAGCTCGTACATAATCGTTGTCTCGCCAAGTTGGCGCATATAAAACGACTTTAGAGCCATCTTTAATACCCAATTGTTTTTTAATTGAGTTAATTTCAGAAAATGATGGCTGACTTAGACGATCATTTCGCGGATACCCAGTTGGTAATAATTGAGGGTACTGTTTGCGAAATGCGCGTTGCATAATCTCATACGAATAGGGATTAGGTGTTAGTAGATAATCCCATCGTGCAGAATCCCGAGCAACTTGCTTATGGTATTTCATCCTAGTCACTCCAGGCATGGTGACTTGTTGAACATCGGTTCCGATTGTTTTTAGAGGTGTTCCGTGCCAAGTCTGCACTACAATCGTATCTTTAGGTTTATTCCATCTAAAAGGACGTCGTACATTGGTAAACCAGTACTTTGCACGTGCTTGTTTCCAAATGCCCTTAAAACTAAATCGTTGTACATATGGAATATTATGGTCAATGAAGTATTGTTCATACTCAGGATTAACATTCCAATACGATTTAATATTAGGATAATGAATTTTCATATATTCGTAAATAGCTTTAGGATTGTCTGAATATTGTCGCCCAAAAAAGCTTTCAAAAATTGCAATATCAGTTTTAGGTAAAACTTGGCCTAAATAGTTTAATAATTTAGATTGCAAATTGGTTAGTTTTAATAAACGACCTATTTTAGTAAGAATTAAATGTTTGACTACTGAATCCTGAACTTTAGGATTTAAATTCAACATAGCTTCGGTTAGTTGCTTTGTTGCGTCGCCTGTACGTCCATATTGACAGAAGCGTTCATAAAATTGTTCTAATTTACCAGAATACTGTTTTTTAATGCTATCTAGCTGTTGAAGGTTTTTAATGACTGATTCTGTCGTCTTTGCTACAGGGCCGGGTACAGTAGTGTCATAATCCATGTAAATTCCACGATTTGCTGGATCAAGATACCATTCTTTATCATAAGCAAAAAAGATCATAGGACGTTTTAGGTATCCAAAGTCAAACATAACGCTAGAATAATCAGTGATTAAGACATCACTAATGAGATATAGGTCATTGATATTGTTGTAATCACTAACATCATAGACAAACCCGGTTTGGTCAATAAAGTTTTGTGTATGAGAAACAAAATAATGGAGACGAACTAATAGGACATATTCGTCACTTAATTGTTGTTTCATTTTTTCAAGGTCAAGTTGAAAATTAAAAGGCATATCGGTGGTCCGGTAGGTTGGTGCATATAAGATAACTTTTTTATCTGCAGGAATTCCTAACTTAGACTTAACTTTTTTAATGTAATCAGGATGATTATTATGAATTAATTCATCAGTGCGCGGAAATCCAGTTTTTAAAATCTTTTGTTCAGGATAATCAAAAGCTGTTGAACCGTGTACATACATGAAGTCTGACGGAACGCTCATCAAATCCCAACGCCCAATTCGAGTAGCAAAGTTTTTTTGAACCCGATTGGTAGCATTTTTAAAATGGGGTTCATCAAAGCCCATCACCTTCATAAAGGTACCATGCAAAGTTTCAACTTCAATTTGGCCTCTTCGTTTTGCATACTGCGTTGGAAAATTAGTATTTTGTATTAAATATTTAGCACGTGCCATATAATACCAATACTTAAAAGATAATCGCCTAACCCTAATTCCAGGTCCATCAATTGGGGTTTGTTCATTTTTTAATATCCAGACAAATTTCATATTAGGATAGTGTTTAACCAAGTATTGATACATTGCTCGAGGACTATCGTTATAAGATTGCCCCCACAAACTTTCAAAAACTACTGTATTTTTCTCTAAAGGTAGCAAGCGCATTAGGGGATAAATAATGGAATATGCTATACCTCTGCGAACTTTACTACGATCGATCCACGGGCGGTTTTGTTTTACGCTAAGTTTTAGTTCCCCTTCATCATTAGCCTTAACTTCAACAGAAGCTAGTTGACCAATTGTGGCATTTTGTGACGTTAAATTAGGTGCGCTGACTTTAAAACGGTGTGCGATTGATTTTTCGCCCAGTCCTTGATTTAAGTTTAGATAAATAGTGTAATTACCAGCTAACACGGATAGTTGCTGATAATCGCCAATTAAAAGTTGACCAACTATTTTTTGCCCCGTTAATTTTAGAGAGCCAATGTTTAAGTAGCGGTTAACTAAATTACTTGATAGGAGCTCCAATTTACCATCCGTAATTGAACTAATATTTTTGTTTAATTCAATAGTTAAATAAAATTGTTTATCAACTTGTTTAATTTGGATAGATTGGGCAGTAATTGTTGGAACATCAGGTTTAATCCAAAGCCCTGATCTTAAGCGTTGTTCTAAGCGAATGCTTAAATGTTTACTGGATAAAATGTTTGTTAATCGATTGCCATTACTAAATTCGGGTTTGACTTCTAATCCAGTTATTGGATTTCTAAACTCTACCTTAGAAGCGTGATTTAGAAAGGTTTCCAAGAATTCATTTGGAAGACGGAATTGAAACTGTTTAGAATCATCATATTGATTTTTGAATACTTGTTCATTAATTTCTAATTGCAGCGCTTCTTCGTTAGAAATCCCCTTTAACACTAAATTATCTTGATCATCTAAAGAAATAGTCTCTACTACTGTGGGTTGAATACTATCTCCCGAAGCTAATTCGGTACTAGGAATTACCTTAATAACCGTATCCCAATTTGTATTGTGACCGTAGATAACAGATAAATCACCGTCCTGAAGGGTAAATGGGGTAATTTTACCAGCACCCTTTCGAGGTTGTCCTAAATAAACAGATAATTTTTTAGCATTTGGTTTAATTTGATAGTCAAAACGAATTTTATACGTTCCGGGACCTAGATGTTTAATACAATCTAACAAATTAAAATCTAATTGGAAACGACTTGCAGGAGCGGTCATTTTTTTTAGATGAAAGTTAAATAAGGTAAAGAAACGTTTAAAAGTATTTAAGGAAATAGAATCCCCCGTATTAATATTTTCGATAACCACGTCAACAATTTCTTTTCTTACAGGGAAATAGTGGGGAATCTTTTTACCCACTTGTAGTTTTCCTGTGAATTGGAATTGGTTATCATTTAAGCGAACTTTATCAATACCTACGTTCAGTTTTTTAGGTGAATAGAACGTTGGTAGTCCAGCATTTTTTCGTTCAAGTTTAGCAATTCGTCCATTAAATGGCTGACCAAATGAAAGTTGTTTTAGAAAATTGAATTTGCCGTTGATTAACGCGTAATACTGATATTGTTTTTTAGCGGACAACTCTTTAATAATTGAACTATTCAGTAATTGCCACTTTCTAAAGAAGTTAATGGTGGTTTCCTGGAAAGCATAAACAAAAGAATCGTCAGCATCGGCAATATCATCCATAAATAACGGTATATCCACATCTAACAGCTTAAATAGTAGTTGATGTTTAACCTTTCCGTCCCATAATTCATTTTTTTGTAAGATGGTTACTACTTGGTGAAAACTCTTTAGTCTATCTAAATAATGAGATAATTCATTTTTAGATTGCGTGAATGAAACGTTATTACTATCCCGCCAACGCCAATAATAGACGGGTTTAGTAATAATATCGATTCCATCACTATGTAAAAAAGCTTTCAAGGTAAACGCAACGTCTTCATAAATTTGATTTACAGGAAAGAAAATTTTGTTTTGACGCAGCAAACTAGTTGAATAGAGCTTATTCCAGCTCGTAGTATCGTACAAAAGCTCGGGATGTTTTTCAAAACTAGTATGACGATAATCATCAATGATAGCTTTCTTATGTAGGAAAGAAGGTTTGTCGCGGTTTTTGTCGAAGCGACGTACAAAACCTGTCACCATTGTAGAGTGACTTTTGATTAAAGAATTAATCATCACTTCATACGCATTAGACGGTACGATATCATCCCCGTCAACAAAAGCAATCCATTGCCCGTTTGCTAAATTGATTCCCTTATTTCTTGAAGCACTTGGTCCAAGATTTTGTTCGTTATGGATTGCTGTAAAATTGTCGTACTTTTGAGCATATCTTTCTACAATTAAAGAAGTCGCATCTTCAGAAGCATCATCAATCATGATAACCTCAACGTTTTTGAAAGTCTGTGATGCTAGCGAATCTAGACATTCGGAGAGGTATTCTGCTACGTTGTAACAGGCTACAATTACACTTAGTAAATTGCCCTGTTCTTTAAAGGCCATTTGTTTATTCAAGTTATTCACCTTTTGCTTAAAGTTATTTAATATTTATCTATCCAGTAATGTATTATAATATACGTTATTGGTTTTTACATAATATAAGAAAGTAATGGGTTACATTGACGAAATTAGATAAAAATAAGTATACTGTTCGAAATGTACCCAACTTACAAGCTTAAGGAGCATGAAGCATGAATACAATGTTTAAAATAGTTAGTGATCAGTTCACTAATTTTAAAATTATTAGACGTATGGCTAAATATGATGACCGTGCAAGCTATCAAAGCCATTACCTTGGATTAGCATGGGAATTTCTCAATCCGTTAATTCAAATCGGTATTTATTACTTAGTATTTGGTGTTGCGCTTAGACGGGGAGACCCAATGCCAGGAGTTCCCTATTTACCATGGATGGTTACTGGGATTGCGCCGTGGCTATATATGAATAAGACTACGTTGGATGCGTCTAAAAGCGTTTATCAGCAAGTTGGACTCGTTTCGAAAATGAAATTTCCAATTAACGTATTACCATCGATTAAAATATATGGTAATTTATACAGCTTTTGGACGATGATAGCTTTTGGAATTTTCTTGATGTTCACCAACCATATTTGGCCAACTATTTCGTGGATTCAATTTATTTATTATTTCATTTGTATGCTAGCGTTAATGTACTCTTTGGGAATTTTAAATTCGACCATCAGCGTGTTAATTCGTGACTGGCAAATCGCGTTGCAATCAATTTTGCGAGTACTATTTTACATGAGTGGAGTGCTTTTTAATTTTGTGACGTCAAGTTTTCCACCAGTATTGGTTAGATTACTAGAAATTAACCCGTACTATTACGTGATTAACGGGATGCGAGAATCGCTACTTTCCCGGGGATGGGTTTGGCAACAACCTAATCTTAATTTAACGATTACATTTTGGTTGTTTGTTTTTATTACTTTGACAATTGGCAGTTATCTACACAACAAGTTCCGTTCTAATTTTGTAGATTTAATTTAACTAAGAGGTTTGAAATGGATAATTCATATAAGATTAAAGTAGAAAATGTAACCAAAGAATACGACTTATTTAAAACAAAAAGTGATAAATTAAAAAACTTTTTCAACTTAGGGAAAGTGGATGTACCACATTTTTGGTCCTTAAAGGGAGTAAGTTTAACGATAAAGCCAGGAGAAACTTTTGGGATCATCGGAGTTAATGGTTCTGGAAAATCCACGATTTCGAATATTATTTCAGGGATTATCCCACAAACTACTGGTAAAGTTGACGTTCGTGGGGATACTTCCATAATTGCTATTGGTGCTGGACTAAAGCGGAACTTAACTGGTGCAGAGAATATTCGTTTGAAAGGGCTAATGCAAGGGTTAACTATTCAAGAAATAAATGATGTCCGTGATGCAATTGTCGATTTTGCTGATATTGGTACATTTATCGATCAGCCAGTTAAGGATTATTCTAGCGGTATGCGGTCGCGACTAGGATTTGCAATTGCCGTGCATATCAACCCTGACATCATGATTATTGATGAAGCTTTATCAGTCGGAGATGATACATTCTACCAAAAGTGTGTGGATAAAATTATGGAATTCAAAAAACAAGGAAAAACCATCTTGTTTGTAAGTCACTCACTGAGACAAGTAGAAATGATTTGTGATCGAGTAGCATGGATGCATTTTGGTGAACTTCGTGAAGTAGGTGATACCAAAACAGTAGTTGACCATTACCGTCAGTTTTCTAACGATTTTAAGAAGAAAAGTGCCAAAGAGCGGAGAAAATACCAGCAAGATCGTAAGCGAGAACAAATTGAATTTGACATAGATAAGTATAAACAAGAGTTAGTTGAGCAAGAAATTGCGAAGGGAACTAGCCCTAAGAAAGCTCAAAAAGTTGTCCAGAAGGCAATGTATGACCAAATTACTCCGGACAAAATGTCTCTTCCAACGCGGATCATTGTTGGAATGGCTATGTTGTTATTTCTTTTCTTTGCAATGGTCAATATTTCAGGGCACTCAGTTACCCATTCTATAGAACATCCAACTACTTTAGTACATCCTGTCAAACATAAGGTTAGGTAGTGGCGTCCGTTCAAGAAAAATTGAGTGTTTTTAACTATTTAACTTTATCTTTGTCATATAAATTTAACTCTTATTTAGGTAAGAAATAATGGCGAAGGACGTTAAAATTAATATTTTGGGGGAGAATGGGGAATGTTAACTAGTTTGACAAGAGGTAAAAGACACCTGCCTTTTATAATTGTTTTGTATTTTATTGTCATGAGTATCCTGTCCTTTTATTTTTTGTATAGAGGACATGTTATTTATAGAGGAGCTGACGTGCAGTTCCATGTAAATAGAATTGAAGAATTATACCAAAATTTAAGACATGGCAATATGTTTCCAATGATATCAACTTATTCTGCTAACCAAGTAGGGATAGCAACCAATATTTATTATCCGCCATTGTTTTTATACATGTTTGCAGTGCTTCGCTTTTTGCCGGTAAGCCCAATTACAGCTATATACTTAGGATTAATGGTAATTAATCTAGTTACCTTTTTAATTGCTTATTACACATTCAAGGATTTTAGTGACTCAAGAAAAAAGGCTTTTATATTTGCTAACCTGTACTTCTTTTCTACGTACCGTTTTTTAGACATTCTTAACCGTTTTGATATATCAGAATTCATTGCCTTAACTTTTATTCCATTAGTCTTTTGGGCATTTTACAAAATTTCATTTAAGAATGAATTTGACAAATGGATTTGGTTAGCGGCAGGGATGGGCGCTTTGCTTTATTCCCATATTTTAACCGCGCTGATAGTTACAATTACAATGGGACTGCTTATGGTTTTTAACGTTAACTCATTAAGTGATTTTTCCTCTGTTATAAAAGCATATTTGAAAGCGGTAGTGCTATTTTTGGGATTATCTAGTGCTTTTATATATAGCTTTCTAGTTAATTATTTACATACACCAGTGAAGATGCCAAAAGAGTTTTTGTTTTCTAATACAGCAATGCAATTAGGTACTTTTGTCAACAATTCCATATCTAATAATATTACTGGTAATGCAAGTACTTTTAACATGGGGATAGTCGCCTTACTGATATTAATTATAGGTGCCTTTAGATTTAATACCTTTAGTAGGCTTTATAAAAAAATTTACGTAGTTTCGATAGTCACTACGTTATTATCTACTAATTTATTTCCGTGGTCCTTACTACAAAATACTCCCGTTTCGTTATTACAATTTCCTTTTAGAGTATTTGTTGTAGCAACTTTCTTTATTGCGTTACTGGGAGTGGAGCTGTTAAATGAATTACGGATAAAGCATGTAACTTTATTATTAGTAGCTATTCTTTATATATTTAATATAAGCTCTACCCAAAATTTTATTAATACAAGGAAAGATTTTCCGACATTACAACATGCTTTCGCACCAAATGCTAGTTTGAAAGAAAGGTACAACATTAAGGTAGACAGAAAGACGTACTTTAAGTTAATTAAGGCAAATCCTAATCGAGATTATGTACCAATTAACAAAAAACAGAGTTCTAATAAAAATTACCAAAACGGTTTAAAGATATATGACCATTATCTAATGAAGGACGGGCGTTGGATTAATAAAAAAGTAGACTTTACAAGCATACCTAATGGGATGATTTTTAAGTTGAATGGTGAAAGTGGGCACGTGAGTTTACCTTTTTACTTGTACAATAAAACAAATTACAAAGTTTACGTAGATGGAAAAAGGGTTAAATGGGATACTAGTCAAATGAAAACACTGACTGTCAATTTACACCATAATAGTCGAGTTAAAGTGCTGTATAGTTTGAGTAAAATGCAAAAACTATCTATTATAATTTCAATTGTTAGTACAATATTTTTGGTGTTTAAAGTAATAATACGTTTTATAAATAGACGAAGGGCCTGGTAGGCAGTATAAATGTAATACTATTTTTATTTAAATCTATATTCATATAAAAAGAACTAGTCGTAAGTTAGACTAGTTCTTTTTATATTTTCAGAAAGTTTATTTTTAAAGCTTTGTTCAGCAATATTTAAGCTTATACTTAATTTTTCCTTCAAAGCTAGTTCTTTGGCGCCATTTAGTGTAAAACTATATCTGGTAATCTTATTTGGGGGAGAAATCGAAAATGTCAAAAAAATTGATTAATAAGTTGGTTATCGGTGGGTTAATCGTTCTCGCATTGATAATAGTTTGGGGACAGGCAAGTACATACTTAAAAAAGCCCGCCGCAACTGAAAAAAATAATCATCTGGCGATTCCACGAGCGACTCACTCGACGGAAAAGGGAAGGTTGCAACAAGCACTTTCACCAACCGGATTTAGTGGCTCAGCAATTTTAGTAAAGAACAACCAAATTGTTGATAGTTACACAGCGGGAGTGGAAGATAATGCGGGTGGCAAAAATAATCGGCTAACTACTGCTTATGAAATTGATTCTTTGCAAAAATCACTCACGGCTGGACTAGTAATGACTTTAGTTAATAGGCATGAAATTGCGCTTACGGATCACCTTAACCAGTACATAACGGGCATACCGGGTTCTGCGGAAATTACTATTCGTCAGCTACTCGACATGACATCGGGATTATCATTGCCTAAGCTTAAATATAAAGGTGATAGTTTATCTAGAAAACAGTATTTAAAAATTCTTCGAAAGAACGTTAAATTTCAGCCGCAAAAATATGGTAAATGGAATTATCAGCCCGTCAATTACGTGCTATTATCAATGATTTTAGAAAAAGTTACGGGGGATAGTTACCAACAGCTATTCACGGAACGTTACACAAGCAAGTTGAACTTACAGCAAACCGTATTTGCAACTGATACTACTGGTTACGATACGGCTAAGGGATACTATCTCAAAAAACAGGGGGATGAGGTTAAGCAAATCCTCCAAAAGCCTAACTTAGCTACGGTTGAATCAGAATTAGGGACGGGCCAAGTGTACATGTCCGTTGCGGATTATTATAAAACATTAGCTAAATTGCTTAACGGTGGACTACTAGGAAAGCCCGCTGTGCAAACACTGTATCGACCGGTTAACGGCGCCCAAGTTAAATATCATGGAGGACTTTACACCAATCACCAAAATTATTATTCAGCTAATGGCTACGGCTACGGATTTGAAGACCATATTCGAATTAGTCCGGATGGTAAACAAGCCCTCATCGTATTTAGCAATCATCAAGGCAATAAAATAAAGGGCCAAAAATTAAAACAAGCAGTTGATAAATTGACCAACCAATATTTTAAAAAAGCACAGATAAACGAGTAATGTACTATTTTTGATGTGTAAGATTATATCCTATAATGGATACAAACAATTAAAAAATAGGGGATAAATGTAGATGGATTTGATTACGATTTTGCGGAAAGTCAAACGGCGCCTCCTAACCTACGCTTTCAAACTTAACTACCGGCCCGCAAAACGGCCCACCGTTATTTTTGAAAGCTTTGGCGGCCGGCAAATTAGTGACTCGCCGTTAGCGATTTATAAAGAAATGAAAAAAGAACATCCCGATTATCGATTAATCTGGGTGGTAAATAAGCAACTATTTGAAGAAGGTTTTCCGAATGGAGAACGTTACGATTACGTGGTTCGGGGATCTTTTAAATGGGTCCGTACGATCGAAAAAGCGCACGTCTGGGTTGAAAATGCACGGCTCCCTCGTTGGGTGAAAAAGCCGGCGCACGTTAAAATACTACAAACTTGGCACGGCACACCGCTGAAAAAGTTGGGCCTGGATATTGCACAAGTAACCATGCCCGGAACCACTACGGAAAAGTATCACGAAAATTTTGTTCACGAAGCAAACCGGTGGGATGCATTAATCAGTCCTAACGCCTATTCTACGAAAATTTTTCGGCAAGCTTTCGGTTACCAAAACGAAATTTTGGAAATTGGTTACCCCCGCAATGACGAATTAGCACATCCTAGTGCGGCTAAAATCCGGCAGCTTAAGGAAAAGTTAGGGATTCCCCTGGATAAAAAGGTGGTTTTATACGCGCCGACTTATCGGGATAACCAATTTTTTACTAAAGGAAAGTATTCTTTTAACTTGCCATTTGATTTGGCAAAATTACGGGATGCGCTCGGAAAAGATACAATTTTGCTTTTACGGATGCACTATTTGATTGCTAACGCGTTGGATCTTTCTGCTGCAAAAGACTTCGCAATCGATGTGTCAAATTATCCGGACGTTGCGGATTTATACTTGGTGGCGGACGTATTGGTTACGGACTATTCTAGCGTCTTTTTTGATTACGCCTACTTAAAGCGCCCCGTTGTGTTCTTTCCGTATGATTACGAAACTTATCGTGACGAGCTCCGTGGATTTTATTTGGATTATCAAAAAGATTTACCGGGCAAGATTGTTTACAACGAAGACGAACTTACTCATGAATTAACTCAACTAGCTAAGAAGACTAATCAACAACCAAGTCCCCAATTTGAGCAATTTTACGCAAGGTTCTGTGCCATCCACGCAGGCAATGCAGCGGCCCAGGCGACAAATTGGGTAAGTCAACAGTTGCAAGCTTACGAGACTAAATAAGCGTTATAAGCTTGTGAAAGACATTTGTCAGCAAATGCTTCAAAACGGATGTTAAGAGCTTTTAAGGGCGCTTAACGGGCCTTGCTGGTTAATAGCATAAATTCGATAAATAACGGCAACGGATTTACAAAATTTTTTAGTCAATATAAAACCCCCGATACTGGATTCAGGTCCAATATCGGGGGTTATTTAATTTTCGTAAAGCTTTTTAAAACTATTCTTTAGCCTGTTCAATTAGCTTTTGCATCATTTGTGCTTGATACTCTGCACTAAACTTTTTAGTAGCTTCAGCAGTTGTCTTGTCAGTCAACTTCTTCTGTTCGGCAGGACTCATCCGTGGATTTTTCTGCAAAGCAGCTTTCAAGGTATCCTTAACCGTTGCGGTTACCTTAGCTTTTACGTACTTAGTAGCATCCTTTTTCATAGAAGCTTGGTTTTGTTTAACCAATTTTTGCAATTTAGCAGCTTCGGTAGTTGACAAGGTTGGCCAACTCTTAGGCACGTAGAAGGTGTTGATCCGGTGAGAAACTTCCCGGTCGTTTCCGGCGATGCCAAACCAAAGGCGGTAGGTATCGTTTTTGTATACCCAACGGGTGGTTTTCTTCTCTAAGCGAGCGTGATCATCATTAGTGGTCTTGACTCGGTTAGTAGTTTTTTCCAATTCCGTATGAGAAGTTTTCTTTTGGTTTGCATCCTTTTTATAAACGTAAACCCGTTCCTTACCATCAGTCCCGATGTTTTTATAAAGCAGCATGGGCATCTGTTTTGAAGGTGAAACCGAGTAAACGGTTTGGGTGGTCGTTTCGGTTACTTTTTTCATTCCAAAATGTTCGCGGTCGTTCAGTACTAGTAAGACTACTGAGCAAACGACCACAATCGCCGAAATTGCGGTACAAATGTAACGCAGCATTGGTTTTGGAATTAGGGTCATTGAAATAAAGGTTGCGATGACAGCGAGTATTAATAGAAAGATAATCATTATTCTGCACCTCCAGCTTGAGGTTGTACTTTAGCTGAGCTACCAGAACGGTTGCTAACGAAGAAGGCAATGATTAAGCCTAACGCACTGAAGCCAACCGCAATCCAAAACGAGGCGTGATAGCCGCTGATAGTAGCGTTAAATGCTTGATCTTTGTAAGCAAGTGGTTCGGCTTTCAACAAGTGTTTAGCAGGCATTTGGTTGTTAGTAACGTTGGTCAAAACACTGACTAAAATGGCAGTCCCCATGGAACTAGCAACTTGTCGGAGGGTGTTATTAACTGCGGTTCCGTGCCCCATCTTATCGAATGGCAACGAGTTCATACCGGCAGTAGTAACCGGCATCATCGCCATGGAAATTCCGGCCATCCGAATTGCGTATAACACGATAATGTAAAGCATTGGAGTAGTCCGGGTGATGAAGGCAAACGGCAACGTTCCAATGGTTAAAAGGAACATTCCGGTGGTTGCGAGCCGGCGTGCGCCAATTTTATCGAATAAACGACCAGTAATTGGGCTGAGAACCCCCATCATCAATGCCCCCGGCAATAATGTTAGTCCAGAGTGAAAGGCTGATTCGCCACGTACAGTTTGGATGTAAAGAGGAAGAACCATTTCGGCACCCACCATGGCAATCATTGAAACCGAACTAAGGGCTGCTGAAATTGAAAATTCTGGAATCCTTAAAACACGTAGATCAAGGAACGGATTTTTACTCCGTAATTGACGTGCCCCAAATAGGATTACGAAAATTGCCCCAATAATTAAGGTCGCTACAACTAATGAATCAGTCCAGCCCTTATCCCCAACTTCGGAGAAACCAAAGAGCAAGCTTCCAAAACCGATGGTTGAAAGTGCAGCTGAAACCCAATCAAGTTCCGTGTGTTCAGTTTTCAAAACGTCTTTCATAAAGAAGAAACCAGCAATTAAAACTACAATGACGATTGGAATAATCATTCCAAATAAAGTCCGCCAGTGGTAGTTATCAATTACCCATCCAGAAAGGGTCGGTCCGATTGCCGGAGCCACTCCGACAACTAAGCCAGCAAGTCCCATCGCTGAACCACGTTGGTTAGCAGGGAAAATGGTTAGCATCATGGTTTGCAAAAGGGGCATCGTAATTCCAACCCCTAATGCTTGAATTAATCGGCCAGCAAGGAGTACTGAAAACGATGGTGCTACATAACAGAACGTGGTTCCAATCAGAAATACCGTCATGGCTGAAAGATATAGCCGTTTGGAAGGAATCCGGCTAGTTAGCCAAGCGCTAATTGGAATCATGATTCCGTTGACCATCAAGAAACCAGTCGTGAGCCATTGCACAGTCGAGGTACTGATATCGAAGGCCTTCATTAAAGTAGGAAAGGCCGTGGTTAAAATGGTTTGATTCAAAACGGTACAAAATGAACCAATTAAAAGCACAAGGATTAATAGAGACCGCTTATAGGGTTTTCCATGTGCATCAAATGCTTGTGTCATAAGCTTACAACCTCTTTTCATAAAAACTATTCTTAGATACTATAGTCCGGTATACCATCTTTGTCAACTTATTTGACAAAGATGTTAGAGAAGTTATAATTAAGCTAAGTAAGAGGACAAGGTTAATTCGGTTAACTTTAGGAGGAGAATCATGGGAAATCCGTCAGATCGGGTCGATATGTTAAAAAGAATCATTGCTAGTGAGTCCTTATTGTTAAGTATTGGCGATGTGGCAAAGGCGATTGATGTGTCACCCCGCCAATTACGTTATTGGGAAAAGAAGGGCTATGTAAAGACTAACGTATCGGAGTCAGGGCAACGTAAATATACTTACCCGGCGCTTATTCAGGCTGGAAATATAGCGCATTACCTTAACAAGGGATATACCTTGGCAATGGCTGCCAAAAAAGCTGAAGACAATCGTAAATTAATGAAAATGTTACGGATTTTTTTGCAGTCCCGAGTAAATAAAGGTTACGAAATTGAAAATGGCTATGAAATCGACCTGGGTGAAGTGAAGAATTTACCCGCGGAAGAACACCTATTAATTGACGTAATGCAAGACGGTGAAAGCTATTTCAAAATTAAAAAAACAAATGATTGACGAAGGTTAATTGGTACGCTATATTTATAGTGAAATACTTATAAAAAATAAGGTTCATCTTCAAGGGGCAGGGTGTAATTCCCGACCGGTGGTACAGTCCATGACCTGTCATTTTTGGCAGCTGATTCGGTGAAATTCCGAAACCGATAGTTAAAGTCTAGATAAAGGGAGATTGAATTTATTGACGCGTACTGAATTTTTTAATTCGGTTTTTAACGCTGTTGCCCCGAACTCGAGCAACGGCGTTTTTTTGTGGAAATAAGTTACCAAGAAGGTGCTCCGATTCTAAAGGAGGCAGTAACATGAGTGTTTCTAAAGTTAATAAAATGGTGATTGTCGCAATGCTGGCAGCCATTTCGTTTGTTTTGATTTTCATTGATTTTCCGATTTTACCGGGGTTTTCGTTCTTAAAGATTGACTTTGCGGACGTACCGGTCTTGATTGGGACCGTTTTGTTTGGGCCCGTGTGGGGAATGGCGACGGCTGGCTTAGCCGGGCTATTAGATATTATTGTTCGGGATAGTAACCCGGCGGGTGCCCTCGGAGCGGTAGCAAATTGGATGGCGGCAGTAGCGTACGTTTTGCCAATTTATTCGTTTCTGAAACGCGCAGAGGATCAACCACATCATCAAGCTGTGATGGCGCTGGTTAAGGGAGTGCTGTTAGGAACGGCCTTGATGACCGTGGTAATGAGTGTGGCAAATCTGTTTGTTTTGTTACCACTGTACATGAAGTTGGCAAGTTTCCAAATAAATATCTCGACGTTAAATATGGTGTTGTACGGAATCCTGCCATTCAACATTTTAAAGGGAATCATAGTAGGAGCAGTAATTGGATTGCTGTACTTTAGGCTGATGCCGATAGTGAGAAGGGGAGAAAAATAAAGAGCGTTCTGGAACCCGGGTAGCTCTTGAGGATTAACAGAAACAGGGACTGATCGCGGTTTTTGGCGATTGGTCCCTGTTTTGGTTAACCGGAGAGAGTTGGGTTCCAGAACGCGTTTCGACCATGCGGCAGTAGGACGCAAAGGACTAACGGAATTGGGGAGCTAATCGCGGATTGAGCGATTAGTTCCCTAATTTGGTTAGCCGGAGGAGATTGGGCACTGAAGCCCGGTTCGACCATGCAGCAACAGAACGCAAAGGATTAACAGAAACAGGGACTGATCGCGGTTTTTGGCGATTGGTCCCTGTTTGGGTTAACCGGAGAGAGTTGGGTTCCAGAACGCGTTTCGACCAAACAATCTCACAGCGATACAGACGTTATTTAATCTAAATCGCAAAAAATTACTACTATAATAGTATCGGTTATCGGTGACCAAAGTTAGTGGCTAAATCGGAACATGCTATAATAAAGCTTCATCAAAAATGGTTGGTTGACAACTTTTTTGGAATAAGGCAGTTCCACGGTTCGGTTGGAAGGCCAAATTTAGAGGTGAAGTTTATGCGGCTTAACGCACGAAGTGTAACAAAAATGGCATTATTACTGGCAATTATCATTGGCTTAGGGTTAGTCCCCAATCTTCCAATTGGATTGATCCCGGTACCCATTACGGTCCAAAACATTGGAATCTTATTAGTAGGCTTAATCCTTACACCAGGAGAAGCTGCAATCACTATTGGCGCCTTTTTACTACTGGCCTTGGTAGGAATGCCAGTCTTAACCGGAATGCGCGGCGGAGTAGCCGTATTCATGGGCCCAACGGGTGGCTATCTACTAGGTTATCTCGTTGGTGCAGTTTTGTTAGCATGGTGGACGGCACACGGCCGGCAAGATTGGTTTAGTCTTTTTGCAAAGGTGGCCATTATTGCAGTACTAGTAATTGATTTATTGGGAATTGTTGGTTTTGCAATCAATATGCGGATGGCCCTTTCTAAGGCGGTCCTTGCGAACGCATTTTTCATTCCAGGGGACGTGATTAAGTCGGCTTTGGTAGCGTTGGTAGGGCGACGCTTAAAATTAAAATAGACGGTTACAAAGCTAAAATTTAGTCAGGACAAGCTTTCAGAGGCTAAATTTTAGCTTTTTTTAAACTTTTATGAGATAAATTTGGTAAATGCCGTAACGACGGAAATAATACGGGAATATTTTATGAATAGAGTGTGACAAATGTGAACTTTTTAAGCCCGTAATGTTACGGTTACTTTACAAAAAATTCAAATCATGCCATAATTTTGCGTAACGTTTAGCAGGGTTAGTGTTTTATCATAACCTTTGCAAACTAAACCAATAGCAAAAAAACAGGGGGGATTGTGGTGATAGGTTTTCTTAAGAATCTGTGGCAACACGATTCGGTTAAATTCATCACAAGGACAATATTTTACTTTTTAGTTTTTGTGATTTTACTTTATTTATACGGGTATAGTGGAATGTCCGGTGGGACTTTCATTTACAACGAATTTTAGCAGGAGGTTTTGTTTTGCAAAAAGTTACAAACGTGATTGAAAAGATTGATTCAATTGCCCAAGAGCATCCCGATTGGATTGCTTATGACTATTTGGGAACTAAGCATACTTATGGTGAATTAAAAGCTTTCTCAGATAATTTAGCGGCTTACATTTTAAAGCAAAATATTATGGAACATGCTCCCATTATGATTTATGGGGGACAAACATTTGAAATGGTGGCAGCCTTTTTAGGGATAGTTAAAAGCGGGCACGCCTATGTGCCGATTGATCGCCACTCTAATCCAGAACGGCTAACCATGATTAATGAAATTGCGCATCCCGGGATGTGCATTGCGATTGAAGATTTGCCGGTATCGCTAGATGACTTGCCAATTTTAGAAGGGCAAGAACTTGCGGACGTGTTTGCAAATGTGCAAAGCGTACAGCTAGATCAAGCAGTTAGCGGAGATGAAAATTATTACATTATTTTCACTTCGGGTACGACCGGTAAACCCAAAGGGGTGCAAATTAGCCACAACAACTTATTAAGTTTTATTAATTGGCAAATGGAACAATTTGATTTGCCTGATCGACCGGTAACTTTGTCTCAGCCACCATATTCATTTGACCTATCGGTGATGGACTTGTATTCAACCTTAGTACTAGGTGGAACACTAAAAGCAGTTCCCAAGACGGTTACCGATAATTTCAAAGAACTCTTCGAAGTTTTACCAACGCTAGGATTAAATGTCTGGGTTTCGACACCATCCTTTATGGACGTGTGTCTTTTACAACCAACTTTTGACGCAGACCACTATCCGGCACTATCGCGGTTCCTATTCTGTGGTGAAGAGTTGTCGCACTCAACGGCGCAAACTTTAAAACAACGCTTCCCAGCAGCCCGGATCTTTAACACCTATGGTCCAACGGAAGCCACGGTTGCGGTTTCGGCAATTGAAATTACCGACGCCGTTTTGCAACAAAATGAACGCTTGCCAATTGGTCGGCTAAAACCCGACATGGGTGGCTACATTTTAGACGAAAATAATAACGTTGTTAAAGCTGGTGACGAAGGCGAACTAGTACTTTACGGGCCAGCCGTTTCGAAGGGATACATCAATAACGAAGTTAAAACCAATGAGGTCTTTTTCAAGTATGAGGGGCACCAAGCCTATAAGACTGGTGACTTAGTAGCAATGGACCAAGATGGTATCTTATACTACCGAGGTCGAACAGATTTCCAAATCAAGTTACATGGTTACCGGATCGAACTTGAAGAAGTAAACCATTATTTAAATAACAATCCGCTCATCAAGGCGGGAATTGCCGTTCCTAAGTACGGTAAAGATCAAAAAGTTGCGCAATTAGTTGCGTATGTAATTCCGGCAACGGATGAATTTGATTCACAAATTAAACTCACGGTGGCCATTAAGGACAGTTTGAAGGCTAACATGATGGAATACATGGTCCCAAACCGGTTTATTTTTGTGGAAGAACTGCCGCAAACGGCGAACGGCAAGTTAGACATTAAAAGTATGATCGCGCGGGTTAACTCATGATGTGGACAGCTACGCCTTACGAAAACCCGACCTACTTTTTCATGTTAGCCATTGCCCTAGTGCCCATTGTGTTTGGGATGCTACGGGGACGCCGTTTTCATTGGTACGAACTGTTAGTATCGTTTTTCTTCTTGTTGCTAACTTTTGGGGGACCAAAGTGGCAACAGGGGATTGCCTTAATTGGCTATTTAATTTTTGAAGTGGTGCTAGTTTCACTGTATAACCACTATCGCAAGCAACATAACGCGACCGGGATTTTCGTGGGGGCCGTAATACTGGCTATTTTGCCCCTTGCGGTTGTTAAGTTAACGCCGCTTTTGCAGAATGGAAGCTCCTCATTGATTGGCTTTTTGGGGATTAGTTACCTAACTTTCAAAGCGGTGCAGACCATCATGGAAATTCGGGACGGGGTCTTGAAAGATTACGATCCATGGTTCTTCTTACAATTCATGGCCTTCTTCCCGACGATTTCTTCAGGACCAATTGATCGCTACCGGCGTTTTAAAAAAGATTATTTAACAGTGCCTGAACGGGGACATTACTTGGACCTGTTGGAAAAGGGTGTGCATTATCTTTTCTTAGGATTTGTATACAAGTTTATGTTGTCCTACGTATTTGGCTCCTTAATGTTGCCAAGGGTACAACACATTGCTTTACAAACGCACGGTCTTTCATGGGGACTATTGGGCGTAATGTACGTATACAGTTTTTACCTATTCTTTGATTTTGCTGGTTATAGTTTGTTTGCGGTAGCCATTAGCTACTTTATGGGTGTTGAAACCCCAATGAACTTCAAGCAGCCATTTAAATCGCACAACATCAAAGAATTCTGGAATCGTTGGCACATTACCTTGTCATTCTGGTTCCGCGATTATGTTTACATGCGGCTCGTGTTTTTCTTCATGAAGCACAAGACCTTCAAAAACCCTAAAACAACGGCAAACGTAACTTACGTTTTAAACATGCTGTTGATGGGATTCTGGCATGGAGAAACTTGGTTTTACATCCTGTACGGTTTGATTCACGGGGTTGCCCTTGTAATTAACGACTGGTGGCTTGGATTTAAGAAAAAGAATCCAGGACGCTTGCCGCACAACCGGTGGACTGAAGCACTTTCGATTTTTATTACTTTTAATTTCGTGTGCTTCACTTTCCTAGTTTTCTCAGGATTTCTAGATAAATTATTTTTCGCTAAATAAAGGAGATTGAATAAATTATGGACGTAAAAGAAACGGTTTTAAATATTTTGACAGATTTGATTGGTACTGACGTAAGTGACAGTATGGACGATAACCTTTTTGATGCTGGTTTATTGGATTCAATGGGGACGGTTCAATTATTGTTACAATTACAAACCGAGTTAGGGATTGAAGTTCCCGTATCTGAATTTGAACGTAGCGAATGGGATACCCCAAACAAAATTATTGCAAAAGTAAAGGAACTCCAAGCTCGTGGCTAAAAGGTTATGGATGATTTTTGGTCCCGTTTTAGCAGCTGCGCTGATTTTAATCGGACTTTTATTTTCCCCATTCAAAATAAATAAGATTAACTCAGCCGTTGAGCAAAAGGCTGCTACAGCATTATCACCGGACACGCTCAAGGGAGACGCTGTTAAACGGGCCGCCTTAGGAAACGGGGATTACGTTCCCTTTTTTGGGTCATCAGAACTTTCCCGGTTTGACTTAGCCCATCCATCCGTAATGGCGGAAAAGTATGATTGGGATTTCCGCCCATTTTTACTGGGGGCACCGGGGACCCAATCGTTGACCCATTATTTTGAGATGCAGGGGATTAATTCCCAATTGAAAAATAAAAAGGCCGTTTTCGTGATTTCGCCCCAGTGGTTTGTTAGAAAAGGGGCCGACCCACACGCCTTTGCGTTTTACTTCTCGCAATTACAGGCCGTTAACTTCTTGGAAAACCAGACTGGAAAAACGAGTGAACGTTACGCCGCTAAGCGTTTGTTGACCATGTTAGACGATCGTAGCAATAGCACTAACCGGCAAGTGGTTGCTGCTTTGCAACGGGTGGCAGATGGCCAACAAGTAACGTCAGGACAACGGACTTACTTGAAGTATTACAAACGGTTGTTAGCTCACGAAGACCAACTTTTCTCCCCACTTAGTTTACGGGGAACAAATCAGGATCACATTAACCGACAGGTAGAGGCACTACCTAACAGCCCGTCGGATGGGATGATTCAGCAAGCATTAACTCGCCAAGCTAAACGGCAAACGTCGAATAACCAGTTTGGAATTCAAAATCAGTTCTATAACAAACGGTTGAAGAAACGGATTGCTGCTTTCGAAGGGATGCAGAAGCACTATGACTATACGCAATCGCCAGAATTCGCTGATTTTCAGTTAGTTTTGGATCAATTTGCAAAGAATCATACCCAAGTAATGTTTATTATTCCACCAGTTAACCAAAAGTGGGCCGATTACGTGGGCTTATCCCAAGAAATGCTTCGCGGATTTGACCAAAAAATTAATTACCAATTGCAAAGCCAAGGATTTAAGCAAATCCTCGATTTATCTCGCGATGGTGGTAAGAAATACTTTATGCAGGATACGATTCATTTGGGTTGGTACGGCTGGTACGTCGTTGACCAAAACGTCAAGAACTTTGTTGACCAACCAAGTCAACCAACCCATTATCAAATTAAGCACCAATTCTTTGACGAAGAGTGGCAGCAATTGAAACCTTCTGATTTAAAATCTTATATCAAGCATAATTAATAACTTTTAGGTATAATAGAAGGAGAATCGGAGATGGGGAGCCAAACGTCGCGACTTTGAAAATTGATTTTGAAATCTACAACTGCCGAGCCTTGGGCAAAATTGTGAGAACGGAATTGGAAGCTAGTCGAGCGTTTTCCCACTCTTTTTAGGACAACTAATTTAGGGGAACGGGGGAAGATAGATGCGCGAAAAAAGCTTTCGATTAATCAGCCAATTTGCCATCATGCTAGTTGCATTAGAAGTTCTAGCAATTAGTATTAACATGTTTTACGCACCACATAACGTGGCCGCGGGTGGTGCGACGGGGATTTCAATTTTGTTAGAAGACGCGTTTGGCTGGAACCGGGCACTGATTGTCTTTATCATCAACGTGGCAATGCTGTTAGCTTCATATTTTACGTTGGGAAAACAGACCACGGCCCGAATTACGGTGGGAAGTTTGCTATTACCAGTTTGTATGGCGATTACGCCAAGCTTAAGTTTGGTATCGGATCGCACGCTGGCAGTAATTGTTGGAGGCGCGCTATACGCAGTTGGAGTGGCGCTGTTATACCAAATTGATGCTTCTAGTGGTGGAACTACGGTACCGCCGTTGATTTTAAAAAAGTACTTTAACTTTAAGACTTCGGTCAGTTTGCTGGTCCTTGATACGATTGTTTGTCTGATGAATATCTTTAGTTCGGGAATGGAAGCTTTCATTCTAGCGCTATTTTCATCGGTGATCACGCTGTTAGTGATGAATTATATTGAGACCGGGATTGACCGGAAGAAGAGTGTTTACATTATGAGTAGTCGACTTAGTGAAGTCGAGGAAATTATCTCGGAGTCGTTGGATCAAAGTTACACGAGTTTGAACGTACAAGGGGGATTCTCGGGAGATAACCGCCGAATGCTAATGCTGGTGGTGGAAAATGCTGAGTATCATCGCATTATTGAAAGAATTAGGGAAATTGACCCAAAAGCGTTCATTTTAACGACTAACGTGGCGGAGATCCATGGGGGACAGTATTAGAGTGTTTTCAGCCCCGGGCAGCTTCGGAGGATTAACAGAATTGGGGACTAATTGCGGATTTGGCAATTGGTCCCCAATTTGGTTAACCGGAGGAAGTTGGGGATGAAAACACGTTTCGACTACGCGGCCGAAAAGCGCCGGAATTAAGGGGATTAATCGTGATTTTGGCGATTGATCCCCTTAATTTGGTTAGCCGGAGAGGGCTGGGTTACAAAACCCGTTTCGACTACGCGGCAAAAAAGCGCCGAAATTAAGGGGATTAATCGTGATTTTGGCGATTGGTCCCCTTAATTTGGTTAACCGGAGGAAGTTGGGGCTGAAAACACGTTTCGACTATGCGGCCGAAAAGCGCCGAAATTAAGGGGATTAATCGTGATTTTGGCGATTGGTCCCCAATTTGGTTAACCGGAGGAAGTTGGGACTGAAAACACGTTTCGACTACGCGGCAAAAAAACGTATAACGATCAATAAAGTAAAAAAAGGACCTAGGATTTCAATCAGAAATCCTAGGTCCCTTTTTAATATTAGAAAAGTTCCAGTTTATTCAGCAAATACCTGAGCCGCAATCCGGTCGGCAATTCGAAGACGAACGTCGTTAACTCCTGGAATGGGAGCACCGTTAGTTAACCAGTGGCGTTTTTCAGTAGGAAGTCCCCAAACAAAGAAATGGGGAACCACGTTGCCATTTTGGTCTATTAATTCGGCGGTATCATCCGTAACGTCTAGGGCCCCGGTTGAATAACTAGTGCCGTCGTGAAGTTGCAAAGTGAAGATGCGAGCCAATCCCTGCCGCAGTAAATTGTTTACTAGCGGATTGGTGTTATTAGCGGCGTTAGGCTGTGGAAGACGACCTTCAATTAAGACGTTGCCAACATAGCGCTGGTGATCCGCCAGCCGGTTAGAGTAGGTCACAAATTGGTTATCGTCAGTTTCGACTTTCATATCTGGGCCAATAAGGGTTAAGACTCCCGCCTTGATAAGGGCCAGAATCTGCTCAATTCGAAATGCTGGTGGACCCACCGCTAAGAAACTGTTTAAGGAATTGAAATGCTTAAGCACTTGTTCCACATAGTCGTCAGCGCTAATTAGACGATAGGTAACCACTTTCCGGATGTTAGTACGCAATTCACGCAGCTTCTCGATTGCGCTTGTAAATGGGGCGGTTAAGTTACCCTCGTTTGCTAAGTCAACATCTTGTTGCAAGTAGGACTTAATAAACTGGGTAAAACCGGCCGCATCGTTAACATCTTTAGGAATGGGGTTTTTCCATTCTTCCCAATTGAGCCGGTCTTTAGCGGCAATTCCGTAGCTATCTAAAATTTTCTTAAACCCGTTTGTGCTAGCAGCTAAGTCAGCTTCAAAAGCCTGCAGATCAATTTCCGGATAGTTGTTTTTGGCAATGGTTACGTAATAAGTCAACTCGACATCCCACTGGATTCGGTTAATAAATTCAGTTCCGCTAATGACTTGATGGGTGCGTACCAAATCGTCGACAAATTGGTCACTTAAGAAGTAGCGTGGAAAAGTTTCTCCCACGGCCTTTTGGTCTAACCCCCGAGCATGGTAAGGCAGTCCCCGACGTGAACTAGCGTAGATGGTTGGTTCATCACCAGAGCGACTGTAAGTTAAGTTACCATGTTCGTTACGTTGAAAAGTGCCACCCCGGCGTTCTGTAAGTTCTGCAAGGTAGTCAATGAAACTCAAGCCTAACCCGCGAATAATTACGTGGTCACTAGCAGCAACGTCATCAACGTCCATTTCAGCAGGATATGCAATGGGCACGTATTTTAACTGGTGGGTGGTAGCAAAGTGTTGTAACTGCCGTTCTTCATCACTTAATGGATTATTGCCTTCCCCTAAAGCAGCCGAAACGACGTCTACGCTATAAGCTGCATCCTCGGTAATTACGACGTACTGGTGCTCGTGTTTTTGGACGTTGGTTACCCATTCGGAATGGGTGGTTACGGCAAAATTATCCGGTAAATGGTTAATGATTTGTTCATAAAACCATTGCTGATAAATACCGAAGAGTGCCCGCGAACTGTAAGAATGCTTATTTAAGTTTGCTAATTCGTTTAAGAGCAATTTTTGGTGCCGATACTGGTGCTCTTCGATGAAGCTTTGTCCCTCATTAAGCGCCCAGTCAAGTAAGCTTGGTCCTACGTGAACTGGGCCAGCCATTTCAACGGATTGATCCGTATATAAGGTAATTTTTTCCGCTAAGGAATTCATTTTAAGTTCGTGATTTTGGTCAGGATTCCAAACCCGACCGCCAATGCCAAAGGGATCAAATAGTTCGATTTCAACCTTGGCTGAGTAATTGGTGTTAATCCCCCAACAAACTAAACGTTCGAGGGCCATTAGATTGCGCGGACCCGCGCCGATTAAAGCAATTTTCATATTGTCCACCCCGTTTATTTTTCATCTTTATCATAGCATAATAACGAATGCTTGCGGCGTGGGTTTCTAGGAACGCGGCAAGATGCGGTTTGAAAAAATAGGGTAATTATATAAAAAAATGAAATCGAATACATCTTTTTTGCTCAATCTATTAAATAAAATGTAAAAAAAGTGGCTTTGAAGGCGATTTCCTCTTTTTATCTAAAGGGAAACGGCGTAGTATAGGTGTAAAATCACATTGAGTGAAAGGATAACGATGATGTATAAAGTAGTATTTTTTGATTTAGACAACACCTTGTTAAAAACGGAAGATGCTTCAGTGGCGGCATTGAGCTATGCTTTGAAACAAGACGGCGTGACGGTTACGCCAGAGGCGATTATTAGTTTGATGGGAATCCCTGGTTTAGAGATGGCTAAACAACTTGGCGCTCCCAACCCAGAAAAAACCATCGAAATCTTTAACCAACAAATTGGTAAAGAAGTGGACTTAATCAAACCGTACGATGGAATTGAAGCAATGTTTGCCGGCTTGCGGGACCGCGGAATCGAATACGGAATCGTAACTTCTAAGCTAAAACGGGTTTTTGACGATGAAATGAAGCATTTCCCTAAGATACGGCAAATCAAGCGGGTGGTCTTTTCCGACGATACGAAAAAGCATAAGCCTAATCCAGATCCAATCCAGTTTGGAATCAAAAAATACTTTGCGGGAATAAATTTGAAGGATGTCTTATATGTAGGAGATTCGTTATTTGACATGCAAGCAGCACACGCAGCAGGCGTGGATTTTGCTAATGCCGGATGGGGTGCAATTCCAACCAATGACTTCTCCGCAGCAGAATACGTTTTACAAAAGCCTGAACAACTTTTAGACGTCGTGCAACAAGTAAAGAAATAGATTTGAAATTAAATGGACGACTTAGTGGCAGATTAATGAACGGCAACTAAAAAGTCCTGAAAAAAGAGGTTGAGAAAATTAATTGAATTTTCTCAACCTCTGTTGTTTATCTAGTTTTACATTGAAGGTACCAACCAGTCGTTTTCTAACAAGTGGTGAAATTGCTTAGTGATCGGTAGCCACAGTTTGTTGTTGATGATGTCCTTTAAGCACTGCCAAAATAACGGGTCGCGTGCTTGGCGGGCGGTGGGGTAAACAAATATGTATTCACCGGTCCGTGTCCGGGCTTTGATCTTATTATTTTCGTGTCCGATAAGCTGAACTTCCAAATACTCGTGCATATTCGGATCGTTGATAATCATTACGCATCATCCTCCCTCACTTCTATAAGGCTACCACGAGGAAGCCAAAGTGGGGCAAAATTTGCTCATAATTTAGCACATCTTAAATAAAAAAATATTTTCTTAAATATATCAAACTTAGTGGAGTTATTAATTGCATTTTAAAGATAAAGCGACTATCATCTTTCAAGCTGAATAACTCAACTAAGGCTAAGGAGGAGTTTCTTCTGAAAGGTCTTAATGTTATTAAAAATTGTCTGTTCTTAGTTTTACTCTTTGCGATGGACCAAGTGATTTCTTTACCGCAGGTGGCGGCAATGCATATTCACGATACCCATCCAATTGTGCACGTACTTTTGGTAGTGGTGTACACGCTAACTACTTTAGCAGTAATAATCTTCTTGATTCAGTTTTACCGCTACAAAGTGCGCAAGAATCATAGCACGTTTGCTAATTACCCGTTGAACAGCAAGCGCTTTCGGATTATGTTATTAATGGTTGCTTTATGGTTTTTATTTATGCTCTTGCAAACGTGGTACGTGTCCTACTTTAACATTGGTACTTCGGAGAACCAATCGACCATTGAGCAATTACTACGGGATACACCGATATGGACGTGGATTGATGCAGTACTGGTCGCTCCGGTTATCGAAGAGTTGATCTTCCGGGGCCTCTTTTTTGAGTTCTTTTTTACTAAAGACACCCGGCTAGTACGTACAATCGGCGTGGTGGTAAATGGGGCATTGTTCGGTGGTTTGCACGACCTTGGCGCTAGTTTTCCTATTTACGCAATCATGGGAATGTTGCTAGCGATCACCTATTTATGGACTAAGGATCTCAAATACAGCATTACGTTACACATCTTAAATAATTTTATTTCATTTTTATAACGGCTACGGAGGATTAGTATGGATAGTATTTTAACTAAAGGAAGCCCAATTAAGGGAATTATCTTATTCAGTATTCCGCTGCTTTTAGGTAATATTTTCCAACAAATTTACACGCTCTCTGACACTTTGATCGTTGGTCGAGTAGTCGGGGTACAAGCCTTAGCTGCGGTGGGAGCCACCAGTGGATTGACTTTTTTGATCATTGGTTTTGCACAAGGGATGACGACCGGATTGTCAATCATTACCGCCCAGCATTATGGGGCGGGAAATTTGAGGGCGGTCAAGCAAAGCTTTGCGACCAGTATTTGGATTTGTGGTGGGTTAGTTCTGGTACTTACGCCCCTGAGCGTTTGGGCCACCCGCCCGTTGCTACAGCTGATGCAAACACCGGCTAACATTATTGACGGCGCCGCCATTTTCTTGTCCATTATCTTTGGCGGACTAGTGGCAACGATGTTTTTTAACTTATTTTCTAATATGCTTCGGGCACTGGGAAATAGTCGTCTGCCACTAATTTTCTTGGTGATTGCTTGTATTATCAACGTGGTTTTGGACATTGTTTTAATCGTCTTCATGCACGTTGGAATCGCTGGTGCGGGAATTGCTACAGTCACGGCGCAATTAATTTCTTGTTTTCTATGTTGGTTTTATATCAAAGCTCGGGTCCCAGCGTTATCGCTAGAATGGCGCGAGATCACGACTAACTGGGCGTTAATCAAGGAACAAATTCGCATTGGCTTGCCAATGGGATTTCAGGCGTCAATCATTGCAATTGGTTCCATTATTCTACAAATTTCGTTGAACCATTTAGGTTCATCGGCGATTGCGGCTTACACCGCTGCCGGAAAGGTTGACCAGTTGGCGACCCAGCCAATGATGTCGCTGGGAATTACAATGGCAACTTTTACCGCACAAAACTTTGGAGCTAAGCAATATAAACGGATTTTAAAGGGAATCCGCCAAGCATTAACTACGTCGATTAGTTACGGTTTCGTAATGGGAATCCTGATTATTTTAAATAGTCGAACGCTAGTTAACCTGTTTATCGGGAACTCAGAGCAACACATTACTAATTTAGCACACCAATATTTTGTGATTGTCAGCATGAGCTACTTTCTTTTGGCAATCCTGTTTATCGTGCGGTATACCTTACAAGGATTTGGGAAGAGTATGGCACCTACGTTGGCAGGGGTCGCGGAGTTGCTCTCTCGAATGCTGGTTGGAATTTGGGTAGTTCCTGCCTTTGGCTTTATCGGAGCTTGTACGGCAAATCCTTTGGCATGGCTAGGTTCTAACTTAGTATTAATCTGGTCTTACGTACAAGTTGTTCGGCAATTAAGGCGAGATACAAAGGCATAAAGTGGCTTTTAAACGCGGAGACACTATAATGAAGTTAATGGATGGTTATTGTAGAGAAGGGGGTTTGGTTAATGATTTTTACGTATGATGTGTTAAAGGATGTTATCAGCACTGGTAAGCCAATAATTATTAATGAACAAAGTCAAATTAAAAAATTAGCAACCGACAAAATTGCCGCAATTAAGTTCGTTTCTAAAATCAAAAATGAACATGAGTACTACTGTTTTTTGGAGTTAAATCCAGGGAAGGGCATTGTGTTTTCTTCGGATGGCAATAGCTTTGACGGCTTTAGCGTTTTTCAAATTCCGTTAAGTGAATTTTATTTTGACGTTGATGTTGATAAGGGCGTGATTGGAATCGAAGATGGCGTTGGGAACGAAACCGACTTCTTAGATTTGTTTACGGGCCCGTCAATTGGCGAATTTAGCCGGAAGTACCACAATGCTAGTGACGAAGAAATTATGGCCGGTACTACGTATGCAATGACCGACCGTTACTTGGGGGATTATTTAGGATTTGAGGGAAAAGATGCCCAAAAACTCAACCTAACGCTTCTACGTTTTTTGATGGCGGTATATTTTGACCAAAACCCTGCTAGCAAACCAACTAAGTAACGGCAAAAAACACTCCGAAAGCTATAAAAATCAGTAATTAAAAAACATATTTTACATTAAGATTACAACGGTTGATTTTTCAAATGCGCGGAGTATAATTTCTTCTGTTCCACTATTTATGGTTATTTTTTGGAGGAAGAAAAATGATTTTTAAATATGATGTTTTATCTAAAGTAATGCAAGAAGATAAAACGATTGAAATCAATAAAGACAGCTGCATCAAAAAAATTGCGGGATTAAACGGAGTGGAATACGACGTTCGGAGCAGCAACCGGCACGATTACTTCGTCTTTTTACCGTTAAACGATGATGAAGGCCTAGTTATCAGCACCGATAACCATACCGAGCTGGGATTTGAGCTGTTAAGAACTCCTAAGAAAGAATTTTTCTTAAGCGTGAACACCAATATTAATCTAGTGGATTACTATGATGGTCCGGGAACCCAGACGGACTTCCCCGACGTGCTTGAACAAGAAGAACTAGACCAAAACTACAATCGTTGTTATGGTGCAAGTGACCAAGCGTTGAAGGAAACCAAATTGTATCAACAAGTGGATAATTGTGTAAGCAAATATTTACGGGTGGATGCAAAGTTAGAAGAAAAGTTAAACTTAGTAATTATGCGGCTCGCCTTTTTGGCACATAGTCAACGGCAACATGCGGTGGCTTAGGCTGCATAGTAGTTTGTAAGAACTAAAATACTCCAAGACTGATAAAGACGGATTTTTGTCGATCAGGGCTTGGGGTATTTTTTTAACCTAAATTATGCAACTTGTATAGTTTCGAATGTGCTTCGTTGAGGTGTTTAGATTGAAGCAATAAGTCGGATAAATTATTAAGACAGGTAAGTAGCTCATCCAAACGCGGGTAGACATGCATTAGAAATATGTTTATACTTGTTATAGTTAACGGCGTCAAATTGATTTATAAATAATCGTCGGACGAAATGAAGGAGTAATTGTCAATGAAAGTCGAACCGAACGTAGTCATTACCGAATTTATTGTGAATATGGATAATATTTTTCGCCTCTACGAAAATCATAATGTAGATGTTGCGGAACAGGTTCAAGATCAAGCCGCTTCACTGGCTCGGTTTAAGGTGCCTTTCTACGTGTTGACTAACGGTCCGGATGCTAAAGATGATGGAGACTTACACGTCGTACATTTAGATCTTTTCAATTATTATCCGAAATTAACCCTCTACTTTTACCGCTTTTTAATGGCCTATGATTTTTTACAAGCTCATCCAGAGATTGAAAAAGCGGCTTTGACTGACGCGAAAGATGTAACCATGTTAAATTATCCCTTTGATGAAGTTGAAGACGGCATTTTATACATTGGTGACGAATGGAAAAGACTAGGGGACGTCGATATTGTGGCTAATAATGCTTCACCGCAATACATGAAAGAATTTAGTGCTAAAAATGCCTTACGCACACTTTTAAACATCGGAGTGATTGTTGGAACACGGGAAGTATTAATGGAATATTTAGGAATTATGGTGAAATTAATTACTGACGAACAGGTGAAAATCCAGGAAGGCGATGACCGTGCAGGGCTTGGTCCGTTTGAAATGGAAATTGGCAATTACGTAGCGTACCAGTATTTTCCAGATCGTTTGGTTCATGGACGAAAAGTTACGACCATTTTTAAGGGATTTCAAGAACAAAGTAGTGCATGGTTTAAGCATAAATAGAAAAAATCATTAGGTGGAAGTTTTTGTCTACAAGTAATTATGAAATTAAAACATCCGGAATGTGGCAAACGAAAAAAATCTTTTGGGTTCACCGGCTTTTTGGAGAAATGGGGACGATAACTTCAATTTTGCTGTATTGAGGGTCACTAATTGACTTTGTGTAGGAGCATGCCTTTTTTCAATTATGGAAAAAATATTTTAATTACGCAAAGGGCCATTATTTCCAAGCGGATATAACAGAAGACAATCCTTAACCAGTAATTATGACCTGAATTTTACGTTTACTGGGTTAGTAGATGTAAAGCAATGAACGAGTTGCTGATTAAGATTTTAGACATAAACAACCCGTACTAGTTAAACCCGAGCGGATTTTGCTAGAAAACTAAAATGCATAGAATAAATTGTCACTGAGTAATTTAGTTGGAGTTACTTGTTTAAGTAAAACCACGCGGATTTTTGGTTTGGGATATTGAAATAAGTACGATTAAGGAGGAAGTGTGTTGAAAATTGACGAATTTAGAAAATTTATTTGTGACAAGATATGGTTTTGGCAACTAGAAGATCGGGACGCTATCTGGGACCGCGGTGTACTTTATATGGGGGACGGTGTAGATAAGGGGTACGGTTTTACAACACTCATTTTTAAAGAAGATGGTAGTATAAGCGTACCTACTAAAGTGGGGTTTATACCTCCAGAAGGCCACTACTGGGATTTCGATGAAGAAACTCAACAACTTCTTTTTTATGACCAAAACAGAAACCAAGTAAATTCGGCAGTTTTAGTGGATTCGGGAATGTACGGGGCTAACGAAATTGAATTTAGCGGTAAAACCTCGGTATTAATCAATTTCCCTAATTATGATTTAAAAGAAGAACGGCCAATCCCTCAAAATTTTTTCTTTGTGCCGAAAAAGAACTTTGAGATAGGCTTGCAACGAATTCTAACTCGGAAGGGTTATGAGATTTATCCAGTGAGTGAAGATCTTGCCCTAATTCCTTTTTTAAATGCGACCTACGAATGTTTAGCCAAGCATTCTGAGGTGGGAAACGTAGTTATTTCGCAAAAGGGTGAAATAGTAGATGATTTTCTTGTAGAAACGTTAACGTCAGGCGGATTATTAATGGCTGATGAGCAAGGGAAACCATCACTAACTTATTGTGCAGGCAGTCGAGAACTAATTATGGAACTATTAATTACGATTTTAACTGAGAATAATAAGCGACAATTAAATCCTGAAGATCATCGTACGGAAGAAGATTTGATCGAACAGATTATCACTGCACGTTTTGAAGGACGGTATAAGCTTAGGATAGTTAACTGAATATAAAAACGCCTTAAGTTTTCTAATGGTACATAGATCAGAAAACTTAAGGCGTTTTTATTTATCGTAAATAAATGTCTAGGTTAAGAAAACTTGTAAATGAGGATGATTACCTACTTTACAGAACCGGTCAACAACTATTGTTCCGTTGTTGGGGTTTGAGACTCTAAATTATCAACGTAATTTTTAAAATCAAACTGGGATAATGCAAAGTAATAGGCGCCGTAAAGGTCGGTATCTTGCTTGAAGACGGAGGTTTCAACATTCGGCATGTGTAACGTTTCTTTTAAGAGTGAGAAATTATCCCGAATGACCTGAAGTTGATGGTTAATTTCAGGAACTAAAATGCTTTGGGTGCTAATCCGGCCGCAAATCACGTATTTATTTAAATCGAGCACTGCCTGGGTATTAGAAATCATGTAAGCGACGTTGCGACAGTATTCGTTGAAAAGTTCGCGTGCGTTAGCTTCCCCGTTTTCAATCGCTTTGAAAACTTTGGTGTCGTCGTTCGGATCGGAAAGCTGCAAAACGTTACCAATCTTTTGAACCATTTTGGTAGCAGAACAAGCGTTGAACATAATTTGCGATGGTGAAGGGGCGTCAGCTTGTGGATTAGCCAAAATCATACCTAAAGCGCCAGCTTCTAGATGGTTACCGGTAAAAATATGATCGTTTAAAATAATGCCAGCTTCCACGCCATCATCCAGGATTAAGGCCGCACCATTATGAATACCTCGTAAGTTGCCGTTCCAATGTGCTGCAGTTGCCGCGCAAATACCTACGCTTTGCATAGCTACGGGAAGGTCGTAACGGGCCGCAATGATTTTGCCCAAACTTAGCCCATGAAGAAGTGGGAGGGAACCACCTTGGTAGATAATTCCATCCGTTTGATCCACTTGCCCTGGAACGCTGATTCCAATGCCATAAATGTTTTTTTGGTTTTCTTCGACAATGTTATAAATTGCTTTTAGAAAATTATCAATGTTATCAGTAGGGGTGGGCACGCTTTTGCGCACTTTTAGTTCACCCTGATCGTTAAAGAGTGCATACCGAATTGCTGATTCATTGATTGCGATGCTCAATTGTTCCGTGTTATTCATCATAATCATTCCTTCGTGTACATTAATTATACATAGTTTGAGAACGATTTCAATGTTAGGAATCAAAAAGGGGGTAAACCCCCGTTTTTTTATTAACAGTCATTATGTTAATACTGCTAAAGTTTTTTGCTCATTTTTATTAACAGATAAAGTAAGTAAATCGTAAAGATGGACAAAATTATAAAAGAAAGTAGGCCAAAAATACCATTTTGTCCTAATGGAGTGAAGGTTTTAAGCGCCATCACGGCTAGGTTAGCAATTATATAGATGACCAGAACTTTTTTTAAAAATTGTGAGCTATGGTTCATTAAGCGGACCTCCCTTCGTTTATAAGCCGGTTTAAGTTTCTCCACACGACCAGTAATAAAAGTTGATTATATAATAACCTAGTTTGGCAATTATTAGGAAGGTTTTTCAAGGAAAGGTAAATTATGCCGTTTGCTTCCGCTATTACCTACCTAACTAAATAAGGGAACCAATCGCTCAACCCGCGATTAATTCCCTAATTCCGTAGTTTTTTTGTAGCGTAGCCGAAACGCGCTCAGCCCCCCAGCCCTCTGCGGCTAACCAAATTAGGGAACTAATCGCCCAACCCGCGATTAATTCCCTAATTCCGTTAGTCCTCAAGAGCTACCCGGGGTGCGGAGCGCTCTTATTTATTAATCACAAACTTCCTAATTGCCTTTGCCACACCACTTTCATTATTGTTTGCCGTGATGAATTGGGCATTTTCCTTTACCTCGTCAATCCCATTTTCCATCGCGACCCCTATTCCGGCCGTCTTAATCATTGACAAGTCGTTTCCTTGGTCACCGATTGCCATTACTTGGTCAAGACTGAGATGCAAGCGTTCCGCCAATTCCTTGACCGCATTGCCCTTGCTGACGTTTTTAGGCATTAATTCAATAAAGTAGGGTTCGCTTTGAACCACGCTAAATTCATCTTGGAAACGATTGAAGATTTGGTCACGGGCCTTACTTAAAACCTTCGGGTCGTCGATAAACATTACCTTAGGCATTTCTAGGTCCGGATTCATTTCTTCAACACTGCGGTACCGCAAGCCCATTTCTACTAAGAAACTTTCTCCAACCGTGTACTGGCTAATATTTTTGTTGGCAGTGTAGATATGGTTCTTGCCATCCACATGGAAATGAACGCCCACTTGGCGACTGAAGGCTTCGGCAGCTAGGTAGTCTTGGAAACTTAAGGTGTGTTTAATTAAAATTTCCCCATTAATGGTCTGAGCAAGCCCGCCGTTATAAGTAATGGCGTATTCCTTTTCGTTTTGGAGCTCAAGTTGGGCTAAGTAGCGCTGAATCCCGGTGATGGGGCGTCCGGTACACAAAACAATGTTAACGCCCATCTTAGAAGCCGCATTGATGGCGGCAATGTTTTCTTCGGTTAGTTGTTTATTATCGTTTAATAGGGTGCCATCTAAGTCGATGGCTACTAGCTTAATACTCATTGGTAATCCTCCTAATTGATGATGCCGTTTTTAATGTGCGATTGAAATGCTTCAAAGGTAGCCGAGAATAAATTTTCGGTATTGTTGGTGAGCATTTCCTTTGGGAAATAGAACCGCTCGTCGCTTGAAACCTTACCCGAAATGGCCCGAACTAAATCACTAGCTGTGGAAAGTTCTACTAGGGAACCGTCGGCTTGCATTAATTCAATTTGGGTCCGAGGTTTTTGCGATGTAGGGTCATAAGCATCGTACGGTAGATCGTAGCTATCATTTTCGGCGGTATAGTATTCCGCGTCAAAACCAGCCGCGGCCACAAGCTGTTTTAATTCAGGTAAAAGCGCCCGAGTCTGGTTACTAATTCGTGCCGATTTAAACGGAATTCGGTTCAAAAACCGGTTGGCTAAATCATTTAAAATGGGGTCTTCCGCATCTTCCCATTGTAAGAAGTAGGTGTTAAGTACCCCGTCGTCTAATTTTAAATAGTCATCTAAAGTGAACTGTTTATTGAAAAAAGGCATTAAAAACTGCGGGGCCTGTTGCCAAGGCGTGGTTGAATTTAGGTATAGCTGATGGGCCCGCGCAAGCAAATGTCCGAGAATAACTTCCATGGAGCGTGAAACGGAGTGGAAGTAAACCTGAACGTACATTTGAAAACGGCTGACGATAAAGTCCTCAACCGCGTGAATTCCGCTAATTTGAAAAGCAATCCCCTTCGAGTAGGGGCGCATCACCCGTAAAATGCGGGTTAAATCAAACGTACCATAGTTTGTGCCGGTGTAATACGAATCCCGTAGTAGATAGTCCATCCGGTCGGCGTCGATTTGGCTGGAAATCAATTGCACCACCTGAGGATTCGGGTAGTCATGACTGATTACGGCAGCAACCTGGGTCGGAAAATCCGGACTGATTTGCCGTAAAACCTGGTTAACTTCCGTAGTCGGGTCCGTGATGATCTGGGTAGTAATTTGTTCGTGATTGGTGTGGAAAATGTGCTCAAACGTGTGTGAATAAGCACCGTGACCAATGTCGTGTAATAACGCTGCGCAAAGGGTCACTAAACGCTCCTCCTTACGCCATAAACCATCGTTAGGACGTTTGGAAAGGTAATTTCGTTCAAAGTTTTCAACAATGCGCCGGGCCACTTCGTAACAACCCAAGGAATGTGAAAAACGGGTGTGTTCCGCGCCGTGAAAAACGAATGAAGTAGTTCCTAACTGATGAATGCGGCGAAGCCGTTGGAATTCTTTTGTGTTAATCAGATCCAAAATTACTTGGTCTTGGACGTAAACGTAATCATGGATCGGGTCACGAAAAACTTTTTCCATCGGCAGGCGCTGATTTTTAAGGGCCATGATGCCACCTTCCTGATTTTTATTAAATAAATCCTTTACTTAGAATTATACTAGTTTTCGCTAAAGCTTGTAAAAGTTGAACGGTAGAATAGTACATTTATATGTAAAATGAATTATAATTGGCATGGTAATAAAGTGAAAGGAAGAGGAGCATTCAAATGGCACTAGATAATGGAATTCCAATTGCGATCCATTTAGAAACGTTTATTGAACAAGAAGGCGAAAAGAATCACCTAGTTTTCGATGAACCAGGGCAAGTATTTCAAATGGGCAATTCAATTTACTTACGGTACCAAGAAGTTGACGAAAAAAGCGGGCAGAAGATTCCGGTTACCATGAAAATTGACGGAGAGGGAACGGTCTTATTAACCCGGGTTGCGGAAAGTGAGATGCGACTACGGTTTGCTAGTGGAAAACGGATTGAAGCGCGCTACCGCACCCCATACGGACTGTTCCCAATTGAGACCGTTACGCCCCTGCTGGACGTGCAGCTACAAAACGAACCACTAGCGGGTCAAGTAAACATTGATTACCAACTTTTAGCGGGCAAACAGTTGATTGGTAACTATAAAATCCGATTGCAATTTACGGCCTGAGTGTAGTATCATTAAGGACAGACTGTGGAAAGGACGTGCACCAGTTGGAATTAGAAATTTTTAAGGGTCAAAACAAAGACGAACTCTCGATGATCGAAGTTGCTCACGCCATCTTAGCTAAGAATGGTGAACCAATGGCATTCGTTGATTTAGCTAATGCAGTTCAAAATTACTTGGAAAAGACGGACGAAGAGTTTCGGAATCGGTTATCGCAATTTTACACTGATTTAAATATTGACGGCAGTTTTATTTCCCTTGGTGAAAACACCTGGGGACTTCGGACATGGTACCCATTTGAATCAATTGATGAAGCCCTAATTCACACTGAAGAAGAAGACGAAGATCGTCCGGTACGTAAAAAACGTAAACGGGTCAACGCCTTTCTGGCTGACGCCGCCGATGATGACGACGTAATTGATTACGATGCGGATGACCCAGAAGACGAAGACGTTACCGCCGCTGACGATGCGGATGCCGATGATCCAACTTATGAGGATTTATCTAGCGATGATGATAACGACACGCTTCCTGACGGTATTGAAGGTCAATTAACAGAATTAAATGATGATGAAGAAGAGTAAATTATCAGCTTGACTTATGGTTGATTACTCGGTATTATATTTTTTGGGCTCCGGTAAACCTGATTGGGTTTAGCGGACAATGAACGGTTAATACCCCCTATTCATGGAATAGGGGGTATTTTTATTGTTGGGTGAGGGTTACCCGATGATAAAATCCGCTTTCAGGTTTCCTATAGTTAACCAGTTAGAAATGTTAGAAAAGGAGAGTTTTGATGACCAAATATATTTTCGTTACAGGTGGAGTGGTTTCATCTTTAGGAAAGGGGATTGTTGCAGCTTCCTTAGCACGGTTATTAAAGAATCGGGGCTTGAAGGTAACAATTCAAAAGTTTGATCCATACATTAACGTTGATCCAGGAACAATGAGTCCGTACCAACATGGGGAAGTTTTTGTTACCGATGACGGTACAGAAACGGACTTGGATTTAGGACATTATGAACGTTTTATTGATATTAACTTAAATAAGTATTCTAACGTTACCACTGGAAAAATTTATTCGGAAGTATTGCGTAAGGAACGCCATGGAGATTACCTTGGCGCAACTGTCCAAGTAATTCCACACATTACCGATGCAATCAAAGAAAAGATTATGCGTGCCGGAACCGTTACGGATTCGGATATCGTCATTACCGAAATTGGTGGAACGGTTGGGGATATTGAATCCTTGCCATTCCTAGAAGCAATTCGGCAAATGCGGAGCCAAGCGGGTGCTCAAAACGTATTTTACATTCACACTACCCTGGTACCTTACCTTAAGGCAGCTGGTGAAATGAAAACTAAGCCAACCCAACATAGTGTTAAAGAATTACGTGGGTTAGGAATCCAACCAAACATGTTGGTAGTGCGTACCGAAGAAGACATTACGGATAGCATGCGTTCAAAGATTGCTGCCTTCTGTGATGTTGAGCCTGAAGCGGTAATCGAGTCTAAAGACGTAGCTAGTTTGTACGAAATTCCGTTGAATTTGAAACGCCAAAAGATGGACGAAATTGTCGTTAAGCACTTTGGTTTAGACGTACCAGAAGCGGACATGGCTAAGTGGGCAGACCTCGTTGATCACGTAAACAACCGCCTTGACCACACGATTAACATCGCGTTGGTTGGTAAGTACGTTGCTTTGCAAGATGCCTACATTTCGGTTAACGAAGCCTTGAAACACGCGGGCTACGTTGTGAATGCGGACATTAAGATTACGAAGTTTGATTCAGAAAAGATTACTAAAGAAAACGTCGCTGAATTAATGGCTGGCCAAGACGGAATCATCGTGCCAGGAGGCTTCGGAGACCGGGGTATTGAAGGAATGATCGACGCAATTCAATACGCTCGGGAAAACGACGTGCCGTTCTTAGGAATTTGCTTGGGAATGCAAATGGCCAGCGTAGAATTTGCGCGTAACGTATTGGGTTACCAAGACGCCAACTCTGCGGAAATGGATCCTAATACACCACACAACATCATTGACCTAATGGCGGACCAAGAAGACGTGGAAGACTTAGGGGGAACCCAACGGCTAGGATTGTATCCATGCAAGTTGAAGGAAGGTACCGTTGCGGCTCGGGCGTACGATAATCAAGAATTGATTCAAGAACGTCACCGGCACCGCTTTGAATTCAACAACCAATACCGTGCGGAAATGGAAGCTAAGGGGTTGGTATTCTCAGGTACTTCACCAGATAACCACCTCGTAGAAGTGATTGAAATTCCTGACAAGCGCTTCTTCGTTGCTTCGCAGTACCACCCTGAATTCCTTTCCCGGCCACAACGTCCGGAAGGATTATTCAAGGCATTTATTGCGGCTGCTAATCAAAGTAAATAATTAGTTTTTTATTACTATTTCTAACGAGGTCGGAACCTATTTTCCGGCCTCGTTTTACATAAGGATGTTTGAGTTTTTTTAATAGGTGAAGGCTTGTGGTTGTATTTTTGCAACAAATTATTTATGATTGAAGTTGACTGTAAAATACATTCCTTAGTTTTAAGTACTTTAAGTTCATTATGTGAGGAAAAACCATGAAAAAAATGATAATCAAGGGTGGACAGCGACTGACTGGAGAAGTGTCCATTGGCGGAGCAAAAAATAGTACGGTTGCTCTAATACCGGCGGCCATTTTAGCGGACACCCCAGTGCGGTTCGATTCGGTACCCGATATACTTGACGTCCATAACTTAATGATTATTCTTGAATCAATGAATGTTCATTCAACCTTTAAAGATGGCGTGATGGAAATCGACCCGACGGAAATTGTCGAAAACCCACTACCAAGTAAAGCGATTAAAAGTTTACGAGCTTCATACTACTTTATGGGCTCGCTTCTAGGACGCTTCAAGCGTTCCACCGTGACTTTCCCAGGTGGGGATAATATTGGCCCAAGACCAATTGATCAACACATTAAGGGATTCAAGGCATTAGGAGCAAACGTTACTGAAGATGAGGACACGGTTTACATTTCTGCTTACGAGCGGGGATTACACGGAGCCCACATCTTTTTAGACGTGGTTTCTGTAGGGGCCACCATCAACGTAATTTTAGCGGCGGTGAAGGCCCAGGGAGTTACCACGATCGAAAATGCAGCTCGGGAACCTGAAATCATTGACCTAGCCATGTTCTTAAACAACATGGGGGCTAAGATTCGGGGCGCCGGGACGGATGTGATTCGAATTGAAGGGGTCGATAAATTAGTTTCTACCGCGACCCACACCATTATTCCAGATCGGATCGAGGCTGGTACATACTTATCGTTAGCAGCTGCCGTAGGAGACGGAATTTTAGTTAACAACATCATTCCGGAACATCTAGAGTCGTTCACTTCCAAGATGATTGAATTGGGAGTTGATTTGAAAATTGACGGGGATAAGATTTACGTCCCTAAGGTTACGGGAATGCGAGGAATTGAAGTTAACACCAACCCGTTCCCTGGATTTGCGACGGACTTACAGCAACCTTTGACCGCTTCGCTTTTAAAGGCGCAAGGACAAAGCGTAGTTAATGACCATATTTATCCTGAACGGGTAAAGCACGTTGCGGAATTGCAAAAGATGGGTGCAAACATTAAACACGCCGATGGGGTAATTTACGTAGATTATACCGACCAATTATTTGGTGCCCAAGTTGAAGCAGGCGAAATTCGTGCTGGTGCCTGCTTAATGATTGCGGCGTTCATGGCTGAAGGGACTACCACCATTACGAAAGCCGACAACATCTTGCGCGGTTATGACAGCTTGGTGAAGAAATTGACCAAACTGGGTGCTGACGTGGAAATTACCACGGACCAAGCGCTTTAGAATTAACAATTAGGAGAGTTAATATTCATGGATAAATTTTTAACGATGAATGATTTACAAGAAATGACTCTCAAAGAAATTTATAACCTTGCACGCGAATACAAGATTTCATACTACAGCCAGATGAACAAGAAGGAGTTGTCACTGGCTGTTTTGCGTGCTCAGGCCAAAAAGCAGTCATTTGTTGAGATGGAGGGAGTCCTCGATATTATTGGCAACGAAGGCTACGGCTTTCTTCGACCAATTAATTACGGCTCTTCCCAAGAAGATATCTATATTTCAGCTTCCCAGATCACCCGCTTTGGTTTGCGAAACGGCGATTTAGTGGGTGGCGAAGCCCGCCATCCGCGGCCAGGTGAACGTTATTACGGATTAATGCGGGTGACTTCGGTTAATAATAAGGATCCCGAAGAAGCTAAGCAACGGCCACATTTTCCAGCGCTAACGCCGATTTATCCTAACCAACAATTAAACTTAGCAACGACGCCCGATGTGCTATCGACGCGGTTAGTGGATCTATTTTCCCCAATTGGGTTTGGTCAACGAGGTCTGGTAGTAGCACCGCCTAAAGCTGGAAAAACCACCCTTTTGAAAGCAATTGCTAACGGAATTAGCAAAAATCACCCGGACGCTAAGTTAATCGTCTTGTTGATTGACGAACGGCCTGAAGAAGTAACCGATTTAGAACGTTCCATTGATGGCGAAGTGGTTTACTCAACTTTTGACCAGGAACCACGGAACCATACGCGAGTTTCCGAATTGGTCTTGCAACGGGCGATGCGGTTGGTTGAAGATAAGCAAGACGTGGTAATTTTGCTAGATTCAATTACTCGTTTGACCCGGGCATATAACTTAGTTACGGCACCTAGTGGGCGCACACTATCGGGTGGGGTGGATCCGGCCTCCTTCTATAAACCAAAGAAATTCTTTGGGGCAGCCCGCAACATTGAAGAGGGCGGCTCTTTGACCATCATCGGTACCGCACTAGTAGATACGGGTAGCCGGATGGACGACGTAATTTATGAAGAATTTAAGGGAACCGGAAATTCCGAATTGGTACTTTCCCGTAATTTAGCGGAACGAAGGGTCTTTCCTGCTCTTGATATTCGGCAATCGGGAACCCGCAAGGAAGAATTGATGATTCCACAAGACGTTCTCGAACAGTTATGGAATATTCGCCGATCCATGCGTGGCGACGCGCTAGAATATACCGAACAAATTTTACAATTAATGAAAAACACCAAGAATAACGACGAATTTATTGCTAATTTGAAAAATCTCAATTTTGGTAAAAAGTCTTAATTGAGGTTGTTTGAACGGATAATCTATGCTATTATTGTGGTCGTTGGTTTTATAATAACTATGATTCAGCAAATGATTCATGGCAAAGGAGCGTAATATCATGAAAAAAGGAATTCATCCAGATTACCATCCAGTTGTATTCCAAGATTCAGCAACTGGGTTCAAGTTTTTATCAGGTTCAACTGCATCATCTTCTGAAACAATCAAGTGGGAAGACGGTAACGAATACCCATTGATCCGGGTTGAAATTACTTCAGATTCTCACCCATTCTACACTGGCCGTCAAAAGTTCCAACAAGCCGACGGTACGGTTGCGAAGTTCAACAAGAAATACGGTTTGGCTTAATCATAGGTCAAATGGTAAAACAAAAAGAGCTAATCCATCATGGATTAGCTCTTTTTATTTTGTCGTGGTAATTAGTTCCTGAAATCTAGGGATAGTTAAGCAACGGACCGGCCGTTTAACCACCGGAAGAGGAGGAAATTGATTAATACCAGTACGGAAGTGGCAATGAAAACCGCGTTGTAATCAAACAATCCCGAAACTGCTGAACCTAATAACGGACCGATCATGTTGCCTAACGCCTGAAAAGATTGGTTCCAACTGAAAATTCGTCCGGTGACTTCCGGAGGGGTTCGCTTAGATAAAATACTTTGTACCGCTGGTAACATAGCGCCATCCGAGATGCCGATAAAGAAACGGAAAACGCCTAACCAGAATACTGAAGGCACGAACGCCATCGGTACGTAAAGGACCATTGCAAATAGGAAGGCGACCGATAAAATTTTCTCGGTTCCAATCCGGTCACCGAGTTCACCCAGTCGGGGAGCAGCAAGCATATTGGCAATCCCGGGGATGGCGGCGATTAAACCGGCAACCATGGTAACTCCGGCACCGTTATGCATCAGCTCCTTAACGTACAAACTAATAATTGGGGCGATGGAATTATTCGAAGCCTGAATAATCATGGTGGTGATAAACATCCCAAAAACTGCTTGCGGCCGGTTTAATTTATGGACCACGTCCTTAGCGGTGAGGGAACCTTCCGTACTTTCAATTGGTACAAAGTGTTCGTGAACTAAGAACAAACTAAGGAAGAATACGATTAATAATAGTGCTCCGGTAATGAAAAAGGTGATACGATAAGAGAAGATGGAGGCCAACGCCCCGCCGACTAGGGGACCTAAAAGGGATCCCGATACGGGTCCAGTCGATAGGAAACCGAGTGCGTATCCGCTTTTTTCTTTCGGGGTTTCCGTTGCAATTAAGGCGTTTGCGTTGCTGATGTAACCAGCAAAGACCCCTTGCAACAACCGGAGGCCGATTAGTTGGTAGACGTTTTGGACTAATCCCATCGCACCTAATACAAATGCCATACCAAGGGAAGCCCGTAAGATCATTAGCTTCCGGCCACGTTTATCAGCAATCTTTCCCCAGATTGGTGAAATGATGGCTAGAACTAAAAAGGTTGAGGAATAAGTTAGTCCACTGTATAGTGATAATTGAGATTTCGAGAAATTGCCGAGTGTATTGACATAGAGGGATAAAAAAGGCATAATCTCACTAAATGCGATACCGGCAATAAACGTTCCGAACCACAGTACAAAGAGGTTTTGCTGCCATGGTTCGCGTTTTTTTCTAGCTCGTCCTTCTCGATGAGAAAACATCTAAAAGCCTTCTTTCTAAAAAAGATATACCTTTATACAATACCATAAAAATAAAATATATATTGGAGATCTAAAAGATGAATAGTAAGTTAAAAAAATTGCTTAGTTCAATTGCGTTAACACTAGTGGTTATTTTTAGTTTAGCACTAATTTTTAATCGACAGATCAAAACCTGGATGGTATCACAATATAATCCAACCGTCAGTGAAAAGGTAGTTACTAAGAACGAAAAGAAGAAGGCAAATTTTGATTTTTCAAAGGTTAAGTCACTCGATTGGCAAACGGTGATTAAGGCGCGTGCTTCGGAAAAAAGGATTAAGGTAATTGGCGAGATTGCCTACCCTGACGTTGGAATTCACCTTCCAATTGGAAAGGGAGTCGACAACTTGACGTTAGCGTTGGCAGCTGGAACGCTTAAGGAAAATGAAAAGATGGGCGAAGGAAATTACGCCTTGGCTGGTCACCACATGATTGATAAAAAAGTCCTGTTTGGGCCATTATATTGGAAAGCCAAGGTAGGCCAAAAGGTATATTTGACGGATGAAAAAAATATTTATGAATACCAAGTAACAACCCGGAAATTCATTGAGGCCACGGACGTCCAGGTGATTGACGACGTAAAAGACCAGAAGTTACTCACGCTAGTTACTTGTGATGCAACTGGCGCAGGTCGATTAATGATTCGGGGGAAACTAGTTAAAAAAATGAACCACCAAGATGCCCCAGCAAGCGTACAAAAACTATTTTCACGGCAGTTTAACCGCTAATTTAGTGGCTTTTTGGTGACAGTCTGCTACTATTAAGGTAATCAGGCAACTTTGAAAGGAATGGATAATAATGAGTGGAATGGTCATTGGGATTATTATTGTAGCAATTTTAGTGGTGGCAATTGTTTTGATGTATAACGGGCTGGTAAAGGCGCGCACATATACCCAAGAATCTTGGAGTCAAATTAACGTTCAACTAAAACGGCGGAACGACTTGATTCCTAATTTAGTAAACACGGTTAAGGGATACGCAACCCACGAAAAGGAAACTTTGAGTAAGGTAGTGGAATTGCGTAACCAATTGGTTGACCAAACAAAGGTAGCGGACCCGTCAACTGCCCAACGGCAAGCGGCAATGCAAACTTCTAATCAGTTAAGTGATACTTTAAAAAGTATTTTTGCGCTTTCGGAAAATTATCCTGACCTAAAGGCTAACCAAGAATTTAACAAGTTAATGGAAGAATTGACGAATACTGAAAATAAAATTGCGTATTCTCGTCAACTATATAACTCAAGTGTGGCTAGTTATAACATTAAATTACAATCCTTCCCAAGCAACTTAGTCGCGGGAATCGGTGGCTTTAAGGCGGTTGACTACCTTCAAGTTCCCGAAGAAGAAACTGCTGCACCAAAAGTTTCTTTCGATAAATAACGGTATTTAAAGAGGGAAGACGAATGTTATATCAACAAATTGCAAGTAACAAACGCAAGACCATCTACGTGATGGCGGGCTTTGCGATTTTGGTCCTCCTGATTGGTGCGTCGGTTGGTTATGTATTTTACAATAGTGCTGGCGCAGGAGTAGTGATGGCGGCGGTCATTGCCGCAGTTTACATGGGACTAATGATCAGCAATTCAACGAACGTGGTGATGCGAATGAACCATGCGGCAGAAATTAGCGAAGCCGATCATCCTGAACTATGGCATATTGTAGAAGACATGGCGCTGGTCGGAAAGGTACCGATGCCTAAGGTATACATCGTAGATGATCCTAGTCCGAATGCCTTTGCAACTGGAAACGACCCCCAACACGCAGCGGTGGCGGTGACGACTGGTATTTTAGCGCGCTTAAACCGTGAAGAAATGGAAGGCGTAATTGGTCATGAAATTTCGCACATTCGAAATTATGATATCCGCCTTTCCACAATTGCGTTAGCACTTTCAGCAGCAGTCTCATTGCTAGTAAACTGGGGGATGCACGCGTTTTGGTGGGGCGGCGGTCGCCGACGGGATAGTGATGATGACGAGGATAATAGCTTAAGGGCTATTTTAATGATTCTCGCCTTGTTGCTGGTGATTTTGGGGCCGATTGCGACTTCCATTGCCCAATTAGCCCTTTCCCGCAACCGTGAATACCTCGCGGATGCGTCTAGCGTAGAATTGACGCGGAATCCGCTGGGGTTAATTAACGCGTTAAGAAAGATTTCGGCTAGCGAACCCATGCAGGAAGCGGATCCTAGCAGTGCAGCACTATACATTGCGGACCCCTTTAAAAAGAAACGCTCGTTAGCCCATCTATTTGACACCCATCCGCCAATTGAAGATCGCATTGCTCGACTAGAGAAAATGTGAGTTGATCAATCAAAGATATCATTTAATTGAAAGTGAGATAAGGGTCCATGTTGCGTGACGACTATATTTTTGTACATTTAGAATCAATTGTTAACTTAATTTATTCGCGCGGAATTACTGCCAAAGATTTCTTGGATGGAATTTTGCAGATGCCGACCAATATTTTACTTTTAAACCGAGAAGTTAGTGACGACGTGCCGATTGACAACCATACTTTTTTGAATGAAATTAACGATGCCAAGACAATAAGTCAGTATTTACTTGATCCGCATAGCAGTAAAAATTGGATCGACTTTTCCCAAGAAGAGGCGCTTAGTGAATTAACTCCGAACGATATTGCTAACTTGTTGTATATGGGGCACATGAAGAGCCATCTAGACACCCCATTTTCTTACAAACTGCAAAATGACTACGTTTATTTAGAGGTGGGAACTAACCAAGTAAAAACATACTACCGCCGGCTAAAAAATTTCTACGCGGTTTTAAATCGGTCGGTAATTCGGCATGCTGAACAGACTTATAACGAACACCGGCTAGTTTTTCGGCGAATTAATCATTTTTCGGAATTACCAGCAAGCATGGTGAGGCAATTGATCCCGGTGCTGGGTGAAGGAGTAATTTTTGCTTTTGACCAAGCTATTGAGCAAGATCACGAGTTACGAATTCCAATTTTAATTGCGAGTGACAGTAATTTAGCCCCAACGTTGCGAAGTAAGGATTCACTGTATAACCAGGCGCAGCAAATTGCCGTGTTAAAATATAACTTAAGAAATCAAGATTGGCATTTTATCATTACCAATCCCAAAGCGTTTGACGCCGAAGCACTGTACTAACAGAATGGCGCTCCGCGTTAGGCGCATAATTAATGAATTATTATAGTAGCGAATGGAAGCCCAGTTTTTGTTAACCCAAACTAATTTTCAACGGTATGTTTCTAGATTAAGTTGGTTGTTAAAATTTACTGGGCTTTTTTGAACCCGTAGCCTTAGGAACGAAAAGAGTGGCTATGGTATAATTGAGGGTAGGTTTGAATAGGGGGAGCTTTAGAAATATGAAAATGCAACTAAGTGAAATTGCCCGTGCTCTTGGAGTAGATGAGTACCCGGAACAATGGAATGAGGTTAGTGTCACTAGTGTTCAGTTTGATAGTCGCCAATTGACGCCGGGTTCTTTGTTCGTTCCGATTAAGGGACAACGCGACGGTCACCAATTTATTGAGCAGGCTATTCAGGCCGGCGCGGTCGCAACGTTATGGGCGAAGGATCATGAAGATACCCGTCCGGCAGATCTGCCAAGTATTGAAGTGGAAGATCCACTGGCCGCGTTGCAAAAATTAGCGAAATACTACTTAGATAAAATTAATCCTAAAGTTGTGGCAATTACGGGAAGCAACGGTAAGACCACGACTAAAGATATGACTGCTGCCATTTTGGCGACCGAGTTTAACGTGGTAAAAACGGAAGCCAACTTCAACAACGAAATTGGGGTGCCAATTACCATTTTAGGGATGAACGCGAATACCGAGGTACTGGTGGTTGAATTAGGGATGGATCGTCCCGGCCAGCTGCACTTCCTAAGTGAGTTAGTACAACCGGACATCGCGGTAATTACCATGATTGGGGAAGCCCATATCGAATTCTTTAAGACGCGTGATCGAATTGCGGACGCTAAAATGGAAATTACGGACGGCTTAAAAGAGGACGGTTGCTTTGTTTACGATGGCGACGAACCATTATTGACAGAACGCGCTAAGACGGTCGATGTTGAACAGCTTACGTTTGGGATGCGAAATGAAAACGACGTATTTGCGACTGACGTAGCCGGGAACGATACTGAAACGACATTTAAGACCAACCTTGATTCGGAAGTCGAAGTTAAGTTGCCAATTATTGGCGAATACAACGTAATGAATGCTTTAGCAGCAATTACGGTAGGCAACCGGTATCACGTTGGAATTGCGGATAGCGCCCGTGCATTGGCAGATTTTAACTTAACTAAGAATCGAACCGAATGGCTAAAAGGACGTCAGGGAGAACGGATTTTAAGTGATGTATATAATTCGAATCCTACGGCCGCAAAGGCGGTGTTAAACTCTTTTGCACACACTAAGAAAACGGGACGCCGTTTTGTGGTGCTTGGCGACATGCTAGAACTTGGGGAAGATGCTGACCAAATGCACGCCCAGCTAGCAGATAATTTAGATCCTGCCCAATTTGAAGAAGTATTTCTCGTGGGCGCACACATGCAAGCATTGGGAAAACGGTTGGTTGATGAAAAAATATATCCAGCGGAAGCCGTTCATTTGTACGCCGCAAATGAGCTTCCTCAACTGACTGCAGACTTACAGCATAAAATTAAGGCCGACGACTGCGTACTATTAAAGGCAAGTCACGGAATTCATTTGGAAAAAGTAGTTGAAGAACTCAAATAGCAAGCTAAAGACCGGGGAGGCTCCCGGTCTTTTTTGTGGTCGGGAGTTCGCACTTAAGAAGGCTGAAATGGGAATACGCCTTTGGAACGTTGCGGCTAACCCAATTTAGTTCTCAATCGTCTAACCCACGATTAAGCCCTAAATTAAGTTAATCCTCAAGCCCAGACCAAGGGCTTCCACGCTCTTTATTAGGAAACGAGTTCCAGCCCTTAGGGTTCTGCGGCTAACCCAATTTAGAACTCAATCGCCTAACCCGCGATTAAGCCCTAAATTAAGTTAGTCCTCAAACCCAGACCAAGGGCTTCCACGCTCTTTATTAGGAAACGAGTTCCAGCCCTTAGGGTTCTGCGGCTAACCCAATTTAGAACTCAATCGTCTAACCCACGATTAAGCCCTAAATTAAATTAGTCCTCAAACCCAGACCAAGGGCTTCCACTCTCTATTTTATTTGCTAATCCCACTTCGCGGGTGTATGATTATAAAGTTATGTTTACATGATTGTTACTGTGGGCTTTGCCCTAAAAGACGGATTTTCTTTGATGCAGTAGCAGAAATTTAGGAGGAATTATATTTGAAATTTACCGAACTAGGGTTGGAAGAAGACATTTTGAAAGCTGTTTTAGACAATGGATACGATGAACCCACTCCAATCCAAGCTGAAACAATTCCCGATGTCTTAGCGGGGAAAGATATTATTGGACAGGCACAAACCGGAACCGGAAAAACGGCTGCGTTTGGATTGCCAATCTTACAAAATGTTGACCTAGATAATCCTAATATTCAAGCAATTATCGTTTCACCAACGCGTGAATTAGCTGCCCAAACCCAAGCAGAAATTTTTAAATTGGGTAAGTACAAGCGAGCTAAAGTTCAAGTTGTGTATGGTGGAGCAGACATTCGCCGGCAAATCAATGCGTTGAAGAGCCACCCACAAATCGTTGTGGGAACTCCCGGCCGACTTTTAGATCACATTGGCCGACACACTATTCGCTTAGACCACGTTAAAACCCTGGTACTTGACGAAGCGGATGATATGTTGGACATGGGATTCTTACCAGATATTGAAAAAATTATTGAACAAACCCCAAGTGAACGGCAAACGTTACTATTCTCAGCAACGATGCCAGCACCAATCAAAAAGATTGGGGTTAAATTTATGACTGATCCTAAACAAGTGACGGTTAAGTCAAAAGAACTAACCGCTGATTTGGTTGATCAGTACTACATTCGTTCTAAAGAATTTGAAAAATTTGATATGTTAACCCGAATTATTGACGTGCAGTCACCTAAGTTAGCAGTAGTCTTCGGTCGGACAAAGCGCCGAGTTGACGAAGTGGCTAAGGGATTGGTTGCTCGTGGGTATAACGCAGCGGGAATCCATGGAGACCTAACGCAACAACGCCGGATGAACATTTTGCACCAATTCCGGGATGGGCAATTAGATATTCTAGTTGCTACCGACGTTGCGGCACGGGGATTAGATATTTCTGGAGTTACCCACGTTTATAATTACGACATCCCCCAAGATCCTGAAAGTTACGTTCACCGGATCGGGCGGACTGGCCGGGCCGGTGCTCACGGAACTTCCGTAACCTTTGTAACTAACTGGGAAATGGATTACCTTCGGGATGTAGAACGTTTAACTAAGAAACGTTTACTTCCATTAAAGCCACCAACAGAAGAAGAAGCCTTCATTGGTCGGGCAGCAATGGCAGAACAAAACGTGCAAGAATTGGTTAAAAAGACGGATGTTGATAAGTTTGGCGAACAAGCAGACCGTTTATTAGAACAATACGACGCGCGTACATTAGTAGCGACCTTATTAAATGACGAAACTAAGGCAGACGCAAGTGAAATTAAGGTTAAAATTACTCCTGAACGCCCATTGCCACGGAAGAAGAGTGGTAATCACAAGGGTGGTGGCGGCTACCGAGGTGGTCGGCGTCACGGCGGTGGTAATGGCTACCGGCGCAACGGCAATGGTGGCAAATGGAACGATCGTAAGAACGGTCATCGACGAGATCGTGACGATCGCCACGCGGGTTCAAACCACCGGCAAGATAGTAATAAAGGCGGCAACAAACGTCACTTTGTTATTAAAGAAAAATAAAGTTCAAACGGATTAATGAGGTTACCGAAGCGTGGGTTTCGGACCTCATTTTTTTATTCAGCAGTTTTAGAAAAACTTTACCAATCCGCTTGAGCCCCGGGATGGTAGTTAAGGAAGGCAAAGGGATGGCAAAGCCCATCGTAGCGGGGTTAAGTTGGGATGTTCTTTCAAAGGTAAGTTTGATACAATAAATGACGACAATGGGAGGATTCACATGATCTACGGAATTGGCATTGATATTACCAATATTGATCGGTTTAAAACGTTGCATAATCCAACGTCTTTTATCAAGAAAGTATTGACTACTAAAGAGCAAGCCGAATTGGCAAACATGAGCGGTCAGCGAGCGTACGAATTTTTGGCTGGCCATTTTTCAGTCAAAGAATCCTATAGTAAAGCTTACGGTACGGGATTAGGAAAGCACCTTAATTTTCAAGATATTGAAGTTGTGTATGATGACAATGGTCGACCAATGTTTAGCAAGCATCCTTTTAATGGGGCAGCACACGTGTCGATTTCGCATTCAAAACACCATGTCGTAACACAGGTAATCTTAGAGGGGGATTAACAATGGTTGAAGGATGGCATCGTTCAAGTCGACTAGTAGTTGATGCGGCGGCAATTCGACAAAATGTAAAAAAAGAAATTGAACGATTAGATCAGCAAAGTGAGTTATTTGCCGTAATCAAAGCAGACGCGTATGGTCACGGACTGATTCCGGTCGCCCGGTATACTGAACAAGCGGGGGCCACCGGTTTTTGTGTGGCAATTTTAGACGAGGCGCTTACGTTACGGGAAGCGGGTTTTGCGGAACCAATCTTAGTTTTGGGGGTTACCAACATGAAGTGGGCGGCATTAGCTGCGGAAAAAGACATTTCGTTAACCGTTGGTGATGTAGATTGGTTAATTAAAGCAGCTCCGCAATTAACGGCGGAGCATCCGTTGAAGGTGCATCTTGGACTTGATACAGGAATGGGACGAATTGGTTTCCAAGAAGCAGGGGAGCTTAACCGAGCTGCAAAGTTACTCAAAGAAGACGAGCGGTTCATCTTTGAAGGTGTATTTACCCATTTTGCAACTGCAGATGAAAAGGACCCAACTTATTTCAACCTGCAAGTTGACCGTTTTCATAAAATGGTGGATACTTTGCCTGAAAAGCCACGGTACGTGCACGTTTCTAACACCGCGACTAGTCTATGGCATGCGGCATGCAATGGTAACATGATCCGATTTGGAGTTGGTATTTACGGGATGAATCCGTCTGGATCCGTTCTGGAACCACCGTATGATTTAAAACCAGCGATGTCGTTAGAAGCCCAACTTTCATTTTCAAAATTATTGAAAAAGGGTCGTTCGGTTAGCTACGGAGCAACTTATACCGCTGAACAAGACGAATGGATTGGTACCGTTCCGATTGGCTACGCGGATGGTTACCCACGATGCCTACAAGGGTTCCACGTGCTAGTTGATGGGCACTTCTGTGAAATCGTGGGGCGGGTCTGCATGGACCAATTAATGATTCGCCTTCCGCATGAATATCCGGCAGGTACCCGGGTAATTTTAGCGGGACAATCGCAAGGAAAGAGTATCAGCATGACGGACATTGCTGATTACGCAGGAACGATTAATTACGAGATTACTTGTGGCTTTACGGAGCGGATTCCGCGAGTTTATAAGAATAATGATATAGTAAAATAATTTTATTGATGGTAGAATGAAAGTAATAATCAGGAATACAGGAGAGCGAGCCTAATGAGTAATCAACTAAGGGATATATCTGTTGAAAAAGAGATTTATTGTGAAATGTTTGAAGTTGAACCCACTGGGGTAAGTGATCAACTAATCCATGCTTTTTTTGAACGTCATGCTGCGGAACATTTAGAGCTTTTAAAAGCGGGCTACCAACAAATGGCGGATATTAACGCTAAGATTACCCAAGATTTCACGTCCTGCGAGGCGGCTTGCGAAGAACACGTATTCAACGTGTTGAGTAGTGATTAAATTAATAGATTAAAGATGGGGTGGCACTGTGGACGAATCCAAGATCAAGCGCGGCGATTTGTTCTATGCAGACTTGTCACCAGTTGTTGGTTCTGAACAAGGGGGAATGCGTCCGGTTTTAGTGATTCAAAATAACGTTGGCAATCACTATAGTCCGACGGTAATTATCGCAGCGATTACGACTAGGATTACTAAACCAAAGATGCCCACCCACGTTGCCATTCGTGCAGGCGAAGCCGGCAATCCGCGGGCTTCGGTAATTTTAATGGAACAGATTCGAACAATTGATAAACAACGTCTACATGATCGAATTGGCCGGTTGGACGGCCAAAAGATGAAACGCGTCAACGAGGCCCTTAAAGTTAGTTTGGGTCTGGTTGCGAATACATAAAGGACCATTACAGCAAACGTTACTCACAACACTGTAATAGCCCACAAAAAATAGCGACCAGGAATTTTCCTGGTCGCTATTTTTAATAATCTAAGCTAAACGATGCGATTGTAAATCCTCAACCTCAGGGACTTTGAAACCTTTTCGCTCTAAATTGCTAATAATGCGTTGTAGCTTTTTTGGTGGAACTCCCGCTGGTAAGGTAAACAACGTCCGATGAATCAGTTCATCTTCGTTAGAGTCCAAAGTAATGACGCTTGCAATGGAAGTATACTTTGTAATGATTTTTGCGCTAGTTGCTAAATCACCGCGTTCGTCACTAGAAACCACCGTGATTACGTAACTCCCTACGTTAGTATTCCAAGATTGGGAAAGGGCGTCTAGCAGGCGCGCATGGGTTAAAATCCCGTAGAAATAATTATTATCATCTAAAACGGTGATGTAAGGTAAATCCTTGATGGTAAAAAATACGGTGAAGAACGCGGCACTTAAGTTAATATACTTGGTCGCGTTTTTCAATAGACTGGTCACCGGGTCTTGCATTGAGCCACCCCGCGACTTATGCCGGTAAATGTGCATTTTATAAATATTTCCGCGGAAAAGGCGCCCGGTTTTATCTAAAATGGGAACGCACCGGAAACCAGAATCTTCTAAAATTTTAAGAGCTTCTTCAAGTGTGGCATCTTCTTGGACGGTAGTTAGCCGTTGCTTGGGTTTAACCATTGATTTTAATAACATTATGGATTACCCTCCATATCTTAATCTATTTTTAATAATAGCATAGATTAAGGTATTAGAATACCACTACCGGAGTTCCAACTGGAACAGCATCGAACAATTTTTTCATTGTGGCGGGTGGGGTGTTAACACAGCCGTGTGAGCCGTGCGACTTATACCAGTCACCACCGAATTTAGGTTGCCAAGGAGCGTCGTGGAGGCCCACTCCGGTGTAGTCAATCGGCATCCAGTAGCTTACTGGAGAAGCGTAGTTGGAACCATCATCGTTTTTGCCGCGTAACGTTGCGTTACGTTCTTTGTTCCAAACGTAAAAGACTCCCGTAGGCGTGGTGTTACCGTTCGATGGCTTACCAGTTACCACGTCGGTAGAAATTTGCAGTTTACCATCCTTATAGAACCACATGTGTTGGTTAGTTTTATCGACTTCTACATACGTAGAGCCAAGGTCACCCTTTTTCAAAGATTGCCCCGAACCAACGATGGTAGCTTTTTGGGTAAAACTAGCGCCTTTTAGAATGTTGGTACTTAGGTTAGCGGCATCGGCCGTGGTGTTGATTGACCAACCAAAAATTCCATCCTTAACGGTTTGGGTACCGCGCTTAGTACTGTTGAAGGTCACGTCCGCTCCGTAAGTAGCGTATTTTTGGTTTAAATCCGCTAAATAAGCCTTTACTTTGGATTGATCCACGCTTAATTTTTGCTGGCCTTGAGAATCGGTTTTAACGTCGAGCCAACTTTTTATAGTGGTTTTAGGAATCACCACGGTATTGCCGTTTACGTCATAGGTGATTTTTTCATTTTCGGCTTGAATCCGTTGAAGTTTAACCTGAGCAGCATTATTCTTCTTCGAATAGTAGGTTTTTTTTAGGTCCAACTCTTGAGCGCCTCTAGCAGTGCTGGCTTGAATTTGCTGTGCCAGAATTTCTGGACTAACAACGTGAGCAGTTGATTTGGTATTAGAATTTAGTTTTTGATTTAGTTCGTCAGCGGTAGTTTTAGCATAGGCATTTAACTTTTTAGTGCCCGCCTGATCAAGACTAACGGAAGGTTTGTCTGCAGCGTTGGCTACGTGCATTAGATGAAGGGGCCAGGCCCATCCATTTTGTGATTTGATTGCGCTAGTGATTGACTGGCGACTGGTTGAACTGATTCCCGCGTCAGCAAGGTCAACCTTTTTTACAACTTTGCCGTTCGCAGTCAAATTTAATTTTTGATTACTTAAGTGGTTTTCAATCAACTGCTGTGCTTGGGCAGCAGTTTTGCCGCCTACGTTAGTGCCCGCTAACGTTGTGTTTGGCATAAAGGTTTTGCTATTTTGGTAATGGTGGGCGATACCGGCGTAGCCCAATCCCAAAATAACCACTGCACCAACCGTGATGGCAATTTTTGAATGGTGTGGTCGCTGGTGCTGATGTTTTCGTTGTTGCATAGTACTTCCCCCAAATGAATTGATTCTTTCTTTGCTTTTACTTTCTTCTGTAACATTACTGTAATATTTCTGATATATCAAGTCTACTATGCGAATCTTAACAAAAAAATCGGCCTTTGGCATCAATATTTACGTAATTACTCATTTTTGGTACAAGATTGGGGAGAAAATGGCGATAAAGAAAGGTGAGCACAAAAAAAGCACCGGTTGCAACCGGTGCTTTCGTTAATAAATTTAATTATTATTTGTCTTGTTTTTCAGCAAGAGCGTTTAGACCGTCAGTAAGAACTTTCTTCAAAGTAGTTGCTGAGTCAGTCATCTTCTTCTTTTCGTCATCGCTAAGTGGTGCTTCGATAACGCGGTTTAGACCTTGACCATTGATAACTGCAGGAGTACCAATGTAAATGTCGTTCAAACCGTATTCGCCGTCCATGTATGCACCAACAGGTAGTACAGCATTTTCGTCGCGAAGGATTGCTTTAGAAATCCGCATCAAGGCAGTACCAACACCGTAGAATGTAGCACCCTTCTTGTTGATGATTTCGTAAGCTTTGTTACGTACGCTGTCTTCGATTTCAGCCAATTCGTCAGTTGAAACGCCTTCTTCTTTAGCGATTTCAAGCAATGGCTTTGTACCGATTGTAGCTGATGAGTAAGCAGCAAATTCACTGTCACCATGTTCACCTAAGATGTAAGCATCTACAGATTCTGGGCTAACGTTGAATTTCTTACCAAGAGCTACGCGCAAACGAGCTGTGTCAAGTGAGATACCTGAACCGATAACTTTTTCCTTAGGGAAGCCAGAGAATTTCCATGTTGCGTAAGTAAGGATATCAACTGGGTTAGCAGCAACAAGGAAGATACCATCAAAACCAGAATCAACAACTGGCTTAACAATTGTTGAAAGGATGTTCAAGTTCTTGTTAACAAGGTCAAGACGTGTTTCACCTGGCTTTTGTGGTGCGCCAGCTGTGATAACAACTAAGTCAGCATCCTTGCAGTCTGAGTATTCACCAGAGTAGATGTTCTTTGGAGCTGTGAATGGAGTAGCATCTTCAAGGTCCAATGCGTCCCCAACTGTACGATCCTTAACAACGTCGACAATGACGAATTCTTCAGCGATTCCTTGTTGTGCCATCGCGAATGCGTAACTAGAACCTACGGCACCGTCACCGACGAGGACAACTTTTTGATGATTTTGAATATTAGACATAATATCCATTCCCTTCATTTATTAGATTATATATTTGGTCCACCAGAGTATTATAGCATTTTAACAGGGGAAAGTTGAGACCTAATTTCAGAATGAGAATAAGTTTGTCTAAAATAATTGTCGGGGGAATGAAAGTAAAATCTAAGCTTTTATAATGATATATGATAAGATTATTTAAAACGAGCTCAAGCTGAAGGGGCGGATTCCTTTCAGCTATTTTTGCGTATGAGGATGATAAATAATGAAAATGATTGTTGGTTTAGGGAACATTGGAAAAGAATATGATCAAACGCGACATAATACCGGGTTTATGGTGGTGGACGCGCTAGCTAAAAAGTATGGGGTGGAGCATTTTAAGATCCATCACCAAGCCATGGTGGGCGAATTTTTCTTAAATGGTGAAAAGGTTTTATTAGTGAAACCAACCACCTACATGAACGATTCCGGGCGGGCCGTGCGTCCCTTGATGGATTACTATGATTTAGCCTTAACGGACTTGATCGTGGTTTATGATGACATGGACATGCCGGTAGGTAAAATTCGGTTACGCCAAAAGGGTTCGGCAGGCGGTCACAACGGGATCAAGAGCTTGATTGCCCATTTAGGTACCGAAAAATTTCGGCGTCTCCGAGTGGGAATTGAGCATCCTGCACACCAAAAGGTGGTCGATTACGTACTCGGAAGGTTTACTAAAGAACAACAAGCTGACTTTGAAATTGGCGTCCAAAATGCAGTTGCGGCACTCGACGACTGGTTAGCGGGCGCAGAATTCAGTCAATTGATGAATCAATACAATTAGTGGGGCAAGTATGAATATTGAAAAGATTTTTGCAGATACCAAAGCGGTCAATGAAGTTACTAGTAACTTAGGGCCGCAAACGCGGCAATTAGTGACCGGATTATTGGAACCTGCTAAACAACTTTTTTTGAATGCGCTATTGCAAAGCCAACAACGCCCGGTTTTGGTGGTGACGGATAGCTTAGCGCACGCAGAACGTTTATATAACGATTTGGCAGAGGGACAGCTAGATTTGCAAGCGTATTGGTTTCCCGCCGAAGAGATTATTGCGGCGGAAGTGGCGACTAGTTCACCTAACTACCGGACGGCCCGGGTGCGATTCTTAAACGCCCTTGCTAATCGTCAGTTGGGAGTTTACGTCACCTCGGCCTCGGGATTCCGCCGGATGGTCCCCGCTGCAGCTGACGTTAAGCAGGCCCAGCTGGAACTTACCGTGGGCGAAGAATATGATCCGCAAGAATTGATTCGCCAGCTGACTCAGTTGGGCTATCAACGGGTCGAGCAGGTGGAAAAGAAGTCGGAATTTGCCGTTCGAGGCTCGATTGTGGATATTTTTCCACTTAATCAAGACGTTCCGGTCCGGGTGGACTTTTTCGATGTCGAAGTGGATTCGCTCCGTACTTTCGACCAAAATAACCAGCGTAGCATTGAAAATATCACCCAGACTAAGATTCTGCCGGCAACGGATTTAATTGTGACGGAAGAACAATTTAGTCAGGGGATTGAAAAACTGCAAAAGCAGGTCCAAGCTGCACGCAAGCGTCTGGATGAAGACGACCAGGAAGCTTTACAACAAAACATTGCGGAAGTTACGGACCGGTGGCGAAAACACCAGATTATTCCAGAAGACGTAATTTACACCAAGCAACTTTACGCAAAACCGAATTCGTTGCTCGACTATTTGGCCGACGGGGTGCTGGTGGTTGATGACTACCCACGGATCTTAGATGCGGAGTTAGATATCCAGAAAAACGAAGCAAGCTGGATTGTGGATCAGTTGAAAAATAACGTTTTGCTAGATAACGACCCGTTTGGCTTAGAAATTCGGCAATTGATTCGGCAAAAAAAGCAATCCCAAGTCTTTTTGTCAATGTTCCAAAAGGGAATGGGGCGGCTTAAGTTTGACCAACTCACGGAAATCACCACTAGGGCGGTGCAGGAGTTCTTTGGTCAAATGCCGGTCTTAAAAGGCGAAGTAGAACGGTGGATGAGTCGGCACGCCACCGTCTTGATTTTTGCAAATTCTAAGGAGCGCCAAAGTAAAATTGCCAGCACGTTGCACGACTTTGAAATTGCTTCACAAACTGTGCAAGCAGACCGGGTAATTATCGGGGCGGTCAACATCATTGGTCAATCTTTCTCGCAAGGGTTTGAAATGCCGGATGCCAAACTGGTGGTGCTTACGGAAAAAGAACTGTTTGCCAAGGTACGCAAAAAACGTCCACGGCAACAGCACATTGAAAACGCAGAACGGCTAAAAAGCTATACCGAGCTAAAGCCTGGGGATTTTGTGGTGCACGTTAATCACGGGATTGGTAAATATTTGGGAATGACCACCATGGAAGTTGACGGGGTACACCAAGATTACCTCACTATCCAATACCAAGGTAGTGGACAGCTTTTCATTCCGGTAACCCAACTTAATTTAGTTCAAAAATATGTCGCGGCAGAAGGCAAGCGGCCTAAAATTAATCGACTGGGCGGATCCGACTGGGCAAAAACTAAGCAGCACGTTGCTTCAAAAATTGAAGACATTGCGGACGACTTAATTGAGCTATATGCTAAGCGAGAAGCTGAAAAAGGATTTGCTTTTCCGCCGGATGACGACTTGCAATTGCAATTTGAAAATGATTTTCCTTATACCGAAACTCCCGACCAACTCCGGTCGATCAAGGAAGTTAAGGAGGATATGGAAAAGCCACGGCCGATGGATCGTTTGCTAGTGGGAGACGTGGGTTACGGGAAAACTGAGGTAGCCCTCCGAGCTGCTTTTAAAGCCATCGAAGGCGGCAAGCAGGTGGCAATTCTCGTTCCCACCACGATTTTGGCACAACAACACTTTGATACGATGAACGATCGTTTTGAAGATTATCCAGTCACAACCGCGATGCTATCCCGGTTTCAAACTAACGCACAGATCAAGGAAGCGTTGGAGGGGTTGGCTGACGGAACCATTGACATTGTGGTGGGAACCCACCGGTTATTGTCAAAGGACGTGCAGTTTAAGGATTTAGGATTGCTAGTAATCGACGAAGAGCAGCGTTTTGGGGTGAAGCACAAGGAACGGATTAAGGCATTGCGTTCCCAAGTGGATGTCTTGACCCTTACGGCTACCCCGATTCCGCGAACCCTAAACATGTCGATGATTGGGGTGCGGGATCTTTCGGTAATTGAAACACCGCCAACTAACCGGTACCCGATTCAAACCTACGTGGTCGAGGAGAACGCTGGCATTATTCGTGAAGGAATTATGCGAGAAATCCGTCGAGATGGCCAGGTGTTTTTCTTGCATAACCGGGTGCAAGATATTGAAAAAGTGGTCGCCCAAATCGAGGCGTTGGTACCCGAGGCCCGGGTTGCCTACATTCACGGGCAGATGACTGAAAAACAACTTGAAGACATTTTGTTTGACTTCATCGAAGGTGAATATGACGTACTAGTAACGACTACGATTATCGAAACCGGAATCGACATTCCTAACGCCAATACTTTATTTGTGGAAAACGCCGATCACATGGGGCTTTCCCAGCTGTACCAGCTGCGGGGGCGGATTGGACGTTCTTCCCGGGTGGCGTACGCGTACTTCCTATATCAAAGGGACCGGGTGTTAACTGAATTAGGTGAAAAACGGTTGGAAGCCATTAAAGACTTCACGGAGCTGGGGTCCGGCTTTAAAATCGCTATGCGAGACCTTTCCATCCGGGGCGCGGGCAATTTGCTTGGAAAGCAACAACACGGGTTTATTGATTCGGTTGGTTACGATTTATACACGCAAATGCTGGCTGACGCAGTTAAGCAAAAACAGGGTAAGCAAGTTCCAAAACGGTCCGATAGTGAGATCGACTTGGAAATTGAAGCTTTTCTACCAAGTACGTATATCGAAGACCCACAACAAAAAATCGAATTCTACAAACGTCTTCGTCAGGTAGACTCTACCGAAGGCTTGATGGACGTGGTGGATGACTTGATTGACCGGTTTGGCGAATATCCGACCGAAGTAGCAAACTTAATTAAAGTTACCGAGCTAAAATTACACGCGGATGCTGCTCAGGTAGAAAAAATTGAACGTAAAAACGGTAATTTATTTATTACTTTAACGCCGGCAGCAAGTCAAAGAATTAGTGGGGAAAACGTCTTTGCTGCGTTATCAGTTACCAAACTACGAGCGACAGTGGCGGAATCAAATGATAAAATGCATATAAAGTTAGTTATTCAACCGCAAATGCAACAATCGGATTGGTTTGAACAACTAATGAGTTACGTTAAAAAATTAGCTGAATATTTGTGAGGAAGCGATTTGAAAAAAATAACCGAGCAAAAAGTAATGCAAGGAGCATTTATCCTGTCGGTTGCCGCAATTATCGCTAAGATTTTAAGCGCCGTATACCGCATTCCACTGCAAAATTTGGTGGGCAACACTGGATTTTACGTATACCAGCAAATCTATCCGATTTACGGAATTGGGATGACCTTTGCGCTTAACGGCTACCCCAACTTTATTTCTAAAATCATTGCTGAGGAGCCTGATCAAAGAAAAAAGTTGGTGCTTAGCCAATATTCTTTGATGATCTTAGCAGTACTTTCCGTCACGATATTTTTGGTATTAGTCGGGGGCGCCCATCCCATTGCCCAGGCAATGGGGGATCCCCAATTAGCACCGATGCTGCGGGTGGTGGCGACCATGTTTTTACTAATGCCGCTTTTAGCGACTGGCCGAGGATATTACCAGGGCATCTACGACGTCCTTCCTACGGCTAAGTCGCAAGTGGTCGAGCAAGTCGTTCGAGTGAGCATTATCATTCTCGTGGCGATTTTGACGGTTCGTCAGGACTGGTCCGTTTATAAAATGGGAGCGTATGCGATGGCTAGTTCCACCGTGGCGGCCGTGGCGGCAAGTTGGTTTTTTATCCCGGTGATCGGCAAAATTGTGCGCGAAGGCAATCACCATTTTAAATGGTCCGTTTTTAGACAGCTGGGGAAACGTTTTATTGTGGAAGGTGGGTTGATTTGCCTGCTTTCGGCGATGATTATTTTATTGCAACTAGTAGATTCCTTTACGGTGAAAAATAGCTTAGTAGCATCAGGAATGTTACCAGACGCTGCAAAGGCTTTAAAAGGGGTCTATGATCGTGCGCAACCATTGGTCCAAGTTGGAACGGTAATTGCGACTGCGTTTGCAACCACGTTATTACCATCGTTAACCGAAGCGCTCCAAAAGCGTGATACTGGTGGATTTTACCGGTCGGCAACTTCTTTGATACGGGTGGCCGTGGCAATTTCATCGGCAGCTAGTGTGGGAATGATTGCTTTAATGCCGTTCATTAACCGGCTGTTGTTCGGTAGCTCAACTGGCTCGGGCGCCTTAGCAATCTACAATCTCAGCATAATATTGGCTGCAATGATATTTGTTAATAACAGCGTTCTTCAAAGTATGGGACGCTTAAAAATGACTTTTTGGGCAATTTTCGCGGGACTCTGCGTCAAGGTGCTTTGCAACGGCTGGGCAGTGCGGCATTGGTCAATTGATGGCGCAAGCTGGGTGACCGTACTTAGTTTGGCTATCATTGCTTTTGCGATGAGTTGGGCTTTACCGGCGCGATTATTAAAGCGGGTTTACCTAGAAAATCACTTTTTACTGAAACTGCTAGTGGGAAACGCGATAATGTTCGTCGTCGTTCAGCTGATGGCTGGTTTTCTACACTTGATGATTGCGGGAACCGGTCGGGGCGCTGCCTTGATAATTACGGCAGTGGCTACGCTAATGGGTGCGTTAACTTGGCTAAGCTTTGTGCTCATTAATCGCGTATTCACCCTGCGAGAATGGCTGACGATTCCTTTTGGTAAAAAAATAATAAGAACAATACAGAGGATGGTTAAATGAGACTAGATAAATTTTTAAAAGTTTCGCGGATTATTAAACGACGGGCGTTGGCAAAAGAAGTTGCCGATCAGGGACGGATTTTGATTAATGATAAAGTAGCTAAGTCCTCGTCAAACGTAATGCCAAACGACCAAGTCGAAATTCGTTTTGGAAATAAAACTTTGGTGATCCGGGTAGAACAGTTGCTAGATACGACTAAAAAAGACGATGCAGAACGCATGTATACGATTATTTCTGAAAATTATCAACAGGATTTTAGAAAATAATTTAAAACTTGGTAAATATGCGTGGACAGGCTAGGTAAGCGTTGTTATAATCAAAAGTGATTAAGGGGATATAACAATGACAAATAATCAACACCATCAAAAAAAAGACCACAGCAAAATGAATTACCGGACGGCAACCGGAGCACCTAATCCGTATGCACGAGCACGTAAAAAACGGGCTTTGTTTATTTTAGGCGTCTTTGCGGCCGTGGCAGCGGTCTTCCTTTTTCAAATCATCCACGCAAAAGTGTCTCAGAACAACGTGAACGCTAAGTTAGCGGTGGAATCTGCGCGTTATACAAAAATGAAGGATGAAAACACGCAGCTAAAAGACAAGGTTAAGCAAATGAATGATGAAGATTATTTGGAAAAATTGATCCGGGCAAAATACTTTTACACTAAAAAAGGCGAAACGGTTTATAATCTGCCTGATGATGCTAAGTAGTGTAAGCCGAGCGTGGATGGGTTAAGCGCAATTAAATAGTTAATATTATGAAAGTGAAAAGCAAGACTTCAAAAAGTTGCTTTTCACTTTTTTCTTTATTCGCTATTCAACACCAACTAATTTCATAAATTTTTTCAAACCCACGCAAGTCTTTTCACGGGTCATTGAAAATAAATTTTTCCGGGTCGACAACTCGCAAGCAGCTGGTAAGAAATGGTATAATTAGACATTAAATTTTTTAGGAGGAACATACGGATTTATGTCAATTGAAGTTGGAACTAAGGTAGATGGGAAAGTTTCTGGAATCACTAATTTTGGAGCTTTTGTAGATTTAGGGGAGCATCGGTCTGGCTTAGTTCATATCAGTGAAGTTTCTGATAGTTTTGTTAAGGATATTCACAGCGTACTTAAGGTGGGCGATTCGGTCACGGTGAAGGTGCTTTCGATTGCTGATGATGGCAAAATTGCTTTATCAATTCGTAAGGCGGTGGAACGTCCAGCTCAGACAGCACCGAAGAAATCTCATGAATACCACCATTCACGGGACGACCGGCAATTCAGTCATCAAGCTAATCACCAAGCAAAACAACACCATTCAAACGAATCGTTTGACCAAATGCTATCGGGCTTTTTAAAGGACAGTGAATCCCGACTTTCCATGCTTAAGAAAAATACGGATGGCAAGCGCGGTGGCCGCGGGGGACGGCGTAACTAATGATGAATTTAAAGGCGCTGGGTGAAAAAATTGTTAACCAATATCAATTGAATCAAGCGCCGGTGGTGGTGGCCGTTTCTACGGGAGTGGATTCTACGGTATTAGTGAACGCCCTTTTAGCGGCGCCCCACCTTGCCAAAGAGCAGCTAATTATCGCTCACGTCAACCATCAACTCCGTCCCCAAAGCATGCAAGAAGAGGAATTTTTGCGGCAATGGTGCGCAAATCGGCAGCTGAAATTGGAAACTACGAAGTGGCCCCAAGACCAGCATCCGGATACGGGAGTAGAAGCGGCGGCTCGGCGGTTTCGGTATGACTTTTTTGCAAAAGTAATGTACCAGTATCACGCCAGCACGCTTTTGACGGCGCACAATGCTACCGAACAGGCGGAAAGTTTTGTGATGCAGGTGATTCGGGGCGGCTGGTTAAGCCAGTTGCGTGGAATCCCTGAAGAACGAAATTTTGCGTCCGGGCGGTTAGTGCGGCCATTTTTAAAGATTAGTAAACCAACGCTAGTGGCGCTCGCCCAACAAAATCACCTGACTTGGTTTGAAGATGAAACTAATCAACAAAATGATTTTTTGCGAAATCGGGTGCGCAATCAAATTTTGCCGGCTTTACAAGCAGAAAATCCACGGGTGATCGAACACATTGGCCAGTATCAAAGCGAAATTGCGGAAGAAACCCAGTTAATTGCAGAAATTAGTCACCAAAAATTGGAACAACTTCGCCAAGGTAATCAGTATCGGCTGTCAGAATTCAAGGCGCAAACGCGGTCATGGCAAAAGCAGCTAATTAAGCAGTTGACCAATGAGGTTTGTCCGGAAGTTGCCATTGGGCAAAATAAGCTGGATGAAGTTTTAGAATTTATTAATCAAACCAATTTAGCACAGGGAGCGATTGATCTCGGCAACGGCTACATACTGGAAATCACGTACGATTTGTTACAAATAATCAAAAAAAAGACCGTAAAAAGTGAACAAGCTAAAAAGCGTATGGTAACATTGAACAAGTGGTTAACTTTGGATGAACGCACTCAATTTCGCCTTAGCGACCAGCCCGTCACTGAGCCGGCTGCTGGAGCAATGATATTGAGTAGCAATCAACTTAAGCAACCGCTTTTTGTTCGTCAAGCAACCCCGGAAGATCGGTTGCGCCTAAAAAACGGAAAGTACAAAAGCGTCCGGCGGGAGTTAATCGACCAAAAAATCCCCCGCGAGTTACGCGCAGACTTTTGGGCAGTTGTGGATGGCGATCAACGGGTTTTGTGGGTCCTAGGTCTAAGACAGGCGTGGTTAGCAGAACCCTATTTAGCAACGCAAACACAATATATTTTGGAATATAGAACTGGAGGACGTCCCCATGGACAATGATATCGCCAAAGTTTTGTACAGTGAGGCGGATATAAAAGAAGCTTGCCAACGTTTAGGTAAGCAGTTGACGAAGGATTATGCTGGTAAACGCCCGTTGATTTTAAGCGTATTGACGGGTGCAATGTTTTTTACAACGGACGTGGTCCGCGAATTTGATGGTTACGCACAAATCGATTTTATTGATGTTTCTAGTTATAACGGGGGCACTAAGTCAAGCGGGAAAGTTGAATTAATTACTGATATTTCCGAAGATGTTAGTGACCGTGACGTATTAATCATCGAAGATATTGTGGATACTGGCCGGACTTTACGATACGTAATGGATTTACTATATTCCCGTAACGCAAAGAGCGTGAAAATTTGTACCTTCTTGGATAAGCCTGCCGGTCGCGATGTGGAAGCTACGGCTGACTACGTGGGCTTTACGGTTCCAAACGAATTTGTGGTCGGATATGGGCTAGATTACCAAGGTTATTACCGCAATTTACCGTACGTAGGTGTTTTAAAGCCGGAAATTTATAAGTAAAAACATTGGTCAAAGTTAGTCAAATGTGATATTATATCGACAACAGTCAAGATTAAAATTAATGCGTCTTGATGCCTTACAAGGAGGAACTACATGAAAAATAACAGAAATGGGCTGTTTAAAAATAGTCTTTTCTATATCGTAGTTTTTTTGAGTATTATGGGAATTATCGCTGCGGTAGTGGGCAAGGGTGGCAATAACCAAACCTCCACCATTTCGTCAAGCGAGTTTATTTCACAGCTTAAAAAAGACAACGTGAAAAGTTTTGATATTCAGCCATCAAATGGTGTGTATAAAATCACTGGTAAATATCGTTCTGCGCAAGAGGATGATACTGCCACAGGGTTATTCCCCGGAACAGTTTCATCTAGTAAGGTAACCGGGTTCCAAACTTCGGTCTTACAGAACGACTCGACGGTCTCCCAAATTACCAAAACTGCATCAGCAGATGGAGTTAAGGTAAGCACTAAGGAGGAGGAATCGAGTAGCTTCTGGGTTCAACTCCTCGTAACGGGATTGCCATTAATCTTCTTTATTTTCATCTTCTACATGATGATGGGACAAGCCGGCCAAGGCGGTGCTGGCAAAGGAGTAATGAACTTTGGTAAATCGAAGGTTAAACCCGCAGATAAAAGTGCAAATAAAGTTCGTTTCTCTGATGTAGCTGGAGAAGAAGAAGAAAAGCAAGAATTAGTTGAAGTTGTTGAATTCTTAAAAGATCCCCGGAAGTTTGTACAACTGGGGGCGCGGATTCCAGCCGGAGTCCTGCTTGAGGGACCTCCCGGGACTGGTAAAACCTTATTGGCTAAGGCGGTAGCTGGTGAAGCTGGGGTTCCGTTCTACTCAATTTCTGGTTCAGACTTCGTAGAAATGTTCGTCGGGGTCGGTGCCAGCCGGGTTCGGGACTTATTTGACCAAGCGAAAAAGAACGCACCATCGATCATCTTTATTGATGAAATTGATGCGGTTGGTCGGCGCCGGGGCAACGGTACTGGCGGCGGTCACGATGAACGTGAACAAACCTTGAACCAATTGCTGGTTGAAATGGACGGATTTACCGGTAATGAAGGAGTAATCGTTATGGCGGCTACTAACCGTTCCGACGTATTGGACCCTGCGTTACTTCGTCCAGGCCGTTTTGACCGGAAGATTTTGGTTGGTCGTCCAGACGTTAACGGACGGGAAGCCATCCTGCACGTCCACGCGAAAAACAAGCCAATTGCTAGCGACGTGGATTTAGCTGAGATTGCCAAACAAACTCCTGGTTTTGTAGGGGCGGATTTGGAAAACTTGCTTAACGAAGCGGCATTGTTGGCTGCCCGGCGTAACAAGAAGGTTATCGACGCGGCGGACTTAGACGAAGCTGAAGACCGGGTAATTGCTGGACCAGCGAAGAAGAACGCGGTGGTCAGCAAGAAGGAACGTCAAACGGTGGCTTACCACGAAGCTGGGCATACCATTGTTGGGTTAGTCTTGAACGACGCCCGGGTTGTGCATAAAGTTACCATCGTTCCCCGGGGTCGCGCAGGCGGTTACGCGATTATGCTACCGCGTGAAGACCAGATGTTAATGTCTAAGAAGGACGCGATGGAACAAATTGCTGGTTTAATGGGTGGTCGTGCTGCTGAAGAAATTATCTTCAATCAACAATCTTCAGGGGCATCTAATGACTTTGAACAAGCTACCCAAATTGCCCGCTCAATGGTTATGCAGTACGGGATGAGTGATAAGATCGGTCAAGTAGAATTAGCTGCACCTGGCCAATCCTACTATGGCGAAAGTGGACCGGCATACTCTGAAAAGACTGCTGCAACCATCGACGAAGAAATTCGGCGCTTTACTACCGAAGGTTACGAACAAGCTCGCAAGATTATCCAAGAGCATCGTGAACAACATAAGATTATTGCGGAAGCGTTGCTTAAGTATGAAACTTTGGATGAAAAACAAATTCTCAGCTTATTCAAGACTGGTAAGATGCCGGAAAAGAAATCGGATACCGAATTTCCAAGTGAGAAAGCCGCAACTTTCGAAGAGGCTAAGCGTGAATTAGAACGCAAGGAAGCCGAACGTCATGAACAAGCAGCTAACTCGGTTAAGGATAAGGAATCCAACGATAAAGACAATCAAGACACAACCGTTTACTATCCAAATGACGAGGATCACGACGACGGTTCAACAAATTAATAGCTTAAGAATCGTGGGTTGCCCAATGCACTCACGATTTTTTTGCGGAAGGAGCATACTCAATGAGCGATTATTTAATAAAAAGTATTATCAATGACGGAATGTTTCGGGCGTACGCGGTCAACACTACTAACTTGGTTCGAGAGGCTCAACAACGCCACGATTCATGGAGCGCAGCCACGGCAGCGCTAGGTCGTTCGTTAACGGCGACCCTATTGCTATCTTCTTCAGTTTTAAAGGGTGAAGAAAAGCTTACGGTAAAAATTAACGGTGGCGGTCCGGTGGGCACCATCGTGGTGGACGGTAATGCCAAAGGAACCGTTAAAGGTTATCTTCAACACCCGCACGTATCCTTGCCGTTGAAAAAAGATCACCATATTGACGTGGGTCAAGCAGTTGGCAACCAAGGAGTCATGGCAGTTACTAAGGATATGGGTCTTGGCGATCCGTTTACCGGGCAAGTTGGATTAGTTTCTGGCGAAATTGGCGACGACTTTACTTACTACCTTGCACAATCTGAACAGATTCCTTCGGCGGTAGGAGTATCGGTTTTTGTGAACCCGGATGAAACGGTTGGCGTAGCGGGCGGTTTCTTGATTCAAGTTATGCCGGATGCTACGGATGATGCAATCGATCGGTTGCAACAACGGCTTAAAGAAATCCCGTTAATTTCGGAAATGTTGCGTGATGGGAAGACTCCGGAAGAAATTTTAAATGACATTTTTAAGGACGATCAGGTTAAAATCCTAGATAAAATGGATGTTAAATTTGAATGTGACTGTTCTAAAGAACGGTTTGCCCAATCATTAGCTTCACTTCCCACGGAGGAACTGCAAGAAATGATTGATAAAGACCAGGGAGCGCAAGCGGTTTGTCGGTTCTGTGGCAATCAATACCAATTTTCGGAAGCTGATCTGCAAAAAATCATTGATGAAAAATAATTAGCTACAATTTATGTAAGGAGTCCACTTAGTGCTCCTCCACAATCACAATTTTGTGTGCTATCATATTCTGCATGCATAAAAAGTTTGATGAGGTGAAAAAATGGAATGGAAAATTGGGGACATAACGATCCCAAATCAATTAGTTGTTGCACCGATGGCTGGAGTAACGAACACGGCCTTTCGAGTAATTTGCAAGCAGTTTGGTGCCGGACTGGTAGTTTGCGAAATGATTTCGGACCGGGGCATCATTTACGGTAATAAAAAAACGTTAAGTATGATGCAAGTCGACCCCAACGAACATCCAATGAGTATCCAGATTTTCGGTGGGACGAAGGAAACTTTGGTGGAAGCCGCTAAATTTGTGGACCAAAACACCGACGCAGACATTATTGACATCAACATGGGCTGCCCAGTTAATAAAGTTGTTAACACGGATGCGGGAGCACGTTGGCTATTAGATCCTAATAAGGTTTATGAGATGGTTTCTTACGTTACTGACGCCGTTAAAAAGCCTGTAACCGTAAAAATGCGGACTGGTTGGGATGATAAGCACATCTATGCGGTGGAAAATGCCCTAGCCGCGGAACGAGCTGGTGCGGCTGCCTTAGCGATGCACGGTCGGACCCGGAAACAAATGTACACTGGACATGCCGATTGGGATATCTTAAAGGAAGTTGCCAGCCAATTGCACATCCCGTTCATGGGTAACGGGGATGTTAAGACGCCGCAAGATGCTAAACGGATGTTAGATGAAGTTGGTGCTGATGCGGTAATGATTGGTCGGGCCGTTTTAGGCAATCCGTGGGAATTACAAAAAGTGGCAGCATACCTTAATGACGGGACCATCATTGATGAACCTACTCCAGCAGAAAAGATTAAGATTGCTAAGGAACATTTGCATGGTTTAGTCGAATTAAAGGGCGATAACGTCGGCCCACGTGAATTCCGGGGTCAAGCTGCCTACTACTTGAAGGGAGTACCACATTCTGCCCGGACGAAGGTAGCTTTAAACGCTGCAGAAACTGAGCAAGAAATGATTGATATTTTCGACCGGTTTATCGAAAAGTTAGAATCCCGGATGAGCCGAGTTGCGAAATAAGGTTGCAATTTACCGTTTTGGTAAGTAATAATTATATTTGAAAAACTAAAGAGGGGGATCACATAGTGGGCGAGAAGCAACAACCAAGCATGAATGACCAACTACGGGTGCGTCGTGAAAAGATGCAAGAATTACGCGACAAAGGAATCGATCCGTTTGGTCATCGTTTTGAAAGAACACATTTAGCCGCACAACTACACGAAAAGTACGGTGATATGTCAAAAGAAGAAATCGAAGAACAGGGCGTTGTCGCAACCGTTGCGGGGCGGATGGTTTCGAAGCGTGGTAAAGGAAAGGTCGGCTTTGCTGACTTAAAGGACCGTTCTGGAAAGATCCAACTTTACGTACGGAAAGATGAATTAGGCGAAGACGTCTACAAGATTTTTAAGCGTGCTGATTTAGGTGATTTCCTAGGAGTGACTGGGGACGTAATGAAGACGGATATGGGAGAATTAACCATTAAAGCTACTTCATTGACCTTCTTAAGCAAGGCTTTACGCCCATTGCCCGACAAGTTTCATGGTTTACAAAACGTTGAGCAAATTTACCGCCAACGTTATTTAGATTTGATTGCAAATGATGAAAGCATGGAACGGTTCCGCAAACGGACCAAGATTGTTTCCGCAATTCGGCGCTACTTGGACGACCACGGTTTTGCCGAAGTAGAAACACCAGTTCTCCACACTCAAGCTGGGGGAGCAAGTGCGCGACCATTCATTACCCATCACAATGCGTTGGATATTGATTTGTACTTACGAATTGCTTTGGAACTACATTTGAAGCGTTTGATCGTGGGTGGCATGGAACGCGTTTATGAAATTGGTCGAGTTTTCCGGAACGAAGGGATCGACACCCGGCATAATCCAGAATTCACCATGCTAGAAACTTACGTAGCTTACTACGACTTCCACGACGTAATGGACGAAACGGAAGGAATTTTAAAAGCGGCGGTTAACGCAGTTTCAGATGATGGTAAGATTACGTACCAAGGCACGGAACTTGACTTGAATCAAGACTTCGAACGGTTGCACATGGTAGATGCGATTAAGAAGTATGCGGGCGTAGATTTCTGGCCAAAGATGTCTGTAGAAGAAGCTCGTAAATTAGCTGACGAACACGGTGTTAAATATGAATCATGGTGGACGGTTGGTCACATTATCAACGAGTTCTTTGAAGATAAGGTGCAAGACCAATTGAAGCAACCCGTCTTCATCTACGGTCACCCGGTTGAAATTTCACCATTGGCTAAGAAAAACGCTGATGATCCGCGGTTTACCGATCGTTTTGAATTGTACATTTTGGGTAACGAATACGGAAATGCGTTTACCGAATTGAATGACCCAATTGACCAACGGCAACGTTTTGAAGCTCAAGTAGCAGAGCGGGAAGCTGGTAACGAAGAAGCAGAAGGAATCGATGAAGATTATATCGAAGCTTTGGAATACGGGATGCCACCAACTGGCGGTTTAGGAATTGGAATTGACCGTTTAGTAATGTTGCTAACCGATGCTCCTTCAATTCGTGACGTACTTCTATTCCCAACGATGCGTCCAATTGATTAATATATAAATATGCAAAAGCCACGCTTTTTAGCGTGGCTTTTTATTGTGTAAAACTAAAACCGGTACGTAAGCAAACTTAAACCAAAATATTATGTGAAATGTGATGGCAAAAGTGCGGAGTAGAAATGTCGTGCATGAATTTTTTTGAATGCAAGCGTTACCGAATCGCGCAGTGTGGCCTTTTGGTGTGAAAGAATTATTTTTTATAATGGTTTTCTTAAAATTGCTATTGACGAGGAGTGGTCAAACTTGGTAATATATTTGAGTGCCAATGATACGCTATTTCGAAACGAGAAATAATGAGATATTCATTAAAAAAAGTGTTGACAATCATTTTTCTCAATGATATAGTTAAATAGTTGTCAAAAGCGTTATAAACGTTGACCTGACAACGATGGTAGACCTTTGAAAACTGAACAAAATTTTGACAAACGATCGTGTGAGGACTCGCAAATCAATATGATTTAGTGAGAACAAACATGCGAAGTCAATTCGCAAAAACAAACAATTAATGAGCTTGAAAAAGACTCATCATTTTAATATGAGAGTTTGATCTTGGCTCAGGATGAACGCTGGCGGCGTGCCTAATACATGCAAGTCGAACGAACTTCCGTTAATTGATCAGGACGTGCTTGCACTGAATGAGATTTTAACACGAAGTGAGTGGCGGACGGGTGAGTAACACGTGGGTAACCTGCCCAGAAGCAGGGGATAACACCTGGAAACAGATGCTAATACCGTATAACAGAGAAAACCGCCTGGTTTTCTTTTAAAAGATGGCTCTGCTATCACTTCTGGATGGACCCGCGGCGCATTAGCTAGTTGGTGAGGTAACGGCTCACCAAGGCGATGATGCGTAGCCGACCTGAGAGGGTAATCGGCCACATTGGGACTGAGACACGGCCCAGACTCCTACGGGAGGCAGCAGTAGGGAATCTTCCACAATGGACGCAAGTCTGATGGAGCAACGCCGCGTGAGTGAAGAAGGGTTTCGGCTCGTAAAGCTCTGTTGTTAAAGAAGAACGTGGGTGAGAGTAACTGTTCACCCAGTGACGGTATTTAACCAGAAAGCCACGGCTAACTACGTGCCAGCAGCCGCGGTAATACGTAGGTGGCAAGCGTTATCCGGATTTATTGGGCGTAAAGCGAGCGCAGGCGGTCTTTTAAGTCTAATGTGAAAGCCTTCGGCTCAACCGAAGAAGTGCATTGGAAACTGGGAGACTTGAGTGCAGAAGAGGACAGTGGAACTCCATGTGTAGCGGTGAAATGCGTAGATATATGGAAGAACACCAGTGGCGAAGGCGGCTGTCTGGTCTGTAACTGACGCTGAGGCTCGAAAGCATGGGTAGCGAACAGGATTAGATACCCTGGTAGTCCATGCCGTAAACGATGATTACTAAGTGTTGGAGGGTTTCCGCCCTTCAGTGCTGCAGCTAACGCATTAAGTAATCCGCCTGGGGAGTACGACCGCAAGGTTGAAACTCAAAAGAATTGACGGGGGCCCGCACAAGCGGTGGAGCATGTGGTTTAATTCGAAGCTACGCGAAGAACCTTACCAGGTCTTGACATCTTCTGCCAACCTAAGAGATTAGGCGTTCCCTTCGGGGACAGAATGACAGGTGGTGCATGGTTGTCGTCAGCTCGTGTCGTGAGATGTTGGGTTAAGTCCCGCAACGAGCGCAACCCTTATTACTAGTTGCCAGCATTCAGTTGGGCACTCTAGTGAGACTGCCGGTGACAAACCGGAGGAAGGTGGGGACGACGTCAAATCATCATGCCCCTTATGACCTGGGCTACACACGTGCTACAATGGATGGTACAACGAGTCGCGAAACCGCGAGGTTTAGCTAATCTCTTAAAACCATTCTCAGTTCGGACTGTAGGCTGCAACTCGCCTACACGAAGTCGGAATCGCTAGTAATCGCGGATCAGCATGCCGCGGTGAATACGTTCCCGGGCCTTGTACACACCGCCCGTCACACCATGAGAGTTTGTAACACCCGAAGCCGGTGGGGTAACCTTTTAGGAGCTAGCCGTCTAAGGTGGGACAGATGATTAGGGTGAAGTCGTAACAAGGTAGCCGTAGGAGAACCTGCGGCTGGATCACCTCCTTTCTAAGGAATAATACGGAACCGCACACGAGTCAAAGTTTTGTTTAGTTTTGAGAGGTCTACTCTCAAAACACATGCGTATCGGGCCTATAGCTCAGCTGGTTAGAGCGCACGCCTGATAAGCGTGAGGTCGATGGTTCGAGTCCATTTAGGCCCATACATGGGGAATTAGCTCAGCTGGGAGAGCGCCTGCCTTGCACGCAGGAGGTCAGCGGTTCGATCCCGCTATTCTCCATTGAACAACGTTTGTTGTTCTGCTTTTGTTCTTTGAAAACTGAATAATATCTATAATTTTCTAATTTTAATTAATCATAATTAAACCGAGAGAAAACCGCGTAATTTTAAAGAGTTAAACAAGATTAGTTCAAAATAATCGCAATACTCAATTAATCGCTTTACCGTAGGTAAAGTTAGGTTAAGTTAGGAAGGGCGCATGGTGGATGCCTTGGTACTAGGAGCCGATGAAGGACGGGACTAACACCGATATGCCTCGGGGAGCTGTAAGTAAGCTTTGATCCGGGGATTTCCGAATGGGGCAACCCAATAGTTTTAATCGACTATTATCCGCATCTGAATTCATAGGATGTGTGAAGGTAAACGTGGGGAACTGAAACATCTCAGTACCCACAGGAACAGAAAGAAAATTCGATTCCCTGAGTAGCGGCGAGCGAAACGGGAACAGCCCAAACCAAGAAGCTTGCTTCTTGGGGTTGTAGGACTGAACATTTGAGTTACCAAAGAGCTTGATAGCTGAAGGGCCTGGGAAGGCCAGCCAGAGAGGGTGATAGCCCCGTAAGTTAAATCAAACTCCCTCAGTTCAGGATCCTGAGTACGGCGGAGCACGTGAAATTCCGTCGGAATCCGGGAGGACCATCTCCCAAGGCTAAATACTACCTAGTGACCGATAGTGAACCAGTACCGTGAGGGAAAGGTGAAAAGCACCCCGGAAGGGGAGTGAAATAGTTCTTGAAACCATGTGCCTACAAGAAGTCAGAGCCCGTTAATGGGTGATGGCGTGCCTTTTGTAGAATGAACCGGCGAGTTACGTTCGTATGCCAGGTTAAGTTGAAGAGACGGAGCCGAAGCGAAAGCGAGTCTGAAGAGGGCGAATTAGTATGCGGATGTAGACCCGAAACCAAGTGACCTACCCATGTCCAGGTTGAAGGTGCGGTAAAACGCACTGGAGGACCGAACTCGTGTACGTTGAAAAGTGCTGAGATGAGGTGTGGGTAGCGGTGAAATTCCAAACGAACTTGGAGATAGCTGGTTCTCTCCGAAATAGCTTTAGGGCTAGCCTCGGAATTAGGATCGTGGAGGTAGAGCCACTGTTTGGACTAGGGGCCCGTCATGGGTTACCGAATTCAGATAAACTCCGAATGCCATCGATTTATGTCCGGGAGTCAGACGGTGAGTGATAAGATCCATCGTCGAAAGGGGAACAGCCCAGACCACCAGTTAAGGTCCCTAAATATATGTTAAGTGGAAAAGGATGTGGAGTTGCATAGACAACTAGGATGTTGGCTCAGAAGCAGCCACCATTTAAAGAGTGCGTAATAGCTCACTAGTCGAGTGATCCTGCGCCGAAAATGTACCGGGGCTTAAACATATTACCGAGACTGTGGATGCCACCATTAGGTGGCGTGATAGGAGAGCGTTCTAAGGGCGACGAAGGCAGACCGTGAGGACTGTTGGAGCGCTTAGAAGTGAGAATGCCGGTATGAGTAGCGAAAGATAGGTGAGAATCCTATCCACCGTATGACTAAGGTTTCCTGGGGAAGGCTCGTCCTCCCAGGGTTAGTCGGGACCTAAGCCGAGGCCGAGAGGCGTAGGCGATGGATAACAGGTTGAGATTCCTGTACTAGTTAAACTTGTTTGAACAATGGAGGGACGCAGGAGGCTAAGGAATGCACCCGATTGGAAGTGGGTGTCCAAGCCGTGAGTCTGAAGTCGAGTCAAATGCTTGATTTCTTAAGGACAAGCGGTGATGGGGAGTGAAATTTAAGTAACGAAGTTCCTGACGTCACGCTGCCGAGAAAAGCTTCTAGTTAGAGTTTAACTACCCGTACCGCAAACCGACACAGGTAGTCGAGGAGAGTATCCTAAGGTGAGCGAGAGAACTCTCGTTAAGGAACTCGGCAAAATGACCCCGTAACTTCGGGAGAAGGGGTGCTGATCGCAAGATCAGCCGCAGTGAAAAGGCCCAGGCGACTGTTTATCAAAAACACAGGTTTCTGCAAAATCGTAAGATGACGTATAGGGGCTGACGCCTGCCCGGTGCTGGAAGGTTAAGGGGATAAGTTAGCGTAAGCGAAGCTTTGAACTGAAGCCCCAGTAAACGGCGGCCGTAACTATAACGGTCCTAAGGTAGCGAAATTCCTTGTCGGGTAAGTTCCGACCCGCACGAAAGGCGTAACGATCTGGGCACTGTCTCAACGAGAGACTCGGTGAAATTATAATACCCGTGAAGATGCGGGTTACCCGCGACAGGACGGAAAGACCCCATGGAGCTTTACTGTAACTTGATATTGAGTGTTTGTACAGCTTGTACAGGATAGGTAGGAGCCGTAGAATCCGGAACGCTAGTTTCGGAGGAGGCGCAAGTGGGATACTACCCTCGTTGTATGAACCCTCTAACCCGCGCCACTAATCGTGGCGGGAGACAGTGTCTGGTGGGCAGTTTGACTGGGGCGGTCGCCTCCTAAAAGGTAACGGAGGCGCCCAAAGGTTCCCTCAGAATGGTTGGAAATCATTCGCAGAGTGTAAAGGCAGAAGGGAGCTTGACTGCGAGACAGACAGGTCGAGCAGGGACGAAAGTCGGGCTTAGTGATCCGGTGGTTCCGTATGGAAGGGCCATCGCTCAACGGATAAAAGCTACCCTGGGGATAACAGGCTTATCTCCCCCAAGAGTTCACATCGACGGGGAGGTTTGGCACCTCGATGTCGGCTCATCGCATCCTGGGGCTGTAGTCGGTCCCAAGGGTTGGGCTGTTCGCCCATTAAAGCGGTACGCGAGCTGGGTTCAGAACGTCGTGAGACAGTTCGGTCCCTATCCGTCGCGGGCGTAGGAAATTTGAGAGGAGCTGTCCTTAGTACGAGAGGACCGGGATGGACACACCGCTGGTGTACCAGTTGTTCCGCCAGGAGCATCGCTGGGTAGCTATGTGTGGATGAGATAAACGCTGAAAGCATCTAAGTGTGAAACTCGCCTCAAGATGAGATTTCCCATTGCCTTCGGGCAAGTAAGACCCCTGAGAGATGATCAGGTAGATAGGCTAGAAGTGGAAGTGTAGCGATACATGGAGCGGACTAGTACTAATCGGTCGAGGACTTAACCAAGTAGAACGTGGCAAGTAACTCGAAAGAAAATGTAGATATTATTCAGTTTTGAGAGGACAAAAGTTTTCTCAAGTGATAACGCAAGTTAGCACAGAGTGTGGTGACGATAGTGAGAAGGATATACCTGTTCCCATGTCGAACACAGAAGTCAAGCTTCTTAACGCCAAGAGTAGTTGGGGGATCGCCCCCTGCGAGGGTAGGACGTTGCCATGCGATTATTCCGGCATAGCTCAGTTGGTAGAGCATCTGACTGTTAATCAGGGTGTCGACGGTTCGAGTCCGCCTGCCGGAGTTAGCTTTAAGGATGTTAACCGAGTTGTTAGCATCCTTTTATGCTATAAAGCCAAGCCAATGCCGGCTTAGCTCAGTTGGTAGAGCGGCGGTATCGTAAACCGTAGGTCAGGTGTTCGACTCACCTAGCCGGCATTATGGAATACGCCTTAATGTTAAAGATAAGGCGTTTTTTTCATATATAGTCCCAAGTTTATAGCCTTAAGTATTATTTTGATTGGGCAAGAATCATGGAGGAAATGAAAATTGAATACACAAGAAAAAGATAAAGCTTTTCTTGGTCAACCGCGTGGTTTGATGACGTTGTTCTTCACAGAAATGTGGGAACGGTTCAGTTACTACGGAATGCGTGCAATTTTAATTTATTACATGTATTACGCAGTCACGCAAGGTGGGCTAGGTTTTAGCCAAGCTACTGCTGCTTCAGTTATGGCCATTTATGGTTCATTAGTTTATTTAGCTAGTGTCGCTGGTGGATTTATCAGTGATCGGATTTTGGGTAGTCGGAAGACCGTTTTTTACGGTGGTGTTTTAATTATGTTCGGGCACATTGCCCTTTCATTGCCATTCGGTAGCGCGGCATTACTTGTGTCAATTGCGCTAATCGTTATCGGTACAGGAATGTTGAAGCCTAACGTTTCTGAGATGGTCGGCTCACTTTACTCTGTAGAAGATACCAGACGAGATGCCGGATTTAGTATTTTTGTCTTTGGTATTAATTTGGGCGCGTTGCTGGCTCCGTTAATTGTTTCGTGGGTTGGTTTTCAAATCAGTTTCCATGCTGGCTTCTCGTTAGCCGCAATTGGAATGTTCTTCGGACTGGTACAATATTATCTTGATGGTAAAAAATACTTAAATAAGGATAGTTTATATCCTTCAGATCCAATTCAACCAGAAGAAGTTAAGAAGTTTAGCCTACGCGTACTTGTGGGTGTAGTAGTACTTGCATTAATTTTATTGGTAATGTTCATTGCTAACGTACTTACGATTGATAACGTAGTCTTGTTAATCAGTATTGTAGCTATTATTACGCCAGTGGTTTACTTCATCTTAATGTTCACCAGCAACAAGGTTTCTAAAGGTGAACGTTCCCGTTTATGGGCATACGTACCACTTTTCATTGCCGCAACTTTATTCTGGGCAATCGAAGAACAAGGTTCAGTTGTGTTGGCATTGTTCGCTGCGGATCGGACCCAACTTCATTATGGTTGGATCAACATCACGCCAGCTAACTTCCAATCGTTGAACCCGTTGTTTATCATGTTATACACCCCGATTTTTGCTTGGTTGTGGACTAAGCTAGGTAAAAAACAACCTTCGTCTCCGAAGAAATTTACCTACGGGTTGGTATTTACCGGGATTTCATACCTCTTTATTGCACTACCAGGCTTGATGTTTGGTACTGATGGAAAGGTAAACGCCCTTTGGCTAGTTGGTAGCTGGGCAATCGTTGAAATTGGTGAAATGTTGATTTCCCCAATTGGATTATCCGTAACTACTAAATTAGCTCCCGCAGCGTTTGCATCACAGATGATGAGTATGTGGTTCTTAGCGGATGCGGCTGGACAAGCGATTAACGCGCAACTAGTTAAACTCTATCCTGGTCACGAAGTTGGCTACTTCATTTGGACCGGAATCATTACGATTATCTTTGCGCTCGTTCTATGGTTACTTTCACCATGGATCAGTAAAAAGATGCAAGGAATTCGTTAATAAAATTTGAATTTATAAGATGAACTAGGTTATGCTTAGTTCATCTTTTTTATTTGGGGATAAGTTAAGTAAAGTAGGGGCGAACGTTTTGAGAGTAGCAATGACTAGTGATAATCACTTTGACATTAATAAGGTGGATATTGAACAAACGCTGGTGGAGCAAGCACAGTACCTTAAGGAAAATCACGTGGCAATTTACTTAATTGCGGGGGACTTATTTAATAAGTTCGACCGGAGTAAGGCATACGTGGAAAAATTGCAGAAACAATTACCGGAGACTAAAGTATTTTTCATTGCTGGTAACCACGATATGCTAAATGATATTGATTACGCTGGCTTAGAAAATCTAAAACATCCCCAGTATTTACACAACCAATTCTATGACGTTCCGGGAACCGACTGGCGTATTATTGGCAACAACGGCTGGTATGACTACAGTTTTGCAGATAATGTGGACAAAACACCCGAACAATTTTGGCGGTGGAAAAAGACATTTTGGGTAGATACCGCCATTGATCAGCCGATCTCCGATCTGGAACGGATGGATCGTGTTTTACAGCAAACGGAACGGCAACTGCAAGCGGCTCAACCTAAGTCGGTACTTTTTATGACTCATTTTGCGGTGCGGCATGAATACATTCGGTATACGGATGACTATCGGTTTTGGAACATGGCTAACGGGATGATGGGCAGTCGCCGAATGGAACAATTACTGGCAAAATACCAACCAAAAATTATTTTATCTGGACACCTACATTTTCACTATAAACCTCTTGCAACAGCTGGCGGGATATATTATAATAATTCAGTCGGATATCATAAGAGACGAATCAACGAGTGGAATTCGGATAATTTTATTACTGAATGGGCTCAGCGATTACTTATAATTGATCTTGAATAAATTTAAAAAAAGTTTCAAAAAAAGCTTGCAAAATTCTTCGAGATTAGTTATTATAATTAAGTCGGATAGATAAGACGACAACTTATATGGAAGGGTAGCGAAGTCTGGCTAAACGCGGCGGACTGTAAATCCGCTCCTTCGGGTTCGGTGGTTCGAATCCACTCCCTTCCACCATATTGGGCTATAGCCAAGTGGTAAGGCAACGGGTTTTGATCCCGTGATGCGCTGGTTCGAACCCAGCTAGCCCAATCAGTTAAACTCCATGTCGATGACGTGGAGTTTTTTTGTGCGCTCTTTTATTGCAGTTTTGATCTCAAAAGTGGTTATTTGAACGATAAGCTTTGCATAATCAAACAATTAAGTAGTTATAGAAAAAGTTATTTCATGATCCTTTTTAGAAAACGCTTTCACAAAGTACGGTATCGTATTATAATAAAGGTAGTGAAAATAAATCTTTAGCTTGGTTGGGAGGTAGTTGAAATGCGTGCAGCAGTTGTTAGAGACCAAAGTGATGGGTACGTTGATATTGTTGAAAAGCAATTGCGTCCGATCAGAGACAATGAGGCTTTAGTTGACGTTGAATACTGTGGGGTTTGTCATACGGACCTGCACGTGGCGAACGGTGACTTTGGTGAACAACCTGGTCGGGTGATTGGTCACGAAGGAATTGGCATTGTGCGGGAAATCGGTGCGGACGTCCGTAGTTTAAAAGTGGGAGATCGGGTTTCCATTGCCTGGTTCTTTGAAGGCTGTGGGCATTGTGAATACTGTACCACCGGGCGAGAAACTTTCTGCCGGGAAGTTAAAAATGCTGGATACACAGTTGATGGTGCCATGGCGGATCAAGTGATCGTAACTGCGGATTACGCAGTAAAGGTGCCGGACAATTTGGATCCGGTGGCGGCCAGTTCGATTACATGTGCGGGCGTAACCACCTATAAAGCAATTAAGGAATCTAAAATCCGTCCTGGCGAATGGCTAGCAGTTTTTGGGGCTGGTGGATTAGGTAATCTGGCGATCCAATACGCAAAGAATGTATTTAACGCGAAGTTAGCGGTTGTTGATATCAACGATGAGAAGTTAGACCTAGCTAAAAAATTAGGTGCAGATTTAGTAATTAATTCTGCCAAGGACGATCCTGCCAAGGTCATCCAAGAGCGGTGCGGCGGCGCGCAAGCAGCGGTAGTAACGGCGGTAGCCAAGGTAGCCTTTAACGCCGCAGTAGATTGTCTGAAGGCTGGTGGAGTGCTGGTTGCCGTAGCTTTACCAGTAGACACAATGGACCTATCAATTCCCCGGGTCGTCCTAGATGGTATTGAAGTGGTAGGTTCCTTAGTAGGCACCCGTAATGACTTAAAAGAAGCCTTCCAGTTTGCGGCGGACGGACAAGTAAAGCCGATTGTTCAAACTCGTCGGTTAGACGAAGTTAACGATATTATTGATGAAATGCGTGCTGGACAAATTGAAGGACGGATGGTCGTTGACATGCATAAATAGTTGATACAAATCAATTGAATTTTAACGAGGTCGTAGAATGCGACCTCGTTTTTATATTTAAGGAAACCTCAGCAATTAGAGAAGTGTTAAACCTTCATAAATATTGCTTAACTAGCGCCGATTTAATGATAAAATTAAAATAATTAACGAAAAAGCGGGGGAATACAAATGAAACTTGGATTTATTGGCGTTGGAAACATGGCCAAAGCAATTATTGGTGGATTAGTAAAAAAAGATGTCGCTGGTAAGGATATTTTGGTCCACAGCGCGCACCCACAAAATTACGAAACTTTTGCAAAGCAACATGGATTAACCGCGTTGTCAGATAACACGGCGGTAGCCCAACAAGCAGACGTAATCGTTTTGGCGGTGAAGCCAACGGTGATTAAGCGCGTTGCTGAAGAAATTCAGCCGGCACTAACTGAAGACAAATTAGTAGTTTCAATTGCTTCTGGAGTTAGCTTAGCGGACTTACAAGCAGTTTTAGGTACTACCCAACCAATTTTACGGGTAATGCCGAACGTGAACGTTGAAATTGCGCAAGGAATGACAGCGGTCAAAGCCACGGGCGACCTTAACGCTGCTCCGTACCAAGCGGGGGTTGAGTTATTTGCTCGGATTGGAAAAACCATGGAAGTTGCCGAAAATGATTTTCCAATCTTTGCAGCACTTGCAGGAAGCGCACCAGCCTACGCCTACCTATTTATTGACGCACTTTCCCGGGCGGGAGTTAAATATGGGTTAACTAAGGCTGATGCTACTAAAATTGCTGCGCAAATGGTTCAAGGCAGCGCGCAAATGGTGCTTAATAGCGATGAGGTGCCATACGCATTGATCGATAAGGTTTCTTCGCCGGGCGGAACCACCGTGGCAGGTTTGCTGGCAATGGAAGAAGCTGGGTTTAGTCCCGCCGTAGTAAAGGGAATCGACGCAACCGTGGCAAAAGAAAACGGTTAAGGTAATCTTGTTTTTTGGTCTATACCGATATATAATGAAGCTAGATTAACTTAGAGGAGGAAAATTCATGAGTACAGTTTTACGACATGCGACAATTTATACGGGCCTCGAAAAGATTGATGACGGCTACATTCGATTTGGTAAGACCATCGAAGCAGTTGGCCCAATGAGCGAGTATAAGGCACAGGGTGACGATGAAGTTTATTACGCAGGGGGCAAAATTATTGTTCCAGGCTTCATTGACGTGCACACTCACGGTGGTTACGGATTTGATGCGATGGACGGCGATCCAGAACAAATCAACGAAATGGTAAACCAAGCGGTAGTCAACGAAGGGGTTACCAGTTTCTTCTGTACCACAATGACCCAATCCAACGAAAACATTGAGAAATCAATGCGGGGCGTGGCAAAGGCCGCGGAAGAGAATCCCGTTATCCAAGGAGTTCACTTGGAAGGTCCCTTCATTTCGGCGAAATACAAGGGTGCTCAACCAGAAGAATACATTAAGGATCCGGATGCAGCACTGCTTGGTAAATGGAACGAGCTTTCAGGCGGCCGGGTGAAATTAATTACGATTGCACCTGAACACGCGGGCTCCGACGCATTTGAAGCATACTGCTTGGATCATGGAATTGTTCCTTCAGTCGGACATTCCAACGCTACTCGCGCACAGTTGCTAAATAGTACGGTTACTCACGCCACCCACTTATACAATGCCCAACGTGAATTTAAGCATCGTGAACCAGGGGTTACGGGACACGTAATGTTGGAAGACAACATCTACGCGGAATTAATCTGTGATGGTTTCCACATCGTTCCCGACATGTTAAAACTGGCTTATGAAGTTAAGGGTCCGGAACGGATCGAATTGGTTACCGATTCAATGCGTGCTAAAGGGATTGCCGAAGGAGAAAGCGAACTTGGTGGACAAAAGGTTTACGTAAAGGACAAGCAAGCTCGCTTAGCCGATGGTACGTTGGCCGGATCAGTGCTATCCTTTGACGATGCCTTCCGGAACGCCATGAAGTTCTTTGGTTGTGGAATTGCCGAAGCTGTTCAAATGAGTTCGGTAAACCAAGCGCGTGAATTTGGCTTAGATTCTAAAGGAACCCTAGAAGTCGGTAAAGACGCCGATTTAAACGTCTTCGACGGCGACCTTAACAAGTTAGAAACTTACAGCTACGGTAAAAAGTTTGCTAAGGAAGATTAATAGTTAAAAACAAGTAGGAGTACAATCATGAATTCACCGGTATATATTCAGATTCATAATGAAATCAAGAAGGCAATTGAAGCAGGAAAATGGAAAGTTGGGGAGCGGATTCCCGCCGAACGGGAACTGTCAAACCATTTTAAAGTTAGCCGAATGACTTTACGCCAAGCGATTTCAACTTTGGTTGATGAAGGGATTTTAGAACGTAAGGTGGGTTCGGGAACGTACGTTGCCAGCCAGAAAGTTCAGGAAAAAGTTTCTGGAGTGACCAGCTTTACGGAACTAACGGAAGCCCAAGGTAAGAAGCCGTCAAGTAAGACGATTTCTTACCATACTAGTGAGCCATCGTTAAGTGAGATTGAAAAATTAAAGTTAGCGGATGGAGATTTAGTACTCCGAATGGAACGGATCCGGTATGCGGATGGGGTACCGATTTGTTACGAAACGGCGACCATTCCCGAAAAATTAGTTACTAATTTTAGTAAATCTGAAGTAACCAAGTCGTTGTACAATACTTTGGAAGAACGCGCAGGGTTGGTGATCGGCCGTGCTGAGCAAACCGTGTCGGCGATGTTAGCTTCTGAAAAGGTTGCAGAATACCTTGACGTTAAACGGGGAGCAGCAATTTTACGGCTCCATCAGGTGTCGTACGCCCAAGATGGGACGCCATTTGAATACGTGCGAACTCAGTACGTAGGTGAACGGTTCGAATTTTATTTAAATCGTTAAAGATGAGTGGTAAGGAATTGGGACAGTTGATTCCCAAGCCACAAAAAACGAGGGTTAGGTTCTTTTTAAGAACTCTAATCCTCGTTTTTTTGTGTGGATAGTTACTTCCGGTTGGCCCACCACGCCTTAATCATGAAGACGGGGAGCACGATTTGCCGTTTGATCCGTCGTGGATCGGTGATTAAACGGTACAACCACTCTAAGTTGTGGTTTTGCCAAAATTGCGGTGCCCGCTTGACCGCCCCGGCAAAGACGTCGAAGCTGCCCCCGATGCCCATCCAAATTGCCGGTGCCAGATGGCGGGATTTTTGAATGAACTCTTCTTGCTTCGGAAATCCGGTAGCCACGAATACCATTGCGGGTTGGGTGCGTTGAATTTCAGTTTGAATGGGGGCGAAATCAGCAAAATAACCATCGTGAAAACCAGCCACCTCAACATGAGGATACTGGCGGTTAACTTTGGCAATTACTTGGGTAATCACGTCCGGTTTGCTTCCTAGGAAGTAAATTCGCGAGTGGTGGGCGTTCCCCCAACGTAAAAGCTCTTCGAAAAGCTCGTATCCAGTCACACGTTCAGGTAAAGGAACGGCAGTGTGTTGGGTTGCTTTCACGACGCCAATGCCGTCGGCGACCAAGTAATCTGCTTGGTGAAGAATCTGGGCATAGGCGGGATGCTTTTTAGCGTACATAATAATTTCGGGGTTAGCGGTGACCACGAAACGGTTCTGGTGGGCCGCTAAATCAGTATGTAATTGTTCTAAAAATTGGGCTTGGGTTGTTTGTAAAAAATTAAACCCCAAGACGTTGGCGGTTGGAAATTTCATAATTAACGGTTCTCCTCACGATAAAATTGCGATTTGGCGCATAAATGATAAAATTAAAACAATGTATTTTATGTCCACCGGTAAATTTAATACTTTAAAAAATAAAGAGTAGGAGCATAATCATCATGGTACAAGAATTTCCAGATGACACATTAACTTTACACACAGACGCTTATCAAATCAATATGATTCAAACTTATTGGGAAAAGGGAATCCATAACCAAAAGGCAATTTTTGAAGTTTTCTTTCGAAAGATGCCCTTTGACAATGGATACGCAGTTTTTGCTGGGCTAGAACGGGTGATTGACTATATTGAAAATCTCCATTTCTCAGCAAGTGATATTGAATATCTTCGGGAAGTGGGTGGCTACCCGGATGACTTTCTAGAATTTTTAAAGAACTTTCATTTTCGAGGAACCATCCGCTCGGCAGTAGAAGGCGACCTAGTTTTTAATAACGAACCGATTTTACAAGTTGAAGGGCCGCTGGCCGACTGCCAACTGGTGGAAACGGCAATCTTAAACGTAGTTAATTACCAAACCTTGATTGCAACCAAGGCGGCACGGATTAAGTCCGTAGTTGGTTCAGATAAATTATTAGAATTTGGTACGCGCCGTGCCCAAGAATTTGACGCGGCAATTTGGGGAACCCGAGCTGCTTACATCGGGGGCTTCGATGCTACTAGCAACGTTCGGGCCGGAAAGAAATTTGGGATTCCAATTAGTGGAACCCACGCTCACGCAATGGTGCAATATTACATGAACGACTACGATGCGTTCAAGGCTTATGCAACGACCCACCATGATTGCGTCTTTTTGGTCGACACCTTCGACACCCTCAAAAGTGGGGTACCTAACGCCATTCGGGTGGCTAAAGAAATGGGCGACCGGATTAATTTCCTTGGAGTACGGATCGACAGTGGTGACATGGCTTACCTATCTAAACGAGTTCGCGAACAATTGGATGAAGCGGGTTATCCAAACGCTAAAATCTACGCTTCCAACGATTTGGATGAAAAGACCATTCAAAACTTAAAGATGCAGGGAGCCAAGATTGAAGTTTGGGGCGTGGGTACCAAATTAATTACCGCTTACGACCAACCCGCGTTAGGGGCCGTTTATAAGATGGTTTCCATCGAACGGGACGGAAAAATGGTCGACACCATCAAATTGTCTAACAATGCTGAAAAAGTTTCTACACCAGGCAAAAAGCAGGTTTGGCGAATTTCTCGGCGGGCGGATGGTAAATCAGAAGGGGATTACATTACGCTTTGGGATGAAGATCCTCGCGAAAAGGATTCGCTATACATGTTCCACCCGAACTATACGTACATTAATAAGACGGTGACTGACTTTGAAGCCCGTCCGTTACTACAAACCATCTTCAAGGACGGCGAGTTAGTCTATGACCGACCATCCTTAGCAGAAATCAAAGAATTCTCTCGGCAAAGTTTAGATTCCTTATGGGATGAATACAAACGTGATTTGAATCCACAAGATTATCCGGTGGATCTTTCACAAGAGTGTTACGACCACAAGGTTTCCATTATTAAACGCGTTCGAGATTACGTAAATCAACTTAAATTTTAAATATATGGGGGGCGTAAAAAATGCGCAAAATGCAACAAGAAATTATTGAAGCTTTACGGGTTCAACCAACAATTGACCCAGAAAAGGAGATCCGACGCAGCGTTGATTTTATGAAACGCTACCTAAAAAGCGTTCCTAGCCTACGTTCGCTAGTATTGGGAATTTCTGGCGGGCAGGATTCCACCTTGGCCGGAGCGTTAGCACAAATGGCAATTCGGGAGCTCCGGAAAGAAACCGGCAATGCCGATTACCAATTTATCGCGGTGCGCCTACCTTACGGAGTGCAAGCTGATGAATCGGACGCTATGAAAGCAATTGAATTCATGCAGGCGGACCGGGTGGTACGAATTGACATCAAACCGGCTGCAGACGCAATGGTAGCCGCTATTGAGGCAACTGGAGTTCAGGTATCTGATTTTAACAAGGGAAACATCAAGGCTCGGCAACGGATGATTGCCCAATACGGTATCGCCGGGGAAACCGCGGGAATCGTGGTGGGAACCGACCACGCGGCCGAATCGGTGACCGGATTTTATACCAAATTTGGGGATGGCGGTGCGGACATCGTTCCGCTATGGCGCTTGAATAAGCGACAGGGCAAGGCGATGCTTAAAGCGTTAAACGCGCCCGTTGAGCTTTACGAAAAGGTGCCCACGGCGGACTTAGAAGATGAACGTCCAGCATTACCGGATGAAGTCGCGTTAGGCGTAACTTACCAAGACATTGATGATTATCTAGAAGGTAAGGAAGTTAGCGACGCAGCGGCTGAAAAAATTGAAGGTTGGTACCAACGGACCGCCCATAAACGTGCTTTGCCGTATACCGTTTTTGATAAATAAATCGTTAAGTTCAAGGCCCGTCACTTGTAAAGGGAAAATAATTTCCGGTATAATGTGGATAACATGAGGGAGTAACTTGCAGCTTAGCTGTGGTAATGTCATCAGCAAGAAAAAATCTGGTATTACCTTAAATTAGTGAGACTCATGTGTGTCGAGAAGTGTTTTTCGACGCACATGGGTCTTTTTTTAAACTTTAATATCCCAAGTTAAATGGAGGAAAGAGAATGAAGGCAAGTAAGTTAAAGGATTGGCAACGGACCGTTGAGGATACCGTGGTTGAGCAAGACGCTCGGTTATCCGGACTCACGGCCGCCGAAGCGCAACGACGGTTGGAAAAATACGGTAGTAACGAATTAGCTACTAAGAGTAAAACGACTTTGCTACAAAAGTTTTTGGCCCAGTTTAAAGATTTAATGATCATTGTGTTACTCGTGGCCGCCTTAATCTCAGTATTTGTGGGCGAAGGAGTCGACGCTTTGATTATCTTGCTGGTAGTGGTGTTAAACGCAATCTTTGGCGTTTTTCAGGAATCTAAGGCAGAAGAGGCTATTGATGCGTTAAAAAGTTTGGCTGCTCCGCAAGCCAAGGTTGAACGGGATGGCCAAATCCAGCAAATTCAGAGTACCGATTTGGTTCCGGGAGACGTGGTCATTTTAGAAGCTGGGGACGTGGTGCCGGCCGACCTACGCCTAATAGAATCAGCTTCCATGCAGATTGAAGAATCGGCGCTAACGGGAGAATCGGTCCCGGTAAATAAGCAAACGGCGGCCCTAGATGACGAACAGCTTCCCCTAGGCGACCGCACCAACCTCGCCTTTATGAATAGTAACGTTACTTTCGGACGCGGAAAGGGAATTGTGATTCATACCGGCATGGCAACCGAAGTGGGTAAAATTGCCCGGTTAATTAACGATGCTGATGAAACCATTACTCCTTTACAACGCAACCTGACTAAGTTAAGCAAGACGTTAACGTGGTTGATCTTGGCCATTGCGGTGGTGGTGTTTGCGGTCGGTATGCTACGGGGCCAAGAAAGCTTAATTGACATGTTGCTAACCGCAATTTCGCTTGCGGTAGCGGCCATCCCTGAAGGCTTACCAGCAATCGTTACAATCACTTTAGCTTTGGGTACCCAACGGATGGTTAAACGGCATGCAATCATTCGAAAACTCCCGGCAGTGGAAACTTTAGGTAGTACGCAGATCATTGCTTCGGATAAAACGGGAACCCTCACCCAGAATAAAATGACGGTTGAAAAACTTTTTGTGGACAACCAGCTAATGGATGCCACAGCGGTGGCTCCTGATTTCCAATCCAAGTTGTTTGACCTAATGATTTTAAACAACGACACGAAAAAAATTGACGAGGATTTGGTGGGGGACCCTACTGAAACGGCCTTGATTGCGTTCAATGACCAGCGGGGGTACTCTAGTGCCGCGGTAATTGACCAGTACCAGCGGGTCGCTGAAGTACCGTTCGATTCAGAACGAAAGCTGATGTCCACAATCAATGCGTTGCCGGACGGTAAGTATCTGATTACCGTTAAGGGAGCGCCGGATGAACTTTTGAAACGGACCACCAAGTATGCAATGCCGGGTGCTGAATTGCCAATGGATGAAAATGAAGAGCGCCGAATTCAAGCCGTAAACCATGATTTAGCGTTGCAAGCAATCCGGGTACTGGGCTTTGCGTACCGGATTGTTGACGCGGTTCCCGAAGAATTAACCAGTGCGGTAGTGGAAAACGAGTTAGTTTTTGCGGGATTAGTGGGGATGATTGACCCAGAACGTCCCGAAGTGGCACAAGCTATTCAAGAAGCCCACGCCGCGGGAATCCAAACCCTAATGATTACTGGGGATCACCGTGATACCGCAGGTGCAATTGCTAAACGGTTAGGGATGATCACCGATGCTGAAGTGGACACGGCGGTGGTTACTGGCGCAGAACTCGATCAGCAAACCGACGAACAACTAGCAGATCACGTAGCAAATTACCGGGTTTACGCCCGGGTGGCTCCCGAACACAAGGTCCGGATTGTGGATGCTTGGCAAAAGAAGGGCAAAGTGGTGGCGATGACCGGGGACGGCGTAAACGACGCCCCATCCTTAAAACAAGCGGATATCGGGGTGGCAATGGGAATTACCGGAACCGAAGTTTCCAAAGGTGCTAGTGACATGGTGTTGGCCGACGACAACTTTGCTACCATCGTAGTGGCGGTTGAAGAAGGGCGTAAAGTATTTGCTAATATTCAAAAGGCGATTCAATACCTCTTATCAGCTAACCTTGGGGAAGTTTTGACCCTGTTCGTAATGACGATGATGGGTTGGCAAATTTTAGCACCAGTGCACATTCTGTGGATAAACTTGGTGACCGACACTTTGCCTGCCATTGCTCTAGGACTTGAGCCCGCAGAAAAAAACGTGATGCAGCAACCGCCACGCGATAAAAGATCTAGTTTCTTATCGGGTGGGGTGGCCGGAAACGTGATTTATCAAGGGATTCTGGAAGGAGCCATCACCCTATTTGTTTACGCAATGGCGTTGGCTTTCCCAGACCATTCTGGTAGTGCACAGATCCATGCCGATGCCTTGACCATGGCGTTTGCAACGTTAGGCTTGATCCAGCTTTTCCACGCCTTTAACTCGAAGTCGATTCACGGCTCAATTTTCCAAGCAACCACTTGGAAAAATAAATTCTTTAACTGGGCGATCCTCATCGCGTTTGCTTTGTTAGCAATTACGATTGTGGTACCAGGCTTCAACGACCTTTTCCACGTTAGTCACCTAAACTTACACCAGTGGTTGATTGTAATTGGGGCATCTTTATCAATGATTGTGATTGTGGAAGTGGTAAAATTAGTTCAACGAACTTTAAAGAAAACACGGGGAAATTAAGATGAAGGTAAGTATTCAAGCATACGCAAACACCATTTCAAAGTTAACGGAGAAGTTAGAAGAGGTCGGTTCCAACGTGGATCCGTTCTTTCAAGAACTAAAGAAAGCTGGTCAGCTAGGAACGGTGGAGGAAATTAAGCAACAATTTCAAGTGGCAACCGAGCAGTACCAAGCGTTAGAAAAAATGATTAGAAACGCTAAAGTGCCTGCAAAATTAATCGGCAAACATCAACTATTGAAACGCCACCTAAAAGAATATGTTGAACAATGTCAAAAAATGGTTGATGCGGTAGATGCTCAGGCTAAAAAGTTGGACGAAGAAGCATTTCAAGCGTCTGAGCGTGCTCAGGAAGCTGCAATGGAACAAATGACTAAAACATTAACCAAATTTATGAGTAGCTTAATGGGCTAGGACAAGCCTAGGTTAGTTAGTAAAAAATTAGTTTAAGGAGGAGGCTGGAAATTTTTCCAGCCTCTTAGCTTGTGTTAAAAGTATTAACGAAGTGGGGTTTAAATTTGGAAGCAGATATTTTAAGTTTGGTAGAAAAGCAGTTGCCTGCTTACCGTCCGCAACAAATTCGGGCAACGTTGGAGATGTTGGACGAAGGAAATACGGTGCCGTTCATCGCACGTTATCGTAAAGAGCGGACCCATAGTCTTGATGAAGTACAAATTCGCGAAATCCAGGCGGCTTACCACCAAACGGAAACGTTGGAAAAGCGGAAAGCCGAAGTTTTAAAGCAGATTGAAGAACAGGGAAAATTAACTGCAAGTTTAAAACAACAAATTAAGCAAGCCACAACCTTAACTACGGTAGAAGATTTGTATTTACCGTACAAGCAAAAGCGGCGGACTAAAGCGACAATTGCTAAGGAAGCTGGTCTGGAGCCTTTAGCAGCGTGGGTATTAACTTTTCCCCAACGGGGTTTACAAGAGCGGTTTGCGGCTGCGGTTAACTCGTCGACGGGATTAAGCTCCGTAGAAGATGTGGAAGCAGGAATTCACGAAATTTTAGCCGAAGCCTTTGGCGAACAGGCGGAAATGCGGGCGTGGATTCGTAAATATACCCAACATAACGGTACGTTAGTCAGCAAAGTTAAGCGTCAGGGAAAAGAAATGGATGAAAACGGCGTTTACGCGATTTACTACGATTTTCAAGCGGCGCTTACTCAATTAGCTCCCCACCAAGTGTTAGCAATTAACCGTGGGGAAAAGGAAAAGATTCTGCGGGTCAAAGTCGCGGTGGAAGAAGCGGCAATCGAACGCTACCTAAACTTTCGCTTAGTGCAAAAGCACCGGGGCCCGGCAGTGGCAGTGGTCCAAGCTGCTTATCGGGACGCTTACAAACGGTTCATTGGTCCGGCAATTGAACGAGAAATGCGTGCGGAACTGACGGCAATGGCCGAACAACGGGCGATTAAAGTTTTTGGGGAAAACTTGTACCACTTGCTAATGCAAGCGCCACTCAAGGGCAAGGTGGTGCTCGGGTTTGACCCTGCTTACCGTACTGGTTGTAAATTAGCGGTAATTGATGAAAACGGGAAGTTCTTAGATAAGTTAGTGATCTACCCACACCGCCCGGCTCCCCAGGCTAAACGGGCTGCTGCGGCTGATCAACTGAAGGACTTCATTGAAAAATACCATGTGGAAATGATTGCGATTGGAAACGGGACAGCTAGCCGGGAATCTGAAGAATTCGTGGCTCAAGTCATCAAAACGATTGCGCGTCCGGTTTATTACGTAATCGTCAACGAAGCCGGAGCTTCCGTATACTCAGCTAGTCCGGCTGCTCGTGCAGCGTTTCCTGATTTACAAGTGGAAGAACGTAGTGCAATTAGCATTGGCCGGCGTTTACAAGATCCGTTAGCAGAGTTGATTAAAATCGATCCCCAAGCGGTAGGAGTCGGCCAATACCAACACGACGTAGCCCAAAAAGATTTACGCGAACAACTAGACCACGTGGTAGAGACCGCGGTTAACCAGGTGGGGGTCAACTTAAATACCGCCAGTCCAGAGTTATTGACCCACATTTCGGGGTTAACTAAAACGACGGCGCAAAACATCGTTAAGTTTCGGGAAACCAACGGCAGTTACCGAACCCGACAAGAAATTAAATCAGTTCCACGATTGGGACCTAAAGCATACGAACAGTCAATTGGTTTTTTGCGGATTGTTGATGGGGACGATGAGCTCGATAATACGGGAATTCATCCAGAAAGTTACCCGGTGGTTAAGGCCCTGATGAAGGAACTGGGATTAAACCTGCATGATTTAGGGACTCCGGCTTTTAACCAAACGTTGCAACAGGTTAAGGTCGCACAATTGGCAGCCCAGCTGCAGGTGGGGGAAGAAACGCTTCACGACATCCTCGAAGAACTACAAAAACCGGGGCGGGATTTACGGGACGAAATGCCCGCACCGCTATTACGCTCCGACGTATTAACCTTAGAAGATCTTCAACCAGGGATGCAGCTGCAAGGCACCGTCCGCAACGTTATCGACTTTGGCGCGTTTGTGGATATTGGCGTTAAACAGGACGGATTGGTACACATTTCTAAGCTTAAAAAGGGCTTTGTTAAGCACCCTAGTGATGTGGTGGCGGTCGGAGACATCGTCACCGTTTGGGTAGAAAGCGTGGATACTAAACGAAACCGGATCCAACTCACCATGGTCCCGGATGAAGAACAATGACTGATCTAGAGTTAACTCAATTAACGCGCCAACTGGCTAAACAATTTTTTGATCAGGAGTTCCCTTATGAAGCGCGGTTTAACCGCCGTTTAAGGACGACGGGCGGTCGCTACTTTTTGCGTGATCACCACATTGAAATTAATCCCCTCATGTTAAGTGAGTTTGATGAAGCGACTTTGGTGGGCGTAATTAAGCACGAGTTGGTGCACTATTGGCTACACGTACACCATGAAAAGCCGGACCACCGCAACCCACATTTTAAGGAGTTGCTGCAACGGACCGGGGGATTACGCTACGCTCCAGTGACGTCTAAGCGCCGGACTGCTGCAACGGGGCGATTAGTATACCAGTGTGAAAATTGTGGTCAACTTTATCATCGCCAACGCCGAATCAACGTGCGACGCTACGTTTGTGGGCGTTGCGGGGGCCGGTTAAGGTTAAAACACTAATAAAAATATTTTTATAAAAAACACTTGCTAGCTAATGGTGGTTTTGCTATTATTATCTAGTAAGGTTTTTTGCGGCCATGGCGGAATTGGCAGACGCGCAGGATTAAGGATCCTGTCCGAATTTACTCGGGTGGAGGTTCGAACCCTCTTGGCCGCATTACTCTTCGGTTAAAGAGCTGTGATTCAACTTAACTTGGATCACAGCTCTTTTTTTGTCAAAAAATGACCAGATTTTCGGGGGAGTTAATAACACACTTGATACACTAAGTGATACAGAATAGTGTATTAAAATAGTGTATTATTAAAAAGGCTTGTATTCGCTTACGTTAAGCCTAGTGTATTTTGGCACGGTATTTGCTTATATAGTTAATGGAAGCTAAACATACTGTGTTAGCGGTATGTTGGTCCTACTGATTACCATTCGGTGGCGGTAGATCGACAGCTGGCCACAATTTTATTGCAAATTTAATTTTTTCTGGGACGTTGTGAAAACGTTTTTGGGATTGGTTAATTAATTTTAAAATTGGAAAGGCTGTCAAGAATTTATTCTAACTAGTTGCAGGTTTAGAACTTATTTTTTATTTTTTCAACTGTAACAAACAAAAAATGGGAGGTATACAGACAGATGGTAGGAATTATCATTGCTAGTCATGGTGAATTTGCCAAAGGCATTTTACAATCCGGTTCAATGATCTTCGGTGAACAAGAAGACGTTAAGGCCGTAACCTTAATGCCTAGCGAAGGCCCTGACGATCTCAGAGCAAAACTTCAAGAAGCAATTGCTTCTTTTAGTAACCAAGACCAAGTATTATTCTTAGTCGACCTATGGGGAGGCACTCCATTCAACCAAGTTAATAACTTGTTTGAAGAACACAAGGACAAATGGGCAATCGTTGCCGGTTTGAACTTGCCAATGTTAATTGAAGCATACGCTTCTCGTCTATCAATGGAATCAGCGCAAGAAATTGCTGCACACATCATTGATACAGCAAAAGAAGGGGTTAAGGTTCGTCCTGAAGAACTCCAACCTAAGGAAGCTCCAAAGGCTGCTAAGGCTGCTGCACCAGTTAACACTGGTAAGCCAGGCCACTTTGATTACGTGTTAGCACGGATCGATACTCGTTTACTTCATGGTCAAGTTGCTACTTCATGGACGAAGACTACTAACCCAGACCGGATCATTGTTGTTTCTGACAACGTTGCTAAAGACAAGTTGCGTTCATCAATGATCAAACAAGCTGCCCCAGCAGGCGTTAAGGCCCACGTTGTTCCAATCGAACAAATGATTAAGTTGGCTAAAGACGACAAACACTTTGGTGGCACCCGGGCAATGCTTTTGTTTGAAACCCCTCAAGATGCTTTGAAGGCTATCGAAGGCGGTGTTCCAATTAAGACTTTGAACGTTGGTTCGATGGCTCATTCAGCTGGAAAAGTTCAACCAAATACCGTATTGGCGTTTGACCAAAATGATATTGACACTTACAAGAAGCTGGAAGACATGGGCGTTGAAATGGACGTTCGGAAAGTTCCTTCCGATTCAAAGGATAATTTAGACGCAATTATGAAGAAGGCTCAAGATGAGCTTAATAAACAAAAAAATAACTAATAAAACGGAGGATTAATAATCATGGCATTGAATGCAATTCAAATGATTTTAGTCGTTATCGTGTCATTCTTAGCTGGTATGGAAGGTATTTTGGACCAATTCCATTTCCATCAACCAGTAATTGCATGTACGTTAATCGGCTTAGTAACTGGTAATTTAGTACCTTGCCTTATTTTAGGTGGTTCACTACAAATGATCGCTTTAGGTTGGTCTAACGTTGGGGCTGCGGTTGCTCCTGACGCTGCTTTAGCTTCTGTAGCTTCTGCTATTATTTTAGTTTTAGGTGGTCAAGGTAAAGCAGGTGTTTCATCAGCGATTGCCCTTGCAATTCCGCTAGCTGTAGCTGGTCTTTTGCTTACCATCATTGCTCGTACATTGGCAACCTTGATTGTTCACATCATGGACGCGGCTGCTAAAGAAGGTAGCTTTGCTAAATTGGAAATGTGGCACTACATTGCGATCATCATGCAAGGTTTGCGGATTGCGATCCCTGCAGCATTGATCTTGGCAATCGGTGCTGGTCCTGTACGTGGTTTACTTTCTGCTATGCCAGCTTGGTTGACCGATGGTCTATCAATCGGTGGTGGAATGGTTGTTGCCGTAGGTTACGCAATGGTTATCAACATGATGGCTACTAAAGAAGTTTGGCCATTCTTCGCACTTGGCTTTGTTTTAGCAACTGTTCAAGATTTAACATTGATCGCTTTAGGTACAATCGGTATCTCACTTGCGTTGATTTACTTAACCCTTTCTAAGATGGGTGGTTCAAGCAACGGTGGTAATTCAGGTACTGGTGATCCACTCGGCGACATTATCGACAAATACTAGAAGGAGGCCAACATAAAATGCAAGAAAAAGTTCAATTAACTAAAAAAGATCGTATTCACGTTTGGTTACGTTCCACATTCCTGCAAGGTTCATGGAACTACGAACGGATGCAAAATGGTGGTTGGGCATACACATTGATCCCAGCCCTCAAGAAGTTATACAAGACTAAAGAAGACCGTGCCGCAGCTTTGACTCGTCACTTGGAATTCTTTAACACTCACCCATATTTAGCTGCTCCAATCCTTGGGGTTACAATGTCACTTGAAGAAGAACGTGCTAATGGTGCACCAATTGATGACGTTGCTATCCAAGGTGTTAAAGTTGGTATGATGGGACCCCTCGCTGGGGTTGGTGACCCGGTATTCTGGTTCACCGTTAAGCCAATTTTAGGTGCTTTGGCTGCTTCACTAGCAATGGGTGGCAGTATCTTAGGACCAATCCTTTACTTCGTATTGTGGAACGCAATTCGGATGGGCTTCACTTGGTATACTCAAGAATTCGGCTACAAAGCTGGTTCAAAGATTACTGAAGATATGTCTGGTGGTTTACTCCAAGACGTTACTAAGGGTGCTTCCATCCTCGGTATGTTTATCTTAGGTTCATTGATTAACCGTTGGGTTGTGGTTAAGTTCACACCGGTTGTTTCAACTGTAAAGCAAAGTAAGGGTGCTTACATTGACTGGGCAAACTTGCCAAGTGGTGCAAAGGGTATCCAAAAAGCCCTTATCGAACAATCGAATGGTTTGTCACTCACTCGTGAAAAGGTTACTACTTTGCAAGACAACTTGGATCAATTAATTCCAGGTTTAGCAGGATTACTGCTTACATTACTTTGCATGTGGTTGCTTAAGAAGGGTGTTTCACCAATCATCGTTATCTTTGGTCTATTCATTCTTGGTGTTGTACTTCACTTACTACACGTTATGTAATGCAATGATTCCAATAAAGTCTGGGCAATGGCCTGGGCTTTTTTTGTTAAGAGTTTTTGCGGTTAACTCGACCGCGCATTATAATGGAAACAGCAAATATAAAGAATGGAGCAAATTGAATGGTACAATCGATTAACACCAAGGTGGACCAAGTTACGGACGCAACCTCATTTCTTGGAATGGGGGATTACGGCAAAATAATGATTGGCGACCGTGGTTTTGAATTTTTTGATAACCGCAACGTAAAAAACTACATTCAAATTCCGTGGAAGGAAGTCGACAAGGTAATTGCGTCGTTAATGTTTGGGGGAAGGTGGATTCCCCGGTTCGCAATTAAAACCAAGCATAGTGGAACTTTCAGCTTTGCGGCAAGGCAGCCCCACGAATTGTTGAGAGGAATTCGCAAATACGTGGATGAGGAAAGAATGGTCCGCTCACTAGGAGTAGTAGACGTAGTAAAGCGCGGATTAAAAGAAGTGTGGAGAAGGATACGAAAATAGAGAGCGGAAGCCCCTTGGGCAGCTTGTGAGGATTAACGGAATATAAGGACTAACCGCGGGCTGGGCGGTTGGTCCTTATATTTGGTTAACCGGAAGAAGCTAGGGGCTGGAGCTCATTTCGACATGGCGGCAGTAGGAGAGCAGAATATTAATTGAATCCCCCATTAATCGCGGTTTAGGCGATTGATGGGGGATTTGATTAACCGGAAAGAGCTGGGGTACGGAGCCCGTTTCGACACGGCAGCAGTAGGACGGCAGGATTAACGGAATATAAGGACTAACCGCGGGCTAGGCGGTTGGTCCTTATATTTGGTTAACCGGAAGAAGCTAGGGGCTGGAGCTCATTTCGACATGGCGGCAGTAGGAGAGCAGAATATTAATTGGATCCCCCATTAATCGCGATTTAGGCGATTGGTGGGGGATTTGATTAACCGGAAAGAGCTGGGTTTCGGAGCCCATTTTGACACGGCAGCAGTAGGACGGCAAGATTAACGGAATATAAGGACTAACCGCGGGCTAGGCGGTTGGTCCTTATATTTGGTTAACCGGAAGAAGCTAAGGGCTGGAGCTTGTTTCAGCATGACGATAGTAGAGTATCCTTTCCCCAGAACCACCGCACCAGAATAGAATGTCCAAGTTAAGGCCCCGACCGTAATAAACTGGTCAGGGCCTTAACTTGTCACCCGAGAAATCAAACCCGTTCCCTAGAAAATCCAACTTGAAAACGCTTTGGGAAAAGTGTGTTAAACTGTAGTGTATCAATAACAGACAGTGTTTAATACAGTTAACGTGGTGAGGCTAAATGAAACGACAAGAAAGAATATATCAATACGTTTTGGAACATACGGAGCCTGCTTCAACGGACGAAGCAAACCGGCAAAACGGCTTAACAACTTCGACGATTGCGGACGCGTTAAAGATTGCACGTAGCAACGTTAGTAAGGAATTAAATGATTTAGTTCGGCAACGAAAACTATTTAAAATTTCTGGACGTCCGGTCCGCTATTGTCAACTAGCACTAAATGAAAACGATCCGCTGGCGCAAGACCCTTCGGAATACCACATTGAAGATGGGATTAGCGGGATGGAGCTAGGGAAGAAAAAGTTGGCGGGAAAATTAGATGACCCTTCCCCTGCTAAACACCCTAATTCCCATAAAGACATTTTTGACCGAATGATTGGGAAAGATCAAAGTATGAAAAACCAAATCGAGCAGGCAAAGGCGGCCATGTTGTACCCACCGCGCGGGTTGAATACGTTAATCATCGGTCCCACGGGGTCAGGAAAGACATACTTTGCTAACGCGATGTTTGATTTCGCGCAAGCCCGCAATTTACTCAGTAAGGACCAACAACTGGTAACCTTTAACTGTGCGGATTACGCCCATAACCCAGAATTGCTGATGTCCCATTTGTTTGGTTACGTGAAGGGAGCCTTTACCGGAGCAGATGACGAACAAGACGGCTTGATCCAAGAAGCGGACGGCGGAATGCTGTTTCTCGATGAAGTACACCGCCTTCCGCCAGAAGGTCAAGAGATGATCTTTTATTTTATGGATCACGGGACCTACAGTCGGTTAGGGGAAACTGCTAAAACCCACCATGCCAACGTTCGGTTAGTGTGTGCGACAACTGAAGATCCGGAAAGCACGCTATTGCAAACTTTTGTACGACGGATTCCAATTACGATTCAGCTCCCACCATTCAATAAACGGAGTCCGGAAGAACGAATTGAACTGCTGCGTTCGTTAGTTACCATTGAAGCTAACCGGACGAACAAGGAAATCACGTTAACCGAAGACGTGGTGCAAGCTTTGCTTGGTAGCGTTACTTACGGAAACGTTGGTCAGTTGAAGTCCAACATCCAACTGGTGTGTGCGAAAGGGTTCCTTAACAACATTGGTAATGAAGGAAAAATCATGATTACTTCCGATGATTTACCTAGCAACATCAAGGACGGATTGTTAAATTTGGCGTCTAACCGACAGGAACTCGGGGCAATTTCCAAACTTTTGGAACCTTACATGGTGGTTAAGCCCGGAGCTAGTTACGCCACTCCGGTTACCCGCAAAGATAGTTACGAGCTCCCCTACAACTTGTACGAAATCATTGGGGATAAAGCGATGATGCTTCGCGAAGAGGGGCTCGACCAAGAAAATATTAATAACTTCATTACTACCGATATTAATCTCCATTTAAAATCGTTTTATAAAAACGACCTAGACACGGTGAACGCGGAAAGTAAGTTGGCTGAAATCGTGGACAAGGGGATCATTAATTTCACCAAGCAAATTCAGCCTAAGGTGGAAAACCGGCTTAACTATCACTTTAAGGACAACTTTATTTACGCGATGAGTTTGCACATTAGTTCCTTCATCAAACGAATCCAATCGGGAAAGCCGATGCGGTTAATGGGCAACGACTTAGTGGCAATGGTTAAGGATTATCCAGAAGAGCTCGAAGTCGCTAAATCAATCAAAGAGTCGCTAGAACAACATTACGGGTTGCCAATCCCAGAATCGGAAAGCTACTACCTGGCCGTACTCCTAATTTCACTTAAAACGGTGCCTACCAGTACCGGTAAGGTTGGTATTGTAGTGGCCGCACATGGCAGCAATACGGCTAGTTCAATGGCGCAAGTGGTTTCGCAACTATTATCGGATAATTCAATTCAAGCCTTTGACATGCCGTTGGATATGAATCCACAGGTGGCCTATAAGGGAATTGTTGACCGGGTTCGGGCCGCCAACCAAGGCGAAGGGGTGCTGCTCCTTGTAGACATGGGCTCCTTAAGTACTTTTGGACCAAAAATAACCGAAGAAACCCAGATTCCGGTCAAGGTGATCGACATGGTGACCACCGCGATGGTTTTGGAAGCTACCCGAAAGGCGTCCTTTATCGATAGTAATTTAGATGAGATTTATGCGGAACTTCGTGAATTTCACGGATACTCCCGAGTAGCAATTACCGACGAAAGCCAATCGGTGGAAGATAATCAGGCCGTGGCGATGCTTTCGGGTAAGCCCAAGGCGGTAATTGCAATTTGTTCTACAGGCGAAGGCACTGCCCAAAAGATTAAGGGGATTCTTGACCAACTCCTCTTGCAGAACTTAATTGAAGATATTAAAGTGTTCCCAATTTCAATTGTGGATATGCATCAAGCAATTGAAGAAATTGGACAGAAATATACCATTGTTGCCGCCACTGGGGTGGTGGATCCGGAAGTAGGGGTTCCCTTCATGCCGTTACAATCCTTATTGCAGGGCGGTGGCGAAAAGTTTGTCCGCCAGTTAGCGGAAAGAAGTGAACTTTCATGGGTTTTTGACGAAAAGGATGCTAAATTAACCCGCAGTGTTTGTCGGCAGTACTTGTCGAAGTACTTTGTGTTCTTGAATGCCGATAAATTTGCCGATATCTTATGGAATTATGTCGATTACCTTGCACAAAGCCAACGGGTAGAGTTTAGCGAGTCTTTTAGGATTAACCTAATTATGCACGTGGCGGGTGCGGTAGAGCGTCAATTGACCAACCACCCCATGCAAGTCAACGCAGCCGAGTTAGCAGAAGTTCAAGAACAGCCGTGGTTCAAAGCGGTTCAAGCGGCAGACGACCAGTTCCTTCAACGAATCCAAATCAAAATGACGTTAGGTGAAGAATTTTATATTTACAAATTGTTAGAAACCTGGCAAGAAAAAAATGATACAATCCTAAATGAGATGGAGAAGAATCAATAATTTTTGGAGGAAATTAGGATATGACAATGGAAATATTGCTCGCACGGGTAGACAGTCGGCTTTTGCATGGGCAAGTTGCCACCGCGTGGGCTAAGAAGGTAAAGCCCAACCGGATTTTGGTGGTTTCTGATAGCGTGGCCGAAGATACGTTACGAAAAACGCTGATTACCCAGGCTGCTCCTCCGGGAGTGTTTGTGAACGTGATTACGGTCGATAAAATGATTAAGATCTATCACGATCCGCAATTTGATTCGTTTAAGGTGTTGTTGCTAACGGAAACGATTCAAGATATGCTGAAACTAGTCGAAGGCGGCATCGACATCAGTAATTTAGGAGTTGACGTGGGGAGTCTGGCCTATGCGGTAGATATGACGATGTTAACGGATGCCATTGCGGTTGGTAAGGATGAAATTGCGGCAATTAGGGCTCTGGCTGCGCATGGTTTAACGGTATACGCTCAGAAAATCCCGAACGATAATCGCAAAGATTTAATTAAAATGCTTGATAAGAACGGATTATAAATTTTAGCTAAAATAGACCGGGGAAGACTAGAAAAATCCTTTTGGCGATTTGCCTTTAATGGGGTAAAAACGTGCGCCAAAAGGCAGTATGCCTTGTTTAACCCAAACAAAAATCGACTATTATGCCTGTATCTGGCATAATAGTCGATTTTCAGTTAATGACTATAAACTAACCAACCTTTGTTCCACGTTTTTTCAGTTAAAGGATACTTCATTGGTAAAACGAAGCGGTTATAGTTCTTCGAGAACTTGGTTGTCCTTAATTTGTGGTTCTGGCTTGGTTTGCCGATTTTTTATTTCTTGGGCAATCTGAACGAGAACGTCCTTGTGGAAAGCAACTGCGTCAAAATTGACGGTGCCCTGAGTGGTATTCAATACTAAGCGGGCTTTAAAACCTGCGCCTCCTAGGATGATCCCGATTACAATCGCCAAAATCCCTAAACCAACTCCGTCATTCATTGCGCTTAAAATCCCTAAAACAATTAAAACGATGCCCAACAAGAGGGGGAAGGCTTGGGTCTTCCCCTTAACCTCGGTAGCCTTAATATCGGCTAAGTTAACGTCCTTGGCAACCATCCCGTATGGGAAAATCCAAATTAATAACCGCGGGATCCGGCTGCGAACGGATTGATTGTCAACTTCTACCCGGCCCTTCATCCAAAAGATTAACCAACTAATTGAAAAATTAAACATTCAGCATACCTCCATTAAAATACGGTGCTTGTTAACTTTAAGGATAAATATTAATTCCCTAAAAGGCAAGTAGTCGATTTCTTAAGAGAAAAATAAGAATTAGCCTTTGAGAAGCTTTTGGCGGATAAATCAATTAAAGTGGTTAGATGGACTAGTGAGATAGTTTTCATAACCAATTATTTACTGATAAAATAAAATGATAAATTAAAGTAAGGAAGAGTTGGCGAAATGAGTTTAGAAATTTTAGCTACCGCCCATTACGTTCCCGAACGGGTGGTAGATAATGATGAATTAGCACAAATTATGGATACGAGCGACGAATGGATTCAATCTCATACAGGGATTAAAACTCGCCACTATGCGTTAGGTGCGGAAAACACCTCGGATCTAGCAGCAACGGTGGGCCAACAACTGTTGGAAAAGAGTGGCTTAACGGCTGACCAAATCGATTTAATTATTTTATCAACCATCACCCCTGACTCCCTGACTCCGGCAACTGCGGCCCTAGTGCAGGATAAAATTGGTGCCCGTAACGCTTTTGCTTTTGACATTTCGGCGGCTTGCGCAGGCTTTGTGTTTGGACTAAGTACTGCTGAAAAGTTTTTGCGCTCCGGGCGTTACCAAAATGCCATGGTGATTAGTGCGGAAACTAATTCCAAAATGATGGACTTTCAAGACCGCACCTCGGCCGTCTTTTTTGGTGATGGAGCAGGCGGAGTAATCTTAAGTCAATCGACGAAGACCGACGACTTTTTCGTTGATGAAGAGTTAGCTACCTTAGCTGAAAAAAATGGGTACATCCATAGTGGACGAATTCCAGCCATTAGCGAGGTAAAAGCAAGTAATTATCCGCAAATTGACGCATTTTACCAAAGTGGACGGGACGTGTTTAGCTTTGCGACAGGGGCGGTACCCCCACAAATGCAAACGATTTTGGACCGTAATGGGCTGCATGACGACATTGATTACGTAATTTGTCACCAAGCTAATTTGCGAATCATTGAAAAGATTGCGGAAGAAACGCAAATTCCGTTTGAAAAATTTGTTACCAACGTCCAAGATTACGGCAACACGTCTTCTGCCGGAATTCCGATGGCGTTGGATCAGTTGCAAAGTCGGGATCCCAGTGCTAAAACAGTCTTGTTGACTGGTTTTGGCGCCGGTTTAGATTATGGTAGTTTAATTATTAAATTGTAGGTATAAAAGATGAAAATTGACAAAGTCTATGATATTTTAAATCGCCTAAAAGATTACCCGTACCAAGAAATTGACGTCGAGGTGGATGGGTTAAAGCTACACGTGAAAAAGGCGGATGCTTCCCAAACAACGTCACAGACCACAACACCAGTTCCGGAGCCATCCGGGGTTATGGTGAAGAGCCCGATGGTGGGAATCGTACACTTTAATCAGGAACTCGCCGCGGGACAAGTGGTGGAAAAGGGACAGGTAATTGCGCAAATTGAAAGCATGAAGCTGTTTAATGACATTAAAGCTCCCCAAGCTGGTACGGTTCAGCGACTTTTGGTAGTCGACGGTGAAGGGGTCGCTTACGACCAACCGCTCGTGGAATTGGTGGGGAAATAAAATGTTTAAGAAGGTTTTGATTGCTAACCGCGGCGAAATTGCCGTGCGGATTATTACGGCTTGTCGCCAGTTAGCGATTCCAACGGTCGTGGTGTATTCAACCGGTGATGAGCAGGCCCAATTCGTTCAAATGGCCGACGAAGCAATTTGTGTGGGTCCAGCGAGCGCGCAGGAATCTTACCTGAATCGGGAAGCAATTTTAATGGCGGCCCAGATCACCGGTAGCGACGCGATCCATCCGGGATACGGATTTTTATCGGAGGACCCGTTGTTTGCGACCATGGTTGCCGAATGCGGGCTAACTTGGATCGGTCCGAGTCCGGAACAAATCCAGCGTTACGCAGACAAAGAACGCTCCCGGGAATTGGCTCAACAGCGCGGGGTTGCCACTATTCCGGGAAGTGGGTTAATTACTGACGACCGCCAAATTAAATCAGCAGCCGAAAAAATTGGCTATCCAGTTTTATTAAAGGCTAGTTTTGGGGGCGGAGGCAAGGGTATTCGGGTTGCCCGCGACGAACGAGAATTAGCCCAAATTATTGCGGTAGTTCGCCAAGAATCCGGAGCTTCCTTTGGAAGTTCACCGCTGTATCTGGAACGGGACCTCCAAAACGCCCGGCACATTGAAGTGCAAGTATTGGGGCTTAACGATCAAATTGTCATTTTAGGCGACCGGAACTGTAGTATTCAGTTGCACCGCCAAAAAGTGGTGGAAGAAAGTCCCGCTAACTTGACGATTGAACAACGTGAGCGGTTGTATCAAGCGGTTCACCGTTTGTTGGATCAAAGCGGCTATGAAAGTTTGGGAACCGTGGAATTTTTGCAAGTGGGGGAAGAATTTTATTTTTTAGAAATGAACACTCGCTTGCAAGTTGAACACGGGGTGACCGAAGAAACTACCGGGATTGACATTGTGCAGACCCAAATCGTAGTGGCAGCCGGACAACCGGAGCTGGTAAAGGTGGGGGATGCCCAAATTCACGCAATTGAGGCGCGAATCAACGCCACTGCGCCTGGAAAAATTATGAAATTAGAGTGGCCCGAGGCTCGTATTGAGACCGGATATGCTGCGGGCAACCAAATTGCACCGTATTACGATGCGTTGGTAGGAAAAATTATTGTTACGGCTTCTACGCGAGCACAAGCGGTACAAAAATTACGACAAGCTTTAAAACAAACTAAAATTACCGGAGTGCCAACAAACTTGGCCGCGGTAGAACAATTAGTCGCAAGTCCCGCATTTATTCAAGGAACTTATGACATTCGGACTTATCAAAATCTTTTGGATGGGTGTTAGTGATGCAAAAGCAAAATCGTTGGTCAAAGTGCCCAAAATGTGGCAAACACGTACATGAATTACAATGGGGAACGTTTCGGCGTTGCCCTTTTTGTCGTTGTCCGCAACGCTTAACGGTGGAAGAACGAATTGCAATTACTTTCGACGAAGGTACGTTTAATCAATTCGCCGTACCGGTAGCGACGCAAAATCGTTTAAAATTCCCTAATTACGATCAAAAATTAGCTAAAAGTAAGCAGCAAAGCGGACATACCGAGGCAATCACCATTGGGTGGGGAACCATCGCGGGCGTTCCGGTAGCTGCGGGAATTATGGATAACCGATTTATGATGGGGACCTTAAGTACGGTAACTGGGACGGCGTTGCGGCAAATTATGCGTTGGGCGCGGCACCAAGGTTACCCGCTGATTTTGTTTACGGCTTCCGGCGGGGCTCGGATGCAAGAAGGAATCTATGCGTTACTTCAAATGAATACGATTCTAGCTGAGCAACGCCGGTTGCGGGAAGCTGATGTTTTAAGCATTAACGTGTTGACCGACCCGACGATGGGTGGGGTGTCGGCCAGCTTTGCCTTTAAAAGTGATTACGTAATTGCGGAAGATCACGCCCAGATTGGCTTTTCAGGAAAACGGGTGATTCAGCAGGCAACTGGCGAAGCCTTGCCCACTGATTTCCAAACGGCAGAATACTTACTGCAGCATGGTCAATTAGATGCCGTGGTGCAACGTGAAGAGCTCCGTGATTATTTACGACAATTATTAAAATTACACGGGTATGGTGGTTAGTATGGATAAAGAATTAAGCGCACGACTAAACAAGGTTCGCGCCGCCCAGCGGATTACGGGCCAACAAATTATTCGACAACTGCTTACGGAAATTGTGGAAATTCACGGGGACCGGATGAATAGCGATGACCCGGCGGTTTGGACGGGAATTGGTCTTTTTGAAGAACAACCGGTGACTTTTTTAAGCGTGGATCGGGGGCAGGACCTTACCGAGCGGTTAGCGAAAAATGGTGGTGCAGTCCGGGCGGGCGGTTACCGCAAAGCGTTACGAAACGTGGAATTAGCTCAACGTTTTGGGCGCCCGGTGATTAGTTTACTGAACATGCCCGGAGCCGATGCCAGCGTAGACTCCGAAAATGAAGGTCAGAGTTTAATGATTGCCAACCTGATGGAAGCCATGGGCGCGCTCCGGGTGCCTAACTTGGCAATTATCGTTGGTGAAGGTCATAGTGGAGGCGCCCTAGCTTTTGCGAATGCTAACCAATTATGGATGTTAGAGAATGGTTTATTTTCCGTTGCGGCTCCAGAAGCCATGGCGGCAATTTTACGTGACGACCACGCATTAGCCCGGGTGCCGATGACTGCTAACCAATTACAGCAAATCGGAGTTGCGGACCAAGTTTTCAAAGAGGTTCCCCAATTAACTGAAAATTTACGGGAAGCTTTGCGGCAATGGCTTGCAACGAGCCGGAAAATGGATGAAAATGAATTAGTGATGCAACGTGAGCAAAAATTTCAGCAAATTTTACGGAATTGGTTTGCCGATTAACTGCTGAAATAGGGGAGAAAGTAATGGCTAAATTAGTTTTGATTCGACATGGTGAAAGTACTGCCAACCGGGATAACGTTTATACAGGCTGGTCCGACGTCCCACTGACGGAACGGGGGATTCAACAAGCCCACGAAGCGGGGAAGTTATTGGCAAACGCGGGGATTAATTTTACTGCGGTGCATACTTCGATGTTGCAACGGGCCATCGTGACCGCCAATATTGTGGTTGATGAGCTCGGTCAAAGTTGGTTACCAATTGCCAAAACGTGGCGGTTGAATGAACGACACTATGGAGCACTGCGGGGGCAGAATAAGGACGCGACCCGTCAAATTTATGGTAAACATCAGGTGGCGTTATGGCGCCGAAGTTTCGATGCGGTTCCGCCCTTATTAAAACACGCCGACCACGACCGACGTTACCGAATGTACGGAATTCTCCACGAACCGTTGGGAGAAAGCTTACACATGGCCTACGACCGGCTGCTGCCTTACTGGGTTGACCAGATCGCACCGCGATTAATTCAAGGAGAAAATCAACTAGTGGTCGCCCACGGCAGCTCGCTGCGAGCCTTGATTAAGTATCTCGAACAGATTTCGGATCGGGGAATTGATGGGGTCGAAGTGGAAAACGGCGAGCCGATCATTTATGAAATGGATCACCGGCTAAACATTGTGGAAAAAACTAAAATGTAAATTTTTAATACTAAAAAAGCTGAGACAAGGACGTTAATCCTAATCTCAGCTTTTTTTAGATGGTGGTAGAGCGGCTTTTCACTGCAATGTAATCGAAACGAGCTTCAGCCACCAAGCTTTTCCGGTTAACCAAATTTATGGTTTAATCGCCTAACCACAATTAAACCCTAAATTCTGTTAGTCCTCATAAGCTACCCAGGGACTTCTGCGCTCTAATCCTTGTACGCCAACGATCCCATCGGATCCCATGGCTTCAACACGGTTGGTTCTTCTGCTTGAGCCTTGCGTTGGGCTTCCGTCAAGTATTGTTTTTCCACAACAACTTGGTAGCAGTATTCGTCCATCCACGCGTCTGACATTACCAAGTAGCCCTTTTCGCCGACTTTCTTTCCCCAACTATTTTCGACTTTCCACTTCGTTGGTTGACCATCGACGAGGTCGACCCCGGTTAATACCATCGCATGGGTCATCAAGCTTTCCTTGTAGTCCAAACGTTCAGCCTTGGTCATGGAAAGGTCAATATCAAATAGTTCATCTTCCGCAAAGGCGTCAAGGTCAAGCAGTCCCTTTTCACGAGCTTCCGAATGTTGGTTAACGTCGCAGCCAAACCAAACCGATTTACCAGCTTTTAATTGGTTGATTGCTGCTTGCTTGAAGTCCTTCATGGTGAGGTTCAAGTGTTTAACAGGACGACCATTGACCACGTTACCTAACATTTCAATTGTGTACGTCTTGTTAAATGGCTTGTCCGCAGTTGGTGCGTTAATGATTGAAACGTAGTCATCAAGGTTCCAGCCCACGTACTTGTCATAAAATTCTTTAGGGGTGATTCCGGCTTCCCGATGGTAAACTTGATCGCTATCCCGGAATTCCCAATCAAATTTAACCGGTGGTTCACCAAAGCTATAAGCGGCCATCCGGTAAACTTCGCTAAGCATCTTTTCCTTCCGGCTTTGGATTTCATCGTCACTAGCTTGGTCCCGGACCATCTTACGGAGGGTGATCGCATCTTTACGAAGTTTTTCGTTTAATAGGGTGTCAAATTCGCGAGATTTAGAACTATTGTATGTTTCTGGGTAAACGGATTGTGGTACCACGCCGTATTTTTCAATTAGGGCGCACAACATGTCCCATTGACCACCGTCGCCTTGGGGTTCGTTAAGTAGAAAGGCCACTTTGCGGTCGTCTGGTTCAAGTTCTGCGGTTTTAATGATGTTTTCGTAGAACCAGTTTGATTTTTCGAATTTGTCCCAGAAGAAGGTGTAGTTTTGGGAGAGTTCGAAATTGCCGGGCACTTTAAACCGGTTTTTCATGTCGTGACGCATGGTGTTTAGAGCGGCAAACATCCAGCAACGCCCACTTTGTTTTTGGTTAGCTACGTCACCAGTGTCTAAATCAATGGAGAAAACCGGGGTGCTTTGCACGTCAGCAGCTAAGTTGCGGCTTGCGTTTAAAATTCCGTTTTTAGTGACCGTACGTTCCAAAACCTTGGCTTCTTTGCGGTCGTGATATTCTTGATTAAATTGGTTAATCAATTCGTTAGAAATTTCTTTACTCAAATAAATCAGCTCCAATTCTTTTAAAAAACTTTGCTTATTAAATAATTAAGGACGTGCTTGAAGAACTTCGGGACCGTCTTGCCGACCCACGATAACCGTGTTGACCATATCTAAGAAGAGACCTTGTTCGACAATTCCAACCTGTTTGATTAGGTAATCTGCCAATGCATGTGGATCGTCAATTTCGTGTAAATGCAAATCGATTACGTAATTTTTAGAGTCGGTTAAGACGTGGTTGCCATTTTCGTCCATGCGGAACTCAGGATTGAATCCCTTAGCTTCTAACTTCTTGAAGACTTGCTTGCTACCGTAAGGAATTACTTCAAGCGGAAGTGGGAAAGCGCCTAACTTGTCGACCATTTTGGATTCGTCAACAATCCACATGTTTTTAGTGGAATTGGTGGCCACAATTTTTTCGAAGAGGTGGGCTGCCCCGCCGCCCTTAATGCCTTGGAAATCGCTACTGATTTCGTCGGCACCGTCAATGGTCAAGTCAATGTGGTCAACTTCGTCAACGGACTTAACGGTAATCCCTAAATCGCGAGCTTGTTTAGCAGTGCGGTCGGAAGTCGGAACTCCCACAATGTTTAAATTTTCTTCCTTGACGCGCTTACCCAGGGCGTCAACCATAAATTTAACCGTCGAGCCGGTTCCTAAGCCAACGGTCATGCCGTCTTCAATAAATTTAACGGCTTCGTTACCTACCAGTTTTTTTAGTTCATTTTGATCCATAATTATCTACTCACTTTCGGTTGGTTAGATTTTTAACTTTTTCAGCAGTGATTTGCTCGTGCATATTCATGCCGGCAAGTTCGGGATGGTTTTGAAAGTACTTGAGGGCAAACGGGCAAAGCGGATAAATTTTTTGCTGCCGTTCTTTAGCAAATTCCACAAAATCAGTCATGATTTTGCCCCCAATTCCACGCCCGCGAAACTGAGGGTTTACTAGAACTTCTTCGCAGATCAAGGTCGCTTGATCCGGCATTGGAGAATACAAAATTTGTCCGACCTGGTCGTTAGCGTCGTTTGTCCAAAAAAGGCGATTTTCATCAAGGTTACGCTCCATTTTCCAAGCCTCCTTACCCTACTAATTGTCGTAAAGAAAGCGGATAAAGTCAATTGATTACCGAGATTTACGTTTACAAATTTTTGGATACAACGGATAATGAAATAAACATCATTGGGAGGAACGATATGAAACGAGGATTTGAGATTGTAAGCAGTTACGAAGGACAAGGATTGCATTTGCCACAACGGCAGACCAAGGCAGCCGCGGGGTATGATTTTGAAGCTGCCCGTGATTTTACGTTGCCAAGTATTTGGAAGATGGACTTCATTAAAGTGTTGTGGGCAGTTCGCCACCAAGAAGAAGTTTCTCCCGCGCAGCAACAATTGGCCCAAGCGGCTTTAAAACCTTACTTAGTGCCAACGGGAATTAAGGCTTACATGGCAGATGATGAATATTTAATGCTAGCCAACCGTTCCAGCAACCCGCTAAAACGAGGGTTGATTTTACCTAACGGGGTGGGGATTGTTGACGCTGATTACTACAATAATTCCGGAAATGAAGGAGAAATTTTCTTCCAATTAATTAACTACGGCATTACGGACATCACCATTAAAAAGGGTGAACGGATTGGTCAAGGAATTTTCATGAACTACCTGACTGCGGACGGTGAAACCGGCAATCTGCAAACGCGGACGGGTGGCTTTGGTTCAACCAAACGATAATTAAAAATCAATAAAGGTCAAACAAATCACTAATAAATCTAGGTGATCCATGCTATTCTATAAGGTGATCACACGGATTGAGAGGACGGGAGAATGGCAAAAGTTAAGACCCAGTTTGTATGTAATAATTGCGGATACGCCTCCCCTAAATTTTTAGGACGCTGTCCCAATTGTGGTAAGTGGAACACTTTAGTTGAAGAACGGATGAGCGATCCCAAGACCGAACGGAAGAGTCGGGTAAGCTTTGATGGTAAACACACGCGGCCGCAGTTGATTTCGGACGTCGCGATGCACGAAGAACCCCGGGTGAAAACCGGGATGGAAGAACTTAACCGCGTACTTGGCGGCGGGGTGGTTGATGGCTCCCTAGTCTTGATTGGTGGGGATCCTGGAATCGGAAAATCGACCTTGTTGTTACAGCTATCAGGACAGTTGGCAGAGACGCAACGCAAAGTGCTTTACGTATCGGGTGAAGAAAGTGCTTCCCAGATTAAGATGCGTGCCGAACGATTGAAAGTCAATAGTGAACGCTTCTACTTGTATCCGGAAACGGATATGTCTAGCGTACGTGCCGTAATTGAGGAGTTGCACCCCGAATACGTGATTATTGATTCGGTTCAAACCATGCAGGAGCCCGATATTGAATCGGCAGTTGGTAGTGTTTCCCAGATTCGTGAGATTACCGCGGAATTGATGCAAATCGCGAAAACTAATAACATCACCATCTTCATCGTTGGTCACGTGACCAAGGGCGGCGCAATTGCCGGGCCAAAGATTTTGGAACACATGGTGGATACGGTGCTTTACTTTGAAGGTGACCTGCACCACACTTACCGGATCTTGCGAGCGGTGAAGAACCGGTTTGGTTCCACGAACGAATTAGGAATTTTTGAAATGCGTGAAGAAGGGTTGCGCGAGGTAGCTAACCCGTCGGAGATTTTTCTAGAAGAGCGGCTAAAAGATGCGTCGGGTTCGGCAATTGTGGTCTCAATGGAAGGAACTCGACCGATTTTAGTTGAAATTCAAGCCTTGATTACGCCGACCATTTTTGGAAATGCGCAACGGACGGCTAGTGGCTTGGACCGCAACCGGGTTTCGCTGATCATGGCGGTACTTGAAAAGCGCGCGAAGCTTACCTTGCAAAACCAAGATGCCTATTTGAAGGCGGCGGGCGGCGTTAAGCTCGACGAACCCGCAATTGACTTAGCGTTGGCAATCAGTATCGTTTCAAGCTTTAAAAATCAGGGAACCCGGCCGACCGATAGTTTTGTTGGTGAAATTGGCTTAACTGGTGAAATCCGCCGAGTTAACCGGATTGAACAACGGGTCGCTGAAGCACAAAAGCTTGGTTTCAAGCGAATTTTAATTCCGAAGAATAATTTGAAGGGTTGGCAACCCCCCGAAGGAATTGAAGTTGTGGGCGTAGCAACGATTGCTGATGCAATTCGCCGGGCGTTTAATTAACAGCGTTGGCCATTAAGTAAGGGCATTAAAAAGATAATTGATTGTTTAATGTACGAGTGAAGTTGGAAGGGCAACTTTTCGACTTGAATTTATTTAACACGAGGGGGAAAGAGAATGAAAGACATCAAAAAACGAATCGTCCAAGCGGTTTTCGCTTTGGCCGGTGGGGCGCTTGGGATGGCGTACCTGCCGTTGATTTGGTTGGTCTTTAAGATCAACACGATTGTTTTACTAAATAACCGGGTGACTAACTTTTTGATTGGGGCGGTTATTTTTTGGATTCTTTCCATTTTCTTGACGAGTTACGTTTTGAAAATGATGAAACGAATCGAAAAGGCACTGATTGACACGTCGCCACTCTATTTAATTACCGGTAGCATTGGAACGGTTTTGGGGCTAGTAATTGCAATTTTAATTTCGACCTTATTCTATCGGTCCCACGTTTTCTTTGTAAATACGGTGATTCCACTAATTTTAATGTTAATGCTGGGATATTTAGGGTACCGGTTAGGAACGACTCGCTTTAACGAGTGGAAAAAGTTGTTCCAAACCCGGAAGCGCGACGTGAATAACCAGGTGCTTGACCGCCGGGCTGGTGAAAATTACCACCATTATAAAATTTTGGATACCAACATTTTGATTGATGGTCGGATTTACGACTTGGTGAAAACGGGATTGTTAGAAGGTACGCTGCTAGTTCCGAACTTCGTATTGTACGAACTACAATACATTGCGGATTCCGCGGATAGTATCAAACGGGTACGTGGTCGGCGTGGACTTGATTTCTTAAACAAGTTGCAAAACGAAAAAATCATGCCAATTGAGATGTACGAAGGCGATTACGAAGAGATCGAAGAAGTTGATAGTAAACTGATCCAGTTGGCCAAGGATAAGGACGCGGTAATCGTCACTAACGACTACAACTTAAACAAGGTGAGCCAGTTCCAAAACGTTCAGGTGCTCAACATTAACGAATTGGCTAACGCCTTGAAGCCCCGGGTAATTCCGGGTGAATCAATGAGCGTTCACGTAGTTAAGAATGGTACGGAACGGCAACAAGGGGTTGCTTACCTAGATGACGGAACGATGGTCGTGGTCGAAGATGGGAAGTTCTACATCGGAAAGACGATTGAAGTTATCGTTACGAGTGCAATCCAAACCGATGCGGGCCGGATGATTTTCGCTAAACCAATGCATTCCACGAAGGAAATCACTCACGATAAGCCGGACGAAAAGGAAGGCAAAAAGCCAGGATCTAAGTAACGAATTGCTCAAGCTTAAAGATTCAGAAGCACGGAAGAAAAGTTTTTCCATGGCTCACTTTATTTCTGTAGTAGATAAATGTAGAATAGAGACATTGTGACATAATTTTGGGAGAGGTGTTAATTTTGGCAAAGCAAGAAATTCGCGTGCGGTATGCGCCAAGTCCAACGGGACATTTGCATATCGGTAACGCCCGGACAGCTTTATTTAATTATTTATTTGCTCGTCACTACAAGGGAAAGTTTATCTTAAGAATTGAAGATACCGACCAGAGTCGGAACATCGCCGATGGTGAACAAAGCCAAATCGATAACTTGAAGTGGTTAGGTATGGATTGGGACGAAGGTCCTGATAAACCCGGCGATTACGGTCCTTACCGGCAATCTGAACGAAAAGAGATTTACCAACCCCTGATCGACCAGTTGGTAGCGGAAGGCAAAGCTTACGAGTCATACATGACGGAAGAAGAATTAGCTGCTCAACGCGAAGAACAACGGGCAAATGGTGAAATGCCGCATTACGTTGACGAATACGCTGGATTATCACCTGAAGAAAAGGCCCAAAAGATTGCTGACGCAAAGGCTGCGGGAATTCAACCCGTAATTCGGTTTAAGGTACCCGAACACAAGAAGTACGAATGGGATGACATCGTTAAGGGCCACGTTGCCTTTGATTCTGAAACCATCGGAGGCGACTTTGTTATCCAAAAACGGGACGGCATGCCGACCTATAACTTCGCGGTGGTAGTTGACGACCACATGATGAAGATCAGCCACGTTTTCCGTGGGGATGATCACGTTGCCAACACACCAAAACAATTGATGATTTACGAAGCTTTGGGCTGGGAAGCACCTAAATTCGGTCACATGAGCTTGATCATCAATAGTGAAACTGGTAAGAAGCTCAGTAAGCGGGACGAAACGATCCTTCAATTTATTGAACAATACCGGAGCCTAGGTTACTTACCAGAAGCAATGCTAAACTTCATCGTATTACTCGGTTGGTCTCCAGTGGGCGAAAGTGAAATCTTCACCCAACGTGAATTTATCAAGATGTACGATGAAAAACGTTTGAGTAAGTCACCCGCAGCGTTTGACGCGAAGAAGCTAGAATGGATCAACAACCAGTACGTGAAGGCTGCTGATGAAGATCGCATTATGCACTCCGCGTTACACCAATTGATCAAGGCGGGCAAGATTGAATCCGATCCTGCCCCAATGAAGATCGAATGGGCTCGTAAGTTGATTAACTTGTTTAAGCGGCAAATGAGTTATACCGCGCAAATTGTTGACTTTGCTGAACTATTCTTTAACGGTCCAGAAGACATTGACGAAGAAGCCAAGGCAGAAATGGCAAAAGACGATGCTTTACCAGTTTTGAAGGCTTTGGAAAAGAAGTTTGCTGACTTAGAAGTCTTTGATACGGTAAACATCTTGGCGGCTATTAAGGCGGTTCAAAAAGAAACCGGCGTTAAGGGACGTAAATTATGGATGCCAATTCGGATTGCGATTACTCACGAAATGCACGGACCAGAATTACCAGAAAGTTTGGAATTACTCGGTCACGAATTGTCAATGAAGCATTTGCGGGCAATGATTGAAGAATTAAGCTAAATTAAAAATATTTAATAAATGATTAAAAGGGGCTGGAAAAGTAATTTCCTGAGGGAGATTGCTTTTTGGGCCCCTTTTCTTCTTTGCGTTAGCTTTTGTTTTCAATTATGATTAGAAGAGATAAAAATCCCCCTAGGGAGTGAAAAAATGATTAAACTATACAACACGATGACTCGTTCAAAAGAAGTTTTTAAACCTTTAGTTGATCATCAGGTTTCTATGTACGTATGTGGCCCGACCGTGTACAACTATATCCATATTGGAAATGCTCGTAGCGTAATTGCGTTTGACACCATTCGTCGCTACTTGGAATACCGGGGATATCAAGTTCGGTTCGTGTCTAACTTTACTGACGTGGACGATAAAATGATTAAGGCTGCCCAAGCCGAAAATATAACGGTCCCGGAATTGGCAGATCGGTACATTGCCGCATTTAAGGAAGACGTTCAGGCATTGAACGTAGAGCCGGCAACCGTAAATCCACGGGCAACTGAAAACATTGCGGACATCATTGCCTTCGTGGCGGACCTTATTGAAAAAGACTACGCCTACGTTGTGGAAGGCAACGTGTATTACCGGGCCCGCCGCTTTAAAGACTACGGCGCACTTTCCCACCAAAATATCGATGAATTAGAACAGGGTGCTAGCCAACACATCAATGATGAAGAAACGGCGCAAAAAGAAGATCCGATTGACTTTGCGTTGTGGAAGGCCGCTAAACCTGGCGAGATCGCTTGGGAAGCTCCGTGGGGAAAAGGGCGTCCCGGTTGGCATATCGAATGCTCGGTCATGTCAACTAAGTATCTAGGTGATACTTTTGACATCCACGGGGGCGGCGAAGATTTACAATTCCCGCACCACGAAAATGAAATCGCCCAAAGTGAAGCCCGGACCGGTGTGCAATTTGCCCGGTACTGGATGCACAATGGGTTTGTGACCGTGGGCGACGATAACGAAAAGATGAGTAAGTCTCTCGGTAACTTTGTCACGGTGCACGACTTAATTAAGCAAGTTAACCCACAAGTTTTGCGGTTCTTGATGTCGACCACCCAGTACCGCAAGCCAATTCAATATACCGAAGCTAGCCTGCAAGACGCGAAAAACAACTTGGAAAAGTTGCAAAATGCGTACGTTAACTTAAACTATCGCCGGCAAACTGCGGACGGGGCTGCTGATCCAGCAGTTGATCAACAAGCCGCAGCGTTGCAAGCTGACTTTGTGGCGGCCATGGATGACGATTTCAACGCCCAAAACGGCATTACGGTAGTTTACGAATTTGCCCGCTTAATTAACGTTTATAGTGAACAAGCAACGGTAAACCACGAACAAATTGACCGGTTAGCGAAACAATTTGCTGATATGGCTGCAATTTTCGGTATTGAATTAGCAACCGCAACTGAAGCACCAGCTGACGAAAAAATTGAAGCGCTCGTTAAGCAACGTGACGCGGCCCGGGCTGCGCGCGATTTTGAAACTAGCGACCGGTTGCGGGATCAATTAAAAGAAATGGGGATTATTCTAGAAGATACCCCCCAAGGAACGCGTTGGAGAAAAAAAGATGAGTAAAGAGATTAATTATCAAGCAATTAACGGAATCGCCCTTGCTTATTTAGGGGATGCGGAATACGAAGTTTACATTAGAAGACATTTGATTGAAGAGGGCATGACTAAACCGAATCGGCTACACCACGTGGCGACCCGCTACGTGTCAGCAAAGGCTCAAGCAGCGTTAATTGACGCAATGCAAGAAAATGATTTTCTCACGGAAGCGGAGTGGGAAGCCTTTAAGAAGGGGCGTAACGCTAAAAGTCACACTTCGGCTAAAAACACTTCTGTTTTAACGTATCGAATTTCGACTGGATTTGAAGCAATCGTTGGTTATTTATCCTTGACCAACCAAACTGAACGCCTAGACGAATTTGCACAGTGGTGCATTGATAAAGTAGAGGAAGGAAAATTACGTATTGAATAACGAAAACAAACAACAACCGGACTTCGTAATCGGCCGGCATCCGGCGATGGCTAGCCTAAAAAGCGGCCATTCGATCAATAAGGTTTTCATCCAAGAAGGCTTAAAATCAGAAAGCATCGGCCAAATTATCTCGAAGGCTAAGAAGCAGGGGCTGGTGATTCAACGGGTTTCTAAATCTAAATTGGATACGCTAGCTAACGGGCAAAATCATCAAGGAGTAGTTTTGGCGGTAGCATCCTTTGAGTATGCTTCCTTAGAGCAAGTTTTTGAATTAGCGGAGTCTCGTAACGAAGCACCGTTTGTGGTGATTTTAGATGGAATCGAAGATCCGCATAACCTCGGTTCGATTTTACGGACGGCAGATGCTGCCGGGGTCCATGGAGTAATCATCCCGAAACGGCGGGCGGTAGGGTTGACCAGCACGGTTGCCAAAACCTCGGCCGGGGCCATCGAACGGGTACCCGTAGTGCAAGTTAATAACTTGGTGAACACTTTGAAAGAATTGAAGGACCGCGGTTTATGGATCTTTGGTACTGATATGGCAGGCACCGACTACCGGCGCTGGGATGCCACCGGCCCAGTTGGCCTAATCATCGGTAACGAAGGTAAGGGAATGGCGCGGCTTACCAAAGAAAATGTTGATGAGATGTTAACCATCCCGATGGTCGGCGACATCCAAAGCTTGAATGCCAGTGTGGCTGCAGGGTTACTGATTTATCAGGGATACAACTCGCGACACCCGCTATAAAACTAATTAACGAATAATTGACTAAAAAGTCGGTTATTCGTTTTTTTAATCCAAAAAACCGGGTTGGTAGTTCAAAAAAGGCTTGGTAGCATAACTTTCCGTAAAAAGTAAGCGATTACAAAAAGGAGAGGTTAAAATGCAACAAGTTGATTTGGATGAGGCCAAAATTATTGCGGAGGTCAAGGCAGATGACACGCACAATTTTGAACGATTGTTTAACAAGTACCACCCGATTATCAAAAAGATGCGCCAAAAGTACACCATTCGAAGTTTTGATTGGGATGATTGGATGCAAGAAGGCCGGATCGTCTTTTTTAACTCGGTGGTTAATTACGACGCGGATTTAAAAATTACGTTGGGAGCTTTTTTCAAAAATAACTTTCGCAACCGTATTTTTAGTATTTTACGCTTTGAAATGGCGTATAAACGAAAGGCGGGCTTTGCCGCACAGTCGTTAGAAGAGTTGGAAGAAGAAGCCGAGGTCTTAGGACAACAGGTTTCCCAGATTACTCCGCAAAATCAGCTGATGGTCAAGGAAACGTATGCGGAGTACGAAACGTTACTATCGCCATTTGAAAAGGAAGTTTCGGTGTTGCTTTTTCAGGGGCTACGGCCGGACCAAATTGCGGAACGGTTGGGATATGACGTTGCTAAAATTCAAAATGCGTTGCTTCGGTGTAAGCAAAAGTTAAGTCGCCAATTATACGGACAACGCTAATTGACATTCAGAAAAGACCATGCTAAAGTTGAGTGACGACAAGGAGGGGTTTTTATGTCCCAGAAAAAGATTGCTTTAGCATGTACAGTTTGTGGATCGCGAAATTACACGATTGTTGCAAACCCACAACGTACGGAACGTTTAGAAGTGAAAAAATATTGCAAACGTTGCAATAAGCACACCCTTCACAGTGAAACCAGATAGGAGGCGGGACATATGTTTCGGTTTTTAAAAAGCATTGGACAAGAAATGAAGGAAGTTGACTGGCCTAATTTTCGACAGTTAAGACATGATTCGGCAACGGTAGTTTCCACGTCATTGTTCTTTGTGGCCTTCTTGGCACTGGTAGACTGGTTGATTCAATTATTCTTAAAGTTGTTTATCTAAAATGGCTTTATAGAGATAATTTTGTTATAATTTGATTGTTGGTAAAAACTTCGTGTCTACGGAGTTTTTTTATTTTGGAAAAGGAGCGCTAATTTTGGAATCTGAAGAAAAGAAATGGTACGTTTTACATACTTACTCTGGTTACGAAAATAAAGTTAAAAATAACTTAGATTCTCGGGCAAAGTCCATGGGAATGGAAGACTACATTTTTCGGGTAGTCGTACCGGAAGAAGAAGAGATTGAAACCAAGAACGGTAAGGAAAAAACGGTTAAGAAAAACGAATTTCCGGGCTACGTATTGGTGGAAATGGTGATGACGGATGATTCCTGGTACGTGGTACGGAATACACCGGGCGTAACCGGGTTCATCGGTTCTCATGGTTCCGGAAGTAAGCCAACGCCGCTACTACCTGAAGAAGTTGACCGGGTGCTTCGCCGTTTAGGAATGACGGCTCGCCACGCGGACATCGACGTGGAAGTTGGCGAACTAGTTACGATCGTTGACGGAGCGTTTGAAGGCTTGACTGGTAAAATTACCGAAATCGACCACAATAACATGAAACTTAAAGTTAATATCGACATGTTTGGCCGGGAAACCAGCACTGAATTAGATATTGACCAAATCGATAAGATTGATTAAATTCTAGTTTGATAATTTTTTTGGTCTATGGTAATATATCGTAGTATGCCTTGCATACTTAATGTGGGAGAAGAAATATAAATCTTCATCGTGACCACACACGGACTTATTTTAAGGAGGTACGTCTCGTGGCAAAGAAAGTAGCAAATATTGTTAAATTGCAAATTCCTGCAGGAAAAGCAACTCCAGCTCCACCAGTTGGACCAGCTCTTGGACAAGCAGGTATTAACATCATGGGATTCACAAAGGACTTCAACGCACGTACAGCTGACCAAGCTGGTATGTTGATTCCAGTTGTGATTACCGTTTATGAAGATCGTTCATTTGACTTCATTACAAAGACACCACCTGCTTCAGTTCTATTAAAGAAGGCTGCTGGTGTAGAACATGGTTCCGGCGAACCTAACACAAAGAAAGTAGCTAAGGTTACTTCTGCACAAGTTAAGGAAATCGCTGAAACAAAAATGCAAGATCTAAACGCTGCAGATGTTGAAGCTGCTATGCGCATGATCGAAGGTACAGCTCGTAGCATGGGCTTCGAAGTCGAAGGCTAATACGAAACTGTCGGATACTCTACTAAAGTAGATGTATCAAAGTGGGAGGAAAATCCGCTATAACCACATTTGCTAGGAGGAAAACACACAGATGGCTAAAAAAGGTAAAAAGTTTCAAGAAGCTGCAAAGCAAGTAGATTCGCTTAAAGCATACGCACCAAAAGAAGCTCTTGAATTAGTTAAGAAAATTGATTTTGCAAAGTTCGACGCTACTGTTGAAGTAGTTTACAAGTTGAACGTTGACACAAAGCAAGCTGACCAACAATTACGTGGTGCCGTTGTTTTACCAAACGGTACTGGTAAAGAACAAACCGTAGTTGTATTTGCTAAGGGTGCTAAGGCTGAAGCAGCTAAAGCAGCTGGTGCAGATGTCGTTGGTGACGATGACTTAGTTCAACGCATCCAAGACGGTTGGTTAGACTTCGACGTTGCCATTGCAACTCCAGACATGATGGGCCAAGTAGGTCGCTTAGGACGGATCTTAGGACCTAAGAACTTAATGCCTAACCCTAAGACTGGTACAGTTACAATGGACGTTGAAAAAGCAGTTGCTGATTCTAAGTCTGGTAAGGTTACATACCGTACCGACCGTGACGGTAACGTTCACATGCCAATTGGTAAGGTTTCATTCGAAGCTGACCAATTACTTGGTAACTTACAAACAATCAACGATACAATTGTTCGTTTACGCCCAGCATCTGTTAAGGGTGCTTACATCCAAAACGTTTCAGTTGCATCAACGTTTGGACCAGGAGTTAAGGTTGACTTTACTCAATTCTAAATTCTCTTGATTAGTTCTTCGGTTTGTGATATACTATCAAGAGTGAATTATAACTGAATAATTTACCTAAGACTCAGGTGGCCTTGCTTTGGCCTTAATATATTGCCTGCCGAGGAACGTATGAATTAATTCGTGTCTCAGAGTCTTTGAGTCACGAATTTTTTTATAGTTCAAACAAATCTCCAGGAGGTGAAACACATTGAGTAAAGAAGCTATCGCAAAGAAAGCTGCAATCGTTGATGAAGTTGCAGAAGAAATGAAGAACGCTGTTTCCGCAATCGTTGTTGATTCACGTGGTTTAACAGTTGCTGAAGTAACTGACTTACGTAAACAACTTCGTGATTCTGGAATCAAGTTCCGCGTGATCAAGAACAAGATTTTGACTCGCGCTGCTGAACAAGCAGGTTTTGAAGGTATGGATGATATTTTCGTTGGTCCTTCAGCCGTTGCATTTTCTGCTGAAGATGCCGTTGCCCCTGCTAAAATTTTGAAGCAATTTGCTGACAGCAACGACAACCTTTCCATCAAGGGTGGGGTTATCGAAGGTAAAGTGGCTGATATTGATACAATCAATACCTTCGCTACAATGCCTAGTCGTGAAGACTTGCTTGCAATGCTTGCTAATGAATTTATGTCACCAGTACGTGACGTTGCATATGCTCTTAAGGCTGTTGCTGATAAGAAGTCTGAAGAAGACGCTGCATAATCATTACATTACATTTAATTACAATTAATATTGGAGGAAACAAAAATGGCATTAGATAAAGACCAATTTATTGAAGACTTAAAAGGTGCTTCAATTTCTGACTTAAACGATCTTGTTAAAGCAATCGAAGACGAATTCGGTGTTTCAGCTGCTGCTCCAGTTGCTGCTGCAGGTGCTGCTGGCGGTGCTGCAGAAGCTAAGACATCATTCAACGTTGAACTTACTGGCGCTGGCTCAGCTAAGATCAAGGTTATCAAGGCAGTTCGTGAAATCACAGGTGCTGGCTTGAAGGACGCTAAGGACATGGTTGATAACGCTCCTACAGTTATCAAGGAAGACCTTTCCGAAGACGAAGCAAACGACATGAAGGCTAAGCTTGAAGAAGCTGGTGCTACAGTAGAAGTTAAATAAGTTTAATTTCTACAAAAACCACCTTATCCCGGTTATACCGGAATATAGGTGGTTTTTTTGTGCTTTCAGAAGTGGGATAAACGGGATAAGTAGGATACTTAGGTGGTACAAATGTGGTACATTTTAAATTTTTGTACCACCAAGATAGTTTTAATAAAGTATTTTGTGGTAAGAAAATATCCAATTAAATGAAATTGTAGAGTTAGATATTTGTATAATCCCTAAAAATGAAAGCGTTTACTTAAATATTTGTGTATGGTATTATTTTTACACCGGGTAAAAAGTTGAACCTGATTTTTTGCTAGGTTAAAAATATATAGATGTATTTTTTATGTGAACAATGGGACTGCAGGATTATTATTGGCACTTAGTGACATTGAAAAGAAAAAATGGTGGTCATGGATGCCGTTAATTAATGACGAAATTTTTAGAGGATAGATTATGAAAGGTCAAAGCTAAGTTCTAGTAGCTAGGGGAGTAATAATAATGGAAATTGCAGAATTAACTAACGTGAAGAAAAAATTTGGTAAAAAATTGGCATTAGATAGTATCAATATTAAAATTCCACGAGGTAAAATTGTTGGATTAGTAGGTCCCAATGGTGCTGGTAAAACTACTTTAATGAAAATAATACTGGGCATTACCCCACCTGACCAAGGTGTGGTTGAAGTTCACGGTAAAACGGTGAAATCGCATGACCATTCTATGTTGGAGGATGTGGGGGCTTTAATTGAGTATCCAGATTTGTATCCTTTTTTAACCGGTTATGAACATTTAAAAATGTATAGTAAAAATAATAGATTTAATGATATTATTCAACAACTTGAGATGGAAAGTTATATCCATAAGACATCAAAAAACTATTCTTTAGGTATGAAACAAAAATTAGGTATTGCGATTGCGTTGGTTAAGCATCCGGATTTTTTAATTTTAGATGAACCTATGAATGGTTTGGATCCTATCGCTACAAGAGAGTTGAGGCAATTAATAAAAAAACTTAATCAGACGGGAGTAACTTTGCTGATTTCAAGCCATGTTTTGAGCGAATTAGAAAAAATTATTGACCGAATGATTCTACTTAAGAACGGGAGAGTTATGTTAGATGAATCGATGGATACTTTGCAAAGAAAACTAAAAAAAGGATATAAAGTGTGCGTAGATCAAGTGAGGGTTGCTACAACAATTTTGGCAAAATCGAACATAAATTTTGACGTAGAAAAAAATAATATTATTTTTTATCCCAAAGATGAGTTAGAGTTTAATTTAATATTGAAAAAAATTTTTTCTATGGATCTTATTGTTTATGATATAACAGCAATACAAAAAGATTTAGAAAATCTGGTGATTAGTGAAATTAGTGACTAAGGTGGTGAAGGTTTATGAGTGGAATTATATCAGAAGAACTTTTTAAGCTAAGGCATAGAAAAATTACGTGGATTCTACCATTAATTTTGATTGTCTTGATGATTATTTTATCTTTTAGAGAAAAAGAAAAATTTTTTTTCGTGGCAGGATATGGTGCATTTGAATGGATAATGATTAGCATGATATCAATTGTAGCTATTACAACGTCAATGGAGTTTCAGTATGGGACAATTAAGAGAATGATTGTAGACACAAATGGTAGAAATATTATTTATTTTGCAAAATATTTAGTAATGCTTATGTACAGTATTTTTTTACATATAATTGCGATATTTGTAACGTTAATAATTAATTACATGCCCTGGGGTTCTAATTTTGCATTAAATACTACATACCAGCATTCCCAAACTCTAATACAAGCATTTTTAATTGGAAATGCACTAGATATCTTTTCTTTTTTTATTATTATAAGTGCTGTCTTTTTAATAGCAATTTGTTCGACAACTAGCTCAATTGCTGTACTAGCGGGAGTAGCAATTTGTTTTATGGGACAAGGGTTTTCAAAATTATTAATATTTAATATCGGCAAAACAGTATCTTTTATTAAATGGAACCCATTTAATATGATGAATTTTATTGACGAACTGAATAATCATCATTATTTTGATGATACTGGTCTAACGGTTGTTCAATTATTTTGGGGAAATATTGTATATTCAATAATATTTATTTTGCTCGGTTTATATTTTTTTGACAGAAAAAAGATTTAGAAAAATATATGAATAATGGTACAGAAATTGTAATGCTGAGGATAACTCGTTAAATATTATATTTAAATTGGAACCGATTCCAATAACCAAACAAAAACAGCGCCCAGGATCTTCATCCTGAGCGCTGTTAATTTTTAGGGATTATTCGAATGTTAGTAAATTAGTTGACTAAATTTCGTAGTCTTCGTCACTCATTGGTTCTACGTTACCTAGACGGTAGCCATTACCAACTTGAGAGAAGAAGTCGTGGTTAGACGTTCCGGTAGAAATTCCGTTCATGACGATTGGGTTAACGTCCGCTTCCGTATCGGGGAAGAGCGGATCTTGACCCAAGTTCATCAACGCCTTGTTAGCATTGTAACGGGTGAAGGTTAACACTTCTTCCGTCCAACCAACTTGATCGTAAACTTTATGAACGTATTTTTCTTCGTTAGCGTAAAGGTCATATAAGAAGTTATACATCCAATCCTTAAGTTCTTGTTGTTCGTTTTCGCCAAGGTCTTTCATGCCTAATTGGAACTTGTAACCAATGTAAGTTCCGTGCACAGATTCGTCACGAAGGATTAATTTAATGATTTCGGCAACGTTGTTTAGCTTGTTATGACCCAGGTAATAGAGTGGGGTGAAGAAGCCAGAGTAGAACAAGAACGTTTCGAGGAACACGCTTGAAATCTTCTTTTTCAATGGGTGCCCATCATCATGATATAAGTCATAAATAAACTTAGTTTTGTTTTGGAGGAACTCTTCAGAGTCACTCCATTCAAAAATTTCATCAATTTCTGTAGGAGTGTTCAACGTTTCAAAGATTGATGAATAACTTTTAGCATGGACAGATTCCATAAACTGGATGTTATTCAAAACGGCCGTTTCATGTGGCGTCCGGACGTCCTTACGTAAGGCTGCCATCCCGTCTTGGGATTGAAGTGTATCGAGGAGAGTCAAGCCCCCAAAAACGTGTCCTACCACCCATTGATGGTCCTCATCAAGTTCACGCCAATCACTAAGATCGTTAGAAATTGGAATCCGCGTATCCAACCAAAATTGTTCGGTTAGCTTCTCCCAAGTTGCTTTATCAATCTGATCTGAAATTGCGTTCCAGTTGATTGCTTCATAATTTGCCATTATACAAATCCTCCATCGTTAAATTGAGCAGCTTTCACATTGGTTAACACCGACTTCGCCATCATTATCCGTGAAGGTCCGAATGTAGTAAATCGACTTGATTCCTTCATGGTGTGCGTAATTGCGTAGGATGTTTAAATCGCGAGTCGTCATTTTGTTTGTTCGACCATTCTTCCAGTCGTAAATTCCGTCTGGAATGGTTGAGCGCATGAAGAAGGTCATGCTCATTCCTTGATCCACGTGTTGTTGCGCAGCGGCGTAAATATCAACCACTTTGCGCATGTCAATATCATAGGCCGACTGATAATATTTTAACGTATCATTGGACAAATATGGGGCTGGATAGTAAATTTTTCCAATTTTCTTTTCTTGCCGTTCTTCGACCCGGTTAACGATCGGCTGTAAACTAGCCGTTGCGTCGTTAATGTAAGAAATTGAACCGGTTGGGGCAACTGCCATTCGGTTTTGATGATAAAGGCCGTCTTGCATAACGGCTTGCTTTAGGTCTGCCCAGTCTGCAGTAGTTGGAATGTCGATTCCTTGGAAGAGTTCCTTTACCCGTGCTGACTTAGGTCCAAAGTCTTGAGCTAGGTATTTATCGAAGTATGAACCATCCGCGTACTTGCTCTTTTCAAAGTTGTGGAAAACTTGTCCGCGTTCTTTAGCAATCTTGTTAGAAGCCCGGAGCGTCCAGTAGTTAAGCAACATGAAGTAAACACTGGTAAATTCAACGGAATCAGGTTCGCCATAGTAGAGGTGGTTCTTTGCTAAGTAACCGTGTAAGCCCATTGCGCCGAGCCCAATCGTGTGGGCAAGGGCGTTTCCGTGTTGGATGGATGGCACTACGTCAATGTCGGAGTGGTCGGTTACGAAGGTCAACGCCCGAACCATGGTTTCTACCGATTTACCAAAGTGCGGAGTTGCCATCATGTTAACGATGTTTGTGGAACCTAAGTTACAACTAATGTCGGTTCCTAACTCCGTGTAGTTTTGCTTGTTGTCAATTACGGAAGGAGTTTGAACCTGCATAATCTCTGAACAGAGGTTACTCATTACAATCTTGCCGTAAATTGGGTTTTCCCGGTTAGCAGTATCCACGTTGACTATGTAAGGATAGCCAGATTCTTGTTGCAATTTCGAAATTTCATTTTCGATATTGCGCGCCTTAACTTTGTACTTCTTGATTTCTGGGTTGTTAACTAAATTATCGTATTCCTTAGTGATGTCCACGTAGGCGTAAGGCTTACCGTAGACCTTTTCAACACTATACGGACTAAATAAGTACATATCTTCGTCATGTTTAATTAGTTCGTAGAATTTATCGGGAACCACCACACCTAGTGAAAGGGTCTTAACCCGGATCTTTTCGTCGGCGTTTTCCTTCTTAGCCGAAAGGAAGGAGACGATGTCTGGATGGAAGACGTTTAGGTAAACCACGCCAGCACCCTGCCGTTGACCAAGTTGGTTAGCGTAAGAAAAACTGTCTTCAAGCAATTTCATTACGGGAACCACACCACTTGCGGCACCTTCGATTCCCTTAATTGGTGCACCGGCTTCACGTAAGTTGGTGAGGTTAATGCCGACCCCGCCACCTAATTTAGAAAGTTGGAGGGCGGAATTAATCGTCCGACCAATCGAGTTCATGTCGTCGTTAGCCTGAATTAAAAAGCAGGAAACCAATTCACCACGGTGTTTCCGACCGGCGTTTAAAAAGCTAGGGGTTGCTGGTTGGTAACGCTGGTGGATAATTTCGTCAGCAATCTGCATTGCGAGTTCTTCATCGCCATCACCAAAGTAAAGGGCGTTCATGGCAACGCGGTCAATGAAGTTTTCTAAGTAGTATTTCTTGTCGTTAGTTTTTAAAGCGTATTGCGCATAGAATTTATAGGCCGCCATGAAAGAACGAAAATGAAAATTTTGCGCACGCAAATAATCGTAAAGTTTTTCAATGAAGTCAAAAGAATATTTTTCCATAAGTTCCGCTTCAATGTAGTCTTCCTTGAGGAGGTAGTCAAAGCGTTCTCGCAAACTTTCAAAACGCATGGTGTTAGCTTGCACGTTTTCTTTTAGGAAGGCTGCTAGCGCTTCTTGATCCTTATGTAGTGGAATTTGATTGTCAACAGGGATGTTGATTTCATTGTTTAAGTCGTAATAAGTGACGTCGGTTAGATTTTTTAGGCTCATGTTTGGGTGTACTCCTTAAATTTCGAAATAAAAAAACGCTCCATCTATAACAAAGGAACGTGAACATTGAATCAACAAATTAGCAACTCAAATTAGATTGCCAATTTTTTTAACAAGTCTGGACGAAAACCAGCGATTGCATCATCTTCAGAAAATTGAACTACTGGAACGGCTTGGAAACCGCGACCCTTGAGTTCTTCAATGTATTCTGGATGTAAGTTGATGTTGCGTTCTTCAAATTCAACGCCGTTTTCGCTTAGAAAACGCTTGGTCATTTTACATTGCATGCAATTATTTTTTGTGTAAACAACGACTTTTTTCATGGTGACTCCCCCTCTTATTTATTCTTTATGTCTGCATTTAAGTATACAACATTTCGGGCTGATTTCAACAAAAAAGCACAGCATCTTGTGGCGCTAACGGGTTAAAACCACCAGATGTTGTGCTACGACGGCATTCGCCGAACGATAAAAATTATTTTAATTAAATTGGTATCCAAATTTACAATACGTTATCATACTAATAGAGATTGGAGGACTTTTCAATGACAGATTATTATTTCACGGAGAATCCTAACGTGGAACACGATGAAAAGCATTGGCGTTATACGCTTTTGGGGCATGAATTAAATTTTGTGTCGGACAACGGAGTTTTTTCTAAAAATACCGTTGACTTTGGTACCCGGACATTATTGGAAGCTTTGCCACTGGACGTTCCCCAAGTTTCAATTTTAGACGTGGGTTGTGGATACGGCCCGATGGGGATTGCGTTAGCTAAACGACTTTCCGATGTACAAGTTGAAATGACCGATGTTAACGAGCGGGCGTTAGCACTCGCCAAACGAAACGCGGAAGCTAACGGGGTGGCCGCACGCACGCGTGTTTACCATTCGGATGCTTACGAAGCGGTAACGAAAAATGATTTTACAACGATCGTTTCTAACCCGCCGGTTCGGGCCGGAAAAACGGTGGTGAACACCATCATTACCGGTGCCAAGGAACATTTAACCAAGGGTGGTCAGTTGATCATCGTTCTGCAAAAAAAGCAGGGGGCGCCATCCGCAAAGAAGTTAATGGCGGAAACGTTTGGTAACGTAAGTGTACTAAAGAAAAATAAAGGATACTACATTTTGAGAAGTGAACATGAGTAAATTAAGTGAAGCAGAAGTACAATTCTACATGGGCGAAGCGTTAAAAGAGGCCCAGTTTGCCAAGATAATTGATGAGGTACCAATTGGCGCGGTGGTGGTTCACGACGGTAAAATTATCGGTCGGGGACATAACCTTCGCGAACACTCGCAAGATGCGACCACGCACGCCGAAGTACTCGCCATTACGGAAGCCTGCGCATATTTACGAAGCTGGCGGCTGTGGAATTGTCAGTTATTTGTGACGATTGAGCCGTGTTTGATGTGCAGCGGGACCATCATTAATTCTCAAATTCCGGAAGTTTATTTTGGCGCGCGCGATCCGAAGGCGGGGGCCGTCCGCAGTTTGTACACGGTTTTGGAAGATCAGCGCTTAAATCACCAGGTGGAAGTCCGTGAAGGGGTGGCTGCAGATGAAGCCGCCGGGTTAATGAAAAGTTTCTTCAAGGCAATTCGCGAACGGCGAAAAAAAAATCGGTAAAATAGTGGAAATTTTATTGAATTTCGAGTATCATAGTTATTGCCGTAAGGCCTTGAGGCAAGGTTGGACTTACGAATTGTGTCAGGTCCGGAAGGAAGCAGCACTAAGTATGCTCTGGCTTGTGCCTTAAGTTATTGAGCAAATCAACGGAACTCTTAGTCCATCGGGGCTAAGGGTTCTTTCTTTAAAAACAGAAATCGGGGAAGGAAATTTAATGAGTTATCAAGCATTGTACCGCGTTTGGCGGCCGCAAAAGTTTGCCGACATGGTTGGGCAAGAAGTGGTTACCAGAACTTTGAAAAATGCGTTAATAACTAAGCAAACTAGTCATGCGTACCTATTTACGGGTCCCCGGGGAACGGGGAAGACCTCGGCAGCTAAGATTTTTGCTAAGGCGGTTAACTGTCATTACTTGAAAGACGGGGAACCGTGCAATGAATGTGCGACTTGTCGGGCAATCACGGATGGTAATTTAAACGACGTGATTGAAATTGACGCCGCATCCAACAACGGGGTCGAAGAAATCCGTGATATCCGGGATAAGGCCAAGTATGCACCCACGGAAGCAGACTATAAGGTTTACATCATCGACGAAGTGCACATGCTATCCACGGGAGCCTTTAACGCCCTGTTGAAAACTCTCGAAGAGCCACCGACTAACGTGATCTTTATTCTAGCAACGACCGAGCCCCAAAAAATCCCGCTAACAATTATTTCGCGGACCCAGCGATTTGATTTTAAACGCATTACCCCCACCCAAAGTTACGACCGCATGGTTTATATTTTGGAACAAAAGGGAATCGAATACGATCCCAAGGCGTTGTCAATCATCGCGAAAGCCGCGGAAGGCGGGATGCGGGACGCCCTCAGCATTCTAGACCAGGTGATTTCGTTTGGTAACGAGACGGTGACGATGGATAACGCGTTGCTAGTAACCGGAAGCGTCAACCAACAGTTGTTAGATCAGTATTTAACCCAGGTTTTTGAAAAAAATACTCCCGCAGCGTTAGAAACGTTGCACCAGATTTTGGATGAGGGTAAGGACGGACAGCGGTTAATTGAAGACTTGATTGCGGTGGAACGTAACCTGCTTTTATATCAAGAAGACCCGCAACTAGTTAAGGAGCAAAGTTTAAACGACCTCAGTGATGACTTTGTCAAGGATGCGGACATGGTTAGCGGTAGCGAATTGTACGGGATGATCGATACGTTAAATCAGATTCAGCAACAGATGCGGTTTACGACCCACCCCGATGTCTACTTAGAAGTGTTAACGATTAAGTTGTCCCAACGGTCAACCGCCCCTGCTCCGACAGCTGCGGCGGCGGATAATGAAGCAGTGCAACAGCTTAAAAACGAAGTGGACCGGTTGCAAGGCGAAGTTAAGCGGCTTAAGGAACGAACTACCGCAACTCCTGCGGCTCCAAAACCAACTGCGGCTGCGCCGAAAAAACGAACTTCGGGAAGCCGTAATGCAAAAACTCCGGCTAACTTGACCAAGATCTACCCAATTTTGGAAAATGCCACTAAGGATAGTTTGGTGGAAATGCAAAACCTCTGGCGTGATCTAATGGATATGCTGTCGGTTACGAAACGAGCCTTAATGCACGTCTCTAAACCGGTGGCTGCTAGCGAAGAAGGGGTCGTGGTCGCGTTTGATTATGACTTCTTGTTTGAAAAGGCCGTGGATAACGAAAGTTTACGCGACGAATTGCAACAAAATTTGGCTAAGCTAACTGGTTCAGATTACCAAGTAGTCTATGTTACAGTGGAAGAGTGGCCAACGGTGCGGGCAGAATTTATTAAGACGCACCACTTAAATAAGGAATCCGATAATTCAGCTAAGGAAGCGGATCAATCCCAGGAAACGGCAGTCGCACCGGAAGACAGCGCCGTAGTGGAAAAGGCCGTAGAATTATTCGGTCCCGAAAATGTTAATGTAAAAAATGATTAAAGGATGGTAATGATTATGCGTGGCGGAATGGGAAATATGCAAAACATGATGCGTCAAGTTCAAAAGATGCAAAAACAAGTAACTGAGGAACAAGAACGGCTAAACGAAACCGAATTTACCGGTGTAGCCCCCGACGACATGGTGAAGGTAACCTTTACTGGAAACCACAAAATGAAGGACATTGTCATTAATCCGGAAGCCATCGACGAAGATGATCCCGACATGTTACAAGATCTAGTGGTTGCGGCGGTTAATGACGCAATGAGCAAGATTGATAGTGAAACTAACAAGACCATGGGAAAGTACACTAAGGGAATTCCTGGACTATAAAAGAATCGAAGGTGAGTGTCCGGATGCAATATCCAGAACCAATTGCTAAGTTAATTGATAGTTTTATGAAGTTACCGGGCATCGGTTATAAGACGGCGACTCGGTTAGCTTTCTTTACGCTTGATATGCAAAAAGATGATGTGACGGACTTTGCCAAGGCGTTGATTTCTGCGCAACGCGATTTACGTTTTTGCAGCATTTGTGGCAACATCACGGAAGATGATCCGTGTGAGATTTGCCAAGATGCGAGTCGCGATCAAAAGACGGTTTTGGTCGTTGAGGATTCTAAGGACGTAATGTCGATGGAACAAATGAAGGAATATCACGGGCTGTACCACGTCTTACATGGCGTATTATCGCCAATGGATGGGAAAGGCCCCGAAGATATTAACATTGCTAGCTTGTTGACCCGGTTGCAAAAAAACGAGGCCATCAAGGAAGTAATTATCGCGACCAACGCTACTCCAGAAGGGGAAGCGACCGCGATGTACATTTCTCGGTTAATTAAGCCATCGGGAATTAAGGTAACCAGACTAGCACACGGACTTTCCGTGGGAAGCGACATTGAGTATGCTGACCAAATGACTTTGTATAAAGCGGTGGAAGGCCGTACGGAAATGTAACGTTAAAAGAGCTTCATGACTGCGTAATCAGTCATGGTGCTCTTTTTGTTTTACCATGGCTACCTTGCACAAGGGTTGTTAAAATGAAGTAAAGGTGGTTTGAAACATTTTGCTTCAAGAAGGCGGTATCCGTTAACAGCAAAGTGTGGAAAACTTACCCGGTCGATGCGTGGTCCAATAAATGACGAGTTGTAAAAATAAAACACAATAAATGTTTTAAAAAATTTAAAATATCGTCGTCGACTAGCATCCCAAGGGCTAAACTGAGGCGAGTTTTTAGAGTAGTTAATAGACAGCCTCGAAAATCTAAAGTAGAATAAAAATAATCAATATAAAAAAATCATAAGGTAGGGAATAACTGGTGAATGGGCATTTTATTTCATTTGAAGGGCCTGACGGGGCTGGAAAAACAACGATCTTAGAGGCGATGGTGGAACATTATCGTACGCGACTCGAAGATCAGTTGACGGTAACCCGGGAACCCGGAGGCAATCCGATTTCAGAAGCGATCCGGGCGATTATTTTGGATAGAAATAACACGGAGATGGATGCCCGAACGGAAGCTTTACTATACGCGGCGGCCCGTCGTCAGCATTTGACGGAAACCATCTTACCAGCGTTGGCGCGCGGACAAGTTGTTTTCTGTGATCGTTACGTAGACAGTTCCATTGCTTATCAAGGAGCGGGACGGGAGATTGGTCCGGAGGCCGTTTACCAGATGAACTTGTTTGCTACGGAGGGGTGTTTACCGGAAAAAACCATTTATTTAGATGTGAACGCTGAAGTGGGGTTGAAACGGATTATGACCCACCGCACCGATGACGTTGACCGGCTTGATTTAGAACAGCTTGATTTTCACGAACGGGTTCGGGACGCCTACTTAGCGTTAGCTAAACGGTATCCAGAACGGATTGTGGTGATTGACGCAAGTCAGCCAATTGACGACGTAAAAAAAGCAGTTATCAATGTTTTAGACCAAATTTTAAAATAGTGGGGGAAACACATTATGGCAACCAAATTAGTTATTGCAATTGTTCAAGATAAGGACGCTAACCATCTTAGCGATCAGTTTATTGACCAAAATATTCGGGCAACTAAGCTATCAACTACCGGAGGTTTCTTACAATCCGGAAACACTACCTTTTTAATCGGGGTTGAAGAAGAACGGGTTCCCATGGTTTTAGATACCATTAAAAAGGCGAGCCATTCTCGAGAAGAATTCTTAACTCCTTCAGTAAACATGGATGTAAATATGGAAGGGGCAACTGGATACCCAATTAAGGTCCAAGTCGGTGGAGCTACGGTATTTGTCTTGCCAGTTGACCAATTTGAACGGTTCTAAGCGACCTTGACAGAAGCAGTAAAGAGCCCAGCCGTAACTAAACAACCCGCAGTCGTCAAACGTTTCCAGCAGATGATTGAAAACCACCACCTCGCCCACGCCTACTTGTTGACCGGCGCAAGCGGGACCGGGAAAAAAGAGGTGGCCCGGTGGGTTGCCGAACGGCTATTTTGTCAAAACTTACAAGACGGGATGCCCTGTGGAAAGTGTGAAGAATGTTATCGCATTAGCACAGGACAACATCCTGACGTGGTGGAAATCGAACCCGATGGCCAGTCGATTAAGGTCGATCAGGTTCGATTTTTAAAGGCCGAATTTTCCAAAAGCGGGGTCGAAGGGAATCGGAAGGTTTTCATCATCGACCAAGCGCACTTAATGACCACTAGCGCAGCAAACAGTTTGTTGAAGTTTATTGAGGAACCGGCGGGAAACGTGACCGCCTTTTTACTCACGGAAAGCAAAAATTTGATTTTGCCAACCATCATGTCGCGAACGGAAATCATCGAGCTAAAACCATTGCAAAAAGCGCAATTAGTTGCTGAACTAACTGCAGATGGGGAAGTTCCAGAGACTACCGCACATCTATTGGTTCGGTTGACTAGTGATCGCGAAGAAATGCAGAATTTATTGGAAAATAACTGGGTGGAAGACGCGCACAAAGCCCTCGAAAAGTGGTTTGGAGCCGTTACGAAGGGCGACATGAGTGCGTTTGTGGACGTGCAAACCCGAATTGTCGGACTTGCTAAGGATCGGGAGCACCAAGCAATTATCTTGGACATGATGATACTGTACGCAATGGATTTGTTAGCATTGAAATTTAAGCAAAGCGATCTCACGTACCTCGCTGATCAAGCGCCGTTACGGCAGGTTGCGGAACAAACTTCGGTTAACCAGCTCCTTAAGGTTAGTGATTTATTGTTGCCATTACGTGGAAAGCTAAAGCAGAATTTGAATTTTCAGGGAATTGTGGAAAAAGTGACAATTGAATTATGTGATATTTTTAAAATGAGAGGGTGATAGTGTGGAAAAGAAAGATTTATTTGATCAAATAACAGAAGTTACGCACAACGCTGAGGATTTGTTAAATAAACTACACGAAACCCAAAGTGCCATGGTGGAAATCATGGAAGAAAATGCCGAACTTAAGATTGAGAACCAACACTTGCGGGAGCGGCTTAAACAGGCTGCCGCTGCCGAACACGAAAGTGAAGGAACTAAAAATACCAAGCACGGTTTATCAAAGTCGTTACAAAACTTGGAGAAGCTGTACGCCAGTGGCTACCACATCTGTAATGAGTTTTTTGGTAAGCACCGTCAAGACGACGAAGAGTGTGCTTTTTGCTTAACCGTAATTTATGGAGACCGTTAATATGTTAACCCAAAAAAGTTTTGCCCCGTCATCGGCGGGGTCTTTATATTTAGTGCCCACGCCCATTGGGAACCTTGATGACATGACCTTTCGGGCTGTCCAAATCTTGAAGGACGTGGACCTGATCCTTGCGGAAGACACCCGCAACACCCAAAAGCTACTTAACCATTTTGCAATTGACACCAAGCAAATGAGCTTTCACGAGCATAACACGCAAGAACGCATTCCAGTGATTTTAGAGATGCTTACGGAAGGACGCACGATTGCCCAAGTTTCGGACGCGGGGATGCCCTCGATCAGCGATCCTGGAAAGGAACTAGTACAGGCCGCCGTGCAAGCAGGACTAAAGGTGATTCCGTTGCCGGGAGCTAACGCCGGAACTACGGCTTTGATTGCTTCAGGGTTGGTACCCCAGCCGTTTACTTTTTACGGCTTTTTAGCCCGCAAACCCAAAGAGCAACGGGCGGAATTAGAAAAGTTAAAGAACCATCCCGACACGCTGATTTTTTACGAAGCTCCCCACCGGCTGGCAAAAACAATGAAAAACATTGCGAGCGTGATGGGAGCCGAGCGACAAGTGGTTTTAGCACGGGAACTGACGAAACGATACGAGGAATTCATCCGGGGGAATGCTGCAGAAGTCCAAGAATGGATTGCAGCTACGGAAATCCGTGGTGAATTTGTGGTAATGGTGGCGGGAAACCCCCATCCCCAAACTGTGGAAAACCAGGATTGGGAATCGTTGACCATTAATGAACATGTGCAAAAGATTATTGACGAGGAAAAAGTTAAGCCAACTATTGCAATTAAGCAAGTTGCCAAGCTACGTGGGCTTGCTAAGCAAGAGGTTTATGACATCTATCACCAATTGTAATTCATAATCACAGGTAGTATTTAGGAGAGAAAAATGGCTGGAAAGATACATGAAGAAGAACACTTGGTAACCTATTATGAAGGGGATCAAACCGGGACAATGACGGTTTCCATGATGGTAAACGTAATGCTGTTGGTTTCGGATAACCAAAGCCAAGCTTTAGGCGTGGGACCGGAAGTGGTGGATCAGACCGGGCTCGGTTGGGTCATTACCCAGTACGTGATGAAGTTGCGCAGGTTGCCTAACGTGGGCGAACGGATCGTGGTGGGTACCCAAGCGGTTAACCACAATGATTACTTCTGCCAACGGGATTTTTGGATTAAAACCCTCGATGGGGAAAAGATTGTGGAAACCACCGCGATGTTTGTATTGATGGACCGGACTACGCGTCGGATGCGCAAACTGCTACCAGAGATTATCGACCCGTACGAATCGGATTACATAAAACGGATTGTTCGGTTGCCAAAGCTACAGGAAGTTACTGGGAAGACTAATCAGCAAGACTATGCCGTACGTTATTTTGACATCGATATGAACCACCACGTTAACAATGCGCGTTATTTTGAATGGATTTTTAACACTGTGGACGACGAAATTTTAGATAACTATTACCCTAAGATGATTAACATCCGCTACCACGTTGAAATTCAACCTCACCAAATGGTGCATAGCGTCGTTGAATTTGACCAAGATAGCTTACAAAGCAGTCACCAAATCTCCGTGGACGATACCTTATGTTGTGAAGCCAATGTTGAATGGGCACGGCGTTAAGGTTACAATTAACTTGTTTATAGTTTGGAATGGAGGAGAAGTTAATGAGTATACTTGTAGTGGGGGGTGCCGGCTACATCGGCTCCCACATGGTAAAGCGGCTGATTGAAAAGGGTCAGGAAGTGGTCGTGGTGGACAACTTATCGACCGGTCACCGAAAAGCGGTGGACGAAAAAGCCCGCTTTTACGAAGGCGACATTCGGAATCACGTGTTTTTAAAGGGAGTTTTTGACCGGGAAAATATTGATACTGTCGTTCATTTTGCGGCCTTTTCAATCGTTCCTGAATCCATGGAAAAGCCGTTGAAGTATTTTGATAACAATACTGCTGGAATGGTGGCGTTGCTTGAAGAAATGCGCGACCACGATGTTAAACGAATTATTTTCTCTTCCACGGCGGCAACGTACGGGGTTCCCGAAAAGTCACCAATTGAAGAAGACGACCGGCAAGCACCAATTAACCCGTACGGTGAAAGCAAGCTAATGATGGAAAAAATCATTCGCTGGGCTGACCAAGCTTACGGAATTAAATTTGTGGCTTTACGTTACTTCAACGTTGCGGGTGCTTACCCGGACGGTTCCATTGGGGAAGATCATGGTCCAGAAACCCACTTAACGCCCATCGTTTTACAAGTAGCGGCGGGACAACGAGATCAACTGAAGATTTTCGGGGACGACTACAATACGCCTGATGGAACTAACGTGCGGGATTACGTACACGTTTTGGACCTGGTAGACGCCCATATTTTAGCAATTGACTACCTTAAGGACGGCAACGATAGCGACGTTTTCAACCTGGGTTCGTCAACTGGCTTCTCGGTTAAACAAATGGTTGAAGCGGCTCGCGAAGTTACGGGAGAACCAATCCCAGCTGAAATTGCGCAACGGCGTCCGGGGGATCCCGATTCCCTAATTGCAGCCAGTCAAAAGGCCCGCGACGTATTAAAGTGGCAACCACAATACGATGACGTTAAGGAAATTATCCAAACGGCGTGGAATTGGAAACAAAGTCATCCGCATGGGTATGCAGATCGTTAAATTTTAAATACGTTTTTATGGTTATTATAGAAAGCAATTGATAAATCAATTTACAATAGAGGCTGAGAAAAATTTTTTCTCAGCCTCTATGCGTTCCTATAGTTGTCGGAAGCCGGTTTCTGTAGGATAATGTGAGAAGGGATTAAAAGAGGAGCGAACCAAATGAAAATTTTAGCATTGGACACGTCCAACGTTGCACTGAGTGTCGCGGTACTGGAAAATGACCAATTACTGGCGATCCAAACTACTAACATTAAAAGAAACCATAGTAAGCAACTTATGCCAATTATTTCACAGACGCTAAAAACGGCCGAAGTTGCGTTAACGGATTTAGATCGTATTGTGGTAGCTAAGGGACCGGGGTCATACACCGGACTACGCATCGCGGTTACCACGGCAAAGACCTTGGCGATGACGTTGGAAATTGAGTTGGTAGGCATTTCTAGTTTGGCGATGTTAGTGCCAAATGCACCAAACGATGGGTTGGTGGTACCGTTTTTCGACGCCCGCAATCAAAACGTCTTTGCGGGAATTTACGAGAAACGCGGCATGGAAGTTACCCCAGTGGTGGCTGACCAACATTTGAGTTTTGAATCCTTACTGACAAAAATTAACGAGTTAGGCCGGTCGGTTTACTTTGTTAATAACCATTTTGAAAAATTTCAGCCAATGGTGGAGGATACTTTGCGGGTGATCGCAGACCATTCTACCGCGCTGAATAGCCTACCAAATGCCTATGCGTTAGGCTTATTAGGTTTACAAAAACAAACCTTAGAAAATTACTATACTTTTGTACCAGCATATTTACGAGTAACTGAAGCGGAAAGAAATTGGAAGGAAAAACATCCAAACGATGAGAGTAAAGAATCATATGTTCGACAAATTAATTAATTGGGCACAAGGAACCTTATTTAATCGAACTCGCCGGCTAAGGGAAGAAGCCTTTGAAATCGCACATCATAACGTGGTGATTGAAGGACAAAGCTACTTTGTGGCTCAGGCAACCAATACGGACATCCCCGAAATTTTAATGGTGGAACGGGCCGTATATGACGGACAGACTCCCTGGGACCGGACGGCGTTTGCTAATGAGTTAAGGAGAAAGGGCGACCGACTCTACCTAGTAATTCGACATAATGACCAGTTGATGGGCTTTATCGGCGCTTCGTTTAACGACCGGACAAAGACTGCCCACATTACCAACGTGGCCATTCTTCCTGAATACCAAAATCAGGGGATCGGTTCGTTTCTGATTGAGGCAATTGTGCGGAAAGCACAGTTCATTGAATACAAAAAGGTTACCTTAGAGGTGCGAAAGAGCAACATTAATGCCCAGGCGTTATATTTGAAGATTGGTTTTGAAAACGTCGGTTTGAAAAAGGGCTACTACTTCGGTGACCATGAAGACGCCATCGATATGCAACTAGATTTATCGAAATGGCGGGGAGGATATCGTGGAACAAGATAGTTTAATATTAGCAATTGAATCCAGCTGCGATGAAACAAGCGTAGCGGTTATTAAAAATGGGGACACCATTTTATCAAACATCATTGCCACCCAAATTGACAGTCACCAGCGGTTTGGCGGGGTGGTTCCGGAAGTGGCTAGCAGACACCACATTGAACAAATCACCCTATGCATTGACCAGGCCTTAAAGCAGGCGCAGGTGCAAACTACAGATTTGACTGCCGTAGCAGTCACCTATGGACCCGGACTAGTGGGGGCCCTTTTAGTGGGAGTTTCCGCGGCGAAGGCCTTCGCGTTTGCAAATCATTTGCCATTAATCCCGGTTAACCATATGATGGGACATATCTACGCGGCGCGGTTTGTTAAACCAATTAAGTTCCCAGCGTTAGCCCTCCTGGTTTCTGGCGGGCACACCGAATTGGTGTACATGGCGGCGGAAAACGAATTTAAAATTATTGGCGAAACACGTGACGACGCGGCTGGAGAAGCTTATGATAAAGTAGGAAGGGTAATGGGCTTAAAGTACCCTGCTGGCAAAGCAATTGATGAGCTAGCACACCAAGGGCAAGACACCTTCCATTTTCCCCGTGCAATGGAGCACGATGACAACTTCGACTTTAGTTTTAGCGGGTTAAAGAGCGCGTTTATCAACACGGTGCACCATGCGGACCAAGTACACGAAGAACTAAGTAAAGCGGACTTGGCAGCTAGTTTTCAACAAAGCGTGGTGGACGTGATCGTGGCAAAGACGATTCGGGCCTGCAAGGCTTTGGAAATCAAACAATTGATCTTAGCGGGGGGCGTTGCCGCAAACCGGGGCTTACGGGATGCCTTAGATCAACAACTCAATGCCCAATTTACTGATTTAGACTTCGTCAAGGCGCCTTTGAAACTTTGCGGCGATAACGGCGCGATGATTGGGGCAGCCGGCGAAATGCTGATGCGTCACGGAGTGTTTGCCGATTTGACGCTTAACGCCGATCCGAGTCTGGAATTTGACTGGGAACCGGGCGCGATTAAATAAAAAGAGGTGGCAAAAATGACTGAGCAAATGCACCAGATTCATCAGGTGATTGAAAAAGGAATTCAACAACACTATATTAACGGGGCTTCGTATAGCTTCATTTTACCAAACGAAATTGAAAGCCGTTACGAAGGCGTGCAGGGTGGTAAAGAAGGTAATGTGTGTCTTGACCCTTCGATGATTTACGACGTGGGTTCAATGACCGAAGTAATTGCGACCACGACGCGGATTTTTCAACTGCTAGCCATTCAAGAAGTTCGTTTGAAGGATCCGATTAAAAAATACCTACCAGGCTTTTCTAACCCGGACATTCAAGTGTTGCACCTATTAACGCACACTAGTGGGATTCCGGTAGAAATTCCGGGAATGTACCGGTTGACCGGCATTGAATTTATCAACGCCCTTTACATGGTGGACACAGATTTTACACCTGGCGACCACGTGCAGGTTTCTCCGTTAAATTTTGCCCTTCTAGGAATTATCATCCGGACGGTGGACGGATCCATTGACCGGGCGGTGCAGGATAAAATCTTGTATCCGTTAGCGATGACCAACAGTGGGTTTAACCTCAACCGACCAAAGATGCGGTTTGTTCCTACCCGAAATGATCCTAAGCGGGGACAAATTCAAGGACAGGTTGAAGATCAGCTAGGATTGTTGTTAAATGGAGAAAGCGGGCACGCTGGATTATTCTCGACATTAAATGATCTAACGGTTTTCACCGAAATGATGATCAACCGGGGTAGTTACCAAGGAAAAGAAATTCTTGATCCGCAGTTGTTTGACGGAATCAAAAAGATTGACGTCGATGGTCAATCCCTCGGATGGTGCCGGTTCAAAGAAAATCGGGATGTCTTTTATGGCAGCAGCCCAACTGGCTTAATTGCCTTTAACAATCAAAATAAGCATGGCCTCGTGGTGTTACATGACTACGTCGAGGACGAAAAGGTTCACTTGGCGATGCGCGATGAAATATTAAAAGTTGTTCAGTAGAGGATGTGGAGAAATGGCTAATTTTAAACTTTCAATTCCGACCACCCGTCGGTTACCCTTGTATTACCGCTATTTGCGGCGATTATCAGACCAAAAAGTAGAAAAAGTTTCATCAGCAATGCTGGCGGAATATTTGCAAATTGACGCAGCGACCATTCGGCGGGACTTTTCTTACTTTGGACAAATGGGCCGACGCGGATACGGTTATGATGTCCAAAAACTTTTGGAACTGTTTGACGACGCGTTGAGACAGGATATTAACGCAAACGTTGCCTTAGTTGGGGTCGGAAATCTAGGACGCGCTTTATTAAACTTCAAGTTCCACCGGGTTGGTAATGCGCGGATTACCGCGGCGTTTGATATTAATCCTGAACTAGTGAACACGGTTCAAAACCAAGTTCCGGTTTACGATATTAAGGACTTGAAGGAACAGATTGAGGAACAACAAATTACGGTTGCAATCCTCGCGGTTCCCGCAGAAAAAGCACAAGAAATTACGGAACAGCTTTTAGAAGCTGGGGTTCAAGGAATTTTGAACTTTACCACGGTGCCGTTAAGCGTACCGGAAAAGGTAATTGTGCAAGACGTGGACCTTTCTGTAGAATTACAATCATTAATCTATGGAATCAACCGTCGGGAAATCGAAGAATTAGATTAACCACGCAAAAGAGCTTACTGTTAAAATATTGCGGTAAGTTTTTTTATTTGGTATGAATTGTAGATCGACTCAGTGCTCTAATAAGGGAAATAATTTCCCGGTACATAATAAAATGGACGTTTCAGATTTTTCTGAAACGCCCATTTTTTTACAATTGCTTATTTTAATTTAAGTCCGGAAACTTCTAGGTTACGTTCGTAAGTTTTAATTGAATCGCTAAGGGTCGAAATATTATCGCTAGACGTGATCTTCTTATCCTTGATGTTCAATTTGCCGTCCTTCAGTGAAAGATTGTCCACCTGAACAGCAACGTTTTCGGGATCGTCGTCATCGTCTGCATCTGGAGCGATGACGTTGTAAATGGCAACGATGGATAGTTTGTTGCTGGAAGAACTGCTGCTTTCAGAAGCATCCGCAACTTCTACTTTGCTTGAAACTTCGCTAGTGTCGTCGTCATCATAGTATTCATCTTCGTTTTCGTTATACGGGGTCACGTATAGGTTCACAAACTTAGATGTGTATTTATCATCAAGTATGCGCTTATCGTCCGTATAGTCATTCATAACGGTATCGGTAGCATCGGTGATATCGTCGATGTTAGTAATTGATTTGCTATCGATTAGACCGGAAATCTTATATTTAAACGTTCTAGAACCAGTGTACTGGTGCTTGCCGCTATCATCTTTGAAGGCAGCTTTTGGCAACGTGAGTGAAACAACGTCGCCGTTGCTGAGGTGTCCGTTATTTTTTACCTTGATGTTGCTATCGATTAGGTCGGAATTTTTGCTAGCAAGTGCAACTTGTCCCTTGCCATTAATTCCAAGCGCCTTTATTTTGAGTTGGTTAAAAACTTTGTTAGAGGAAACTTTGGTAGTTTTCTTCAAGCCCTTAACCATGAAAGTCTTTTTACCGTCGCGGAAAGGTAGCTCAGAGTTGCTGTTTTTAAAAGTTACGGTAACCTTATCGCCATTTTTAAGGTCGCTTGATTTTCCCTTGAATTCTAACCTAGTTGAGGAAAGGTCCTCCATTGAGGATTGAATTTTGTATTGGTCTTCCGAAGAAAGCATGTCGTAATCGAAGGCAGTAGGGTGGTCCACAATCTTATTAATTATGTCCTTTTTAATATGATTTTTTTCCAAAACACGCCGAGTCATATACTTGTTTACGGATTCGCTATTACTGATCTGTGCGTAACCATGTCCATTATAACCGGAGAATTTTACTTCAATTCGGGAAATAATGTTATTACTGTGGTAGTCGTATCCCATTTTTGCACCTACGGCAATGATAAGGATGGCGATTACGCCGTACACTAATTTTTTGTTTTGGGTAATGAATGCTTTAAATTTATCCATTTTAATCTCCTTTAATTATTTTAAGACAAAGTAGAGCGTCACACTGTAGTCATCGTCAACCAGGTCGCTAGCATCATCGTAACCAGCGCTTGATAGAACCTTCTTCAAATCAATATTTGCTCGGTATGCGGGATGACCTTTAAAAGTTACTTTATGAGCCGTGTCGATGGTTGCTAAACGAACTCCCCAGCTCTTTAAGAAAACTTCGCTTCCTTTAGCAGACCATTTAACTTTGCCAAATTCGTCCATTCCGTTTTTATTGCCTATAAACTTTACGCTATGGTCAGGCTTAAAAATGGCTTTGGCGGATTTGTCATAGGCCACTTCACCATCAGCTCGCATTCCAACCGTCATGACTTTATTTTGGATGGCGTATTGACCACGGTTAGCGTAGCGGTAACCACCAGCAACAACGATTATGATTGCGACAATGATGGCGATCCACTTATGTTGTTTAATAAAATTCATTCCTTAAACTCCTCCGTAGTATTTTTATTTAAATAAGTATTTTGACGACCGTCCCCGATACTTTAACTACTTAGCTCGGACCGTACGTTTTTAAGACCTCAACCGTGAATTAATATAAGGGCCTTTAAAAAAACATAAAAAAATTCATTTCCTAGTAGCCAATGAATTTAAACACTAAAAAATGGATTTGGATAAGATGATTGATTTCTTAAAAAGGTGGGGTCGACCAGTAGTTGATTTCTTAGCGCGTAAACACCTTGACGAAAATGGCAACTGCTTACGCTCTGGGTTAGCTTTTCCCTCCTTAATAAAATTTTTGGGGTATTAGTACCGCAGACACTATAAAATGTTATCACTAATGTTTTTATATTCATATAGGTAGAGTGAAAAAATATGTATTATTTTGGAACGAATTTTATTAATGCACTAAATTTTAATCTAGTGCATGGTTACCTAAATATCATCGTAAAATCATAGTTCATCGATCTGAATACTGAAAATTTTTAGATTTTTAGGGATGAATTTTGTTAGTTTTTTGTACTATTTTATACACTTTATTTATATGAATATAATATTGAAATGCTATTACACAAGAGTTACACTTTAGAGGTATGAGTAAGAGGATTAATTAATACATATTAAGGAGTAGGTTTATGTAAACTAAAAAGCGTTTTAAGATGTATAAGAGTGGTAAAAAATGGCTTGTTGCAGCAATCGTTGCCGGGGGAATGGCAACAGCTGGTAGCGTGGCAAGTGCGAACGCCGATGAAGTCGCAACGGCTAACGCTCCAGCACAAGCCCCACAAACTGAACAAGTTCAAGAAACCACACCGGCCGCAGCGAGCACGGCTGTTAAAGTGGATAGTAGTGCTGCAAAAGTGGCTAGTACGGCATCAAATGCAGCAGCTAACTCGTCAGCTCCAAGTAGTAGCACAGTCTCAACACCAGTAGTGGATAAGTCGACTGAAAAAGATAGCCAAACTACAAAAAATGCGGTTGTGGATGATAAGAAAGATATAAATGAATCTACAGCTCAAAGTTCTGAAAATAGCCAAAAGGATATAAAGAATAATGATGTAACTAAGGAATCCACAAAAAGTGTGCAAGACAGTAAAAAAGATTCCGGTACAGTAGGTACGGTAAATTGGACCCTTGATAACCAAGGAACTTTACATCTAAATAGTGGTCATCTAGACATGGTATACGGTGACAAAGAGTGGAACAAAAAAGATGTAAATGTTATTCAGTTTGATGGTGACGTTTATTGGGATACGATGCCATCGTATACGGAAAGATATTTTGGCGGTTACGATAACCTAACAAGAATTGTAAATGCAGACAAATTACACTTTGGAGAAGACTTAGATACTATTGACTTTTCAATAAACCCACAATTAAAAACAATTGAAGGAATTGAAAAATGGGATACAAGTCACTTGAAAAACTTGAACTCCATCTTCATGGGTGACACGAGTTTAAATGATTTGGATCTTTCGAATTGGAATACTAGTCAAGTCACTGATATGGTGTATACGTTTGCTGATTGTACCTCATTAAGCAAATTGAATGTTACGGGCTGGGACGTATCTAAAGTAGAAGATTTTGGTAATATGTTTCAAGACACTGCTAGCTTAACTAAGTTAGATTTAAGTAGTTGGAAAACTGCACAAATCAACGGCGTTCATGGTACTCATGAGTATATAGGCATGTTTGATGGTTCAAGTATTGAAGACTTAGATGTGAGTGGGCTTCGCATTGATAGAGTTATGGATTTATCTTATTGCGACTATTTAAAGAGTGTTAAGATTGGTCCGGTTAACCCAGGTGCAGATTTTTATATAGGGTATAAACAAGACCAAAAATGGAGGGTTGGAAGTACGGGAAAGGTTTATACTTATGATGAAATTGAAGACTTCCTCAATAAAAACGGTAGTGACAAAGCAGAGACGTATACGTTAGTTACAAACGACGATAATCAACCAAACAACGATAAAGACGACTCTCATAGCAATAATTCAGGTCAGAATGATGGCAAGAATGATACCAACAACAATAAGCCGGACCAAAATGATGGCAAAAACGATACTGACAACAATAAGCCGGACCAAAATGATGGCAAAAACGATGCTGACAACAATAAGCCGGACCAAAATGATGGCAAAAACGATGCTGACAGTAATAAGCCGGATCAAAATGATGGCAAAGACAATGCTGACAGTAATAAGGCAGACCAAAATGATGGCAAAAACGATGCTGACAGTAATAAGCCAGACCAAAATAACGGAAAAAACAATGCTGACAGCAATCAACCAAGCCAAAATGATGGTAAGGATAATGCCGGCAACAATTCATCAAATGCAAATGATGTAGATAATGGAAAGCACGCTAATGGCAACGGCGCTGCTGTAAACAATGGGCAAGCAACCGACACTAACAACCAACAAAACGGTGGAGCAATCGTTGATCCTAATGGTGGTATTAACAACGATAATGCTGGTGCCCAATCCAATGCTGTGTTTGCGCCACAAGATCGTGCGAACGGCCAAACTCGTTCTAACCAAGCATCTGCCAAGACTTTGCCACAAACAAATGAAAAGAAACAATCCACAACTTTGCTTAGCGTAATTGGCTTAGCAATGTTAAGTCTATTGGCGGTAGTTGGCTTGGTTAAGAAACAACGTAAAAACTAGATAATCGCTTTTTAAAGATTACAAACATATTAAAAGACGAATTCAGAATTTCTGGACTCGTCTTTTTTGTTTACTTTAGATTTACAAACTCTAAAGTTGTTTGATTTAAAGTTTTAGCCCATAACCAACCCTAAACACGATTAACCAACTTGGGTAACGGTTGAAGTACCAGGGCAGAATGGTAATAAATTCGAACTTGTTTTAACACTATAAAGTGCTTATCTTTGTGTTAATATATGCACGTATAATAAACTGTACAGTGATTTAAATTGGATTTATAAAGATCGGAAATTAGGACTATGATTGTTGAATTAGTGCTGAAAATAAAACTTTTGGTAATGAAAAATAAAGGTAGGTATGTAAAAAAAGTTGAATAACTGCCTATGCGGCTTGTGTGTGCAAATATTGTTATTTTAAAAGTTGGATAATGGTTTTGAAAACTTCTTAACCAAGCTTGGCGACAAATTTAAGTTACGTGCTCGAATTTAGGAACCGGCGCGAAATCCCATTAAATCAACGTTGAAGATAATTTGGGGGCTGCTTTTAAGAATGGGAAAAGGATAAATTAACTTGTTTTTTTAAAGGTTACGGGCTACTGGAAATTATTTTTTATCAGGAGTAAAATGGTAAAAAGTTTAATAAACGATACATTAATTTTGGTAGGCGTAAATCGTTCGGAATCGAATGGTAAAAGGTTAATATTTTGGTAAAGTTCGGGGTTTTGAGGCGGTAAAATCGCGAACTTTTTTCGTTTGTAATAATATATATACATCACCTAATTGACTATATTTTGTTATCAACGGGGTAAAAAACCTTTATTGTCGACTTATAACAAGACGCGAGGTGCAATATGAGTGCAAATATAAATATTGGAAAATTAATTAAACAAGTTCGTAAGGAGAGCGGCTTAACTCAAGAAGAATTAGCTGAAAAAAGTGATTTATCAGTCAACTTCATTTCGCGAATTGAAAGAACCGATAACCAAAACATTAGTTGGAAGAATATTGAAGCAATTGCGGCTGCATTGGGCTTAAACACCGTCGAACTTTTGCAGGTCAATGAAAACCGTCAGCAGCATCGGGGATTATATTTAACTAAGTTAATGCGTATTTTAGAAGATATGAATGAGTTAGAAGCAGAAGAGTTATCTAAGAATATTATCGACATTATTGAATTGTTACAACCTAAAAGCAACGGTTAGTAGTGCAAAGTCGGAGAAGCTACTCGTGCCTTAGTAATTAAATTGTAAATTACGTGTGAAATTAGATCGGAAAAGCGGACAATTGCTTTTTCCGGTCTTTTTTTGTTGGGAGGGCGGTTCCAAAAATCGTGGCTTATTTTAATAAAGCGCGTTCAAGATCCGGTTGCTTTGCTATAATACCCATAATCAATGCTTGGATTGGATTAGAAAGAAAGGAGCTACGATGTTATCAATTGACCACGTTAGTAAATACTTTGGAACACACTGTGCCGTCAACGACGAAACTTTTGAGGTTCGCCCTGGTGAAATTTTAGGGTTGATTGGGCAAAACGGAGCGGGGAAAACAACTACGTTTCGGATGATTTTAGATTTTTTAACGCCTGACGAAGGAGAAATTAGTTGGGATGGTCAGCCGATTAGCCAGCTAAAACGGGATTGGATCGGGTATCTTCCAGAAGAACGGGGATTATATCCTAAAATGACTATTGAACAGCAAGTCTTGTTTTTCGGTCAGTTGCACGGAATGAAAAAGCGGGCTATTTTAACTCAGTTGGACGAATGGATGGACCGGTTTCAGGTGAAGGGAAATCGTAAAGAGAAAATCAAGAATTTATCAAAAGGAAACCAACAAAAAGTTCAGTTAATTGCGGCGTTAATTTTCATGCCTAAACTAGCGATCCTTGATGAACCTTTTTCGGGGCTGGATCCGGTAAATGCGGGATTATTGAAGGAAGGGATTCGGTTTTTACGCCAAAATGGAACCGCGATTATCTTTTCAAGCCACGACATGACGAATATCGAAGATCTATCGGACCAGTTGGTAATGTTAAAAGATGGTCAGGTAGTTCTCAATGGGAAGGTTAACGAAATTCGCCAACGCTTTGGGGATACGCGAGTGTATCTGCGTACGGACCGATTTACGGCGACAGATTTGGCAGCTGTTCCGGGAGTTCAGCGAGTTACTACGCGGGCGGGCCGGTTAGTTTTAGAACTAACGGAACCCACAGTTGGCCATCAAATTTTTGAACTGGTAACGCGTGATGGTTATCTACAAGAATTTAGTCAACAACCGCCTACTTTAGACGAGATTTTTAAGATTAAGGCTGGTGACCCGGAATGAATAAATTAATGATTATCGCGAAGCAAGTTTTAAAAAAGAACGTCACCAGTTTTTCTTGGTGGTCGCTGGTTTTATTGCCGCTGATTATAGCTGGAATCATGGTAGGAATCGGTATTTATAGTGGCCATAAAGACTCTAAAGCTACCGTGGCAGTGGTGGCTCCGCCGGAAATCGTGAAGGAGCTTTCTGCTACGCAGCACGTGGATTTGCGCTACCGGGAGTACTCTACTAAAAAAGATGCTGAACGGGCATTAAAAAGTACTAAAGTTGATGGGATTCTGACCATCGATGCACACATGCAGCATTCAAAATTAACGATTAATAAAAAAGGTGCTGACGTTGAAGAAGACGATGTGCAACAAGACTTAGCGGTTTTGAATACGGCCAATACGGCTAAAGCGCTGGGGCTAAGTCAGCAACAGTTGGCTCAGCTGTTACGAACGCCGGAGCTAACTACGAAAACGGTTAGCCTTAAGAAGGGACGGGTGACCACGGTTAACTCCGGTAACCGACAGTTAAAGATGATCGTGGCCCAACTGATTGCGTTGCCGATGTACATTTTCTTAATTAGTTACGGAAACGTCATTGCCCAAGAAATTGGTACTGAAAAAGGTTCCCGAATTGAAGAATCAATTTTAACCGCAGTGAAGGCGAAGACCCAATTTTACGGTAAATTGCTTGGCGTGGGGCTGTTGACGTTAATTCACCTACTGGTTTATCTGTTAGTCGGGGTGGTGGTTTGGTTAACCAGCGGTCAATCCGGCAAGTTGCACAATTTAATTAGCCAAATTCCGTGGCACGAAATCGATCTGCTTTTCCTCAGTATTTCAATTGGCTTTTTCATCCTGGGAGTTTTTACGTACGCAATTTTAGCGGCCCTTTGCGGTTCGTTGGTTACCAACCAAGAACAAATTGCGCAAGCGGCGGTGCCGGCAACTTTGATTGCGATGTTTGGTTTCTTTGCGGCAATCCAAGCTCCGGATAGCCAAGGAATGGTAACGACGGTTTTAAGTTACCTACCGTTTACCAGCCCGATGGTGATGCCGGTGCGTTACGGCGTTGATCAAGCAAGTCTGACCGCGGCTGGCGTGGCTGGAGGCATTAACGTTATTTTTTTATTGGCCTTTTGCTGGTTGAGCGCTAAAGCTTACGAACGTAACGTGCTCGTTTATAATAACGAAGGAATCTTTAAGGCGTTTCGGCGTAGTTTACAAATGAAACGCAAATAGCATTAATTCCCCAATGTGGTTGATAAGCCTTGGAAATTTGTGAGTAGGTAACTAGGACCGAATTTTGAAATGCTTACCCTTGATTCACCACTGGGAAAGCTAACTAAATTAAAACGCTCCTTAAGAAATTAATCTTAAGAAGCGTTTTTAGTTTCGCTAGTTATTAACGAAGGCTAGTCGTTCAAGTTATATCTTAACTTCATGTGTGCTGAGCCCAAGGTGACCATTTCACCAAGTAACTTAGTTTGACGAGTGAAGGATTCGTGAGCTAATTTTTCGTTAGCTGCTTCCAGATACTTCACTGGATCGCTTTGCGTAGCGAAGTTTTGGTCAGTTTCGTTTTGGATGTGCCGGTACGCACCCATTGCTTCAAGTTCGAAGGTGTTGCGGAGGTCGACGTACAAATCGTAGTCGGTATCTCCAAGGAGGGCGGTCGTACAGCTTAACCAGTACATGTTGTTAAGGTCAAACGTGCCGGTGGCGTTTTTATAAACGTCCGGAGTGTCGTTGACGTTCGCGTAGAACGGAACCACCGTATTAAACGTGTTGGCGCCGTAAGCTAGCCAATGAATTCCAGCGATTTCAGCGGGCACATCGTTACGGATTTGTAAAATGTGCACGTTGTGGTTCCGGTTGATTCCGATTGGCCGGAAGAGTTTCTTTTGGTCTTCGGTACCGTTACCGTAAGGATCGTATTCCGTATTTTCAAAATGCGAACTCAAGACAAACTTAACGTCTTCAATTGAAATCTTCTTGTCCGCATGGCAAATGAATGGCAAGTCTTGGTCCATTGGGTCGTGTTCGATTTCGGGATTGAAGTATTTTTGTCCGTACCAAGTCCGCGGGTTGTTGTAAACCGTGTCTTTAATCGATGCACTACCGAAAATGTGGCGGAAGTTGTACCCGTCGTAATCAGGGTTAAGGTGGTATTTTTCAATCAAATCCTTCAAATCTGCCGAGCATAAGGTATCTTCCGAGTCAAAATCAAAGTGGTCGATGTTCATCCGGTTAGGTGCAACTACGTAGGCATCATCAGGGATGCGAACTGCAGCCCAGTGGTGTCCGCCGATGGTTTCAAGCCACCAAACTTCTTCGTTGTCTGAAAAGGCAATTCCGTTAGGTTCGTAGGTTCCATACTCTTCTAGGAGTTTGCCCATTCGTAAAACGCCTTCCCGGGCGCTGTGGATGTATGGTAAAACTAGCGTAACAATGTCTTCTTCACCAATCCCACCTTCTACGTAAGGGTCAATTCCGAGGATACGGGAATTAGTAGTAATGGTTTCGGTAGCAGACATTGCGACGTTTTCGCTGTTAATGCCGGCTGCGGGCCAAATTCCGTTCGTTAAAATGGAATTTGGCATGGAAGTGTAACGTAACGGGTTGTCGGGAAGCTTAATCTCAACTCCACTGATTACGGCACGATAATTTTGCGGTTGTTCATCGGGATTAACAGCGACAAAACGTTGGGGATCGAGGGCTTCGTGGCCGTCGTCGTTCCGCGAAATGATCGTTGAACCGTCGATGGAGGCTTTTTTACCAACTAAAATAGTGGTACAAGAACCGTGAATGCGTTTGTTCATTGATAAACACTCCTTTATTGTTTTATATAACCATTATATAACTTTTGCACAAAACTCACAGGAACAATAGACGAACAATATTTATTTGATGAACCTTTTTTGTAAAATAAAGTTCGTTATTCATCTTTTTAAACGCTGACTATTATGCTAAAATGTTCGTTATAAACCGAAAATAATTACTGATATAGTGGAGGATGAGATGAAGGAATTTGAGTCGCAAGTTTTACAAGAAGAACGACTGTCAACACCAAAGACAATTTTATTGGCTTTTCAGCATTTACTAGCAATGTACGCGGGGGATATTTTAATCCCGCTTTTAATTGGGGCAGCGTTGAAATTTAACGCCCAACAAATGACGTATTTAATTTCCGTGGACATCTTTATGTGCGGAGTGGCGACCTTCTTACAAATTAAGCGTACGCCGCTCACCGGGATTGCCTTACCTGTGGTGTTAGGATCGGCGGTGGAATACTTAGCGCCGATGGAACACATTGGGAACACCTTCGGTTGGGATTATATGTACGGAGGAGTAATTGCCGCTGGAATTTTCGTCTTCTTGATTAGCGGGCTCTTTGCACGGTTACGAAAATTTTTCCCGGTGGTGGTAACCGGTGCGTTGATTACCCTGATTGGGTTTACGTTAATCCCGGTCGCCTTTCAAAATATCGGGGGCGGGAACGTCGCGGATCCTCACTTTGGTAGTGCTAGCAACTTGATTTTAGGTTTTGTAACTGCATTAATTATTATTTTGATTCAGGTTTTCACGCACGGATTTATCAAACGAATCTCGGTTTTAATTGGGATCGTGGTAGGATCCTTAATCGCCGTATTAATGGGATTAATTGATCCAACACCGATTAGCCAAGCAAGTTGGTTAAAAATTCCGCTGCCGTTTTACTTTGCGACTCCGAAGTTTGAATGGTCTTCTATCTTAACGATGTTGTTGGCTGCGGTAACTTGTATGATTGAATCTACCGGTGTTTACTTTGCATTAGCCGACATTACCGAACGAAAACTAACGGCGGATGATTTAAAGCGCGGTTACCGCTCGGAAGGGATTGCTGCAATCCTAGGCGGAATCTTTAACACTTTCCCGTACTCGACCTTTTCCCAAAACGTGGGGATTGTGCAACTATCCGGAATTAAAAAATTGCGCCCAATTTATTTTTCAGCAGGGATGTTATTAATTTTAGGTTTGATTCCAAAGTTTAGTGCGATTGCAACGTTAATTCCAACATCGGTACTTGGCGGTGCAATGCTGGTAATGTTTGGCATGGTGGGGGCCCAAGGAATTAAGATGCTGGCAGCGGTTGATATGACGGTTAACAACTTGCTAGTAATTGCGGTCTCGATTGGAATTGGCTTGGGGGTAACCACTCAACCAACCTTATTCCACATTTTGCCAGCAACCGTGCAAACCATTTTAGATAACGGGATGGTGGTTGGATGTGTGACGGCGATCATCATGAATCTTCTATTGAACGGGACGAAAGGACTGGACGTAGATAGTGAGCAAAAAGCTGGATAGCTTTTGCGTCTTAACAAAATGGTCGTGGTGCTAAATTCGGTATTACTGCCGTTTTTCAAGCTAAACGGAGCTCCCTAATTTTCGTTTTCGGAAATTTATGGTTTAAAAATAAAATAGTACAGAAAAAGAGGTTGGAAATTTTCCAACCTCTTTTGAGTTCTTATTTAACTTTTGGTGTTTCAGCGATTGTATCAGTCTTGCCTTTAGCAAATTTTTGAATCGCTACGATCCGTGCTTGACGGCGACGACGTTCGCGTTTGCCAGAAACTTTACGTGCACGGGCGAATGAATTATATGGTGACTTCATGGTCTTCCTCCTCAGCAAAAAAATAATCAATTACTATTTTATGATGAATAATGGAGAAAAGCAAATAAATTATTAAACGGATTGCCGACTAGCATTCATGCGGGTTACGATTCGTAACGATAGTTGACCGAAGACCCGGATAAGGATTACTTGAATTGGCAATTGAATAAGGTTGCTGATAATCCGCGCGGAATTATAATACGCAGCCGCGGCCGCGCCAAAGTAAATCGATTGCCAAATAAAGTTTAGTCCCATGATAACCACCACCATGACCAACAGGCGGGCAATCAAAATTCGCCACCAGTCAAATTTGCCTTGGTATAAGAAAATCGACTGAATAACGTTACCGACCATGGCGCTAATGGCCCAGACGGGAAGGTATGGGCCAACCGGGTTAGAGAAGTAACCGACCGTGTCGCTAACTAACCCAAATACAATTCCGGCCCACGGGCCAAACAAACCGGCAACGATGGCCGATGGAATATATTCGAAACTAACCAAGGTGAACTGGGGCGTTAGATGAATAGTCGTGTAACGAGCCAACACAACATCTAAAGCCGCCAACAAAGCCATCATGGTTAGGTTTCGCACGGAAAAAACACCCTTAATACTAAAAAAATCCTTCATGCAAATCCCTCCATTTCTTTATTGGCCGCAAAACGAAAAGGAAATAGCATGAAAAATTCCCTCTTCAACGGCGAGATGCGGAACCGATATCGCTGCTAGGCATTCGTTCGTCGAACAACTCTCCGTCTCGACGACACTTAACGCACCGATTCCTACTCCATTGATAGAGCTAAATTCATTGTAGTCTCTTTTATTGGGATTTCAAGATAAAAAGTTTTCGGTAAGCGAATCGGAAATTAGCTATAATGGAAGGGAGCGAAGGAAGAAAGCACAAACGAATGGAGAAAATATGCGATACCGAATTGAAAATAATTTAGAAGAAATCATTAGCGCACAAAAGGTTTTACAACGGTTAGGAGCCAGCCAGCGGCTAATGCAAAAAATCCGGCAGGACGGTCGGTTAGTTGATGAAAACGAACGGACGGTGGCGTTGAAGGATAAAATTATGCCCTTTGAGCCCTTTTGGATTGAATTGCCAGACGAAAAATCCGACCCGGAAGTGCCGGCTAGCGACCAACCCTTGGATATTATTTATGAGGATGATAACTGGTTGGTGGTCAATAAACCAGCGGGATTAACCGCGGTTCCCGGGCCAAGCAACCGGACGGATACCCTGGTCAACCGAATTAAGGGCCATTGGCAGGCTAACGGGGCGGTGAATTTAGTGCCCCACTTAATTACCCGACTAGATCGTTTCACTAGTGGGGTTACCTTAGTTGCCCGTCACCAAGTGGCAAATAGTTTATTAAGCGAACAAGTTCGCCACCGAAAAATTAAGAAGGCTTACCTTGCCCTAGTAGACGGAGTCGTTAGTGCAGAAAAGGGAACTTTTAACCAACCATTAGGCTTAGCTGATGACGGAATCCACCGGGAAGTGCAAGAAGGAGGGCAAAACGCCACGACAAGCTTCAAAGTCGTGGAACGCTTTGCGAACCAGACCTTGGTACAGGTGCACTTGAAAACGGGACGGACTCATCAAATCCGGGTTCATTTTGCAAACGCGGGACACCCGTTAGTGGGCGACCAACTTTACGGTGGGCCGATGGATCGCGGGATTGAGCGGCAAGCGTTGCACGCCCAATCCATCCGCTTTTTTGATCCGTTTACGAACCAAAAACTATCATTTACGGCTCCATTGCCCGTTGATTTACAAGAAATCGGGATGTAGACAGTCGCAAATGAACAGCTCTAATATTGAGAAGAAATTAATTGATTGAAGAGGTAGTTATGACAACAGAAGGTAATTTTGAAAATGTAAACTTAACGTTGGGAGATCCAGCGTTTGATGCAATGCTGATGCAACTAAATCATGAGGTGAACGGCAGCAACGCATCCGAATATAATTTTATGGGTAACTTGACTCAGGAAGTCGGCGATCAAGTTTGGGCAGTCCCGGCTTACCTAAGCGAAGACTACGCCCTATTTTTCCTATACACCGCAATCGAAACTGGTGACTGGGTGGTGGCTTTTTCGGAAGGAACCCAGACGGACGGCCAGTTTAACCTGGGCACACCGTTAACTACCGGACAGGGATTAAACAAATTGTACGAAAAAAATCCGAACCGGGCCAAGATGGTCTTGAGCTTCGTGAACGATTTAGAGAAGGCCGGCGAAGGTACGTGGCGCATGGTAGAATTGTAAAATTAACGATTTGACTAAAGACGACTAAAACACCGCGCTTCTGGAATTTTAAACATCCGGTAAAACGGTGGAACGGCCGCAAAATGGCGTAATGGAATTATGCTATAATAAAATCCGATTATGAAGAAAAAGGGGGCAACGCGATGGTAACGATTTTAATCGTAATTTTACTGATGCTCGCATTAGGCGGCGGTTTTTGGCACCGGGCGCAAAAGCATCAGGAAATTTTACGAGAAGCTCGGCAAGCAGCTAGGAAGCTGACTGCTCAGCAACAGCAAGCGACCCGCCAAGCAGTTCAAGAATACCAACAAAAAAGTCACCAAGAAACCGAACAGTATCGGCTGACCATTAGTCAGGAACTTGATGATGATCAACGTGATAACCAGCGGAAAAGTACCTGGATTGAACAACGCATGAAAATGCTGGAGCAAAAGCGCAGTGCACTTGCGAACCGGGCAACCTTGCTATCCCAAAAGCGACATGACCTACAAGAACGAAAAAATACGATTAAGGAAACCCTAAATCAAGCCGACCAGTTGATTGAAGAACGTTGGCAAACGTTGCAAGACGTAGCGGATTTGCCCGAAGTTCGCGCCCAAGAAATGGTTTTAAAAGATACTAAGGAAGATGCGGAACAAACCCGGGACGAATTTGTTAATAACGCGGCAACCGAACTGGAAAGCTCGAAGGAGCGGGAAGCAGAAGACCTGATTGCCATTGCAATGGAGCATAGCAACGTGGTTAACGTGCAGTACGAAAATCACCGCGGGTTGGTTGCCGATAATCAGGAGTATTTAGGAAAGATTATTGGCAACTCCGGACAAAACGTGCGGGCCCTTGAGGCGCTAACCGGGGTTGACGTGATTATTGACGATCAGACTAAAGAAGTGATTATCAACGGTTACGACCCCATTCGGCGCGCGACGGCAATGGAAGTCATTAAAGCCATCAAGAGTGAAAAACGGGTACTTCCTGACACGATTGAACGGCTAGTTAACCAGGCAAACTGGGCGATCGATCAGCGGATTCGCCACTACGGGGAAAACGCGGTTCGGGAGTTGAAATTAAAGCACATGGCTCCCGACTTGATTAAGATCGTTGGCCGGATGCACTACCGAACCAGTTATGGGCAAAATATTCTAGAACATTCGATCGAAACGGCTAAGCTAGCGGGAATTTTTGCTGCTGAATTAGGTGAAAATGCTACCTTAGCGCGCCGTGCGGGTCTTTTACATGATATTGGTAAAGCCATTGACCGCGATATTGAAGCTACCCACGTAGAGTTGGGTGTTGAACTGACCACCAAGTTCCGGGAAAATCCGGTTGTGATTAACACGATTGCTTCACACCATGGGGACGTGGAGTCGAAGTACGTAATCGCCGATCTGGTTGAAGCAGCGGACGCAATTTCAGGTGCGCGGCAGGGTGCACGTAGCGAATCGGCTGCGGATTACTTACAACGAATTAAAAGCCTGGAAGGAATTGCAAATGATCAGCCTGAGGTACAGGAGAGCTATGCAATCCAAGCTGGACGAGAGTTACGGGTAATTGTTTTACCTAAGGAAACTAACGATCGTAGTATCAAAAACTTGGCAACCAACGTTAAGGACCGGATTGAAGACGAAGTTACTTATCCAGGACAGGTCAAGGTAACGGTGGTTAGAAAATTGGAAATTGTAGAATACGCGGAGAAAAAGCAAGCATGAGTCAAGATAATGTTGAACAGTTAAACCAAATTGACCATTTTGTAAGGGAAAAACTGCAGGATGATTTAACGGGACACGATTATGCGCATATTCAGCGGGTGGTCAAGATGGCCCAACGGTTGATGGACGATCGTAACGAAAAAATCAATCGATTTGTAGTTTTAGCGGCGGCTTCCTTGCATGACGTGATTGACGAAAAGGTGGTTGAACAAACCGAAGTTGCCGAAAATGAAGTAACCCATTTATTGCGGGGACTGGCGGTTAGCGATTACGATATCGCCCACATTTTCGATATCATCACCCACATGTCATTTTCAGACAATTTAGAGCATAAATATAAGCTTTCTTTAGAAGGTCAAATTGTGCAGGATGCCGATCGGCTGGACGCAATTGGGGCCATTGGGATTGCGCGGACTTTTTATTATGGGGGTGCTCACGGTCACGTGATGTACGATCCCCAAATTGCTCCGCGGGAAGCCATGACCCACGCCGAGTATCGGCAAAATCAATCGGTGATCAATCATTTCTATGAGAAGCTACTAAAGCTAAAAGATGAAATGAATACTCCGTTAGCCCAACAAATTGCTGCCCAACGCACCCAGCGGATGGAGTCGTTTCTAACGGAGTTTATTGCCGAATGGAATCAAGAAAATTAGGAGGAGTTAGGGATGTTACGAGATATGCCTAATGTGCCAAAACGGTTTGTGATACTAGCGGCATTAGTGGTAATCGTTTTGGTGGTAGGAGTCAAAATGCAAAGCATGTTTATGCTCTTTGCGGATCAATTATTTAGCAGCGCCGTACAAAGCGAGTTTATGATGTTTTTAGAACCCGTGATGCGGTTGATTACGACGATTGCTGATACGAAGTTAGGATTGCTTTACGCGCTAATCATCGCAGCCTACTTATGGTTCCGGCAAGGGCAACGAGTTGACGCACTTTGGGTAATTTGCACAATGTTTGGGGGCGCAGTGGTAGCCTACCTCTTAAAAGAGTTTGTTAAACGTCCACGGCCAACAATTGACCAAATCATTCCTGAAACGGGCTACAGCATGCCGAGTGGTCATACTTTTGAAGCTTTCTTGATTTTGGTGTTCATTTACCTATTCTTTGTACGGCCGATGGCAGAATCGACGTTAAAAAAAGCTTGCGTTGCGGGGCTGGTGATTTGGCAAATCTTAGTGATTTGGTCCCGAGTTTTCTTGGGGGCGCACTACCTTACCGACACGTTGGTTGCGGTTGGCCTAGGCACCGTTTGGTTATGGGTAGCCATCATGTTATATCATAGTTTATACGACGTAATTGCTAGTTACATAGAACCAGCTGTGGGACGCCATCATCGCCAACAATAAACTTAAGGAACTAGATCGGAATAAAACTTCCGGTCTTTTTTATTGGCTAAAAACGTTTGTCTAAGAAAGTAAATTGTTGTTTTAAGAAGTGTTGAAGGTGCTTTCCAAATGAAGGATAATAAAGATAGTTGCAGTGGGGGTGAGTATTTATGGAGTTTAAAAATAGTAAAACTCAACATGGTTTAAGATTTTTGGAAGTGACGGTGTTAAACCTATTAATTACGGCGGTTGAGTTTGGAGGGGGATTGCTTTCCGGCAGTTTAGCACTTCTGTCCGATGCGATCCATAACTTGGGGGATAGTGCCTCCATAGTGATGGCTTACGTGGCTAGTCGGATTAGTCAACGTAATTCTAACCAATCGAAGACCTACGGCTACCGCCGGGCAGAAATACTGTCGTCGTACTTCAACGCGATTTTTTTGCTAGTGATGTCAGCCCTGTTAATTTGGGAAGCGGTGCGGCGATTTGTACATCCGCACCCGGTCAATGGGGGATTAATGCTAATAGTCGCAATCGTTGGTCTGGTTGCTAACGGTTTTTCAGCGTGGTTGCTACATAGTGGGTCCCATAATAACTTGAACCTGAAGGCCACGTATTTACACATTTTAAGCGACGCGTTCGCGTCCGGCGGAGTAATTTTTGGTGCGTTAGTGATCAAAATTTTCCACGTGGTGTGGGCCGATCCGTTAATGACCATCGTGGTGTCCATCTACATTGCGTACAAGACAATCCCAATCATTATTGAAGCGACCAATATTTTAATGGAAGCCGGTCCCCGTTTAGATTATCGGGCAGTCAAGGCGACGGTTCTAAGCGTTCCCGGGGTGGTCAATATTCACCATGTGCATACTTGGATGATTGACGAGCACCGGATCATGCTAACCGCGCACATTGCTTTAGAGGATCAAGAACTTAGTGAAGTTGAACCAATCTACCAAAAAATTAGAAAATTGCTGAAAGAGAAGTACAACATTGAACACGCCACCTTGCAAGCCGAAGTCGACCGGGGCAAGGAATACCAGATTTTTACGACCAATAAAGATGACGTTTAGCGAGTAGTTTTTGATAGCGTTTTAATTTTTTTAAAAGAAATTGAGGATATTGCTGTTTTTTTTAAGAGGGGCATGCTATACTATAGATGTGCTTTTGGTTAGGTGCTTTTGGTCAGATTGTTTTATTGTGAACTATCCCCATTACTACCGGCTCAAGCTACAAATTTTAAAACAGCCATGCATCATGGTTTTACAGGAGGATGTTCATAATGGAACAAGGTACAGTTAAATGGTTTAACGCAGACAAAGGTTTTGGTTTTATTACTCGCGAAGATGGTAGTGACGTATTCGTTCACTTCTCAGCTATCCAAAGCGACGGCTTCAAGACTCTTGAAGAAGGTCAATCAGTTAACTTCGACGTTGAAGAAAGCGATCGCGGACCTCAAGCCGTAAACGTTGTTAAAAACTAATTTTAAAAATTACTAAAAAGCAGGGTGCTTCGGTACCTTGCTTTTTTTGTATGTTTTTAATGATGAAAATAAGCATTGCAAAATAAAATGATTAACGAACTGCCTGCTTATTCGGTATAATGAAGAAGTTAAAGCGGAGGTGCGGTGGATGCGTGATTTAAAAAAAGTGATCAAAACTTGTCTGCTTGCCGGACGAATCATGATTGAAAATGGCTCCGAAATGTCGCGAGCTGAAGATACGATGAAACGGATTGCGATTAATTCGGGAATTGAAGATTTACAATTATTTGGCACAATTACGGGGTTGATCGTATCGGTCCCGGACTCGTTAACTTCCCAAGTGGAACAAATTACGCGACGAGCCTTTGATTTAGAAAAGGTTTCTGCGGTTAATTCTTTTTCCCGAGAATACGCGGCGAAACAAATTACCCTAGACGAATTTTACGAAAAACTAAGTACTTTGGATGAAGCGACGCCATTTTTTCCGTTTTGGTTGCAAGTGTTGGGAGCCGCACTGGTAAGTGGGCCTTTCATGGTAGCTTTTTCGGGAAACTTGGTGGATCTGGGGGTCACCATGTTGGTGGGAGCCCTCGGGTACACCGTCTTTTACCTGAGTAACCGTCTTTTGAACGTTAAGTACATAAGTGAGTTTTTTGCCTCGATCGTCATTGGTATATTGGCGGTTCTAATCGTTCGAATGGGGTGGGGGCAGTCGTTAGATGAGATTATCATCGGCTCAGTCATGCCTCTCGTTCCCGGAGTGCCACTGACTAATGCAGTTCGGGATATTTTGAACGGACACTTAGTGAGTGGACCAGCGCGTGGAGTAGAAGCCCTGCTATCCGCATGTGCGATTGGCTTTGGAATTGCGTTCGTATTTCGGTTCATATAATGGAGGAAGATTGATGCAGTTATTATTGGAATTTGTAATGGCGGGAATTGCTACGGTGGGCTTCGGGATTATTATCAACATTCCACACCGGGCGCTGTTGACTGCCGGAATAATTGGCGGAATTTCATGGGGAATCTACTGGGAAATGCTGCAATTCCACCTAGGGCTGGCATTAAGTTCGCTGACGGCCACGACGGTGATTGCTTTACTAAGCTTATTTGCGGCCCGGCGGTTGAAAATGCCAATGATTGTCTTTAGCATTCCCGGCATTGTGCCCCTGGTTCCCGGTGGACAGGCTTACCAAATGATTCGCAACTTCGCACTATCAAATACGCGACTTGCTACGCACTTTATGTTGGAAGTAGGGGTGATTGCGGGCTCCATTGGGATCGGTTTTCTAATGGCGGAGTTCATTGACCGGCTGCAAAGAAAGTTAGCAATGCGGTTCAAAAAAATTCGAGAAAATAAATAAGGATTACGTGCTGATTGAAGTGCCTCCTCGTAACTGGAGGTTTGGCTTTTCAATCAAACGTAATCCTTTTTAATTGCGTATTTATTTAATAACCCGCGTAACTGTAGTTTTCACTTGGTGCGGCAGGGGTCGCAGGAGTAGTAGTGGTTGCTTGATTAGGATCGCTAGAAGTTGATGGAGTGCCGGCATCATCCGAGCCAGTAGTTGCATCACTTTCCTCAACTTCACCGGTATAAACGCTGCTGATTCCAGTCGTACCGGTAGTTTTATGTGGTAAATCAAGCGCCTTGCGAATGAAGTTAGTAACGCGTTGCCGCTCTTTTTGCGGAACGTATTCGTAAGAGCCCCCGTTAATGTTAATTCCTTCACCTTGCAAATGGGTTGATTTCAAATGATGAGTGGCAACCCGGTAGTTACTTGAAAGAGCTAGTAGTTCGTTAAAGGTCAAATCGGTTTTGGTTTGTTTTTGCAAAGAATTTAAGAAGTTTTGGTTGAGCAACGCGGTGATCGAATCACTCTTTCTTAAAATCGCCATCAAAACTTGCCGTTGCCGAGTTTGCCTTCCGTAATCTCCCTTAGGATCGTCGTAACGCATCCGAGAATAATCCAGGGCGGCTTTACCATCAAGGTGAGTCTTAACCCCCTTCTTAACGTCGGCATTACCATACTTAAAAGTTAGTTTAGGAGTGACGTCGATGCCGCCAACACCATCAACAATTTTTTCTAAGCCACCCATGTTAATCAATCCGTAGTAGTCAATCGGGATATTTAGTAGCTTTTGGACCGCTCGAATGGCTGTCCCAGCGCCCCCAAAGTCATAGGCAGAGTTGATTTTGGATGGTGAGTAACTGGAATATCCTGGAATCGACATCACCGTATCCCGTGGGATGCTGGTTAAGGTCATCTGCTTTTTCTTCGGGTTTAACGTAGCGACGATCATTGTATCGGTTCGCCCACGGTAATTCCGTCCTAACGCGCCGGTATCGGTACCCAATAACAAGATCGAAATCGGTTTGCCATGCTTTAGTTCGCTAGAAACGTCCCGAGCCTTTTGGATTCGTGCGCTGTCAAAAATTGAATCAACCGCATTTTTAGCGGTATACCATTTTTTGACCCCAAACACGATTAACAGGAGTGCAATCACGGCACAAACGACCCAACGCCAAGGATGCCACTTCTTAGGCGGACGGGGAGTGCGTTGGTGCTTTTGCCGCCGTCTGCCGCTCGTTGAGCTATTTTGCGCATCGGCGTTTGTATCGGTTTCCTCCGGCGCAGAATTAAACTGGTTGCCGCTAAATCGGCTTAAATTGGAATTACGTGAGTCTTCACTCATACAAGTTTCCTCCACAATGTTAAAAATCAATTACTAATATAATACCAAATTTATTTGGCGGTTTGATTGAATTAACTAAAGTTTAATATTTAGTGTATAAAAAAGTAGTTTTTGTGCTTTTAGGGAATAAAAGCCCATTTTCTGGGATGATGCAAACAAACTTCCCTATAGTTCGCGTAAGAAAGCTAGTGCATTAGCGATCCAGCCGGCGATACGAGAATCTTGGTGACGTTCGTCATAAGCCGTGGTTTCGTCAGCTAATGCCATTCCGTGAGGACCGTGATGATAAAGGTGCAATTCGGTAGGCACTTGATGAGCTTGTAATGCTAGGAAATAGTCCACGGCATTTTTGGAAGAAACCAACTGATCATCGGTAGTGGCCCAAATAAAGGTTGGAGCATTGTCGGCGGTTACGTGTTGATCAGCAGCGATCTCATCCGGATTGTCAGTCCACTGCGCCAAAGTAGGCTGGTCAGGAAAGCCATCAAACGGGGTAATTACTGGGTACCCTAAAATAGTAGCAGCGGGCTTTAGTTCTTCTGCAGATAAGTGTGTTTGTGCTTGCAGCCAATCCGAAGACCATAAATTATTGTAGTTAGCGACCACGTGTCCGCCAACGGAAAAGCCCATTAACACTACTTTTTCGGGATCAACGTGCCACGATTCAGCATTTTGTTTAGTAATCGCCACTGCTTGGCCAGTTTCTAAAAGGGGAGCTGGAAACAGCGGTTGAGCTTCGTCAACGAACGAGTAGCGCAAAATGGAAACTTGGAAGCCGAGGGATAAAAAGCGCAGTGCGACTTTTTCAGATTGCTTAAAATCAACATGAGTATAGGAACCCCCGGGAACGAAGATGAGGGCGGGATTAAGTGCGTCGGTGAGGCTTGGATCGACGTAAGAAATTAACTCTGCTTGAGATTGAGAATTAACTTGGTTAAGTGGTGTTTTAATTATTTGCATAAGATCGACTCCTTTAGTAGTAAAATATGTTCACATAGATTATCTATAGACTATCTTAAATCTTTTTACGACGTACGAGAAATAATTTGGGAGAAATAAATGAATTTTAAACTACGGTACTTTTCAACGAGTGACTTTGCGGATTATCAAGTACTGATGAATAATGAAAAGCTTGCTCAACTGGCGGGAATGCAGGTTTTAAAAACGGAATTAGAACAGTGGCTTGCCTTCAAAGGGATGGTGGGCAGTCCGAATTTTTTAGCAATCGCTAACGCAAAAGACCGACTATGCGGGGGGATTTTTATTTTTCAGCAGGCGGAAGAAAACGTCTTTGAATTAGGTTACCTATTAGCTGAAGAATATTGGAACCAAGGCATCATGTCGCGTGCAGTCCACTTTGCGTTAAAAAGTTTAAAGGAACGGCAGCCGGCAACGGCCCAATCTGTAAAAATTCGGGCCAACGTTTTAACGGATAATCGGGCTTCCCAACGGGTTTTAGAGAAGAACGGTTTTACCCGGCAACCGGGGGTCTTTGAAAATGTATCTGGGTATGATGGCCGCGTACGGAAAGAATATTTATACGAATTGAACCTTATGCTTGCATAATTAATCAAGTTTGCTATAATTTGAATCACATCGAAAGAAGAGGTCGCCTCAATGATGAGTAACCCTGGTAAGATGATTAAGCATCTAGGACCCGGGGAGAAAGGCAACGAGGCCGAAATGACTGCAGACTTAATTCTGCACGATTTGGGACTTGGTTGAATAAGCCAAGGACTGTCGCAATCACGGTTGCGGAGCGCTATCTACGATTTGACTAACGATTTTAAACGGTCTTTTTGTGTAAATGCGCGCAAAAGGGCTTTTTATTTTGTTCTGGGATAATCACAGCGCCTCTTTTAATTTTTAGGAGGTTCTCTATTATGGCACAGTTACAAAAGCAGGCGAGTGGTAATCACGTCCAGCGGGCGTTGAAGACTCGTCACATCTCAATGATTTCACTAGGCGGCAGTATCGGAACCGGTCTGTTCGTTGCTAGTGGTTTGGCAATTTCCCAAGCTGGCCCGGGCGGTGCCCTGTTAGCATACGTCGGGATGGGGATTATGGTTTACTTTTTGATGACTAGTTTGGGTGAAATGGCCACCTACATGCCAGTCTCGGGGTCGTTTGCCACCTATGCTACTAAGTACGTAGATCCCGCCTTTGGGTTTGCAATGGGGTGGAACTACTGGTTTAATTGGGCAATCACGGTTGCCGTGGACATTAGTACGATTGCGTTGATTATGAAGTTTTGGTTACCTAACGTTCCGGGATGGATTTGGAGTTTAATCGCGCTAGCACTGGTAGTCCTGATTAATGCGTTGACCGTTAAAGCGTTCGGGGAAACCGAATACTGGTTAGCCTTAATTAAGGTAATTACCGTCTTTGTTTTCTTGGCGGTCGGAACCCTTACCATTTTTGGGATTATGGGTGGCCACGCAACTTACTTAGAAAACTTTGTATACCGGAAGGCACCGTTTGTTGGGGGAATTCCAGCAATCTTGAGCGTTTTCGTAGTTGCCGGGTTCTCTTTCCAAGGAACCGAGTTGATCGGGATTACGGCTGGGGAATCTGAAACTCCGGAAAGCAGCGTTCCTAAGGCAATTAACCAGGTTTTCTGGCGGATTCTATTATTCTACATCTTGGCGATTTTCGTAATTGCCTGTCTCTTGCCATATACTAGTCCAGACTTATTAGGGACTTCGGCAAGCGACGTTTCGATTAGTCCGTTCACCCTTGTATTCCGGCGGGCTGGGTTAGCAAGTGCTGCGGGAGTAATGAATGCCATTATCCTTACGTCGGTACTTTCTTCAGCCAATTCGGGGATGTACGCATCTTCACGGATGTTATTCTCATTAGCAAAGCAAGGCTACGCGGCGAAGATCTTCGGCCGGACGACCAAGCGCGGAATCCCTTACGTGGCCTTAATCGGAACTACCGTAGTGGGGTTGTTGACCTTTATTACCAGCATTATGGGAACTAAGATTTACGCTTGGTTAGTTGCGGCAAGTGGATTGACCGGCTTCATCGCCTGGATGGGGATCGCCGTATCCCACTGGCGGTTCCGGCGCGCATTTATTAAGCAAAACCATGATTTAAGTGAACTAAAGTACCGAGCAAAGTGGTTCCCATTTGGACCATTGTTTGCCTTCGTGCTAAGTATTGTGGTTATCTTAGGGCAGGACATTAATTCCCTGATCCATCTCAACTGGCAAGCCATTGGAATTACCTATATGTCAGTTCCGTTATTTATAGTACTTTTTGCTTATTACAAAATTAAATACAAGACTAAGCTAATTCCGTTAGAGGAAATTGATTTAAGCCGACCAAATATCACGAAAAAATGATTTTTTCAAGATGTTGTTTTGCCTTCGTTTGGTGGTACAATATGTGGTGCTATTAAATGAAAAAGGGGTATCTTAAATGATTGCTTTATCAGGTCCAATCGGCGCCGGCAAGACGTCACTGACGGAATTATTAACTCAGCATTGGGGAAGCGATGCTTACTATGAATCGGTAGATGACAATAAAATTTTGCCGTTATTCTATAAGGATCCAAAACGCTACGCATTTTTATTACAAATTTACTTTTTAAACAAACGGCTAGACAGTATTAAGCAAGCTAACGAAGGTTTTAAAAGCGTAATGGATCGTTCAATTTATGAAGATTCATTACTCTTTCATTTAAACGCTGACCTTGGTCGAGCGACCGAAACCGAAGTCAAAATTTACGATTCGTTGCTAAATAATATGATGCAAGAATTGCCGCGGCTTTCATATAAGAAAAACCCGGACCTTTTGATTCACATTGATATTTCGTTTGATACCATGCTAAAGCGGATTAAAAAACGGGGTCGTTCATACGAGCAGATCGAAAATGATCCGTCATTATACGACTACTATAAAGAGTTGAACCGTCGTTACGTATCGTGGTTTGATAGCTACGATCAAAGCGCCAAGATCAGAATTGATGGCGATAAGTATGATTTTGTGGAAGACCCTAGCGCACGCAAACAAGTTATCCAACTAGTTGAAGAAAAGATTTCGCAAATTTAATTGCGGAAGTTGAATCTTTTTTGTATAATACGGTTAACAAATAAATAGTTCAATTGTTAACAAGGCGTTTAAAGTAGGTTTTTAGAGAGGTCCAGCTGGTGGAAAGGGCTAACCGAAACTCCGGCGCTGATTAAACAAATGGGTAATGCCATTCGGTGATTCCGTTACCATCATGAAAGTGCGCCAGTAATGGTGAACTTGGGTGGTACCGCGAAAAGAGCCTCTTCGTCCCAATTGGGAGGGGGGCTCTTTTTATTTTGATTTTAGTGAGGAGGAATTTGCATGTTAGATTTAAAGATGATCCGTAACCATACCGACGAAGTTAAGGAAAAGTTAGCTACTCGTGGGGTTCAACCGGAAACGATCGATGAACTGTTAGCTAAAGACAACCAACGTCGGGAGTTAATTGTAAAAAGCGAAAGCTTAAAAAAGGTGCGAAATGATGTTTCGGACCAAATTTCTCAAATGAAACGCAATCACGAAGACGCTAGCGAACCAATTCAAAAAATGCGGAAGGTTAGCCAAGAAATCAAGGAGCTTGACGAACAATTAGAAAAAGTTGCTGAGGAAGTTGAAGACCAAGCGGCCCACTTGCCTAATTTGCCGCACCCGGACGTGCCGGTAAGCTTGACTGAGGAAGGTAGTGTTGAATTACGGAAATTTGGCACTCCGCGAAAGTTTGATTTCAAGCCAAAAGCACATTGGGAAATTGGCGAAGACCTTGGCATCTTGGATTTTGAACGGGCGGCTAAGGTTGCTGGTAGCCGGTTTGTTTACTACATTGGCGACGGTGCGCGTCTCGAACGTGCGGTTTACAATTTCTTCTTGGATCAAAACGTGGCGGCTGGTTTCACCGAAGAAATCACCCCGTACATGGTTAACGACGCGTCGATGTTTGGTACCGGACAATTTCCAAAGTTTAAAGAAACTCACGCCGGCTACGAAATTAAGGACGAACAACTAACTCTGATTCCTACGGCAGAAGTACCGTTGGTTAACTACTACCGCGACGAAATCTTGGATGAAGACCAGTTGCCAATTAACGTCACCGCCCTTTCGCCAGCTTTTCGTTCAGAAGCTGGTAGTGCTGGGCGGGACACTCGTGGTTTAATTCGGATGCACCAATTTAATAAGGTAGAAATGGTTAAGATTACGAAGCCCGAAGATTCTTGGCAAGAATTAGAAAAGCTTACGCGTCATGCCGAAACGCTTCTACAAAAATTGGAATTGCCATACCACGTAATTACGTTGACCACCGGTGACATGAGTTTCACGGCTGCAATGACCCACGACTTAGAAGTGTGGATTCCTGCCCAAAATAAATACCGTGAAATTTCAAGCTGTTCCAACACCACCGATTTCCAAGCTCGACGGGCCCACATCCGGTATCGCGATGAAAACGGTAAGCTGCAGTACGTGCACACGCTGAACGGTTCCGGACTAGCGGTCGGCCGTACGGTAGCTGCAATTTTAGAAAACTACCAAAATGAAGATGGTACGGTTACCGTTCCAGATGTCTTGGTACCATATATGCAAGGAACCAAGGTAATCGGCAAAAAATAATAACTTAGAATAATGAAAAATTATGGTATCGTTTGGTGATTACCAAAGGGTGCTTGTAAATAAGGACTAGTCTTAACGTTAAGCCTAGTCCTTATTTTTTGGTCATTTTGAGGAACTAATGGTGAAGAAGTACTAGGAAAAACACCTTAATTTAACATTCTGAAAAAAAGTTTAAAAAAATGATTGACAACTAACGCTTTAATCCGTATTATATATAAATGTGTTCGCGAGGTTTATGGAGGATTAGCTCAGTTGGGAGAGCATCTGCCTTACAAGCAGGAGGTCACAGGTTCGAGCCCTGTATCCTCCATTGAGATTATTTCTCAGTGGTTTTAAATGTTACATGCGGGCGTGGCGGAATTGGCAGACGCGCAAGATTTAGGTTCTTGTATCGAAAGGTGTGGGGGTTCGAATCCCTTCGCCCGCATCGAGTTTTAAGCCGACTTAGCTCAGTTGGCAGAGCATCTGTCTTGTAAACAGAGGGTCGGAGGTTCGAATCCTCTAGTCGGCATTTTGCGGAAGTAGTTCAGTGGTAGAACATCACCTTGCCATGGTGGGGGTCGCGGGTTCGAATCCCGTCTTCCGCTTTTCTTAGTTATTATGCACCCATAGCGCAACTGGATAGAGTGTCTGACTACGAATCAGAAGGTTGCAGGTTCGACTCCTGCTGGGTGCATCGCTTAGACGTCAATCAAATGATTGGCGTTTTTTTGTGTCCTAAAAACAACTTGGCGGTACACCTGGAGGGAAGTGAGGAAAGGCAGGAGAAATCGTAAAATCAGTGATTGCGAAAATTAAATATTGTGATATACTTTTTAAGTGTTAAAGGGCTTTTAAGAAGATTCCTAACGATTGATTTTGCACCCATAGCGCAACTGGATAGAGTGTCTGACTACGAATCAGAAGGTTGTAGGTTCGAGTCCTACTGGGTGCATTGATTAAGCATTGGTCAGCCTGGCTGAGTGGTGCTTTTTCATTTTTAGGCTTTATATGGGTTTTTTCGGGAAATAGCTCAGCTTGGTAGAGCACCACGTTCGGGACGTGGGGGTCGCAGGTTCAAATCCTGTTTTCCCGATTTTTTAATTAAGGGACCGAGACGTTCGGTAAATAAGTAGTGGGGTTAGTCATTAAGTGGCTAATCCCTTTTTGTTTGTCTGCACATTCCGTAGTGCATTATGTATGGTAAGTAATCCCTTATACAACGGGGTTTGGGGGAATAAAAAATCCAGTATGAAAGGCAACAATCAGCAAATTAAGCGATGGCGCAGACAAAATTGTTGACATAAAGTAAGCATAATTGTAGATTTATATTTGTAATCGGTTACATCATTAAATATAAAATCGAGGTAAGTTTAGATGAGTGAGAAAACTGTACCAGCAAGTGTTGCAATGTTAAGAGTCCTTCAGGCTTGGGATATCAAACGAGTTTTTGGCTATCCAGGTGGGTCATTTAATTCGACAATGAACGCCTTAGACCTAGAAAAGGACCGGATTCAATATGTGCAAGTTCGTCACGAACAAGTTGGCGCCCTCGCTGCCGCTGCTGAAGCAAAGCTGACGGGAAAAATTGGAGTTGCGTTTGGCTCAGCGGGCCCCGGTGCGGTCAACATGTTGAATGGTTTATATGATGCTAAGGAAGATCATACACCCGTGTTGGCACTGGTTGGACAAGTACCTCACAGCAATATGAACTACGACTTCTTCCAAGAATTTCCTGAAGTACCAATGTTTCAAGACGTGGCGGTTTACGACCGTTGCGTAATGACCCCGGAAAGCCTCCCGTATGTTGTTGACAAGGCGATTCGGGCAGCGTACAAAAACCGTGGGCCAGCGGTAGTGGTAATCCCTAACGACTTTGGCTATGTTCAAATTCCCGACGTAGATTACGCTTCTACTGCATTATTAGAAAAGCCAACTCCTAAACAAACACCAACTGACGAAGAAGTGGACCAATTCTTGCAAATGGTCCGCGAGGCTAAGCGGCCAATTTTCCACGTAGGTTCTGGAATCAAGGACCATCAGGATCTTTTGAAGAAGGTGGCTGAAAAGTTACAAATCCCCGTTACGATTACCGGCTTGGCTAAGGGGAAAGTTGACGATGATTGGGAAGGCAACTTAGGAACTACTAACCGGGCGGCGTCCAAGGCGGCTGACGAAGCCTTCGCAACTGCTGACTTGGTCATTGCACTGGGTGCGGATTTCCCATTTGCTAACCTAGTTTACCGGACTCACGAATTCAAGTTTGTGCAAATCGATAACGATGAATCTCAATTTGGGCGGCACCACTTCCTAGACTTAGGGATTTGGGCAGATTCGGGCAAGTTCCTAGAAAAAGTCTTAGAACGTTCCGAAGCGGTTGCCAGCCGACCATTCTACCAAGCAACGGTCGCTGACATGCAAGACTGGAAAGCTTACTTGGATAAGCTAATGAAGAAGGCGGATGGTCCGTTATCTTACGAACAAATTTACCGGGAAATTAACCGGATTGCGGATAAGGATGCGGTCTTTGGCATCGATACTGGAGACAACATCATTAACGCCTTCCGCTTCCTTGACTTGAAGGGCGATAAGCAGTGGACGATTTCGGCACTATTTGCCACGATGGGATACGGGATTCCGGCCGCAATTGCAGCGAAACTTACGTACCCAGACCGGCAAGTATTTAGTATTTCCGGAGACGGAGCAGCTTCGATGGTAATTCACGACCTATTAACGGAAGTGAAGTACCACTTGCCAATCATTAACATTATTACTTCTAACCAAACCCTCAACTTTATTAAGTCAGAACAAGATGATATTCAAATGAACCATTCCGGAATTGACCTTGAAGATGCCGACTACGCTAAGATTGCGGAAGCGATGGGCGCAAAGGGAATCATGATTAGAACCTTGGATGAATTACCAGCAGCCTTTGATAAGGCGTTAGAATACCAAAAAGCTGGTGAACCAGTAGTGATTGATGCTAAAATCACCGACCAACGTGGTTTACCAGTTGAAGAACTGGAATTTGACAACCAAGCGGCAAACTTTACCGAAAAGATTTCGGATGCTTATCAAGCAACTCATGGTGAAAAATCAGTTAGTGACTTCTTTAGCGATTATGACGGCGCAGAACTGAAACCATTGACGGATTACTTCGCTAAGTTTGGGGTAGAAAAATAACTTACTAAACTTGCAATTTAAATTGATTTAAAATATGATAGGGACTTTCAGAAAAGAAGTGGCAGATGAATTTGACTAAAATTCCAGGTACCACTTCTTTTTGTGCTCTTAATAAAGGATGAAAAAGCCCGTGAAATCGGTTAATACCAATATTTTTGAACAATATCTTTTACAATTGGCGGCCAGTTTCGTATAATAATAGTCAATATTAGTCAAAGTAGGGAGAGGTGGTCGTTATGCAAGGACAGAATATTTCGGATATAATCGAGCGGTACTTAAAAGAAATTTTAGCTGATTCGGAGGAAGTTGAGATTCGGCGTTCTGAAATTGCGGATCAGTTTGACGTAGTACCATCCCAAATTAACTACGTAATCAAAACCCGGTTTACCATTCAAAACGGTTATTTAGTTGAAAGTAAACGTGGCGGCGGTGGTTACATTCGAATTGAAAAGGTTAAATTGCTAGATGATATTGACGTGTTGGACTCGTTGATCCGGGTGATTGGCGACTCAATTAACGAACGGGATGCAATTTCTATTTTAAGTAGTCTATATGAAGATGCGGTTTTAAGTAAGCGGGAGGCTAATCTGCTAGCTGCAACAATTGCCAAGAGTACTTTGAATATTGGTGATCGCAAACTAGAGGATCAGATTCGCGCAAAAATCATTATCGGAGTTTTAAATCACCTTCGATATGAGTAACGAGTTTAGAGAAAGACAGGTGGACAATGGAAAATTTATTTACTCCTAGCGCACGCAACGTGTTAATTATTGCTCAAGAGCAAGCCAAACGGTTTAAACATCCGGCGGTGGGCACGGAGCATTTATTATTAGCACTGACAATTGAAAATAATGGCGTTGCCCACAGTGTGCTAGAACAATTTAATGTCACCGAAATTGATGTAATTGAAGAAATTGAACAGTTTACGGGTTATGGCAACTTACGCCTAACCAGAAATGATTACCTGCCATATTCGCCAAAGGCTAAGGAAATTCTGGCAAATGCGGGGGATCAAGCACGGCAGTTAAAGGCTGCCAAAATTGGCACCGAACACATCCTATTAGCGTTGATCCAAGACGAGACGATTTTATCTTCCCGCGTATTGTTGGCGTTGGATACTGACGTGGCGGACGTACGTAAAGTTACGTTACGTAAGCTAGGGGTTAACCCGGCGACCCAAAGCCGGCGGGCTAAGCAACGCACGGCGGCCAAGGGCACCCCAACCCTAGATTCGGTTGCCCGGGATTTAACCGCCATGGCGGAAGCCGGTAAAATCGACCCGATGATTGGGCGTGAAAATGAACTACGGCGGGTTATCCAAATTTTAAGTCGGCGAACCAAGAACAACCCGGTCTTGATCGGGGAACCCGGCGTTGGAAAAACCGCAATTGCGGAAGGCCTTGCGCAGCGGATCATTGCGGATGACGTTCCCGAAGATATGAAAAACAAGCGGCTCATGATGCTAGAAATGGGCGCGTTGGTTGCGGGAACCAAATACCGCGGGGAATTTGAAGACCGTTTGAAAAAGGTCATTGAAGAAATTCGCCAAGATGGCAAGGTGATCTTGTTTATCGATGAATTGCATACCTTAATCGGGGCTGGTGGTGCAGAAGGTGCCATTGACGCTTCCAACATCTTGAAGCCGGCGCTAGCGCGTGGCGAACTACAAACCATCGGGGCGACAACCCTAAATGAATATCAAAAATATATTGAAGCGGATGCAGCTTTAGAACGACGTTTTGCCAAGGTAGAAGTTGATGAACCTACTCAAGCAGAAGCAATTCAAATTCTTCAAGGAATTCGGCCAAAGTATGAACAACACCATAAAGTCCGGATCACTGACGAGGCAATCCAACAGGCGGTAAACTTGTCGGCTCGTTACATTTCCGACCGGTTCCTTCCGGATAAGGCAATTGATTTAATTGACGAAGCGGCGGCTAAGATTCGCATTGACGCTGCTGAAAAGCAAAGTAAAAAGGAAACTGATGAAGATAAGTTGGCCCGGTTGAAGGCGGATAAAGAGGCGGCCATTGACCGCCAAGATTTTGAAACCGCCGCTGAAATTCGGAAAAAAGAAATGAAGTTGCGGAAAAAGGTTGAACGGGCGGCTGCCCGGCAAGCCGAAACGGAGCAACCGGCTGAATACAAGCTGCAGGAAACTGGGGAAGACGTTGCTCAAATCGTCTCCGATTGGACCGGAGTTCCGGTTACCCAGATGAAACAATCTGAATCCGAACGGTTAGTTAACTTAGAAAAAATCTTGCACGAACACGTAATTGGGCAAGATGAAGCCGTTTCTTCGGTAGCTCGGGCAATTCGGCGGGCCCGGTCGGGATTGAAAAATCCTAAACGACCGATTGGCTCATTTATGTTCCTTGGCCCAACTGGGGTAGGGAAGACTGAGTTAGCTAAGACCCTTGCTAACGTAATGTTTGGTTCAGAAGATAACATGATCCGAATTGACATGTCGGAATACATGGAACGCTTTAGCACCAGCCGACTAGTGGGCTCGGCTCCTGGCTACGTTGGCTATGACGAAGGTGGCCAGCTTACCGAACAAGTTCGGCGCAAGCCATACTCGGTAGTCTTGTTTGATGAAGTCGAAAAGGCCCATCCGGACGTGTTTAACTTGTTGCTCCAGGTCTTCGATGATGGATTTTTGACCGATTCGAAGGGTCGCCGAGTCGACTTTAGGAATACGATCATCATTATGACTTCTAATTTAGGGGCGACGGCGTTGCGGGATGAAAAATCAGTCGGTTTTGGAGCACAAAACATGGCTGATGATTACCAAGCAATGGCTGCAAAGGTTAAGGAAGTTTTGAAACAAAGCTTCCGGCCAGAATTCTTAAACCGAATCGACGAAACGATCGTCTTCCATTCCTTAACTAAGCCAGAGCTCCACCAGATTGTAAAACTCATGTCGAAGGATATTATTCGTCGAATGAGCGCCCAAGGAATTAACATGAAATTCACTCCGGCGGCAATCGACGTGGTAGCCGAAGCTGGGTTTGATCCTGAATACGGGGCTCGTCCAATCCGGCGGGCGTTACAAACGCAAGTCGAAGATCAGCTTAGTGAAATGTTGCTTGCCGGCCAAGTTAAAGTGGGCGACGACGTAACGATCGGGGCGCGCAACCACAAGATCACTTTTAAAGTGAAGGATGCCAAACCGGTAAGTAGTACAAGTAAATAAATGATTTGACAAAGCTTTTAAAAGAGCATAGAATATAGTCTGTATGTTAAAGCTGGGTTAAATGAAACAGTGCGATCTATTGTCCGCAGTGTTTTAGAAAAAAAGCAAAAATAGTTTCTTGATTCAGGAACTGTTTTTGGTTTTTTTTTGCTAAAAAACAGGGGTTGGATGAATTTGTAATCAAACTGTAACATTTAACTTGTCTTAGAAATTGGAGAGGTGAATAACTTGGCAGGACATTTAGTTAAGTATGGTAAACATCGTACGCGCCGGAGCTATGCACGAATTAAAGAAGTACTCGATTTACCAAACTTAATCGAGATTCAAACGGATTCGTACCAATGGTTCTTAGACGAAGGTCTTCGGGAAATGTTCAACGACATTATGCCGATTGAAGATTTTGCCGGTAAATTGTCACTTGAGTTCGTTGACTATCAGTTGTTAGAACCAAAGTATACCGTTGATGAAGCTCGCGAACATGAAGCAAACTACTCTGCGCCATTGCACGTTACGTTGCGGTTGACTAACCATGAAACGGGTGAAATCAAGTCCCAAGACGTCTTCTTTGGTGACTTCCCATTAATGACGGAACAAGGAACTTTCATTATTAATGGTGCTGAACGGGTTATTGTTTCACAATTGGTCCGTTCACCAGGGGTTTATTACAACTTAGATATTGATAAAAACAATCGTAAAATCTGGGGCGCAACGGTTATTCCTAACCGGGGCGCTTGGTTAGAATACGAAACTGACGCTAAGGAAGTTTCATACGTTCGAATCGACCGGACTCGGAAGATTCCAATGACGGAATTAGTTCGGGCACTTGGTTTTGGTTCTGACGAAGAAATTATCGACATTTTTGGTGGATCAGACAGTTTAGACTTTACCCTTGATAAGGATGTACACAAAAACCCTGAAGATTCACGGGTTGCGGAATCCTTAAAGGATATCTACGAACGTTTGCGTCCAGGCGAACCAAAGACTGCGGACAGTGCACGGAGTTTATTGACTGCGCGCTTCTTTGATCCAAAGCGTTACGACATGGCTCCAGTAGGTCGTTACAAGGTCAACAAGAAGTTAAGCTTGAAGACTCGTTTACTAGGTCAAACCCTCGCAGAAACCCTTGCTGACCCAGATACTGGGGAAGTATTGGCTCAAAAGGGTGACGTTGTCGACAAAGACGTAATGAAGAAGTTGGCACCTTACCTTGATCGTCAAGACTTCAAGATGGTAACTTACCAACCTTCTGATGAAGCGGTAGTTCCAGAACCAATGACGATTCAAGTAATTAAGATACAAGACCCTAACGATCCTGAACGCGAATTAAAGATGATTGGCAACGGGAACATCGACTTGAAGCTTAAGCACATTACTCCTGCCGATATTATTGCTTCGATTAACTACTTCTTCCTATTACAACAAGGAATCGGTAGCACTGATGATATCGATCACTTGGGTAACCGGCGGATTCGTTCAGTTGGTGAATTATTACAAAACCAATTCCGAATCGGTTTAGCTCGGATGGAACGGGTTGTTCGGGAACGGATGTCGATCCAAGATGCCGAAACCGTCACACCACAACAATTAATCAATATTCGTCCAGTAGTGGCAGCAACTAAAGAATTCTTTGGTTCTTCACAATTGTCACAGTTCATGGACCAAACCAACCCGCTTGGTGAATTGTCACATAAGCGTCGTCTTTCAGCCCTTGGACCAGGTGGTTTAACTCGTGACCGTGCTGGATACGAAGTCCGGGACGTTCACTATACTCACTATGGTCGGATGTGCCCAATTGAAACTCCCGAAGGTCCTAATATCGGGTTGATCAATAACTTGGCTTCTTACGGAAAGATTAACCGTTATGGCTTTATTGAAACACCATATCGTCGGGTTTCATGGAAAGATCACAAGGTAACCGACCGGATCGATTACTTGACTGCTGACGAAGAAGACCAATTCGTTATCGCACAAGCGAACTCGCCATTAAACGACGACGGTTCCTTCGTGGATGACGTAGTTATGGCTCGTCATGAAAGTGACAACATTGAAACTAGCATTGAAAACGTCGACTACATGGACGTTTCACCTAAGCAAGTAGTTGCGGTTGCGACGGCATGTATTCCTTTCTTGGAAAACGATGACTCTAACCGGGCTTTGATGGGTGCGAACATGCAGCGCCAGGCGGTTCCTTTGCTTGACCCTCACGCACCATTGATTGGTACTGGTATTGAATATAAAGCTGCTCATGACTCAGGGGTTGCTTTGCTATGTCAACATCCTGGGGTTGTTGAATACGTTGATGCTCGTGAAATTCGGGTTCGTCGTGATGATGGAGCACTAGACACTTACAAGTTGATGAAGTTCCGTCGTTCTAACGGTGGTAAGAACTACAACCAACGCCCAATCGTGCGGGTTAACGACAAGGTTGACGCTGACGATGTATTGGCAGATGGTCCATCAATGGAATTAGGTGAATTAGCGCTTGGTCAAAACCCATTGATTGCTTTCATGACATGGCAAGGTTACAACTTCGAAGATGCGATTGCGATTAACGAACGCTTGGTTCGTGACGACGTTTATACTTCTATTCATATTGAAGAATATGAATCAGAAGCGCGTGATACGAAGTTAGGACCGGAAGAAATGACCCGTGAAATTCCAAACGTTGGGGAAGACGCATTGCGCAACCTTGACCAAGACGGAATCGTGCGGATTGGTGCGGAAGTTCAAGATGGTGACATCCTAGTTGGTAAAGTTACTCCTAAAGGGGTGACAGAACTATCCGCCGAAGAACGGTTGTTACACGCTATCTTTGGTGAAAAAGCTCGTGAAGTTCGTGATACATCCCTCCGTGTGCCACATGGTGGCGGCGGTATCGTCCAAGACGTGAAGATCTTCACTCGGGAAAATGGTGATGAACTATCTCCTGGCGTTAACATGATGGTTCGAGTTTACATTGCCCAAAAACGTAAGCTTCAAGTTGGGGATAAGATGGCTGGTCGTCATGGTAACAAGGGTACGGTTTCAGTAGTTATCCCAGAAGAAGATATGCCATACATGCCAGATGGTACCCCAATCGACATTATGCTTAGTCCAATGGGTGTGCCTTCCCGTATGAATATCGGACAAGTTTTGGAATTGCACTTGGGAATGGCAGCACGCAACTTGGGTATTCACATGACTACACCTGTTTTTGATGGTGCTCGTGACGAAGATATCTGGGAAGCTGTTGCAGAAGCTGGTATGGATTCCGACGCGAAAACCGTGCTATACGATGGTCGGACAGGTGAACCGTTTGAACAACGGGTTGCGGTTGGTGTCATGCACTACATGAAGCTTGCTCACATGGTTGACGATAAGATTCATGCTCGTTCAATTGGACCTTACTCACTAGTTACGCAACAACCACTTGGTGGTAAAGCACAATTTGGTGGACAGCGTTTTGGTGAAATGGAAGTTTGGGCCCTTGAAGCTTATGGTGCAGCTTACACATTGCAAGAAATCTTGACTTACAAGTCTGATGATATTGTTGGACGGGTTAAGACTTACGAAGCAATCGTGAAGGGTGAATCAATTCCTCGTCCTGGCGTACCGGAATCATTCCGCGTGTTGGTTAAGGAATTACAAGCTTTAGGACTAGACATGAAGGTTCTTGGAGAAGATAAGCAAGAGGTTGAACTTCGTGATATGGACGAAGATGATGATGAAGTTGTCAACGTTGATGCTCTAAGCAAGTATGCCGAAAAGCAAAAGGCGGCTAATGCTAACGAAGCTGATGCGTCAACAACTGAATCTACTCCTGTGGAAACTGAAAACAACCAAAATTAATTTTTATAAAAGAAAGAGGAGGTCAGTCCGTTGATCGATGTTAATAAATTCGAAAGTATGCAAATCGGTTTAGCTTCGCCTGATAAGATCCGGATGTGGTCGTATGGGGAAGTTAAGAAACCAGAAACCATCAACTATCGAACTTTAAAACCAGAAAAAGATGGGTTATTCGACGAACGCATTTTTGGACCGACTAAGGATTACGAATGTGCTTGTGGAAAGTACAAACGGATTCGTTACAAGGGAATTGTTTGTGATCGTTGTGGTGTGGAAGTTACTAAGTCAAAAGTTCGTCGCGAACGGATGGGACATATTGAACTTGCAGCCCCAGTAACTCACATCTGGTACTTTAAAGGTATTCCAAGTCGGATGGGCTTAGTGCTTGACATGAGTCCTCGTTCGTTGGAAGAAATCATTTACTTTGCTTCTTACGTAGTTGTTGATCCTGGTGATACTCCACTTGAAAAGAAGCAATTGTTAACTGAACGTGAATACCGGGCTAAGTTAGACGAATACGGAAACCGTTTTGTAGCTAAGATTGGTGGGGAAGCTATCCAAGCCTTGCTACAAAGCGTGGACCTAGAAAAAGAAGCTAACTTACTAAAAGAAGAATTGAAGGAAGCTTCTGGCCAAAAACGGACTCGTGCCGTACGTCGTTTGGACATTATTGAAGCCTTCATCAAGTCTGGTAACCATCCGGATTGGATGGTAATGGATGCTATTCCAGTTATTCCGCCGGATCTACGTCCGATGGTTCAGTTGGATGGTGGTCGGTTTGCTACTTCCGACTTGAACGATTTGTATCGGCGGGTAATTAACCGGAATAACCGGTTGAAACGCTTATTAGATTTGAACGCACCTGGAATCATCGTGCAAAACGAAAAACGGATGCTACAAGAAGCGGTAGATGCGTTGATCGATAATGGTCGGCGTGGTCGTCCGGTTGCTGGTCCTGGTAACCGTCCATTGAAGTCACTATCCCACATGCTGAAAGGTAAGCAAGGACGTTTCCGTCAAAACTTACTTGGTAAGCGGGTTGACTACTCTGGACGTTCGGTTATTGATGTTGGTCCATCTTTGAAGATGAACCAAATGGGTCTTCCAGTTCCGATGGCAATGGAATTATTTAAGCCATTCATTATGAAGGAATTGGTTAGCCGGAATTTAGCTTCTAACATTAAGAATGCTAAGCGAAAAATTGATCGTAAAGACGAAGAAGTCTACGACGTATTAGAAGATGTTATTAAAGAACATCCCGTGCTATTGAACCGGGCCCCTACTTTGCACAGACTTGGTATTCAAGCCTTTGAACCAGTCCTCGTTAGTGGTAAGGCAATGCGGCTTCACCCATTAGCTTGTGAAGCTTACAACGCCGACTTTGATGGGGACCAAATGGCGATCCACGTTCCGTTATCTAACGAAGCTCAAGCAGAAGCACGACTCTTAATGCTTGCTGCTCACCACATTTTGGCACCTAAGGATGGTAAGCCAGTGGTTACGCCTTCTCAAGATATGGTTATCGGTAACTACTGGTTAACCATGGAACGCGCTGAAAGCGTTGGGGAAGGAATGATCTTCAACGACCTCGACGAAGTTAAGCTTGCTTTGCAAAATGGTTACGTATCAATCCACACTCGGATTGGGGTGCGGGCAAGTTCAATGCCTGAAAAGCCATTTACTGATCAACAACGGCAACAAATTTTGATCACCACGGCTGGTAAGATGTTGTTCAACGACATTTTGCCAAAGGATTTTGTTTATCTGAACGCGCCAACTAACGAAAACTTAGTTAACGGTACGCCGGATGAATATTTCCTTGAAGCTGGTGAAGATATTCATGAACAATTGAACCAACGTCCGCTACTTTCACCATTCAAGTCTGGGTTCTTGAGTGATGTAATTGCGGAAGTTTACAAGCAATACAAAGTTACCGAAACTTCCTTGCTCCTTGACCGGATGAAGGACCTTGGTTTCTACCGTTCCACACTTTCTGGATTAACCGTGGGGATTGCGGATATTACCAACTTGCCGGACAAGCCTGCAATCATTGCGGCAGCGCATAAGAAGGTCGCAACGGTTACTAAACAATTCCGTCGTGGTTTGATTACGGATGACGAACGTTATGAACGGGTTATTGGAATTTGGAACGATGCTAAGGATGAAATCCAACAACGGTTGATGGATACCTTCGATCAACAAAATCCAATCTTCATGATGTCGGATTCTGGTGCTCGTGGTAACATCTCTAACTTTACGCAGCTTGCCGGAATGCGTGGTTTGATGGCTGCGCCTAACGGTAAGATCATGGAATTGCCAATCTTGTCAAACTTCCGTGAAGGACTTAGTGTTTTGGAAATGTTTATTTCTACTCACGGTGCTCGTAAAGGAATGACCGATACGGCCTTGAAGACCGCTAACTCAGGTTACTTGACTCGTCGTTTGGTTGACGTTGCCCAAGACGTTATCGTTCGTGAAAAGGATTGTGGTACCGACCGCGGTCTATTGATCACTGCGATTGCAGAAGGTAACGAAATGATTGAACCACTTTACGACCGGATCCTTGGTCGTTACACCATGAAGTCAGTTATCAATCCAGAAACTGGCAAGGTAATCGTGGGTCAAAACGAAATGATTGACGAACGTAGTGCACAAGAAATCATCGATGCTGGTATCCAAGAAGTAACCATTCGTTCCGCATTTACATGTAACACGGCTCACGGGGTTTGTGAAAAGTGTTACGGTCGGAACATGGCTACTGGTGACCGGGTTGAAGTTGGTGAAGCAGTTGGTACAGTTGCTGCTCAATCAATCGGTGAACCAGGTACTCAGCTTACCATGCGTAACTTCCATACTGGTGGGGTTGCTGGTAACGCCGATATCACCCAAGGTCTCCCACGTATCCAAGAAATTGTGGAAGCTCGTAATCCTAAGGGACCTGCTGAAATTTCTGAAGTTACTGGGGTGGTTGAATCAATCGAAGAAGATCCTGCCGAAGGTACTAAGGAAGTTACCGTTAAGGGTGAAACGGATACCCGGACGTATAGCTTACCAATCACTGCCCGCATGAAGGTGGCTGAAGGTGACTACATCCACCGTGGTGCACCACTTAACGAAGGTTCTATCGATCCGAAGAAACTTATCAAGGTTCGTGACGTACTTTCTACTGAAAACTACTTGCTCAGTGAAATCCAAAAGGTTTACCGTATGCAAGGTATTGAAATCAGTGACAAGCACGTTGAAATCATGATTCGTCAAATGCTTCGGAAAGTACGGGTTATGGATCCAGGTGACACAGATATTCTTCCAGGAACGTTGATGGACATCGACGACTTTAAGAAGGATAACTACAAGACCTTGATCGCTGGTGGAATTCCGGCAACGTCTCGTCCAGTAATTCTTGGTATTACTAAGGCTGCTTTGGAAACTAATAGTTTCTTATCCGCGGCTTCCTTCCAAGAAACTACCCGAGTATTGACGGATGCAGCTATTCGCGGTAAGAACGATCCGTTGGTTGGTTTGAAGGAAAATGTTATTATCGGTAAGATTATTCCTGCCGGTACTGGAATGACAGACTACCGTCAAATTAAACCAGAAGTGGTTGGTGGCAACGCTGAACAACCACAAACGTTAAGTGACGTTGAAAAAGAAATGAACGAAACAATTGAAAACTAATTGTGGATTTTAAAAGGGTGTTCCAAGTTAAAATGACTTGGAACACCCTTTTTTGTTAGGTAATTAAGTTTAAATTTAGAAGTTGCTGCGCAGACTTTGGGCGAGTTGGTCAAAACGGTCGTAGAAGGCGTCTGCGTTAACTTGGGTCACGAAGGTGACGGGACGACCTGCCGGATCAGGATACGTTTTTCCAGCTGAAATCCCCTTAGAAACCACCTTTACATTCAGCGGTTTGCTAGAAACTAGTTCGGGATACTTGCTAATCAAGGTGGTCAGCACGTCCCAAAGGTAGTAAGTTGAATTAGCTTCGAAAGAATGGACTAATGAATAACCTTGACCAATCAAGTCGAGGGCGGGGTACTGCCGTTGTTTTGCCCAACGTTGACGTAGCGCAGTGGTGAGGGGGACTTGGTTAGTACTGTCTAAGCTGACGATAGTGATCGGCAAATCGCTAGCGAATACAGTTTGTACTGCCTCGGGGTCCCAAAAAGCGTTCCACTCGGCAGTGCCATCGTGCGCGGGCTCGGCTACGTTTCCGATGCCGTTCATTGAACCACCCATCCAGAATAGCCGGTCGATTTTGGCGGTGATGGTCGGGTCAACAGCTAAAGCGCGTGCTAAATCAGTCAATGGACCAGTCATTACGAGGGTGATTGGCACAGATGATTGCTGAAGTTTTTGGACCATGTCGAGGTGCGCCGGCTGTTTAGCTAACCGAGTTTGGGGATTACCCTCATGGAGGTGCTCATTTAAAATTGGAAAATCATCAAACGAAAATGCACTTAAACGCCATTCTTTAGGAAATTGGTTGACCGGTCGGGAATCGGATTGGGCCACTTCCAGTTGGTCAGGTGAGCCGAATAAATCGATAATTTTACGCGATGCCGAAACGGCGGGTTCGACGTAAGAGTCGGCACCCACGGCACTGACCCCAATGATTTCCGTATCCGGAAAGGCGAGTAATAAAATCAACGAAACTAAATCATCAACGTTGCCGTCGTGATTGAAATAAATTTTTTGCATGATGGTAACCCCCTAAATTTGATTATGGCTATCTTAGCATAATTAGTTGTAGAGCTGAATGGTTAATATACGTAAGGACTAACCAATTGGCGGCAAAAAGGCAGGGGACGAAGGCAACCATTCGTTGTTTGGTAACCATTATGCGCACTAACGCAATTAAGCAGGCTAAGCAAATAATTCCTGAAGTTATGGACGTCCCGAATAGGAGGGCGAGAAAAACCATTACTTCAAGGTCGCCTTGACCCATTTTTTGAAAAAAACGCTGGTTTTCAAAGTTATTTAATAGTAAAACGGTTAATACCACAAGTGCCGCAAATTTCACACCGCTAAAGAATTGGTAAGTTTCAAATAGCGCGGGAAATAGCAAAATTTGGGAGTGGATTTGTCTAGTGGCGTAATCTTCTACACTAAGAAAACTTAGAATCAACAGAGTTAGAAGTGTAAAGGGTTCGCCAGTAGTCAGTTGCACGGTCAGCCAAAAGCTGATCCCGCTAATAACTTCGAGACTCAGCATTTTAAGGGGAATCTGATTTCCGCAAAAAAGACAACGTCCTCTACTAACGCAGTAGCTAAAAATAGGAAACAGACAAAAGTAGGGGAGCGGGGTCCAACAATAATCACAATGGGAAGCGGGGAACGTAATTGACTCACCGGATACGCGTCGTTGGTAAGTGGCCATTAAAAAAGATCCCCACGCACTGCCAAAGTAAAAAATTAATAAATGATAGAGTAGTAGCATGAAAACTGCCTCCTTCGTATTCGTAACTAAATATAAAATTACGAAACTAACGGAATGTTTTTTTATTTGATAAACTTGCATTCAATAAAATTGCGTGATATTCTATTGAAGGTGCTTTTTGTGGACAGGTTCTCTGCGCAAATGCAGACATGCTGACTGGAAACGTTAGCCCTGGTACCCGTCCTGGCCATCTTTTTTTATAGCAAAAAAAGAACCGCCTGGATATGTGTACTTAAAATACTTAAATTATTTTTCAATTATTTGGAAGGAGAAACATCGATGCCTACAATTAACCAATTGGTTCGTAAGGGTCGTCGTTCTCAAAGCTCGAAGTCAAAGGCTCCAGCTTTGAACTACGGCTACAACAGCATGAAGAAGTCTCAAGTTAATAATCCAGCTCCTCAAAAACGTGGAGTTGCAACACGTGTCGGTACTATGACACCTAAGAAGCCTAACTCAGCTTTGCGTAAGTATGCTCGTGTTCGTTTATCTAACTTGATCGAAGTTACAGCATACATTCCTGGTATTGGTCACAACCTTCAAGAACATAGTGTTGTCTTGATCCGTGGTGGACGTGTAAAGGATTTACCTGGTGTTCGTTACCATGTTATCCGTGGTGCACTTGATACAGCAGGGGTTACTGATCGTAAACAAAGCCGTTCTAAATACGGTACAAAGAAGCCTAAGAAGTAAGGAGGTCGTGTATAAATGCCAAGAAAAGGTCCAGCACCAAAACGCGAAGTATTACCAGATCCAATTTATAACTCAAAGCTTGTTACACGCTTAATCAACCGTTTAATGTTAGATGGTAAGCGTGGAAAAGCTTCAAAGATTCTATACAAAGCTTTCGATATTATCGAAAAGGAAACGGGTTCTCAACCAACTGAAGTATTCGAAGAAGCAATGAACAACATCATGCCTGTCCTTGAAGTTAAGGCTCGTCGTGTTGGTGGTTCTAACTACCAAGTTCCGATCGAAGTACGTCCAGACCGTCGTACAACCCTTGGTTTACGTTGGTTAGTTAACTACGCTCGTCTCCGTGGTGAACACACAATGTCAGAACGTCTTGCACGTGAAATCATGGATGCTGCTAACAACACTGGTGCATCTGTTAAGAAACGTGAAGATACACATAAGATGGCTGAAGCTAACCGTGCCTTTGCACATTATCGTTGGTAAAATTCAGTCGTTGCAATTACTTGTTGCAACCATTGATGACTATTATATGGATGCATATAGTAGTCATTTTTTCTAACAGGCTATTAATTGATTTCATTGGAAGGAGAAACTTTAAATAATGGCTAACAAACGTGAGTTTCCTTTAGAAAAGACTCGTAACATCGGTATCATGGCTCACATTGATGCTGGTAAGACTACCACAACCGAACGAATCTTGTACTATACAGGTAAAATCCACAAAATTGGTGAAACCCATGATGGTGCTTCACAAATGGACTGGATGGAACAAGAACAAGAACGTGGGATCACAATCACATCCGCTGCTACAACTGCAGCATGGAAAGACCACCGGATTAACATCATCGATACCCCAGGACACGTGGACTTCACTATCGAAGTTGAACGCTCACTCCGGGTGCTTGATGGTGCGGTAGCCGTTCTTGATGCACAAGCAGGGGTTGAACCACAAACTGAAACAGTTTGGCGTCAAGCTTCTGATTACAACGTTCCCCGGATCGTTTTTGCTAACAAGATGGATAAGATCGGTGCTAACTTCGACTTCTCCGTACAATCATTACGTGACCGTCTTCAAGCAAATGCTTTACCAATTCAAATGCCAATCGGTGCCGAAGATGACTTTGAAGGGGTTATTGACTTAGTTGAAATGAAGGCCGACTTGTATGATGAAGACGAATTAGGTACTGAATGGGATACCGTTGAAATTCCTGACCAATACAAGGAAGAAGCTGAAAAACGTCGTGGCGAAATGCTTGAAATTTTAGCTGACGTTGACGAAAACATCATGGAAAAATACCTTGGCGGTGAAGAAATTTCTACTGATGAAATCAAAGCTGCTATCCGTAAGGGTACTTTGTCACTTGAATTGTTCCCAGTACTTGCTGGTTCAGCATTCAAGAACAAGGGTGTTCAAATGATGTTAGACGCTGTTGTGGATTACTTACCATCTCCATTGGATGTTAAGCCATACGGTGCTACAGATCCTGAAACTGGCGAAGAAGTTCAATTGATTGCCGGCGACGACAAGCCATTTGCTGCTTTGGCATTTAAGGTTGCTACTGACCCATTTGTTGGTCGTTTGACATTTATCCGTGTTTACCAAGGTACTTTGGAATCTGGTTCATACGTATTAAATGCTACAAAGAACAAGCGTGAACGGGTTGGTCGTTTGCTACAAATGCACTCTAACCAACGTCAAGAAATCCCAGAAGTATTCTCTGGTGATATCGCTGCCGCAATCGGTTTGAAGAACACTACTACTGGTGATTCTTTAACTGATCCAGATCATCCATTACACTTGGAATCAATGCAATTCCCAGAACCAGTTATCGAAGTTGCCGTTGAACCAAAATCAAAGGCTGACCAAGATAAGATGGACGTTGCTTTACAAAAACTTGCTGAAGAAGATCCTTCATTCCGTGCTGAAACTAACCCAGAAACTGGGGAAACAGTTATCGCCGGAATGGGTGAACTTCACTTGGATATCATCGTTGACCGGATGAAGCGTGAATTTAACGTCGAAGCTAAGATTGGTGCTCCACAAGTTTCTTACCGTGAAGCATTCACAAAACAAACTTCTGCTCAAGGTAAGTTTGTTCGTCAATCTGGTGGTAAAGGTCAATATGGTGACGTTTGGATTGAATTCACACCTAACGAAGAAGGTAAAGGATTCGAATTCGAAGACGCTATCGTTGGTGGTGTAGTTCCTCGTGAATACATCCCATCAGTTGAACAAGGTTTGAAGGAAGCTATGAATAACGGTGTTCTTGCTGGTTATCCATTAGTTGACTTGAAAGCTAAGTTATACGATGGTAGTTACCACGAAGTCGATTCTAGTGAAGCTGCCTTCAAGGTTGCCGCTTCAATCGCTTTACGTGAAGCTGCTAAGACGGCTGCACCAGTTATCTTAGAACCAGTTATGAAGGTTGAAATCCGTGTTCCTGAAGAATACATGGGTGATATCATGGGTCAAGTAACTGCTCGTCGTGGTCGTGTTGAAGGTATGGAAGCAATTGCTGGTGCTGAAGAAATCCACGCATTTGTTCCACTTTCAGAAATGTTTGGCTATGCAACTACGCTTCGTTCTGCATCACAAGGTCGTGGTACATTTACAATGACCTTTGATCACTACGAACCAGTTCCAAAGTCAATCCAAGAAGAAATTATCAAGAAAAATGGCGGAAAAGCTGAATAATTTCTAAAATTGAAGTTCTCTTTTTTAACGCTTAAAGCGTTAGGGAAGGGGACTTCTTTTTTTGCAAAAAAATCGTTAAATGCCCTTGCCACGGGGACGTTTTTCATGTATCATAATCAAGTACCGTGTAAAAACGAGGGGGCATACTGCCCTCCCCACGGTGGTGTATAAGCAGAGCGTTGATGTGAAAGGTTGCGACACACCCGGCCGCTTTGCCACAGGGTGTGGCGGTAATTTTCACGGAGCAAGTCTTATTTTTAAAATAGACGAGGGAGGTAACACAATGGCAAAACAAAAAATTCGTATTCGCCTTAAGGCTTACGAACATCGCATTTTAGATCAATCTGCTGACAAGATTGTTGAAACAGCAAAACGCACTGGTGCAACAATTTCGGGTCCAATCCCATTGCCAACAGAACGCACAGTTTACACTGTTTTGAGTTCTCCACACAAATTCAAGAAGGCTCGTGAACAGTTTGAAATGCGCACACATAAGCGTTTGATTGATATCGTTAACCCTACACCAAAGACAGTTGATTCTTTGATGAAGCTTGACTTGCCAAGCGGTGTAGATATCGAAATCAAATTATAATTTTAAAGCACAAACGGAGGTGTACTAATGACCACAAAAGGAATCTTAGGTAAGAAGGTCGGAATGACACAGGTTTTCACTGAAGCTGGTGAATTAATCCCAGTTACAGTAATCGATACTACTCCTAACGTTGTATTGCAACTTAAGACTGTTGAAAACGACGGTTATGCAGCAGCTCAATTAGGTTTTGACGACAAGCGTCAAGTATTGAGTAACAAACCTGAACAAGGCCACGTAGCAAAAGCAAATACAAATCCTAAGCGCTTCATTCACGAAATCAGAGATGTTGAGCTTGGGGAAGATGTTAAAGTCGGAGACAAGATCGCAGCAGACATCTTTGAAGCAGGTGACTTCGTCGATGTAACTGGTACAACTAAGGGACATGGTTTCCAAGGTGTTATCAAAAAAGACGGTCAACGTCGTGGTCCGATGGCGCACGGTTCTCGTTACCACCGTCGTCCTGGTTCATTGGGAGCAATTATTAACCGCGTGTTCCCAGGTAAGAAGTTGCCAGGTCGCATGGGTAACAAGACAGTTACAATTCAAAATCTAGAAATCGTTAAGGCAGATACAGAAAACAACGTACTTTTAGTTAAGGGTAACGTACCTGGTGCTAAGAAGTCATACGTAGTTGTTAAGAGTACTGTAAAAAACACATCTAAATAAGAGAGGAGGACCAATAAATGGCTAACGTATCATTATTCAAACAAGACGGAACTCAAAACGGAACCGTTGAATTAAATGCCGACATCTTCGGTATTGAACCCAACAACGATGTGGTCTTTGAAGCCGTAGTTATGCAACGTGCATCTATGCGCCAAGGAACACACGCAGTAAAGAATCGTAGTGCTGTACGTGGTGGTGGTAAGAAACCATGGCGTCAAAAGGGTACTGGACGTGCTCGTCAAGGTTCAATTCGTTCACCACAATGGCGTGGCGGAGGAATTGTCTTCGGACCTACTCCTCGTTCATACGCATACAGCATTCCAAAGAAAATGCGTCGCTTAGCATTGAAGTCAGTACTTTCACAAAAGGTATTGGATGAAAGCTTGGTTGTTGTTGATGAATTTAAGTTCGAAACTCCAAAGACAAAGGACTTTGCTCAATCATTAAGCAAACTTAATGTTGAAAAGAAAGCTCTATTAGTTCTTGAAGAAGATAACGAAAGTGCTGTATTGGCTGCTCGTAATTTATCTAACGTAAAAATTGTTGAACCAACTGGTATCAACGTTTTAGATATTATGAATAGCGACAAACTTGTCATTACACAAAAGGCTCTTTCTCAAGTAGAGGAGGCTCTAGCATAATGGAATCACGTGATATTATTTTACGCCCAGTTGTTACCGAAGCATCCATGGCGTTGATTGACGACAAGCGTTACACGTTTGACGTAGATCCTCGTGCTACAAAGACTCAAGTTAAGAAAGCTATCGAAGAGATCTTTGATGTTAAGGTAATCAAGGTTAACATTATGAATGTTAAAGGTAAGTTGAAGCGCCAAGGCCGTTACGCTGGTTACACAAAGAAGCGTCGTAAGGCAATCGTTCAACTTTCAGAAGATTCAAAAGAAATCCAATTATTTGGTGAAGAATAAAAAATAGGAGGGAAACAACGTGGGGATTAAGAAATTTAAGCCAACAACGAATGCTCGTCGTGGCATGACACAATTGGACTACGCTGAAATCACAAAGAAGCGTCCAGAAAAGTCATTGTTGGAATCTCAAAGCCATTCAGCTGGTCGTAACAACTACGGTCGGATGACGGTTCGCCATCGTGGTGGTGGTAACAAGCGTCAATACCGGATCATCGACTTTAAGCGGATTAAAGACGATGTGCCAGCAACAGTTAAGGCAATCGAATATGATCCAAACCGTTCAGCTAACATTGCATTGCTTGTTTACGCTGATGGTGTTAAATCATACATCATTGCTCCTAAAGGTTTAAAAGTTGGCGACCAAGTTCAATCTGGACCTGAAGCCGACATTAAAGTAGGTAACGCGCTACCACTTGCAAACATTCCTGTTGGTACAGTTATCCACAATATCGAATTAAAACCAGGTAAGGGTGGACAACTTGTTCGTTCTGCTGGTACATCAGCTCAATTACTTGGTAAAGAAGGCAAGTATGCACTTGTTCGTCTTGCTTCTTCAGAAGTTCGCATGATTCTTGCTACAAACCGTGCCACAATTGGTGCTGTAGGTAACGAAGAACACGAACTAATCAACGTTGGTAAAGCTGGTCGTAACCGTTACGCTGGTCAACGTCCACACGTTCGTGGTTCTGTAATGAACCCTAACGATCATCCACATGGTGGTGGTGAAGGTAAGGCACCTATCGGACGTCCATCTCCACTTTCTCCATGGGGTAAGAAAACAATTGGTAAGAAGACTCGTAACAAACATAACAAGTCAAACAAATTTATCGTTCGTGGTCGTAAACGCGGTCGCTTAGGTAATATCTAGAACAGTTTTCGAAGGAGGTCAAATTAATGGGTCGTAGTTTAAAAAAGGGACCATTCGCTGATGAACATCTTTTAAAGAAGATCGATGCACAAAAAGATCAAGAAAAGAAATCAGTTATCAAGACATGGTCACGTCGTTCAACAATTTTTCCAAGTTTCATCGGTTACACAATCGCTGTATACGATGGTAGAAAACATGTTCCAGTTTATATCCAAGATGATATGGTTGGTCATAAGCTTGGCGAATTTGTTCCAACTCGCACATTCCGTGGTCACGGTGGCGACGACAAAAAGACATCTGGAAAGTAAGGAGGATGAATCATGGCTGAACAAGTAACATCTGCACAGGCAACTGCAAAGACTGTTCGGATTGCCGCTCGTAAGGTTCGTCTCGTAGTCGATCTTATCAGAGGTAAAAGTGTCGCTGAAGCTTTTGCAATTCTTAAATTTACACCGCGCAGTGCTTCACCTATCGTAGAAAAGGTATTGAAGTCTGCAGTGGCGAATGCTGAAAATAACTTTGATTTGGATCGTGAAGATTTGGTAATTAGCAAAGTCTTTGTTAACGAAGGACCAACGTTGAAACGTTTCCGTCCACGTGCTAAGGGCTCGGCATCACCAATCAACAAACGGACAAGTCATATTACAGTTGTAGTATCAGAAAAATAGGAGGGATAACGCGTGGGTCAAAAAGTAAATCCTAATGGATTCCGTGTTGGTGTCATTCGTGATTGGCAAGCAAAATGGTATGCTGATAAAGACTTTGCTAAGTTCCTTGGCGAAGACATCAAGATTCGTGAATTTATCGCAAAGCAACTCACTGATGCTTCCGTATCTACTGTTGAAATTGAACGTGCTGCAAATCGTGTTAACATTTCAATTCACACTGCAAAACCAGGTATGGTTATCGGTAAAGGTGGATCAGAAGTTGAAAAGTTGCGTAAACAACTAAATGAATTAACTGGCAAACGTGTTCACATCAACATCGTTGAAATCAAGAAACCTGATCTTGAAGCAAAACTTGTTGGTGAAAACATTGCTGCTCAACTAGAAGGACGGGTTGCATTCCGTCGTGCTATGAAACAAGCTATGCAACGCTCAATGCGTGCCGGCGCTAAAGGTATCAAGACACAAGTTGCAGGTCGTCTAAACGGAGCCGACATGTCACGTGTAGAACACTATTCCGAAGGTAAGGTTCCTCTTCACACATTACGTGCTGATGTGGATTACGCTTGGGTTGAAGCTCGTACTACATACGGTCAACTTGGTGTTAAGACATGGGTTTACCGTGGTGAAATTTTACCTGAAGCAAAGGAAGCTAATAACAACTCTAAAGAACAAGGAGGGAAATAAGCATGTTAGTACCTAAGAGAGTAAAACATCGTCGCGAACATCGTGGACGGATGCGTGGTGCCGCTAAAGGCGGTAAGACAGTTACTTTTGGTGAATTCGGCTTACAAGCATTGACTTCATCATGGATTACTAACCGCCAAATTGAAGCTGCTCGTATCGCAATGACGCGTTACATGAAGCGTGGCGGTAAAGTTTGGATTAAGATTTTCCCTCATAAATCATACACATCTAAAGGTGTGGGTGTTCGTATGGGTAATGGTAAAGGTACTCCAGAAGGCTGGGTTGCACCAGTAAAACGCGAAAAGGTTATGTTTGAAGTTGCAGGTGTTCCTGAAGAAGTTGCCCGCGAAGCTCTTCGCTTGGCAGCTATGAAACTTCCTGTTAAGACAAAGATTATCGCACGCGAGGAAGTAGGTGGCGAATCAGATGAAGGCTAAAGAAATTAATGAATTAACCACTGACGAAATGATCAACAAGGAAAAAGAGTACAAGGACGAGTTATTCAACCTACGTTTCCAATTGGCAACTGGCCAACTTGAAAACACTGCTCGCCTTAAAGCTGTTCGCAAGAACATTGCGCGGATCAAAACTGCTCTACGTCAACAAGAATTAAACAAGTAAAAGAATACGAAGGGAGGACTTAGTCAATGAGTGAAGAACGTAACGCACGAAAGGTTTACCAAGGACGCGTAGTTTCTGACAAGATGGATAAGACTATCACAGTCCAAATCGATACTTACAAGACACATCCAGTTTACGGTAAACGTGTAAAGTACTCAAAGAAATATAAGGCACATGACGAAAATAACGCTGCAAAGAAGGGCGATATCGTAACAATCATGGAAACAAGACCTTTGTCTGCAACAAAGAGATTCCGTTTGCTTGATATCGTTGAAAAAGCAGTTATTATCTAGCTCATGTTTCGTATTCTGATACAAAATTGAAGGGAGGACACTAACTGTGATCCAACAAGAGAGTCGTTTGAAAGTTGCTGACAATTCTGGAGCACGTGAACTGTTGGTTATTAAGGTATTGGGTGGTTCCCGTGTTAAATTTGGTTACATTGGTGACGTTGTGGTTGCTACGGTTAAACAAGCAACACCAGGTGGCGTTGTCAAAAAAGGTGACGTTGTCAAAGCGGTTGTTGTTCGTACAAAACAAGGCGCACATCGTGCTGATGGTTCATACATCAAATTTGACGAAAATGCTGCAGTATTAATTAAAGATGATAAGAGTCCACAAGGAACACGTATCTTTGGCCCAGTTGCACGTGAATTACGTGATAAGGACTACATGAAGATTGTTTCTTTGGCTCCTGAAGTATTGTAATCGACCATCATAACGAAGGAGGTGCGCCATTAAATGTTCGTAAAAGTTGGCGACAAAGTTCGCGTAATCAGCGGAAAAGACAAGGGCAAGGAAGGTACTATCAAACAAACACTTGCTAAAAAGAACCGTGTTGTTGTTGAAGGCATTAACATGATTAAAAAGCATCAAAAGCCTAACAATGCAAATCCTCAAGGTGGAATTCTTGATATTGAAGCACCAATCGATGTTTCAAACGTAATGCTTATCGATCCATCAACTAATGAACCAACTCGGGTTGGCTTCAAGGTTGTTGATGGTAAAAAAGTTCGTGTTTCTAAAAAAACTGGCGAAAGTATCGACAAGTAATCTAAACGGAGGGAGGAAAATAAATTCATGGCAAATCGTTTAAAAGAAAAGTTCGTTAACGAAATTACACCTGATCTAGTTAAGAAATTTAACTACACATCAGTTATGCAAGTACCAAAGATTGAAAAAATCGTTTTGAATATGGGTGTTGGTGACGCAGTTGCTAACTCAAAGAACCTTGATGAAGCTGTTGCTGAATTAGCACTTATTTCAGGACAAAAGCCACTTGTTACAAAGGCTAAAAAGTCAATTGCTGGATTCCGTCTTCGTGAAGGTATGTCAATTGGTGCCAAAGTTACACTTCGTGGTGAAAGAATGTATGACTTCTTAGATAAGTTGATCAACGTTTCATTACCTCGAGTTCGTGACTTCCATGGTGTTAGCCGTACAGCCTTTGATGGCCGCGGTAACTACACATTAGGTGTTCGCGAACAATTGATTTTCCCAGAAATCGATTTTGATAATGTTAACCGTGTTCGTGGTTTGGATATCGTAATTGTTACGACAGCCAACACTGACGAAGAATCACGTGAATTATTGGCAGAATTTGGAATGCCATTTGAAAAGTAAGCGAAGGGAGCAAACAAATTGGCTAAAAAATCATTAGTTGTAAAGAGTGAACGTCCTGCTAAGTTCTCAACTCAAGCATATACTCGTTGCGAACGTTGTGGCCGTCCACACTCTGTATACCGTAAATTCCATTTATGCCGTATTTGCCTTCGTGAATTAGCTCATGAAGGACAAATTCCTGGTATGAAGAAAGCTAGTTGGTAAAAAGAAATCAGAGTTAAAGGAGGGTAATACTGAATGTCTATGACAGATCCGATTGCAGACTTTCTTACTCGTATTCGTAATGCGAACATGGTTCGTCACGAATCTTTAGAAGTACCTGCATCAAAAATTAAGAAGGATATTGCTGAAATTCTTAAGAACGAAGGCTTTATCAAAGATGTTGAATATATTGACGATGACAAACAAGGCATCATTCGTGTATTCCTAAAATATGGAAAGAACAACGAACGAGTTATCTCTGGTTTGAAGCGTATTTCAAAACCTGGATTACGTTCATACGTAAAAGCTGATGAAGTTCCGAAGGTGTTGAATGGTTTGGGTATCGCAATCATCTCAACTTCTGAAGGTGTAATCACAGATAAAGAAGCACGCGCTAAGAAAATCGGTGGAGAAGTATTAGCTTACATCTGGTAATTTTTTAGATAAGGAGGTGCCGTTCAATGAGCCGTATCGGTAGAAAACCAGTTGAAGTTCCAGCTGGTGTTGAAATTAAACAAGACGGAAACGTCGTTACTGTTAAAGGACCTAAGGGTGAATTAACACGCACAATGAGTGCGGACATTAAAATGAACGTTGAAGGAAATGTTGTTACATTTGATCGTCCAAGTGATGATAACAAGATGCGCGCATTACATGGTACTACACGCGCTAACTTTAACAACATGGTTGAAGGAGTAACCAACGGTTTCGAAAAGAAACTCGAATTAGTCGGTGTTGGTTACCGTGCTCAACTTAAAGGTAAGAAGCTTGTTTTGAACCTAGGTTACTCAAACCCAGTTGAAATGGAAGCTCCTGAAGACCTTAAGGTAGAAGTACCTGACAACACACACATTAATATCAGTGGAATTAGCAAGCAACGCGTTGGTGATTTTGCCGCTGAAATCCGTGCCGTACGTTCACCAGAACCTTACAAAGGTAAAGGGGTTCGCTACGTTGGTGAATACGTTCGCCGCAAGGAAGGTAAGACAGGTAAGTAATCTAGCAGCTTGATATAGTTAGCTGATAATTTAAAAATATGAGGTGAAAATTTTGATTTCAAAACCAGATAAGAATAAGAAACGTCAACGTCGTCACGCACGTATTCGTTCAAAAATCTCTGGTACTGCAGAGTGCCCACGCTTAAATGTATATCGTTCTAACAAAAACATCTACGCTCAAGTAATTGATGACGTAGCGGGTGTAACGCTAGTTAGTGCCTCAACATTAGATAGCGAAGTTTCAGGTGGCTCAAAGACTGAAGCTGCTGCACAAGTTGGTGCTTTGGTTGCCAAGAGAGCTGTTGAAAAGAAAATCGAAAATGTCGTTTTTGATCGTGGTGGCTACCTCTACCATGGTCGTGTGCAAGCTTTAGCTGAAGCTGCTCGCGAAAACGGACTTAAATTTTAAGGATAGGAGGGAAATACGTACATGTCTAAGTTTATCGATCCAGAAAAATTGGAATTGGAAGACCGCGTAGTTGCTATCAACCGGGTTACAAAGGTTGTTAAAGGTGGACGTCGTCTTCGTTTTGCTGCTTTAGTCGTTGTTGGTGACAAGAACGGTCATGTTGGTTTTGGTACTGGTAAAGCTCAAGAAGTTCCAGAAGCAATCCGTAAAGCAGTTGAAACTGCACGTAAGAGTTTGATCGAAGTTCCAATCGTTGGAACAACTCTCCCTCACGAAGCCATCGGTGTTTACGGTGGTGGACGGATTCTGATGAAACCAGCTGCCGAAGGTTCTGGGGTTACTGCTGGTGGTGCTGTTCGTGCCGTTATGGAATTAGCCGGTGTTGATGATGTTACAAGTAAGCGTTTGGGTTCAAACACTCCAGTTAACGTTATCCGTGCTACTTTCGAAGGTCTTAAGAGCATGCGTAATGCAGAAGAAGTTGCTGCCCTACGTGGGGTTTCAGTCGATCATTTAGCTGAATAAGGAGGATATTCTGATGTCACAATTAAAAGTTACATTAATTAAAAGTGCCGCACATCGCCTCCCTAAACAAAGAAAAATTGTTAAGGAATTAGGTCTTGGCCGGGTTAACAGTTCGGTTGTCCTACCTAACAATGAGGCAACTCGTGGAGCAATTTTCCACATTGCACACTTAATCGAAGTCGAAGAAGTAAAATAATATTGTAAGATTGGAGGTTTCCTTGCATGAAGTTGAATGAATTAAAGCCTAGCGAAGGCTCACGGACTAGCCGCAAGCGTATCGGCCGTGGTGATTCAAGCGGTAACGGTAAGACAGCTGGTCGTGGTCAAAAGGGACAAAAGGCACGTGGAAAAGTTCGTTTAGGTTTTGAAGGTGGCCAAATGCCTCTTTACCGTCGGATTCCAAAACGTGGTTTCACAAACATTAACCGCAAAGAATACGCAATTGTTAATCTTGATGCACTTAACGTATTTGACGAAGGTGCTGAAATTACACCAGAAGCATTGCTTAAGGCTGGTATCATCAAGAAACAACTTAGCGGTGTTAAGATTCTCGGTAATGGTGAAGTTTCAAAGAAATTCACTGTTAAAGCTCAAAAATTCTCTGCGAGTGCTGTAAAGGCAATCGAAGCTGCTGGTGGTAAGACCGAGGTGATTTAATGTTTTCAACCGTCATCAATGCTTTAAAAGTGAAAGATATCCGACATAAGATTTTTTTCACGCTTGGTATTTTGATTGTATTTCGGTTAGGATCATACATCACCGTTCCGGGAGTAAATGCGCATGCGTTGCAAAGCATTTCCTCTTCGGGGCTAGTTGGAATTCTTAATACCTTTAGTGGTGGCGGATTGACAAACTACTCCATTTTCGCAATGGGAGTTTCTCCATACATTACGGCACAAATTATTGTTCAATTGTTACAAATGGACATTGTTCCAAAATTTGTGGAGTGGAGTAAGCAAGGTGAGGTTGGTCGTCGGAAGCTTAATCAAGCAACCCGGTGGTTAACAATCGTCCTTGCTTTTGCGCAATCAATCGGAATCACTGCTGGTTTTAACTACTTAAGTCAAATGAATTTAGTTGAAACACCAAACGTACACACCTTCTTAACCATTGGGTTGATTTTAACAGCGGGAACGATGTTAACAACTTGGTTAGGAGATATGATTACGGAACGTGGTATCGGTCAGGGGGTTTCAATGATCATCTTCGCAGGGATCATTGCCCGGACACCGACTGGAATTCAACAAATTTATACTGAACAGTTTGTTAATACGCCGAAAAGTCAGTGGGGTCAAAGCTTCTTGTATGTAGGATTAATTTTACTTGCTGTTTTAGCCATTGTTATTTTTGTAACTTGGGTACAACAAGCAAGCCGTAAAATTCCGATTCAATATACACGACGGGCTTCGGGCGCATCTGACAGCAGTTACTTACCATTAAAAGTTAACGTTGCGGGAGTTATTCCGGTAATTTTTGCTAGTTCGTTTATTTCGACTCCACAGACCATCCTGATGGCGTTTGCCTCATCTCATTCCGAAGATGATTGGTACAATGTCTTGACCAACGTGTTTAATATGCAAACCACGGATGGCGCAATCTTATACACCGTGTTGATCGTCTTGTTCACGTTCTTCTACGCATTTGTTCAGGTTAATCCCGAGAAATTAGCGGAGAATTTACAAAAACAAGGCAGTTACATTCCAGGTGTTTGGCCTGGAAAGAAAACGCAAAGCTACGTTTCGAGTCTTTTGATTCGATTGAGCGTCGTCGGAGCACTTTTCTTAGGTTTAGTTGCGTTAATTCCGTTACTTGCATCGAACATCTTTGGTTTAGACGAATCAATCGGATTAGGTGGTACAAGCCTACTAATCGTGGTCGGAGTTGCAATTCAGTTGTTTGACCAACTTGAAGGTCTAATGATGAAACGAGAATACATCGGGTTTATTCGTAACTAATTCGTCGTTTAGCAATGAAGGAGAATTACTAATGACTAAATTAAACCTCGTTTTGATGGGTTTGCCTGGTGCTGGTAAAGGTACCCAAGCTCAAAAAATTATTGAGGATTTTAAAATTCCGCACATCTCCACTGGTGACATTTTCCGTGAAGCAATGAAAAATGAAACCGAAATGGGGATTGAAGCTAAAAAGTTCATCGATAAGGGTGAGCTAGTTCCCGATAGTGTAACTAACGGGATTGTCGAAGATCGTCTAGCAATGGACGATGTCAATGATGGTTTTATGCTTGATGGTTTCCCTCGGAATCTTGAACAAGCTAAGGCGTTAGACGAAATGACATCTCGCTTAAATAAACCATTGACGGCAGTGATCAACATTCATGTTGAACCTGAAGTCTTGGTTGAAAGACTATCTGGCAGATTTATTTGTAAGAATTGTGGAGCTACTTATCATAAGCTCTACAATCCACCAAAGGTTGAAGGAACTTGTGATGTTTGCGGACATCATGAATTCTATCAACGTGAGGACGACAAGCCAGAAACGGTAAAAAATCGAATTGCCGTTAACACAAAACTTAACGCGCCTTTGATTGATTACTATGAAGAAAAGCATCTCCTTTACAATATTAATGGCGATCAGGATATCAACGATGTTTATTCTGAAGTCAAAAAAGTATTAGAGGCTCTCTAATTTCGTGCTTGTTGGTACTATAGATAACGTTCATTGTTTGCAAATAGTTTTTTCGTATGGTAAGCTGATTCAGGTTTAGCTTCGAAATACATATTTTGAAGCTTTTTGTTGGTTTTTACTGTTAGAAAAGTTAATTAGGAGGCACAAATTTAGTGGCTAAAGATAATGTCATTGAAATTGAGGGCAAAGTCAAAGAAACTATGCCTAATGCGATGTTTAAAGTAGAACTTGAAAATGGTCATGAAATTCTTGCCCACGTTTCGGGTAAGATTCGGATGCATTACATCAAGATTCTACCTGGGGATCGGGTTACGGTTGAGATGTCGCCGTACGATCTTACCAAGGGTCGCATTACCTATCGTTTCAAATAAGTTTTATTCGTTTAGGAGGATTTATTCATGAAGGTACGTCCATCAGTTAAGCCAATGTGTGAACATTGCAAGATCATTAAACGTAAAGGACGCGTTATGGTAATTTGCTCAGCAAATCCTAAGCACAAACAGCGTCAAGGAAAATAATTATTATACTTGGAGGTGAAATTTAATGGCCCGTATTGCAGGTGTTGATTTACCACGTGACAAGCGTATTGTCATCGGTTTGACATATATTTACGGTATTGGTAACACTACCGCTCAAAAAATCTTAAAGGACGCAGATGTTTCTGAAGATGTTCGCGTTCGCGATTTAACAGCAGATCAAGAAGACAAGATTCGTGCAGAAGTAGACAAGTATCTTGTTGAAGGTGATCTTCGTCGTACAGTTAGTCTCAATATCAAACGTCTCCAAGAAATCGGTTCATACCGTGGTATGCGTCATCGTCGTGGTTTGCCAGTTCGTGGACAACACACGAAGAATAACGCTCGGACACGTAAAGGTAAGAAAGTTTCTATCGCAGGTAGAAAAAAATAATTAAAGGAGGCTAAACATTTATGGCAACGAAAAGAAATACTCGTAAGCGTCGAGTAAAAAAGAATATTGAATCTGGAGTAGCTCATATCCATTCAACATTCAACAATACTCTGGTTATGATTACAGACCCTCAAGGTAACGCAGTTGCTTGGTCATCTGCTGGTGCACTTGGCTTCAAGGGTAGTCGTAAGTCGACTCCATTTGCTGCTCAAATGGCTTCAGAAGCTGCTGCAAAGGCTGCTATGGAACATGGTATGAAGAATGTTGAAGTTGCTGTTAAGGGACCTGGTTCTGGTCGTGAAGCTGCAATTCGTGCTCTCCAAGCAACTGGGCTTGAAGTAAGCGCAATTCGTGATGTTACACCAGTTCCTCATAACGGATCTCGTCCTCCAAAGCGCCGTCGTGTATAGAGTTCGGTTCTGTTTGAGGGCAAACTTTATAATGCATTCAAAGTCGAAATGCAGACTGCGTTTTGAAAGGGGTAAAAATTAGAATGATCGAATTTGAGAAGCCAAAAATTCATAAAATTGACGAAAATGACAATTATGGCCGATTTGTTATTGAACCCTTAGAACGGGGATATGGTACAACGCTTGGTAATTCACTTCGTCGAATCCTATTATCGTCGCTTCCAGGAGCAGCGATTACTAGTGTTCAAATTGATAACGTGTTACACGAATTCTCCACTATTGAAGGTGTTGTAGAAGACGTTACGCAAATCATTTTGAACCTTAAGAAGGTTTCCTTAAAGATTGAATCTGACGACGAAAAGACGTTAGATATCAATGTGGTGGGACCTGCCAACGTTACTGCTGGTGATATTATGGGAGACGGTGATGTTACGGTTCTCAATCCAGATTCACCAATTTGTACTGTTGCAGAAGGGGCGACATTCCATGCCGTTTTAACTGCTGATACTGGCCGTGGATATACTTCTGCGGACGAAAACAAGGCTCGAAAGGCGGATATGCCAATTGGCGTATTGCCAATCGATTCTATTTATACCCCAATTGAACGTGTTAATTATCAAGTTGAAAAAACTCGTGTTGGTCAACGAGATGACTACGATAAACTTACGCTCGATATTTGGACTGATGGTTCGATCACTCCTAGTGAGGCAACAAGTTTATCTGCTAAAATTTTAACTGAACACCTTGCTATCTTTGTAAACCTTAATGACCAGGCTAAAGAGACTGAAATTATGGTGGAAAAAGAAGAAACTCACAAGGAAAAAATGCTTGAAATGACAATCGAAGAGTTAGATCTTTCGGTTCGCTCATACAATTGCTTAAAACGAGCAGGTATTAACAGTGTTCAAGAATTAACTGATCGCACTGAGGCTCAAATGATGAAAGTTCGTAACCTTGGACGTAAATCACTAGTTGAAATCCAAGAAAAACTGAATGCTTTGGGCTTGAGTTTCCGTTCAGAAGACTAATCATAAGGAGGGTTCCCATAGATGAGTTATCGTAAATTAGGTCGTACAAGCTCCCAACGTAAAGCGTTGCTTCGCGATCTTACAACAGAATTAATTGTTAATGAAAAGATCGTTACAACTGAAGCCCGTGCTAAGGAAGTACGTTCTACAACTGAAAAAATGATTACATTGGGTAAGCGTGGCGACTTACATGCCCGTCGTCAAGCTGCAGCATTTGTTCGTAACGTCGTTGCTGATGTTACAGAAGATGGTGAAGATGTTAAAGTTTCTTCAGCACTTCAAAAATTATTTGCTGAATTGGCTCCACGTTATGCTGATCGTAATGGTGGATATACTCGTATCTACAAAACGATGCCACGCCGCGGAGACGGTGCCCCAATGGTTGTCTTAGAATTAGTTGACTAATTCTAAGCAATTATAAGAATAACAAAATCTATCACTAAGATATTGGTAGGGTGTTACGATGCTGGAGAAATCCGAGTCTAGCCCACGGCGAGTTTACGGACTTGCTACCTTTATCTTCAGTGATTTTTTTTGTATACAATGGTAAAATTAGTTCCATATTGTATCGGGAGAGTAGGACTGTGGAAAACATTATTGAAGTAAAACATCTTACGTATAAATACGCTAATAACGGTGATAAAAAAGCACTGGATGATGTCTCGGTCGCTATTCAAAAAGGAACGTGGACGGCAATTGTTGGGCATAACGGGAGCGGTAAAAGTACCTTAGCCCGTACAATTGACGGCTTAATGTCGTTTCGGGAAGGCACGGTTACGGTAGCCGGAATTCCCCTTAATGAGGATACGGTATGGGACGTCAGAAAAAAGATTGGCATGATTTTTCAGAATCCAGACAACCAGTTTGTTGGCGCCACGGTGGAAGATGACGTGGCTTTTGGACTGGAAAACTTAGGGATTCCCACTGCAGAAATGCATCAGATTGTTGAGCGGGTGCTTACTCAGGTGCGGATGAGTGACTTTAAGTCCCGGCAGCCTGACCAGTTGTCTGGTGGGCAAAAGCAGCGGGTGGCGATTGCCGGAGTGTTGGCGACTAAACCGGAAATTATGATTTTGGACGAGGCCACCAGCATGCTTGATCCGCAGGGGCGCACGGAAATTATTCAACTAATCAATCAAGTGCACCAACAACAAGATTTAACCGTCCTTTCAATTACCCACGACGTTAGCGAAGCGATGCTAGCCGATCAGGTGATTGTGTTAAATGATGGTAAAGTAGTGACTACGGGGACCCCTCAAGCGGTTTTCGCGGATAATCAACTTTTAGAACAGACTGGATTAGAAAAGCCCTTTAGTGGTCAGCTTTATGACGAGCTTGTGGCCCACGGGTTTAAAGTGCCGCCAACATTAAAGATGGACGAAGCTAAATTGGAGGAATGGGTATGTCAATTAAGTTCAAATCAGTAAGTTACGTTTACCAAGCCCATACTCCTTTTGAAAATCTGTCGTTAAAGGACGTTAATTTAACGATTCCTACTGGTTCATATACCGCAATCATTGGCCACACCGGTAGTGGAAAGTCGACGTTGATTCAGCACGTTAATGGTTTATTAAAGCCAACGACGGGGACGGTTGAGGTTGATAATCAAGTAATTGATGCAACCACAAAAAATAAGGCGCTGGTGGCTCTAAGGCAGCACGTGGGAATTGTTTTTCAATTTCCCGAAAGTCAGTTATTTGCGGAAACCGTACTGGACGACGTTAAATTTGGTCCGTTAAACTTTGGACTAAGCGATGCGGAGGCGACCCAACGAGCTCAGCAGGCGCTAGCAAAGGTACACATGCCCGAAAGCACTTGGCAAAAATCACCTTTTGAATTATCGGGTGGACAAATGCGCCGGGTGGCAATTGCTGGAATTTTAGCAACTAATCCAGCAATCTTAATTTTGGACGAGCCCACGGCAGGTCTGGATCCGCAGGGGCGGACTGAAATGATGGAGCTTTTTGCGGAATTACATGATCAAGAACACTTAACAATCTTGTTAGTGACCCACCAGATGGATGACGTTGCCAACTATGCCGATCAGGTTGTGGTAATGGATGACGGACAAATTATTAAAGTGGGGAGTCCCCGGACCGTTTTCAGCGCTCCAGAGTGGTTATTAGAACACCAGTTAGGGTTGCCCCAGGTTACGGAGTTTGCCCAACGGTTAATGCAACGCGGATTCCACTTCGACCCAGTTCCTCTGCAAATGGGCGAACTAATTGAACAACTTAAGCAGAACGGGGGACGTGCACGTGAATAAGATTTTATTTGGGCGGTACATTCCCGGACATTCTTTTATCCACCGGATGGATCCGCGTGCTAAGTTAATTTTAAGTTTGGTATACATTGTCGCCGTATTTCTTGCCAATAGTTGGGCCGCTTACCTAGCAAGCTTTGTTTTAGCAATGGTGATTATCGCGGCCTCGGCAATTGGTCCACGTTTCTTTTGGGACGGGGTAAAGCCGTTAATTGGGGTCATTTTACTGACGATGATTATCCAGGTGTTCTTTGGTGTCGGGGGTCACGTCTACTGGCATTGGGGAATTCTGTCCATAACCAGCAACGGTCTTTTAAACGCCGTGTACATTGCAATTCGGTTTATTTTAATTATTTTAGTTTCTACCGTACTTACGCTGACGACCTCGCCCTTGGAAATTTCAGGGGCAATTGAAGCCATTTTTATGCCACTAAAGAAGATTCACTTCCCGGTTTACGAAATGGCACTAATGCTGTCGATTGCCTTGCGCTTTGTACCAACTCTAATTGATGAAACGGAAAAAATCTTAAATGCGCAGCGATCCCGGGGGGCTGATTTTAGCTCTGGGTCGATTTTGGTGCGTTTAAAGAAGCTCGTGGCCATCCTCATTCCACTATTTGAAAGTGCCTTTAGCCGGGCCGAGGAGCTCGCTACGGCGATGGAATCGCGCGGATACCAAGGTGGAGAAGGGCGCAGCAAGTATCGGGTTTTAAATTATACAAAAAATGATATTATCGGGACGATAACGATGCTGCTTGCGGCAGTAGTGATTATCGCCCTTAGAAGATGAGGTTGACATGCGTTATAAGATTACAATGGCTTACGATGGGACTAACTTTGCGGGCTTTCAAGCGCAGCCTAACCAACGAACGGTTGAGGGAGTGCTAAAACGTGCGGTGAATAAAATTGCGAAAAATCCCCAACCCGAAATCCCAATTTTTGGTTCTGGTCGAACAGACGCTGGAGTCCATGCTTTTGGGCAGGTAGTGCACTTTGACTTACCGATTGAAATGACGGCCAACAACATGCTACACGCGTTGAATAGCATTTTACCTTTAGATACGCAGGTAAAAAAGGTGGAAATCGTGGACGAAGATTTTCACGCACGGTTTACCACTCACGGCAAACGGTATCAATACCGGATGGCGTTAGGGGAATTTGTTGATCCATTTAAACGCAATTACACCGGACATTGGAAATTTCCGATTAGTATTAAATTGATTCAACAAGCAATCAAAGATTTAGAGGGCACCCACGACTTCTCGAGCTTTGTAGCATCGGGAAGCACAGCTAAAAATCACGTGCGGACCATCTACGAGGCCAAGGCGTGGAAGGATGAGGCCCAAAACGAAATTATTTTTGAATTTTACGGAAATGGCTTTTTATACAACATGGTGCGAATCATGGTGGCCGTTTTAGTTGAAATTGGTAGCAAACGGCGGCCGGTTGATGATATTCCGCGGCTTTTGGCGGTCAAAGACCGCAACCAAGCCCGGGGAACTGCTCCGGCAAGTGGGCTATATTTAAAAGAAGTCGATTATTAGATTTTTGATTGACTTTAACCGGGACTGTCAATATAATGGAAGTTGGTATTGTTTACCTCCACAAAATAAGCCCCGGAAACTTATTATAGTTGAGTTAAACAAAACAGAAATTGGAGGAAATTCAAGTGCGTACAACATATATGGCTAAACCAGGTGAAGTAGAACGTAAATGGTATGTCGTTGATGCGACCGATGTTCCTTTGGGACGTCTTTCAACAGTTGTTGCATCTATTTTACGTGGTAAGAACAAACCAACATACACTCCTAATGTGGATACTGGTGACTTCGTTATCGTTATTAATGCAAACAAGGTTAAGTTGACTGGTCACAAGGCGACAGACAAGATCTACTACCACCACACATTGCATCCAGGTGGTTTGAAGATGAAGACTGCAGGTGAAATGCGTGAAAAGACTCCTGAACGCTTGATCGAAACATCAGTTAAGGGAATGCTTCCACACAACTCACTAGGTCGTAAGCTTGGTTTGAAGTTGCATGTTTATGCTGGTACAGATCATAAGCATCAAGCTCAAAACCCTGAAAAGCTTGACATCACGAACTTAATTTAAGGAGGAAATGAATTTTGGCTGAAGCACAATATCGCGGCACTGGCCGTCGTAAAAACTCCGTTGCTCGTGTACGTCTTGTACCGGGAACCGGTAAAATCACTGTAAACGATCGTCCAATCGAAGAATACATTCCATTTGCAAACTTACGTCAAGTAGTTATCCAACCATTCGGCGTAACTGAAACAAACGGCAACTATGACGTTATTGCTAACGTTAATGGTGGTGGATTCTCCGGACAAGCTGGCGCAATCCGTCATGGTATTGCTCGTGCTCTTTTGGATGTTGATCCTGATTTCCGTGCACCTTTAAAGAAGGCTGGTTTACTTACACGTGACCCTCGTATGAAGGAACGTAAGAAGTACGGTCTTAAGAAAGCTCGTAAGGCTGCACAATTCTCAAAACGTTAATCGTTACTATATACAACGATTACAACACCTTCCAGAAATGGAGGGTGTTTTTTTGTGCAAAAAATGATTAAGCTATTGGTTGACAGAACGTTGTCTTCTGATGATAGCTTAACCTCTTGAAAGAAGTTATATTTTTAATGGTGGATGCTTCAACTTGGATGGTTATTTTATATTCCAAACTGGTCTTTGCTGGTCCTTCTTAATAACTTTTAAAAAGCCAGTTTTGAGGCATTAAAGTATCGGGTAGGTAAATTAAATGGTAGAATTGAAAAAAATTAGGAGGGAAGTATATGAAAGTTAACATTCACCGTTCAGCAGATAACCGGATATTTGCGGGGGTCTTGGGAGGATTAGCGGAACATTACGGGTGGAATGCGAGTCATGTACGGATAATTTATTTGCTCTTAAGCATTACACCCATTTTCCCTGGAATCCTGGTGTATTTAATTTTGTGGCTATTGATGGGAGAGCCCATTAATTATTCGAAAAAACGTAAAACAATCAATTAAATCTGGGTTGTTTTAAACGATAATTCAAAATTGGTCTGGTTGGTTTTAGAAAATAAAGCTAACCAGACTTTTTGTTTGAAATCTTACTGCAATTTACGCTTAAGTGTGTTATTCTGGAACCGAAAAAGGGTGGCTGGAGGTGACCAGAGATGTAAAAATAAAAAGCAATAAATGCCGAATTGTCAACGATTCAAAGCAATGTTGATAGAATATTCTGCCCTTGATTTAATATGATGACTTAGTGAATTAAAGTGCATTTAGATAAGTTATATGCACCGGTTTAATGGTAGTCGTTAAGTTGTTCACAAAAGAAGGGAATGGAATCTCATGAAAATTGGTATACCTAAAGAAATTAAAGCGCAGGAACAACGGATTGGGGCTGCTCCAATCACGGTGGCAAATTTAATTCAAGCTGGGCATGAAGTAATTATTGAATCAGGCGCGGGAGTAGGCTCAGGTTATCCTGACGAAGCTTACGAAGAGTTTGGAGCAAAAATCGGCTCGGTAGAAGACGTTTGGGACTGTGAGATGGTCATTAAAGTTAAAGAGCCATTACCAGAAGAATATAAATATTTCCGTCCCGGACTCATTATTTACACCTATTTCCACCTCGCAGCGGATCGGCGACTAACTGAGGAATTATTGAAGAGTAGGGTTACCAGTATTGCTTATGAAACGATGGTCGGACCTAATGGCGACTTACCACTGCTCTTCCCAATGAGCGAAATTGCGGGAAGGATGGCGGTTCAAGTCGGGGCACACTTCCTGGAACGGCCACAATCTGGCAAGGGATTATTATTATCCGGAGTTACTGGTGTTCCTCGAGGAAAGGTTACCATCATCGGCGCTGGAACGGTTGGATTTAACGCCACTAAAACAGCAGTCGGCCTAGGCGCACAAGTCACGGTTTTAGACATCAATGCTCAACGGTTAGCGGAAATCGACAACTTGTTTAGTGGCAAAGTTCAAACGTTGATTTCTAATTCTTACAACATTGCAAAAGCAGTTAAGGAAGCCGACCTCGTAATTGGAGCAGTGTTAATTCCGGGCGCCTTAGCACCGAAGCTTGTCACTACCGCAATGGTCGATAGCATGGAACCAGGATCCGTAGTGGTAGATATTCCGATTGACCAAGGCGGAATTTTTGAAACCAGTGTGAAAGCAACCACTTTGAAAGATCCAATTTACATTTCCCACGACGTGATTCACTACACGGTTGCTAACGTTCCCGGGGCAGTGCCAAAGACCTCTACAGATGCCTTGACGAGCGCGACGGTTCGTTATGCAATTATGATTGCTAACCAGGGTGTGGAAGAAGCGGCAAACAACCGGACTATTTTAACCGGGATAAACACTTTCAACGGACAGTTGACCTCCAAGGCAGTTGCGGATAGCCTCAACATCGAATACACACCATTCATGAGTTAGTTGATGATCCTGATGAAAAATAAGATTAATTTAGACCTTATTTTCAAAAACGCTGCCAAAAGCGAAGAGGAACGAACCTTAAGTTTGTTTGATTTATCAATTTTGGGGATTGGCGCGATTATTGGAACCGGAATTTTGGTTTTAACTGGAATTGTGGCGGCCACCACTGCGGGCCCAGCGGTAGTTTTTTCCTTTTTGATTGCTGCATTGGCGAGTGGATTAATCGGGTTATGCTACTCTGAATTGGCAACGGCAATTCCTAATTCTGGAAGCGCTTACGTATATGCCTGGGTTACCATTGGACAGTTAGTTGGTTTTTTAGCGGGCTGGACTCTATTAGGCGTGTACATGACTACGGCAGCGACGGTTGCTAACGGTTGGACCGGGTACGTACAATCGTTTTTACACGAACTAGGCGTTAACTTACCTCACCAACTGTTGGTAGCACCGTCCATGGGCGGTTGGATGAACTTGCCAGCCTTCCTGATGATCCTCTTAATTACCTTCGTGTTGACGAAGGGGACGGGAGAAAGTAAGTGGATCAATAATGCGTTGGTTTTAGTGAAGCTGACGATCATTTTACTGTTTATCGTTGTAAGTATCCCCAATGTCAAAGCGGGTAATTGGAGTTCCTTTAACCCGTATGGAATTAAGGGAATCGTCACGGGGGCTTCGACCGTATTCTTCACTTTCCTTGGATTTGACGCGCTAGCTACCTCGGCTGAAGACGCTAAAAATGTGCGTCATAACCTTCCGCGCGCGATTATCATCTCGTTGGTGGTAACCACCTCGCTTTACATTGTGGTGAGCGTTGTAATGACCGGAGTGGTGGCTTACCCACACCTAAACGTCTCGGAAGCAATGGCGTACGTTTTATTAAGCAAAGGCCATGATTTAGCGGCGCAAGTGGTCTCCGCAGGGGCAATTTTAGGAATTATGGCGGTAGTCTATGCGTTTATTTACGCTAACTCCAACGTTATGAAGGCGATGAGCCGGGGAGGATTTCTCCCCCAAAACTGGGCAAAGTTAAATCCTAAGACACAAAGTCCTAACATGGCATTGTGGATTAGCGGGTGCTTTGCGGCGTTGTTAGCGGGCTTTTTCGATCTACGAAATTTAGCTTTAATTGCTAACGTAGGCTCCCTGTCAGTATTTCTACTAATTTCGTTAATCGTAATTTTATTACGGCGACAGTATCCGGATTTGCCGCGACCATTTAAAATCCCATTTGGCAACTTAATTCCGGTAGCAGCAATGTTGATTTGCGCGCTTTTATTGGTCAACATTTCTTTTTCAGCGTGGGAATTTTATTTGGGATGGCTGGTAGTAGGCATTTTGCTATATGAACTATACTCTAAAAACCACATCATCGAACGAACCGATACTTGACTGGTCAAACAACGATGCGAACGGAAGCATGAATAACGGAGCTAGGAACTAACCAGGTTCCTAGCTTTTTTATTTCTAAGGATTAAAAAAGCGCGGGTACATGGTAGTTAAACTATTTACCCTCGCTTTTGATTGTTTAATTTTAATGATTGCTTTGAGTGCTGTTGGTTATAACGTGCAGTTTAAATCACCATTCTGCCGCATTGTAATTAAGAACGGGGGCTTTACTGTTGTATTCTGTAAAACTGCCCGATGAGCCGTTTTTTACTCCAATGTGGCTTTTAGAATAGTAATGTAAGTAAAAAGTATCGGTTTGATGCGACAAGGGTACTTCAACCTTTAAAGCGTAGTCGTTGTTACCAAGTGATTTACAAGATAAAACGGAGTACTTGGTTAAATCGGCATAGGTTGCCCCCAGAGTGATGGAATGGGCCTCACCGTGAAAAAGTTGGGCATACTCATAACGCTTACCGTCTGAATTAGTTACAAATTTGTCACTCTTTTTCCATTTGCCAATGAATTTAGCGGGGACTTGGTCAGTTTGGGAATTTGACGTTGCCGAAGCTGTGTTGGAAGAACGGGCCACCGTTTGGTATTCTGGCAAATTGACGTCGTAAAGGCGGGTAAACTTACCTCCATCTAGGGTACCAAATTCGGCGTGGATTCGAACTTGATTAGTTCCAGATAGCGTTAAGGTGAAATAATTAATTCCCTTAGCACCCGCGTAAGAAGAAATCACCAATTTTTGATCCTGGTTGCTAACCAGCTGAGGTGAATCTTTAATTACGTCTTTGTAGACACTTCGCCGTAAAATTTGCATTCCTTCATCAAAAGTCAGCGGGGCAGCGGTTGCAGAAGAGCTCGTGGAAGAGTGCTTATCGCTGCTACTGGTGGCAGTTGCGGTAGAGCGGTGGCTTTGGGACACTTTACTAGAATGATTTACGCTACCTGTGCTGGTTGACGAATGGGAAGGCGCCGTACAAGCGGTTAAAAAGAACGCGCTTAAACTAGCCATTAATAGGACGGACGTATTTTTTGACATAAAAACCACCTTTGGTATTAGAATTATAAAACTTTATAAGGGCTTTATGAGGCCCCATTTAAATAGCGTTAGGAACGTAACTTAATTATTTAATACGTTCTAGTTGAACAGTAGCATGAGCAGTTTCAGTGCTGATATCGTCATACGCTGCGAGATTATTTTCGTTATCCTCTACGGCACTGTCATCTTCATAACGATAGGTAATCTCGCCTTTAATGGTTTTTCCCCCGTTAGACACTTTCAAGTTTTTAAGCTTAGCGACTTCACCATTACTTGGGGTGTCGTCAGAATAACCGGAGTTCAAAGTGATGGAATCCTTACTTGCCGTAAAAGATGAGGAATCATTGTCTTGAGCACTAGAAATTAGAGCAGTTAAGTCAGAAAAATCTTCATCCAAATTGCTTCCTTTTTTGTAAGAATCCTTCGCAAAAATTAAAACTCCCGCTTGTTTGACGGTATCCCCGTATTTGTCGGGGCCTTCCACCATTATCTTGTAAGTGTGATTTTTGATGAGGTGATCAACTTGGTTATTTTGATAATGGACGAATAGACCAATTCCTAATAAGAGGACAATGATACCAATTCCTATTTTTTTGTTTTTGGAAACTAACGATAAAAAGCCTTTTTTTGAGTTCATAATGGGGTTACTCCTCCTGTAAATATGTATGAATATAGTTTTTATTAAGTCAGCCAAGCTAAATTTAGATAACTCATGTTAAGAAATTAAATTTGACGCTGCTTTTTATATTTAAACCTCCCAACTAACAAAATATGAATACCTGAAACGTAATGGTGCTTATGTAATCCTTAAGTGAACTATCCTTGTAACTTGCTGTATTGGGATTATCTCATTTAGGAAAGAACTTTTCAATATCGGGTGATGGTTATAATATATTAATTTTTATTAGATGAATACATAAACATAAAACGACTTAGTACGTTAGTTAAATAAAGCACCTAAACTGGGCGATTGCTCTAATAATTCTTGACCAACCCGAACGTTTGTTCGATAATGAGGGTAAGTTAGTTTAAAGGTGGCAATTCAGATGGATTATCGAAAGGAACCGCATGGCGTATTTTTTTTGATTGATAATAAATCCTTTTACGCCAGCGTAGAGGCAGTTCAACGGGGGCTCAACCCGTTAAAAGCGGTTATGGTGGTAATGTCAGAGCAGGCCAATACTAATGGTGGGCTGATACTAGCTACGTCCCCAATGGCTAAGAAAATGTTCCACTTGCACGCGAACGTTTCCCGCCAACGAGACTTACCCCATACGAATCAGCTTTTGGTGGTACCGCCCCGAATGAATTTGTACATCCAGAAGAACTTGCAAATAAATAATATTTTTCGTCAGTTTGTTGCTGATGAAGATTTATTGCCGTATTCGATTGATGAATCAATCCTAGACGTTACCCATTCGTGGCGCCTATTTGGTAGCACCCCGCGGGAAGTAGCCCGGCAAATTCAGCAGACCGTTCGTAACCAGCTGGGGTTATATACTACGATCGGAATTGGGGATAACCCGGTGCAAGCTAAGTTAGCCTTAGATCTTTACGCGAAAAAAAGTCCAACGTTGATTGGTGAAATCCACTACGAAAGCGTAGCCCAGAAAATTTGGCCGATTACCGACCTAACGGAAGTATGGGGAATCGGGAAGCGGACTGAGCGGCGGCTAAACCGGTTAGGAATTTATACGATGGATGATTTAGCTCACGCTAACCCATTTAAACTGAAGGAGGAGTTGGGGATTATCGGATGGCAACTTTACGCAACCGCGTGGGGAATTGATCGAAGTAAACTACAACAGCCAATTCAGCCTAAGGAAAGTAGCGTGGGGAATTCTCAAGTGTTACCACGTGATTATAGGCAACGGTTAGAAATTGAAACGGTCATTAAGGAAATTGGAGAACAAGTTGCAGCCCGGCTGCGCCATCGTCAAAAGCAGGCTCGGTGCATTTCCTTGGGAATTGGTTTTTCGTATGCCGCAAGTCTTGAAGATGGACGGGGTGGGTTTCACGTCGCGCAAAGAATTACGCCCACCAACGAAAATTTCGCACTCACCCAAACTTTAATTCAACTGTTTCGGGAGAATTGGCAGGGAGAAACGGTACGTAACGTTGCCGTTTACGCAAGTAAGCTATCCTCGGCGACGGGACAGCAACTGGAGCTATTTCATCCGGCCACCCAGCAGATCAAACATTACGAAATTGAAAAAACTGTGGATAAAATTCGACAGCAATACGGTTTTAAATCGCTAGTGTACGCACGAAGTAAAATGCCAGGGGCTACGGCAATTAACCGGGCCGGACTAGTAGGTGGGCATAACGGCGGAAACGCGTATGAATAAATTACTGATTTTTGGGGGACTTAAAATGCGGTACGATCGATTTACAGAAGCGGACGTCCAAAATTTTTTTGATTATTACTACTTAGATCGCGGGATTATTAAATGGCAGGGGTATTATTTATCCGACCATCTAAGTGCGTTAGAAAGGGATGCTGAACGTCGTGCTACGCAACTGCGTGAAGAGGAGCTTCTTAGGACTAGGTGGAACGAGGAGGATGAATAAGATAAAAAAGAACGCCCCGAGGAGGACGTTCTGCGGTTAGAAAGAAAAGATAACTCGATATATTTTTTGAGTGCGGAGAAGCATTAAAAAATACAAGCGAATTCGCAACTTATGTTGCAACATTATAATAAGATAAATTGGAAACAAAAACGTCTCAATTTTTTCGATTTTCGGCCTAAATACTGAGAATTTATGACAAAGGTATAAGGGATAACTTTTATTAACGGAATATCATTGCAGGGGACGAATATAAAATACGCAACGGTTTTATTAAAATTTTGACTTGGCGCGGAGATAAAATTTTGATGAATGTGTCACATTCTTATTAAGAATTAAAATTTTGGCTTATAAAATAAAAACCGTAATGAATCTGCACGCAGTCATTACGGGTGGAAATCATTGCAACAGTAGTAGAAGTAATTTCATGTTGGCTGACATGAACAATGGCATATGGGGAATACCTAACTTCGGACAAGACTGCTGCAATGGTAATTTTTTTTAGTTATTTATCAATAAGGGATAGTGCAACTAATTGATAGTGAACTGATATGTAATATTAACCTAGACATCTTTGAAAAAGATTTCTAAAGGTACGTTAAAATGTTCGTGAATGAGTTTGACTTCGGAAAGTTTAAATTCACTTGCGCCATTTAACTTACGATTCAGGGTTGTTCGGCCAATTCCCAAAAAATTTGCGACCGTTTCTTGCTTAATCTGATTTTCTTTTAGATAAGCTAAGACGCTACGTAGATCCTGACAGTTATCACACAAAAAAATCACCATCCAATTAGTTCGATTTTTTGTTCCTTTTAAAGATTCCTCTTGTGGGATTATAACCCTAAAAGGGTCTCCTTATCAATGCTTTGTACTCTATTTGGTATAAATGTACTAGAATTAATACATCTAGTAGTAAGGAGGATATACCTTTGATTTTTGGAACTATACTGAAAAATGCACGAAAGCAACGCAACTTGTCACAAATACAGTTGATTCGTAGTATTCATGATGAATACGGCATTGATATATCAACTAGTATGCTTTCTCGTTATGAAGATGAATTAACTCCAATACCGAAGCGGATGTCGATTGAAGCGCTATTTGCATTAGCGGTTTATTTAGACTTGGATTTAAATGAATTAGCACGTGAAGAAATTAAACAAATCAGCAGTAAAAAACACCATTAACAGAGCTAGGAAAACTTCCTGATTTGTTAATGGTGAATTAGTATAGAGGACTGGGAAGCCCCCAGTTCTTTTTTAATACGAAAATGAAGTGGTGCTAATTATCACGATCGGTATCGTAATGTTCACTTTGATGTTGCTTAGCAAGGTCGGCGCTCCGGTAATAATGGGCAGTTAACCACATGCCGGCGCCCCCTGCTTCGGTAAGCACGGTGAAAGGTTGTTCGTGATCTTTTTCAGTAGTGGTGTAGAAGTAAGTACCGTCGCCAGCTCCTTGGTACCAGCCGCGGACGTTGACAACTTGTGAAACCTTACTAGGGTCGTCAAACAAAGAGGGCGCAGGATCACTTAGCCCTCCAGCGCCCCAGTCAGTTTTTGCGGGATCGGGTTTTCCACCGTCGTTTAACACTTTCATATCGGCTGCGGTCCGGGACGCGCCGTCGTAAGTAGGGGTGACTTCGCCGTTGGTATTAAGAACGTTACCGGTAACGACTAATTTTTCTACCTTACCGTCATTGTCCGCAGTATACCAAGTCCCTTGCATCCAATGTGGGAAAACAAACTTAGTATAGTGAGGCGCATTGGAGGTTGATTTTTTAGACTTTGCGGCTTGACTTGGCAAAGTGGGTTGTTGCCCGGCAACAATTTTTGCGAAGTCTTGTGCAAGCGTCTGGTTTTTAGTGGTGGTGAAATGGGTAAGGTTGTCCGGCATACCTTGATTTTGGGAAGTATGGTACACAACGGGTTTACCATCTTTAATAGCAAATAGGTAAACGTGACCGCCCAAGGTGCCTTGCCCCGGGTCTTCGTATACCGCAACTACGTTAACTCGGTAACGCCCTTTTCCGGTGGACGACCAACCCGCAGAAAGCTGTTGGTCATCAAAGGCGGTTTTTTGGTCCTTAAGGTCGTCAGGATAGTGCATTCCGGCATAAGTAGTGTTATGACCAGGTGTGCAAGCAGTATAGCTTTGATCCATTGTTTGTCCAAAAGCATCCATCAGCTGATCAAGTTGGGTAGCTTTATGAGCGTCCCATACTTTGTCGACGACCGCTTTGGAACTGTGAGACCTGCCTTGAGTTTGTTTAGTGATGTCGGTCGCGGTGTTTTGGTGAGCATGCGACGACAGTGAATTAGAATTTCCACAAGCGGTTAGTAGCAGGGTTCCCACCCCAACACTAGCTAGCCAGCCTAAGGTACGGTTTAAGTTCTGCAAAATTACTCCTCCAAACTGAATAATTATTTACAGTTTATAGTGTACCTTAATTAATCAAGTTTAGATACAGTTGATAGTCTACTGGAGTCCGTAATTGTAAATTAGCTTTAACAATCGGTTTTTCGTGGCCGTTAATTAAGCGGGTTTGTTGCTCTAGAGATTGAAAATCAAAGTCCACTAAGCCTAGGTAATAGAAGTCGGCACCCTCGTCCGCGCTTTTCTTCACGAAGAGGGGAAAATCAATGGTTTGTTGCCGATTTCCTTTAAGGAGGTGAACTACTTCTTTGGAATCCAACTTGCGAGGCGTTTTGGTAAACCAACTCAACGTCTGGGTGTTATAAAAAACGTTTTGGTGCCGAGCAGCCGCTGGGGATTGGGGCCTTTTTTGATAAATAACAAAGAGCGGACAACTCCCTTGATTAGCTTTGTAGCCGTAAATTGCCGAAGACTGATCCTTTGGCCAGCCCAATAGCCGGTTGACGTGCCGGCGGGTGTAACGCTGGTTAAGGGTAAACTTGGAACGTTGATCGTATTGCTTGCTATTCCACATTCCAACTTGAAGAACGTCGTCAACTAAGGATTTAAAGTATGGGTTTTGTTGGTAGAGTGTACTAAGCTCCTGGTTAAGTTGGTAGTAACCATCTTGTAGGGTGACCCAGGCGATTTGCCCATACTTAACCTGGTCGCGGGGTTGAAAATAGCTTAAATCAAGGTGGTTGATCACCGACTGTAAGGTTGCTGGATCGGTGTAGGTTCCCAATTCTTGAAGTTGGTTGACCAACGCTTGCTTAGGGTACTGGGGCTGCTTAAGCAACTGTTGGAGTAAAACCAGTTCGTGAATCCGCATGCCGTTTAAGAATTCCCGTGAAATCAAGCGTAAAAAAGCGTCTGCTGATTTAGTAAGGGGCTGTTCGTCATGCATCTTAATTAAAAATTGGTGGTAGTTTTCGTACTTATCCACTAGTACTTGACCGTCTACCGAGCCAAACTTTTGGAAGTCGGCCAACCGGGGGATCCGGCCTAACTTATTTTTCAACGCTTGGTAAGCTTCGCGTAAAGTTGCTAGTAAGGTGAGGTTACTGTGGTTGATCGACTGGTAGATCCGTTCTTTGGCGATCCGACTAAAGTTAATAGAGGATAAGCCCACGGTTTGGCTAGTGGCGATTTGTTGCCGTAACCGGTTTTTGTTGAGCGACTGGTCGCCGGTCAACGCAATTGGGATTAGGTAGTTGTTCTTATAGTTCCCAATAAAATCAATAATTGTTACAAAAGATTTCCCGGGAGCCTTTCGCAAACCACGGCCAAGTTGTTGAATGAAGATAATGCTAGACTCGGTGTTGCGCAACATGATTACCTGATTAACCTTAGGGATGTCGACCCCTTCATTGAAGATGTCGACGGTTACCAAATATTCTAATTCACCCTTTTCAAAACGCCGAATGATTTTTTCCCGTTCACTTACCGTAGTATTTCCCGTGAGGGCGGTGGCGGGATGGCCCTTTGCCGTCATGATTTGAGCAACTTCTTCAGCTTCAGCCTGGCGACTACAAAAAATCAAGCCATAAACTTGTTCACCATCATGACCGTAGTAATCAATTTGTTCAGCCACGTAATCCATTCGTTCTTGGGCAAGCAGATGACGTAGCGGAGTCTTTTCGTCAATTAGTTCGCCCTGATATTCGTAATCAGTAATTCCCACGTAATGGAATTGGCTAAGCATGTCGGACTCGATAGCGGCTTGTAGCCGAATTTCATAGGCAATATGGTAATCGAAAAGCTCGTAAATGTTAAAGTCATCCGTCCGTTCTGGGGTGGCGGTCATGCCTAAAAGAAACTCAGGCTGGAAATGGTTGAGTACCCGTTGGTAAGTTGGGGCGCCGGCCTTATGGGCTTCGTCGATTAAAACGTAGTCAAACGTATCCGCAGGAAGCGATTGGAGTACTGCCTCACGCGATAAAGTCTGAATAGTAGCAAAGAGGTATTTACAATCAGTGTCGTGCTGGTTACCAGAGAGAATTCCGTAGTCGCTAGCCGGACCACCAAGTACTTTGCGAAAGCTACGCAAAGATTTTCGTAAAATTTGTTCGCGATGAACCACGAATAAAAATTTGTGGGGGTTAAAGTTCTGCACATCAAAGGCCCCTAGATAAGTTTTTCCGGTTCCGGTGGCGGAAACGATCAGGCCGCGTTGGGCCCCAGTTTGCCGCAATTCATTCAACGAAGCCAAGGCATCCTTTTGCATGGCATTGGGGGTAATCGAAGCGGTTGGCGGAGTTAGCTGGGACGCTGCTAACCGGGGGGCAGCTTGTTGGTAGGCTTCTTTATATTGGCTGATCCAAGTCTCATCAAGCGGGCGAGCTCGTTGCCAAAGCTGGTCCACTTCGTGATTAATTGTGCGGGCTAACTGTCCATGACGGTGCGCGGTGAGTTTAACGTTCCACTCGTAGTTTTGAACTAACGCTGCCTCGGTTAGGTTGGAACTACCTAGGATAAAGGTCTGGTAGTCCCCCGGCTTATTAAAAAGGTAGGCTTTTGCGTGAAAGTTTTGTTGTTGGTCAATAATCCGCACCTCTACGTTAGGAATCTTCAATAGCTCTTCGAACACGTGGGGGTGGTTAAAATATAAATAGGTAGAAGTTAAAATCCGACCAGAAACATTTTGGCTTGCTAAATCAGCAAATTGCACCTTTAAATCGGTAAGGACCCCGTTCGTGATGAAGGCAACTGCCAGGGTAAAACCAGTACAATTTTGCAGCTCCTGTTCTAAATGGAGCTTAAGGTTAACCGCCCTTTGGTTAGTAATTAGCTGGGGAAGGTACTCATTTTCAGCTGGTAATTGGTAATTACTAAGCGCGGCTAAAATGGAATTATTAAAGTTAGGTTCGAGATTCATAAGTGCTCCTTAAAAACGTAATTTGTCAATGTTACATGTATTTTACCGCGCTTTGGAAAAAAGTACCGTTAAATTTAATTTAAATGACCCCTCTTTCAGCTAGTTGCGACTGACGAACACGTTCTGTCACTTAAAGAGCATTTCGTGATGGAGATTGTTGGAGCGGTGATTTAAACGAACCAGACGCTGATGAAAACTGTTGGTTAACCAGTTCTAGATCCACAAAACCGCCCCAAAAAAGAATCCTGGTTGCTTGGCTTAAGCACATACTTTTAGCAGTTTTTGCTGTGTAACTAAAATTGGGGGATTAGCATGCGGTAATTTGGGTTGGTCAGCAAGAACGTCCCCAGTTTTTCCACCTCCGCGTGCTATAATATATCCAATCTTTTTCCAACGAGGGGTTTAATTATGCAAAAGCAAAATCATGCACGAAAAATTAGTATTTTAGCTTTATTTGCAGCAATCGTCATTATTCAGAATTACGTTCCTTTAGTTGGTTATATACCAGCAGGAATGTTAGAAATCACGACTATGCACATCACGGTCATCGTAGCGGCAATTCTTTTAGGACCCGTAGATGGTGGAATTGTTGGTGGAATCTGGGGACTAGTTGATTGGTTACGGGCCATTACCGTTACTTCTAGTGCACTAGGCAACGTCGTGATGGTTAATCCGTTGATTTCAATCGTTCCCCGGATCTTAATTGGGGTAATCACCGGATGGCTGGTTAACTGGTTAATTAAGACTAAACTGCCACAACAGGTTACTTTCTTAATCAGCGCCGTGATTGGTTCACTAGTTAACACGGTGTTGGTGTTGAGCTTGATTTATGTTTTCTACCATAACGGTTCGCAAGTCTACGCAGCACTTAATTTAAAAGAGTTAACGCCATATTTACTAACCATTGCTGGCGTGAATGGAATTCCTGAAGCCATTGCTGCCGGAATTATTGCTCCGTTGCTAGCCGTTCCGTTATTAAAGTACTCCAAAGTTGGGCAGCAACGTTTTAAGCAGTAAAAAGTTATTTTTTATTTAATCTCGGGGAACCAGGACTATTATTTTTAAGGTGCTTCGGTTAAACTAAGAATGTACACTAAAATGGAGGGTCTTGACCACCAGTGGCGAAGAAAAAACGCAGGCGAAAGAACAACTTTTTTTATCAACAAGGTCAGTTAAAAGTTTCGTCAATTATCGGGTTGCTTTTAGTGGTATGCTTGGTAGTTGAACTGGGAATGAAGCTCCGAACGGAAGCTACCCAGGTTACGGATAATTTGACCACTACCAGTGCCACCGCACAGCGTCACCAACAATTTATTAAAACCATTGCGCCGTATGCTCAACAGATGCAGCGGCAATATGGGATTTTGCCGAGCATTACGATGGCTCAGGCAATTTTAGAATCGGATTGGGGACAAAGTACGCTATCTAAAAAGTTTAATAATTACTACGGAATTAAGGGTGACTCGGACGAAAATAGTCGTTACTTTAAAACGCAGGAATTTGTGAACGGAAAGTGGGTAACGGTGGCGGCCCGGTTTAAAGTTTATTCTTCGTGGCAAGAGTCGATGCGCGATCATTCGTTACTACTGGTTAACGGGACTAATTGGAACCCGCGGCAATACCAAGCGGTAATTACGGCAAGTGACTACAAGCAGGCCGCTCAAGCGCTGTACGATGCACAGTATGCTACGGATCCAGATTATCCAGCCAAGTTAATTAACTTGATTCAAAAGTATAATTTAAATCAATATGATAAATAATAAATAGGGGGAGTTACGGGATGAAGTTACTTGAAGACAAGATTAGATCAGAAGGAATTGTTTTACCACATAACGTCTTAAAGGTTGATGGCTTCTTAAATCATCAGGTTGATCCACAACTAATGTATGAAATTGGAAAAGAATTTGCACGGTTGTTTAAGGACCAAAAGGTAACTAAAATCCTAACCGTAGAATCTTCAGGAATTGCTCCCGCAGTGATGACCGGATTGGCAATGGACGTTCCGGTGATTTTTGCGCGTAAACACAAGAGTTTAACGCTAAAGGATGATTTATATACTGCGTCAGTTTATTCATACACTAAACAAACTAGCAACCAAATTTCGATTTCTAAACGCTTCATTGATTCTAGCGATCGGGTACTAATTATTGACGACTTCTTAGCTAATGGACAAGCCGTGTCGGGGTTGTTTGATATTGCAGACGCCGCAAAAATCGACGTTGTGGGCGTGGGAATCGTAATTGAAAAGACCTTCCAAAAGGGAAGCCAAATCATCAAGGACCGCCACGTTCAATTAGAATCCTTAGCTAAAATCAAGGCACTAACTGACGATGGACAAGTTGAATTTGAATAATTAGAGATTGAGGAACAGGCAGGATGATCAAAAGTGGAAAATGAGGTAATTACTTCGAAGAAGATTATTTATCCAGGCGATATGATTGGAATTATCGGTGAGGGACGCTCTTGTGTTCAATTAGTGACAACCGCCAAGTCGATGGGCTTTAAGGTTTCCGTTTACGTTACCTCAGAGCAAAACGAGGTGGTACATTATGCCGATAAGAGTTTTGTGGGAAGTTTAAACGATGGGGAAAAACTACAGCGATTTGCGGAACGTTGCAAGATTGTGATGTACGAATCTGAAATGGTTGATATTAAGATTATTAAGTACTTGCAACAGTTTGTTTCCATTCCCCAAGGGACCCAACTATTAGAACTTAACCAAGATCGAATCATTGAAAAGGCCACGATGGAACAACTCGGGATTAAGACGGCCCCGTACGTGACGATCGTCGACTTAGATGATTTATACGAGTCGGTGAACGAAATTGGCTATCCGGGAATTCTACAACCAATCTTAAAGGATCCGTTAAACGAACAAAGTTTACTATTAGAAAGTGAAATTGACGTCCCTAAAGCGGCTCCGTTGCTAGAACGTGGAACCTATTTGCTCCAATCATGGCCGGACACTGGTCGCGAAGTTGCGCTAAGCGTAGTAAAGGGCCAAAATCACCGGCAAAAGATGTTCCCAATGGTGGAAAACATTTACCAAAACCACCACTTGAAAGAAACTCGGGTTCCGGTAGAGATTGATCCGCGGATTCAAAATAACCTACTAGAACAAGCAACCAAGATTGCCAATTCGATTGAATACGTGGGAGTCTTCTCCATTGTGTTCTACGTCCAAGATGGAGAAATTTACTTAAAACGGTTGATTCCTGGAATTCACCGTTCCCAAAATATCTTTAACCTGGCTTCGAATACGACGGTATACGAGGAAACTTTGCGGGCCCTTAGCGGCATGGTAATTAGTGATATTCGGCTCCAAGTGCCGACCATTATGTTAAACGTTGCTGAACCGCAAATGCAAAAAATTAAAACTCAGTGGTTAATCAAGGACAATTGGCACTTCCATTTTTATCCACAAGTTAGTGAACATAAGGACGAAAATCACGTGGGCTACGTGTTGGCGGATGGCGACAACGTCAAGCAAATTCAAGAACAAATTGATAATACAGATGTTTGGTAAAAGTCGCTTTAAAGTCGGTTAATGAACCGGCTTTTTTGCTATAATGGTCTGTGGTTGTTTTTTAGTTACAAAATAGAGAGGATTGAACGAATTGCCTGAAAATAATTTATTAAAAGGTCTAAATGATATGCAACAGCAAGCCGTCCAAACAACGGAAGGACCGTTGCTAATCATGGCGGGTGCTGGTAGTGGAAAGACGCGGGTGTTAACGCACCGGGTGGCCTATTTAATTGAAGAAAAGGACGTAAATCCTTGGAATATTTTGGCCATCACCTTTACCAACAAGGCGGCTCGCGAGATGCGTGAACGGGTTGCTAATTTGTTGGGCGACGTGGCATCTGAAATTTGGGTTTCCACTTTTCACGCGTTATGTGTCCGGATTTTACGGCGCGATATTGAGCAAATCGGGTATAACCGGGCTTTTTCAATCGCCGATCCTAGTGAACAACGGACGTTAATTAAGCACGTACTTGCGGATTTAAACTATGATCCGAAAGTATACGATCCGCGTTCGGTCTTGGGAAAGATTTCTAACGCTAAAAATGATTTAATGACTCCGGCGGATTACCAAGAAAATGCAAGTAACCCGCATGATGAAGCGATTGGAAAAATTTATGACGAATACCAACGGCGCTTAAAAGCTAACCAAGCGTTAGATTTTGACGACTTAATTATGCAAACGATTCGGTTGTTTGAGCAAAGCCCCGAAACGTTGCAATTTTACCAAAATAAATTCCATTATATTCACGTGGATGAATACCAGGATACCAACCAAGCGCAATATCAATTGGTTACCATGCTGGCTAAGGGCTTCCGAAACCTATGCGTAGTGGGGGATTCTGACCAAAGTATTTACGGTTGGCGGGGTGCCGACATGCAAAATATTTTGAATTTTGAATCCGATTATCCCGACGCCCACACGGTTATGTTGGAACAAAATTATCGTTCTACCCAAAACATTTTGAACGCGGCTAACGACGTGATCGCTAACAACGTGGAGCGCAAACCTAAGCAACTATGGACGGATAATGCCGAAGGGGCCAAAATTTCGTACTATCGGGGGCAAACCGGCAATGACGAAGTCCATTTCATTGTCCAACAGATTCGCAAGCAAATTGAAGAAAATAATTTTGATTATGGCGATTTTGCGATCCTATACCGGACGAATGCCCAATCTCGGTTAATTGAAGATACCTTCGTGAAGGCCAACATTCCTTATACCATGGTCGGCGGACATAAGTTCTACGATCGCAAGGAAATTCGGGACGTTTTAAGTTACCTCACGTTGATTGCTAACGAAGAGGATTCCATGAGTTTTGAACGGGTAATCAACGAGCCTAAACGGGGAATTGGCGCAACTTCAATGGCTAAGCTACAGGCGTTTGCGGACGAAAATAGTTGGTCGCTTTTACAGGCGGCGCGTAACGTCCAAATTGCGAACGGGATTGCCCGACGTACTCGGAACGCGATTGAGGATTTTGCCAAGACAATCGATGCTTTGCGGAAATCGGCTGAATTTCTTTCAATTACGGAATTGACGGAAACTTTACTAGATAAGACCGGCTACCGCGCGGCCTTGGAACAAACCCGGACCATGGAAGCGGAAGCACGCTTAGAAAATATCAATGAATTCCTGACGGTAACCAAGCAATTTGACGAACAAAACGATGCGGAAGGGGCCGAAGTTGCCGACGAAAACGGCGATAACGTACGGTTGGTGGACTTTTTAGCCGACCTTGCCTTAGTTTCTGACCAAGACGACGTTGAAGAAGAACCGTCGGCAGTAACGTTGATGACCTTGCACGCTGCGAAGGGACTCGAATTCCCCGTAGTCTTCTTAGTGGGAATGGAAGAAGGCGTTTTTCCATTATCAAGGGCGGCTACCGATCCTGACGAACTGGAAGAAGAACGCCGGTTGGCTTACGTGGGGATTACCCGCGCACAAAAGAAGTTATACTTAACGAACGCCTATTCCCGAATGTTATACGGGCGGACGCAGACTAACCCAGCCTCCCGCTTTATTGGAGAAATTAGTGCAGAGTACTTGCAAAACGAAAACGAACAGGTCCCAAGCTTCAGCTCTGGTAATAAAAGCAAGTATCCGTTTGATCGGGAACGAAATGCCCGCGCGACGGCCAGTGTTTATGGTAATCAGCGTGCTAAGGCAGTTACCAACCAAGGAACTGGCGCAGAAAAGGTTAGTTGGGCAGCTGGTGACAAAGTACAACATAAAGCTTGGGGCATTGGTACGGTAGTCAAAGTTTCTGGAACTGGCGAAGATGTAGAATTAGACATCGCCTTTAAGGATCAGGGAATTAAACGACTATTAGCGGCCTTTGCACCGATTAAGCGGGTCACTAAGTAGGCTTAGACAAGATGTGATTTATTTTAGCGGTATAATTAGGCATATAACGAAAGTTTGAGGAACTTTTCTATGAAAGTAACTAAAAAAATCAGTTTATTAGTTGCCACGTTATTACTCGGAGTCGGTTTGTCGGCTTGTGGGGGGTTGAATAACTCTTCCATGTCGTCGGCAACCAATAACGTGACCGGTGAAAAAAATAAAAAGACAACTTATCAAACCACGGGCTCTTCTTCCGGACAGTACGCCGGGGTGATTAAAAACGGGAAGTACGTGGTCAGCAAGTCCCGGGGATTAACTGCGGACCAAAATGGCAATATAAACAACACCAAGAGTTTTGAAACTGGACTGCAAGACGTTTCTAAAGAAGTTTTCGCGCCATCTAAATACGTCTTCCAAGAGGGGCAATACCTCAGCTCGGACACGGTACAAAGTTGGTTAGACCGGAAGTCCAAGAAAAACCCTGATGGCCTCAACCCGGAGGATAATGGTTCTAAGGACCCTGATAAGCGAAACCCGATTTATTTGCAAGCTCTTGAAGAACAGGACTACATGCAAAAATCAGGTAACTCCATGAAATTAAAGGGTGTAACAATTGGGTTGGCAATGAACACGGTCGATTATTACCAAAAGAAACAGTACGGTGCGGAATATGAAACCAAGATTTCGGATGCCGAAATTAAGGAACAAAGTACACGAATTGCTAAAGAAGTGTTACAACGATTGCGGAAGAAAGACGAATTCAAGGATATTCCAATCGTGATTGCCGTTTATAAACAAGCCTCTAATGATAGTTTGACCGGGGGAACCTTTATCCGGTATTCTAATAATCAGGGCAATCAGTTAGCTAGTTGGAAAAACTTAGACTACAAGAACGTGGTTTACCCAATTGGGGATAACGAAAGTACCCCTAATAATAACGATTCGACTGCTTTTGATAATTTCAAAACCCAAGTGGAAAGTTTCTTCCCTAACTTGAGTGGAATTACCGCGAAGGCTCGTTACAAAGGGGATTCGATGCAGGGAATGAGTGTGACGATTACCACTCAATTCTATAGTGAGACGGAAATCAACAGTTTCACGCAATTTGTTTCGACCCAGGCGGAGAAATATTTACCAAGTGGGGTAAATATCGACATTACGATTCGTTCGAGTGACGACGTCCAAAGTTTCTTATCCCGTTCATCGAAGGAAAAGACCTTTACCTCGCACGTCTTTACAAGCTATTAATTCTGAAAGGAAGCAAGCAATGACAGTTGAAAATAACATTACCAAAAACGACGTAGCACACGTAGCTACGTTGGCTAAATTAAAATTAGATGATGCCCAATTAGAAAAGTTTACAAACCAATTCGAAGACATCATCGACCTAGTTGAACAATTAGACGAAGTCGATACGACTAATGTGGAACCAACGTTCAACGTAACTGATCAATTGAACCGGATGCGCGAAGACCAAGCCGTTCGTTCAGGAGATAAGGATGCACTCTTAAATAACGCACCCGATACTGAAGACGGGTTCATTCGGGTTCCCGCAATTCTTGATGAAAGTGAGGAAGCATAATGAAGTTTTTTGATATTACGGTGACCGAACTCCATCAAAAATTGGTAGATCGTGAATTGACCGTTACGGAGTTGGTATCCCAAATGTTAGACCAAATCGAGGCTGACCAAGCGGTCTTAAACGACTTTGTTACCATTAACCGCGACGAAGCTTTAAAGCAAGCACAGGCAATTGACGAAAAGGGCGTTGACCCGGACAACTTGTGGGCAGGAATTCCAATTGCCGTTAAGGATAATATCGTTACTAAGGGCTTAAAAACGACCGCTTCTTCAAAAATGTTGAGCAATTTTACACCTATTTACGACGCGACGGTAATTGAACGTTTAAAGGCTAACGACGTGATCGTCATTGGAAAAACTAACCTAGACGAATTTGCGATGGGTGGTTCAACAGAAACGTCCTTCTACGGCACGACTCGGAACCCGTGGGATCACACCAAGGTTCCCGGTGGTTCTTCTGGTGGTTCAGCAACCACGGTTGCGGCTGGTAATTCGATTGCCGCGCTTGGTTCAGATACTGGGGGCTCCATTCGCCAACCAGCTTCCTATACCGGAATTGTTGGGGTAAAACCAACGTACGGTCGGATTTCGCGTTACGGATTGATTGCATTTGGTTCAAGTTTAGACCAAATCGGTCCGATGACGAGAACGGTTAAGGATAACGCAGCCTTATTGAACATCATTGCTGGAATGGACGAACGGGACCTTACCAGTTCGGACAAGGAAGTTCCCGATTTCACGGCTAAGATTGGACAAGACATTAAAGGGATGAAGATTGCCCTTCCTAAAGAGTACCTTGGCAAGGGAATTAATGAAGACGTTAAGGCAACCATCAAGCAAGCCGTTCAAACGTTAACTGATTTAGGGGCAACGGTCGAAGAAGTTTCCCTACCACGGAGCAACTATGGTGTGGCAGCTTACTACATCATTGGTTCGTCAGAAGCTTCTTCCAACTTGCAACGTTTTGATGGGATTCGCTATGGTTACCGGGCGGACGACGTAAAGAACCTAGAAGACGTTTACGTAAAATCTCGTTCCGAAGGATTTGGCGACGAAGTTAAGCGCCGAATCATGTTAGGAACTTACGCACTTTCAGCTGGATCATACGATGCATTCTTCAAGAAGGCTGCCCAAGTGCGGACTTTAATCATCGACGACTTCAATAAAGTTTTCGAAAATTACGACTTAATCATTGGACCAACTGCACCAACTCCAGCTTATAAAATTGGTGCGGAAGTTGATGACCCAACGACCATGTACATGAACGACGTGTTGACGATCCCAGTTAACTTAGCGGGATTGCCAGCAATGTCATTACCAGCAGGCTTCAGCGAAGGGATGCCGGTTGGTTTACAAATGATTGCTAAACCATTTGATGAACAAACTATGTATCAAGCAGGGGCTGCTTTTGAAGCGGCAACTAATTTTTACCAAAAACACCCTGAAACGGAGGACAAATAATGAATTTTAAAACCACTATCGGACTTGAAGTCCACATTGAATTAAAAACTAATTCCAAAATATTTAGTCCTTCACCCGTAGAATTTGGGGATCAGCCGAACGAAAATACTAACGTAATTGACTGGGGATATCCCGGCGTTTTGCCCCAAACTAACAAAGGGGTAGTGGAAGCTGGAATGATGGCTGCCAAGGCATTGCATGCTAACATTGCCCGGACCCAGCATTTTGACCGGAAGAATTACTTCTACCCGGATAATCCCAAGGCTTACCAAATTACCCAAGCGGATACGCCCATTGGAACGGACGGCTGGATTGAAATCGAAGTAGACGGCAAGAAGAAAAAAGTCGGAATTGCCGAAATGCATATCGAAGAAGATGCCGGTAAAAATACCCATAATCCTAACGGATACTCCTACGTTGATTTGAACCGGCAGGGAACCCCGCTAATTGAAATTGTTTCTAAACCAGATATCGAATCACCAGATGAAGCTTACGCATATTTGGAAGCACTCCGGCAACGGATTCAGTTTACTGGGATTTCAGACGTGAAGATGGAAGAAGGTTCCATGCGGGTGGACGTTAACATTTCCATCCGTCCGGAAGGCTCAAATACTTATGGTACCAAGGCCGAATTGAAGAATATCAACTCCTTTAACTTCGTCCGGAAGGGGTTGGCTTACGAAGAAAAGCGGCAACAAAAGATTTTGCTATCTGGTGGGGAAGTGCGTCCAGAAACACGGCGCTACGATGAAGCCACTGGGCAAACCATCTTAATGCGGGTTAAGGAAGGTGCGGACGATTACCGCTACTTCCCTGAACCAGATTTACCAAGTATTACCATCAGCGACGAATGGATCAAGAGCGTGGAAGACAAGATGCCTGAAATGCCTGGTAAGCGGCGGGCCCGTTACGTTAACGAACTGGGCTTGAGTGACTACGATGCCATGGTACTTACCCAAACAAAGGAAATGTCCGACTTCTTTGAAGCAGCGATTGCCTTTGATGCGGACCCTAAGTTGGTTGCTAACTACTTAATGGGTGACGTGAACGCCTACTTGAACGATCAAAAAGTTGACTTACAAGATACGAAGATTACTCCAGAACACCTTGCTAGCATGGTTAAGATGATCAGTGACGAAACCATTTCTTCGAAGATTGCTAAAAAAGTCTTCAAGGCGATTACTAAGGGTGAAGAACCAGTTAGCTGGGTAAAGGAAAAGGGCTTGGTACAACTTTCTGATCCAGCAGTTTTGAAGCCAATCATTACGCAAGTAGTTGATGATAACGAACAATCGGTAATTGACTTTAAGAACGGAAAAGACCGGGCCGTTGGTTTCTTAGTGGGCCAAATTATGAAACAAACTAAGGGACAGGCGAACCCGAAGGTGGTAAACAAAATCTTAATGCAAGAGCTCAACGCTCGTTAGTGGAATAGAAGCGGAGGAAAACGTGCGATGCGAAAACGTGCGCGAATTATATATAACCCGACGTCGGGTCGGGAAATGATCAAGCAGCATTTAGTTGAAATTCTGGCGGTATTTGAGAAGGCGGGATATGAGACCAGTGCATTTGCAACAACTCCGGAACCTAATTCTGCCAAAAACGAAGCGCACCGAGCTGCTAAAGATGGTTTTGACTTAGTCGTGGCCGCGGGCGGCGACGGGACCATTAACGAAGTGGTTAACGGAATTGCTCCGCTCCACCGGCGTCCTAAATTAGCAATCATCCCTGCTGGAACCACCAACGACTACGCTCGGGCTTTGCGGATTCCGCGTGAAGATCCGGTGGCGGCCGCAAAAGTAGTGCTCCAAAACCAACGGATGAAGATGGACATTGGTAAAGCCGGTGATAACTACTTTATTAATATCGCAGCGGGTGGTTTGCTGACCGAATTGACCTACGACGTGCCATCTAACTTGAAGAGTATTTTTGGATACTTAGCTTACATTGTGAAGGGTGCAGAAATGTTGCCCCGGGTGAAGCCGGTCGAGATGGATATTGAGTACGACGGAGAACATTTCCATGGACAAGCTTCCATGTTCTTCTTGGCGTTAACCAATTCAATTGGGGGCTTTGAACAAATTGTGCCCGATGCTTCATTAGATGACGGGAAATTCACCATGATCATCGTGAAATCTAGCAGTTTGCCTGACCTGTTACACTTGATGGTCAAGGCGCTTAACGGCAAGCACGTTGACGACCCGCGGATTATTTACCGGAAGGCGCGCAAAGTGGTCGTTAATCCGGTTAATGAACGGGTCATGGTCAACCTAGATGGCGAATATGGTGGCGACGCCCCGATGGTTTTTAAGAACCTGAAACGGCATATCGACATGTTTACTAATTTAGATAGCGTCCCGGTCAGCGAACCGGAAGACGATGAATATCGTCAAGTTGAAGAACAATTTGTTGCTGAAGTTCAAAACTTACCACAGGATGGCAATCAGGAGTGATTACTTCTAATTGTCATGCATTAACAGACCGAAAAAATCAAAAGTATTTTTCAAGGGTTTATAAAGTATTAAAAAGCGTTTTGGACTATTAACTTAAATGAAGCTAAAATGTGGGACAAAAGTCAGTTTGCTCTGCTTAACCCGAAATCAGTAATTCCGGCAACATTAGTCGGAACCGGCGATTTCCGGTTAATGCTCACAAGCTACTCGGCTTTTGTCCCACTCTGTTTATTAGATTATCAATAAGGGGAAATCAATGAAAATTAAAGCACCAGTAGAAAAGAACCAAACGTATACGGTCGACATTACCGACTTAACTTATCAAGGGATGGGCGTAGCTAAAATCGAGCATTTTCCAATTTTCATTGCCGACAGCATCCCAGGCGAACAAATTCAAGTCAAAATCACTAAAGTGCAGAAAAATTTTGCATTTGGCCGGGTGGAAAAGGTTCTAGTAGAAAGCCCCGACCGAGTCGCGGGAAACGATGCTACGTATACGCAAACGGGAATCGCGCCCTTGCAACACATTGCGTACCCCGCGCAATTAAAATTTAAGCAAACTCAAATTAAGAATCTGCTACAAAAGTCTCACTTGGAACAAATTGAAGTTGCGGAGACGGTCGGGATGGAAAATCCAACGGGATACCGAAATAAAGCGCAGGTTCCGGTTCGAAAGATTAAGGGACAGTTAGCGACCGGCTTTTTCAAGCGTGGCTCACATGATTTAGTGCCGATTGAAGATTTTTACATTCAAGACCCGGTAATTGACCAAGTAATCCTCCAAGTTCGGGACATTTTACGCGAGTACCAAATTGAACCCTACGACGAAATTAACCAACGCGGCGTAGTACGGAATATCATGGTCCGTCGGGGCCGGCGTTCGGGTGAAATTATGGTGGTGTTGATCACCCACACCAGCTCAGTTCCGCATTTAGACGAAATTGCTGCAGCTATTCATCAAATTGATGGGGTAGTTAGCGTAATTCAAAATATTAACCCTAAGCAGACTAACGTTATTATGGGGAAGGAAGATCGCCTGTTAGCTGGTGAATCAGTCATTCATGACGAACTGTTGGGGCAAAAATTCATCATTTCAGCACATTCCTTCTACCAGGTTAACCCGGTGCAAACCGAGAAGCTCTATCAGCTAGCAATTGAAAAAGCCGGCTTAACTGGTAAAGAAACGGTCTTGGACGTTTATAGTGGAATTGGAACGATTTCCCTAGCGATGGCACAAGCCGCCAAGAAAGTTTACGGAGTCGAAATTGTTAAGGAAGCCGTCCAGGACGCGAAGGTTAACGCCGTTCAAAACCAAGCTAAGAACGTTAAGTTTGTAGTCGGCAAGGCGGAAGACCAAATGGCGAAGTGGCAAGCTGAAGGGATGCAACCAGACGTTGTGGTAGTGGATCCGCCACGCAAAGGCCTTGACGAAAGTGTGATTGACGCAACCGTGGCAATGGCTCCTAAACGGGTGGTTTACGTCAGCTGTAATCCGGCAACGCTGGTCCGGGACATCGACCGGTTCCAAGCTCAAGGCTACAAGGTGGATCAACCAATCACGCCGGTGGACCAGTTCCCGCAGACGCCGCATGTTGAGAGCGTCACAGTAATGTCGAGGAGTTAGTCGACGAAGAGATTGCTAGAGACGTTCCATGCGATAGGACTCCAAGAAAGAGGAGCAAGGCGACGAGTGATTGGCAGGGTCCGAACCGTTGAGAGCGTCACAGTGCTATGTCGTTAAAAAACGTGAAAGCCCTTGTTTTTACAGTGTTTTCACCACATATGCATTTTGTGGTAGATAAGTAAAATAATCGAAAAAAGTGATTTCTGATGAAATTCATGTTTCGGTAGTAGTAGATGTGGTATGTAGAGACATAACAAAATAAGAGTTAATTTTATTATGAAACAATTAAAAAATCACAAATACCAATTTTATTTTTTAGATAAGAGGTACTTGGATATTCCTTATTTATAAGTGTAATGTATTTTTTACTTAACTTGATTGTTTTATCAGAATTTGATACCGTCAAAGCAAGAATAGAGTTGCCTCTTGGTCAAGTGACTAAGACGTCGCTTTCTAGAAGGAAATTGGTTGGTTTAAATCCAGAGCATAGCGTCCTCCCAAGATACTAAGAGTAGTTAACAGTTAGATAGAGGATAAAAAATAGATGCGATAAAGGATGGTGATTTTATTGGTAAAATATAATAAAAATTTAACTACAATATTAATTTTGATTTTTTCTTTACTGCAGACAACTATATTTTTCTCAATATATCATTATACTGATCCAAAAGAATTTTCTTCGATGATTAATCAGGTTATAACAAATGGGTCAATGAGAATAGCTATTTTAATTGTTGTAGCTCTAATCTTAATTGCGAGCATATTGTTATCTTACTTCTTCTCTAAGATTTTTGCTTTTATTACAACTAAAGTTTATCAGAGTGAAGGGAAATACAATGATTTTCAAAATTCTTTTTTAGTTTTTTTAATCATTCTAATTATTCAACCACTTATCAATATTCTTTTGAGCAATACTATTGATATTAATTTTCCTCTAATGCAAATTTTGGCAGTATGTTTTATTTTATGGAGACTTGTATCAATTTCTGGTAACTGGACTAAATCAATAGCATTTTCTGCAATAATAGCTATTTCTATATTTATAATTAATCGAATTAATTAGTGAGATTTTTAGAATATTTATAGATCAGATAATAAAGGGGACATATTATCATCTGCTTTCAATTGGGTTTTCGTCGACATGATTGTAGCATTAAGGGATGATGATATGTCCTTTTTCGTATGAAAAAAGTGTCGACAAACATTTTTTTACTGTTCATCCACACTTGTTATTCTAGAGCCTGAATACTAGGGGCACACTTTTTTTACATATGGCAGTTATTTTAATGATTACCCGCTAAGTTAGCCAAAATAACTCCAATGACAATTAAAACGATTCCGAAAAGCTGCGTTCCCGAAGTTTCTTCATGATAGACTAAATAGGACAATAAGGTGGCTAAAACAATTCCTGCACCGCCCCAAGTAGCATAAGCAACGTTTAATGTAATTCCTCTAAGAGATAGCGACAGAAAATAAAAGCAAAGTGCATAAGCACCCAGAGTGCCGGCAGAAAAGCTAATCTTGGTAAAACCCGCGGATAATTTCATTAAATTAGTTCCTACTAGTTCACAAGGGATTGCGAAAATTAATTCAATATAATGCATAATTAGTAACCTCCTTGGTATTACTACAGCATTATATCGGCGAAAATTTTTGATTTGTAGAGTTGTAATTGAACAAGTTCTCGCGAGGTGATGGTAGCGACGTTCTGTAAATTTATAATGAGTTAAGTACCTAAAAGTTATAATATTAGTGGTAGTGTTATAGGGTATCTGTATATGAATTAATCTAAAACATTTATAACAAAAGACGTAGGAGAGTTTTATGACAAAAAATAAGACGATTGAAGCCGAAAACTTAATTATGAAAGAATCGCTGATTGCCATGCGTAAACTTGGTGGTAAAGTAACTCGAAAAGATATTCGTCGGGAAATCAGAGACCATTCAGAAGTAATATCTGAAAAGCGGGTCGATGAGGTTCGTACGTCTAAAAAGACGGGGAATCAGTATCACCCTTTTGAATATGATTTTAATTTTGCAATAAAACATTTGATTTTAGCAGGATTTATTAACACTGATGACAACCGAACTTTAGAACTGGCTGAAAAAGGACGGAGCATTGACCTCGATCAATTTGATGCATTTCGGGATGTTAGACCCTTGTCGGAACCTAAATTTTCTGGACAAAAAAAGCCTACAAACATTGAAAAAGTAACAGAAACAGTTGATGATACGGATAATGATGTAGATGAGCCTTGGCGACAAGAATTGTTAAATGCACTTGCTAAAATGAATCCTCATAAGTTTGAATTGTTTTGTAGAGGGCTTTTAAAACAAATGGGGATCGATATAGACGATAAAATTGGGGTACAGTATATCGCTGATGGTGGATTGGATGGCTTTGGATACGTACAATCTGATGATTATCGAACTACTCGAGTAGCTCTACAAGCGAAACGCTGGAATGGAAAAGTATCTGCGCCAGAAATCGATAAATTTCGAGGGGCGATGGATAAGTATAATGCTGAGTTTGGAATATTTATTACCAATTCGGATTTTACACGAGAAGCAATTAACACAGCTAAGGAAGGAACTCGAATCATTACGTTGATTAACGGTGATGAAGTTTGCAATCTAGTGGCCAAGTATCAATACTATGTCGAAGAAGTAGTGACGTATCGGCTTAAGAGCTTTTATACCGACTTTAATTAGACAAAATTGGAAGTGTGCCCAATGATTATGTGGACAAATCAACCATATTCGGTGTACGTGCAACTAATGGAAAGGAAAGTTTTTAGTTGCGATGAAACACAACAATCCAATTTGAAAGACAACGATAATTTTCAAATTGCCTATTGTTGGATGGTTGAACAAATGAAAGATAAAGTTAATTTTCCGCCTAGTGGGGTAAAATACCCAATTTGGGCGTGGTATAAGCAAAATTATGCTCACCGGCCCCCAGATTTTAGAAGGAGACTAGATTATGAAGACCAAGTCTGCATAGAAATTGAGGTGCCTGAAAACTTAGTATTGCTAAGTGACTTTGAAAAATGGCATTTCGTGTTGAACGACTGGTACCTGCCCAATGCAAGCGGGGAAGCAGAATGGCTTCAGCAAGAACAGTGGTTTGATGGGTTATCAAAAGAAACGCAACGTTTATATAAACAAAAATCGTGGCAAAAAATTTTCGATGTTACCCCTCGAAAGGGTGAGTGGACAGCAAATGGCCGGGACATTCAAGGATGTTTTTGGGTTTTAAAAAGTGAGTACGTCCGTAAAGTTTGGCGCTTACAAAAAGGATGCAAAACTAAATTAATACAGGGAGCCCTTAAATAAACTGCTTGTTAAACATCTTCTTAAAAGTGAAAGTCTAAATGGCCAATGTTTGAATTTCCTAGTTCTCTTTGATAAGCTCAAAATAAATTCATTAAGGAGAAGGTTGAATGATTAATTACAGCACCTTAGCGATTGTAGGTTAGCCAGAAGGTTTGGCCTACAAATCTTCTGGAATTGCCATTGAAATCAATTCTTAAGGAGATCGTTAAAATGGAAAAAGATTATTTGATTCGGTTAGAAAAACCAGCTGACTATCGGAAAACGGAAGCGATGGTCCGGGAAGCCTTTTGGAACGTTTATCGGCCAGGTTGTTATGAACATTACGTATTACATGTTTTACGCAAAAGTTCCGAGTTTGTCCCTCAACTTAACTTGGTAATGGAAAAAGATCATCAAATTATCGGGCAAATTTGCTTTGTGAAGGCAAAATTGGTTGGTAAAAACGGCAATGAAGCGCCCGTTTTAACGTTTGGACCGTTATCAATTGCCCCGGCTTACCAACGGAAGGGGTACGGGAAAAAGCTGCTCAATTATGGCATTGCTCAAGCACGTAAATGGGGTGCCTCTGCACTATGCATTGAAGGCAACTTAGCCTTTTATAAACACGCTGGTTTTGAAATTGCGACCACCAAGGGAATTCGTTACGCAAGTGAACCTGAAAACGTGGAACTCCCATATTTTTTGGCAAAAGAATTACGGAAAGGCTTCTTTGAGCAAGTACAAGGAGCGCTATACTACACGCCCTCAGCGTATTACGTCAGTGAAAGCGACGTTAATAAATTTGACCAGCAATTTCCGCCAAAAGAAAAGCGCGTCCTTCCCGGGCAACTAGCTTAATCTGAAAAGTAAACCTGTCACAATTACGAGGCGTTCTGTCTTTAAGTGACGGGTTTAGCTTTTTTGACAAGTACCTTTGCTATAATAGAGCTGAAGGAAATCTTTAACCGTGGTGGTTAGGATTCAACAGTAAAAGTTTGTAAACCAAAAAGCGTAGAAACTGAACCAAATCAGCTTCTACGCTTTGCTACATACAAGAATTAATTTTGGGCGTTATAGGCGTCAACCAAGTCCTGGGCGAATTGATCTAGGTGATCAAGATCCTCTTGCGATTCGGGAGCTAAGTTAATCTTAAGATCGGCAGTTCCCTTAGTTGCGTTAGCCTTAGTGAGAGCTTCACTAAACTTATCAACGGCGACGCAGTAAAATTCTTCGTAGAATGTGTCTCCTGATCCAGCGACTCCGTAAATTTTGCCGCTCAAATCAAGGTCGGCGAGGTCGTCGTAAAAGTCGAGCCCCTCTTCAGGCAGTGCCCCTTCGTCATAGGTGTAGGGGACGATGACGTTAATGTCGTAGTCTTTAAGTTCGGCAGCGTCGGTTTGTGAAATTTCGGTTTCATCAACTTCCACGCCTAAATCTTCTAAAGCTTCGGTAATGATGTCAGCACAGTCCTCATTATTACCAGTGATGGTAGCAAAAACAACTTTTGCAGTTGGCATAGTTTGATCCTTCTTTCCAATATTTTCCTATCAAAGTATAGCAAAAAAGGAGTTGATTAACATTAATTCTGAAGAAACTAAAAAAATTACTAAAATTACCGCGCAAAAACGGGCGGGGCGTTACAACGTTTTTTTGGACGGTGAATACGCATTTCCAATTAGTGAAGAAACCTTCATTCACTTTCGGTTAGGTAAGGGAATGGCCATCACTAGCACGTTATTAAAAGAAATTGGCGAATACGAAACCAATGCCGAAGCATACAACATCGCGCTGACCTATATAACTGGCCAGTTACGCACGGAAAATGAAGTACGCCAAAAATTGCGTCAGCAGGATTACGAGGAGTCGGTAATTGAAGCGGTGATTGCTAAGTTAGCTGACTTGAATTTATTAGACGATCAGGAATACGCCAAAAGCTACGTTCGGACGATGATGCGGACGGGCGATAAGGGGCCCCGGTACCTAATTAATCATTTACGGCAAAAAGGGGTGCTGGAAAACGACTTGCAAGCGGGATTGCAGCTATTTACCGATGCTGAACAGGTGGCTTTAGCAGTCCGGGTCGGACAGAAGCTGCAAAAGCGGCACCAAAATCGCGCGGTACGGCAGCAACAATTGAAGGTGCGACAAAACTTAATGCAAAAGGGGTTCACCAGTGAAATTATCGACCGGGCCTTAGCTGAAATTGAATTTGCGGTGGATAGCGATGCGGAGTATGAAAAGCTACGTAAATTGGGGGAACGGCTGTTACACCGGTACCAGGGGCAACCGGAATACCAACGAACCACTAAAATTAAGCGGTCGCTGTATCAAAAGGGCTTTGAAATGGAATTAATTGAACGTTTTTTAAACGAAAATGATTCTTAAGTTTCTGGAATGGATAGTGCAAAATTAAAGTTCACTTTGGTATAATTGAAGAGAAATTGAAAGCTTTCAGCTGTAGGAAGTAGGCTTATGCTATGTCTCAATACTCAGATGGACCAAAGGAAGGCGAGTATATTGCGATAAAAAGCTATAAGCATGATGGTAGTTTGCATCGGACTTGGCGTGAAACAATGGTTCTGAAAAACAGTCAAGACGAGTTCATTGGCTGTAACGATCATACGGTGGTGATTGAAGATAACGATCGTCGCTGGGTGACCCGGGAACCGGCGCTGGTTTATTTTAATAAGCATACTTGGTTTAACGTGGTGGCCATGATTCGGGATAACGGGATTTCCTATTACTGTAACATTGCGTCACCATATGTTTTAGATCGCGAAGCCCTCAAGTACATTGATTACGATTTAGATGTTAAGGTGTTTCCCAATGGCGAACGGCGCCTCTTGGATACGGACGAATTCGAGCAGTTCAGCCGGCAGTGGCACTATTCCGCAGATACGATTCAGATTTTATTGGATAGTGTTCGGGAACTGACGGATTGGATAAATAAAAAGCGTGGACCGTTTTCGGTTGAGTTTATTAATATTTGGTACAAACGTTATCTGAATATAGCGGAGCGCAATACTCGGTAAAAAGGGAGGTGTGAAGAGCACTTCCCTTTTCTTTAAAAAAGAATACACTGAACATAGAGAAAAATGAGGAGTCTGGTAAATGTTTGAGAAATTTCGTAAAACGCCCTTAATGTACTGGTCGCTGGAATTATTAATCATTGCGACCCTACTGTGGGTTTGTACAAAGATTGATTTTTTGTTTAGCCCAATCGGGACGTTTATTAGTACGGTATTCATGCCGTTAATCTTAGCGACCTTCTTGTACTACATGCTGCATCCGCTGGTTAACTTATTAATGAAGGTCCACTATAAAAAATTTCGAATAACCCGAACTTGGGCGGTTGTGTTGGTGTTTGTAGGGTTCTTGCTGTTGATTGTTTGGGGAATTAGCTCCTTTTTACCAAGTTTAATTGACCAAATTTCCCAAATGCTGGGGAATTTACCAATGATCGCTAAGAAGCTACAGGTGGCCATTCCCCAAATGGTTGATCACTCCTGGCTGCGCAAAGTTGATTTCGACCCGTACCTCAAGAACCTGAATAGTGAAATCGGGCAGTACGCGGAGCAATTTTTGGCGAACATGACTAACAGTATCGGTAACATTATCGCCGCCCTTACCAACATCACGGTAATCGTGATTACGGTGCCCATTATTTTATTTTACATGTTGAAGGATGGCTATAAATTAATTCCGACGATTTCCCGGATTGTGCCGGAACATAACCGCAAAAATGTGTTAGATTTATTTTATTCAATGAGTGACACGCTATCCTCTTACATTTCCGGACAGGTAATTGAATGTATCTTCGTGGGAACCTTCACCGTGATTGGCTATATGATTATTCATCAGCCGTACGGGTTGGTGCTCGGCGTGATCGCGGGGATTTGCAATATTATCCCGTACGTCGGTCCGTATTTCGGGATTTTTCCTTCGCTGCTAGTGGCGATCGCCCAGTCGCCCGAACAGGTGATTTCAGTAATCATCGTGGTTTTAATTGTCCAACAAGTGGACGGAAATCTAATTTACCCGAACGTAATCGGTAAGTCCTTGCAAATTCATCCGTTAACCATCATTATTTTACTGTTGGTAGCGGGAAAACTTGCGGGAATTTTGGGGATGATTTTGGCGGTACCGACCTACGCGATTGTTAAAGTTTTAATTAATTTTATCCACCATATCTGGGTTTTAGACCGGGAAAAGATTGAAGAAAAAGTTAAGCCAGAAAAATAGGCTAAATTTGGTAGTTTGCTATTAATATGGTAATATCTACAGAGTTAGATAAATTATTTCAAGGAGAAAAAAATCTTGACAAAAGTAATTACTTACGGGACTTTCGACCTGTTGCATAAAGGGCACGTCCGGTTGTTAAAGCGGGCACGTGAATTAGGCGACCATTTGACAGTATGTTTATCAACGGATGAGTTTAATGCAGTTAAGGGGAAGAAAGCTTACACCCCGTACGAAGACCGAAAGTACATTTTAGAAGCGATTAAATATGTTGACGAAGTGATTCCAGAGCGCGGATGGGATCAAAAGATAAATGACGTTAAGGAAAATGATATTGATATTTTCGTAATGGGCGACGACTGGAAGGGTCAATTTGATTTTCTCAAGGATTACTGTAAAGTTATTTATTTACCACGGACCGAAGGAATCTCGACAACTAAAATCAAGCGTGATTTAGGTCTTGGTGATTATAAAAAAGATTAAGACAACAGTTAAGATTGGGATATCAAAATGATTCCAATCTTATTTTTTAGAGGGAAAGGAACGAATATGAACCAGGCAGAATTAAAAGCGGCGGTCGATAAACGACGCACTTTTGCAATTATTTCTCACCCGGATGCGGGGAAAACTACCATTACCGAACAACTACTATTGTTTGGGGGCGTAGTGCGGGAAGCCGGAACGGTTAAAGCTCGGAAAACCGGGAACTACGCTAAGTCAGACTGGATGGAAATTGAAAAGAAGCGGGGAATCTCCGTAACTAGTTCGGTGATGCAGTTTGACTATGCAGGAAAACGGATCAACATCTTGGACACTCCCGGACATGAGGATTTTTCGGAAGATACTTACCGAACCTTAATGGCCGTGGATTCCGCGGTGATGGTGATCGATTCCGCGAAGGGGATTGAGCCCCAAACTAAAAAGTTGTTCCAAATTTGTAAAATGCGCGGGATTCCGATCTTTACCTTTATGAACAAGTTGGATCGGGATGGACGCGAGCCTCTCGACCTAGTAAATGAACTAGAAGAAGTTCTGGAAATTGACGCTTACCCAATGAATTGGCCAATTGGGATGGGAAAAGGTTTGGCAGGCTTGTATGACATTTACAATAACCGAATCGAATTACATACTGACGAGCCCGAATATTTAGCGCTTGATAGTAACGGAGAATTAAAAGAACCTAATCCCATTGAAGAAGAAAGTGTCTTCCAAGACGCGATGATGGAAGTCGATTTGATGAAGGAAGCGGGGAACCAGTTCGACGAAGCTAAGATTGCCAAGGGTGAATTGACACCGGTTTTCTTCGGTTCAGCGCTAACTAACTTTGGGGTAAAGACTTTCTTAGATGCGTATTTACAATTTGCTCCGGCACCGTCCGCACATAAAGTCGCCGAAGGAGAACAAATTCAACCAACTGACGAAGAGTTTTCAGGATTTGTCTTTAAAATCCAGGCGAACATGAACCCTAACCACCGGGACCGGATCGCTTTCTTGCGAATCTGTTCCGGAGAATTTGACCGGGGAATGGACGTTACTTTAAAACGGACTGGTAAGACGTTGCGGCTTTCCAATTCAACTCAATTTATGGCGGACGCGCGGGAAAATGTTGAACGTGCGGTTGCTGGAGATATTATTGGTTTGTACGACACGGGTAACTTCCAGATTGGGGATACGATTTACGCCGGTAAACACCCGGTGCAATTTGAAAAGTTGCCACAATTTACCCCCGAATTGTTCATGGGCGTTTCTGCAAAGAACGTGATGAAGCAAAAGTCCTTCCATAAAGGAATTCAACAGTTAGTCCAAGAAGGTGCAGTACAGTTATACACTAACTACACTACGGGGGATTACATCCTCGGTGCCGTGGGACAATTGCAATTCGAAGTGTTCCAATTCCGGATGCAAAACGAATATAATTCGGAAGTGGTAATGCAGCCAATGGGCAAGAAAATTGCCCGTTGGATCAACCCGGAACAGTTGGACGAAAAAATGTCGTCTTCCCGGAATTTGTTGGTGAAGGACCGTGCTGGACAACCGCTCTTCCTATTCGAAAATCAATTCGCGGAACGTTGGTTCAAAGGTAAGTATCCTGACGTAGAACTCACCGCAAAACTTTAAAAAATAAAACTTTCTAAAGTAACCGATTCAAGCGGCCAATTAAGTAAATTATGGGCTATAATGGATAAGTTATTTAAGAAATATCATGTGGAGGAACGATAGCATGAATCGTTTATGGGGTAAGTTTCGCCAGGGATTGAACACTAAGTTTGGGTTCTTTATGTTGATTACCGGGCTGTTTTGGCTGAAATCATACATTGCGTACCAAACTAAATTTACGTTAGGTGTTCAAGGTGGGATGCAGGAATTAATTTTAGCCATCAGCCCCCTTGGCTTTGCCATTCTATTATTTGGAATTGGATTATATATCCGGGGCAAATGGGCCTACTGGTACATGATTGTAATGGATGCAATCTTGTCAACCTGGCTATTTGCTAACATTTTGTACTACCGAGAGTTTTCAGATTTTATCACCTTTAACTTAATTAAGGGGTCGGGTGCCGCATCAGATAACTTGGGAAAAAGTTTGATGGGAATCCTGCGGCCGACCGACTTTTTGGTATTTGTTGACGTAATCTTTGTGATTGCCATTTTAGCGTTTGGCTTTGCCAAAATTGATCAGCAACGCTTTAAGTTGGTTAACTCGTTAGCAGTCACCATCCTGTCAATTGGGGTGCTAGCTGCTAACTTGGCCCTTGCTTATTCAAACCGTTCCGGTCTCCTGACTCGGACGTTTGATAATAACTACATTGTTAAATATTTGGGACTACAAAGCTTTACGCTATATGACGGGGTTAAGACCGTTCAAAATAGCAATAAGAAAAAAGAAGCTAAAAGTTCCCAATTAAAACCAATTAATGAATTTTTAAAGAAAAATAACGTTCCAGCTAACATCGAATATAAGGGTGTGGCTAAGGGTAAGAACGTAATTATTATTCACTTGGAAAGTTTGCAACAGTTTGTCATTAACCAAAAGTGGAAGGGAAAGGAAATTACCCCTAACATCAATAAGTTTTACAATGACAAGAACACGCTAGCTTATGACAACTTCTTTAACCAAGTTGGACAAGGAAAGACGGCCGACGCCGAGATGATGTTAGAAAATTCGTTGTTTGGATTACCTGAAGGATCAGCGATGGTTACGGATGGTACTACCAACACCTTCCAGTCCATGCCTGCAATTATGGATCAGCACGGCTACACGACCGCTGCCTTTCATGGGGACGTAGCTAGTTTCTGGAACCGGGATAACGCTTATAAATCATTTGGTTACCAGTACTTCTTCAGTAAGCAATACTACTCGTTGAAGAAGGATTACGTAAGTGGATACGGAATGAAGGATAAGTTGTTCTTACAACAGTCCGCGAAATTCCTTGAAGAACTTCCACAGCCGTTCTACGCAAAATTAATCACGGTTTCTAACCACTATCCGTACGGAATCGAAAAGAAAAACGTTTCTATTGATCCGTGGGAAACCGGAGATTCAACCGTCGACCCGTATGTGCAAACAGCCCATTACCTTGACCAAGCGGTTGGAGAGCTAATCAGTTACTTGAAGAAGACCGGGCTCTACGATAAGAGTTTAATCATGATGTACGGGGACCATTACGGAATTTCGAACAACCATAAACCCGCAATTGCCAAGATTTTAGGGTTAAAAGGGGTCACTAACTATGATTTGGCGATGTTCCAAAAGGTACCGTTTATGATTCACGCTCCGGGTCTGAAAGGTGGCGTTAACCACAACTACAGTGGTGAAATTGACGTAATGCCGACCCTATTGAACCTCTTAGGAATTGATACGCCGGGGGCTTACCAATTTGGACACGACATTAATTCTAAGCAGTACAACCAAATCGTGGCCTTCCGTAATGGCGATTTTGTTTCTAAGAAATATACCAAGTACGGCGGGGACCTGTATTACACGGCCAGCGGTGAACAAATTACCGACGAAACGGCTAAGCAAAAACGTGAAGTTAAACAAATTCAACAGTACGTTAATGATGAGTTGAATTATTCCGATCGAATCATCAATGGCGATTTACTACGATTTGCGGACTTAGATTGGTTCAAGAAGGTCAATAAGTCGGACTATAGTTACACAAAGAAGAGCGCACTTAAGAATTTGAAAAAGGCTCAAAAGTCCAAAACTAGTCTGCTTGAACAAAATCATGGTCGGTCCACGGTTGACGATTACGTAACCGATGCACCAGAACTTCCAGAAAATGCCGATAAGGCGGCTAGTTCAAGTTCATCAAGCAGTAGTTCAGGGGAAGGCAGCGAATCGGAACATCACTCTGACGATGCTACTACCCAAGACAAAGATAAATAAGCTTTAACAATTTAGGGACATGCTTAGCCCAAACAGAATTAAGTATTAACATGTAGAGGTTGGGAAATTTTTTCCCAACCTTTCTTGTTTTTTAGACTAAAATACTAATTAAGAATGGTTAGTATTTTTAAGAATTTCAAACAAGCAGAAGGAGAGTTAGAGTTTATGGCAAGTCACTTAATCATTTTATTGCTGGTCGGTTTACTAGCCGGAGTGTTCGGTGCCATCCTCGGGATTGGCGGGGGAATGATCATCACGCCGGTCCTAACGATTGGGATGGGGTTAGATATAAAATACGCGATTGGGGCAAGTATTATCGCCGTTATTGCAACTAGTTCGGGGGCTACGATTGCCTACCTAAAGGACGAGATGCTTAACTTACGGGTGGCCATGTTTTTGGAAATTGCAACCACGGTTGGAGCGATTGTAGGGGCCATTATGACTGGGATTTTCAATTCTACGGTTCTTTACGTACTCTTTGGATCATTTTTAGTTTTTTCCAGTTGGAACATGTACCGAAAATTACGACAAGGTGGTAGCGAAGAGGGCAGCGCCAAAAATGATCGGTTAGCTAACCGACTTAACCTTAGTGGTAGTTATTATGATAAAGCTTTGCAAAAGCAAATTGACTACCAAGTGGAAAACGTTCCGGGAGGCTCAGCGGTGATGTTTGGTGCAGGCTTAGCCAGCGGACTTTTAGGAATTGGAAGCGGGGCTTTCAAGGTGATGGCAATGGATAACATTATGAAGATGCCGTTGAAACCTTCTAGTGCAACCAGCAACTTAATGATGGGGGTAACCGCGGCAGCCAGTGCAATGGTATACTTCTTTAATGGTTCGATTCATGCTGACATTGCGGGTCCCTTAGCAATCGGAATTTTATTTGGGGCCCAATTAGGGAGCCGAATCATGCAACACCTCCGTCCCCGTTGGATTCGCTTAATCTTCATCCCCGTGTTGCTGTACATGGGCTTACAAATGGTTTTAAAAGGATTTGGGGTGAACTTCTAGATGAATGCTAAACAAAAGGAAATGAATCACGTCGAATTATTGATTGGCCGAATTTTGCAAGTTGGGGTTTATATCTCTGCAGCAGTGATCATCCTTGGAATTGGCCTATGGTTGGTAAAAAATGGCTCAGGTTATACGGGAGCCCTACCCACCCGGTTAGGAATAATTTTTCATGGGGTAACGCAATTAAGACCTTATGCAGTGTTAATGTTAGGGATCTTTTTATTGATCCTGACGCCAGTTTTACGGGTAGTGGTGTCGATTTACGCCTTTGCTAAGGAAGGCGATCGACTATACGTAACCATCACGACAATTGTTTTGGTCATCTTAATTATCGGAATGACAATTGGATATCAAGGATAGTTAGTAACTAAAGAAGCTAGGAAGGTTAAGCAACTTTCCTAGCTTTTTTTGGTTAGCAATCGGGAAAAACTAGATTTTAAACCGCGCTTTTTTAGGAAAGAGGTTTACAAAGCGTCTTATATGAATATATAATTGTTATAACTGTTAATTTAGGAGGAATAATAATGGTACAATCTGCAGTTGTTGAAAACGATAGCGATGCGTTTTCTGTTAGTTTATTGGCGTTTTGGATAAAGGGGAGTATTACAATAGATGACGCCTTCCTACGGGTAAATATGCCAAATACGATTTTCTTTGGTTTGATTCCTGCTGGGAAGCAAAAGGACTCATCCCCACTTTCAGGAATTACTAACGTATACACATCAAAATCATATAAGTTGAGCTCAATCTTTTTAGGATTATTAATTGCGGCTGTTGAAGTAGCTTTCATGGGTTCATCATTCTTTACGGCTTTAATTGCAATTTTAGTTGGGGTACTTTTAATTGGTAGTGGGATTAGAACCACGTTTAACTACGAACGCTCCGGAATTAGTAAGACAATTGACTTACCTTTCTTCGAAGCACATCATAGCGAAGAATTAGAAGAAAAAATTACCCAAAAATTAGCTACATATCAAGCGGACCGCAACGTGAGAGCACAAACAGACCGCACAATCCAACAAGGAACCCAAAACACACAACAAATTGTTAACGCTGTAAGTGGGGATGCAAATAATGCTGCTCCCCAAGCAAGCGCATTTTGTGGTAGTTGTGGCGCACCACTTGCTGAAGGAGCTAAGTTCTGCAACAAGTGCGGAGCTCAAGCTAACTAAACGAGTTAACTTGTCAAAATAACAGAATAACTTTTATCATCTACAAAACGGGTTTGGTTACCATGGTAACTAAGCCCGTTTTATTTAACTACAAACCACCGTTGGAGAGAAAATTTGGGAATCGCATTTTGCAAAAGAGCTTCTTACTGGTACCGTAGACAAGCCACTATATAGAGGTTATAATTAACGCGATGGAATTTTAACGTCTAGTATAATTACCAAGACCAAGTATAAATAAGGGAGTTTTACATGAAAGTTGAACCAAACGTCGTGATAAGTGAATTTATCGTCAATATGGATGAGATCCTTTATCACAAAGATAATAGTAAAATTGATATTGCTGAAAAGGTAAAGAAACAGACGGACTCTTTAGCGCATTTTAAGGTTCCTTATTACGTATTAACAAATGGGCCAAGCCGAGACGACGTAGGTGACGGTGTAACAATTACTCACCTTGATTTATTTGAACACTATCCAAATCTAACTTTATATTTTTATCGGATTTTGATGGCATTCGATTTTTTAAAGGCCCATCCGGAGATTGAAAAAGCGGCGCTAACTGATGCCGGAGACGTTACCATGCTTAATTATCCATTTGACGATGTTCAAGATGGAATTTTATATATGGGTGATGAAACTACGTCACTTTTTAATACATCAATCATCATCGATAACGCGGCTCCAACTTATATGAAGGATTTTATTTGGGAAAATAATAACTTAACAATCTTAAATTTGGGGATAATGGTAGGAACGCGGGACATCTTAATTGAATATTTAGGAATTATGGTTAAATTAATTACCGACGCGGAATTAAGAGTCAAACAAGGGGATGACTCTTACAGTGTGGGAAATTTTGAAATGTTGATTTCTAACTATGTAGCATACCGGTATTTTAGCACGCGTCTAATCCATGGGCGTAAGGTAAGTACTATTTTTAACGGCTTTCAAGAGCATAGTAGTGCATGGTTTAAACATAAGTAGAATTGCTATATGCACAAATGTGTCCTAATTAATTGGTGCTACTGTTAAGACTACTGGCATTTCAATAAAAGAATGCTTTCATGTTGAGTGAATTTGTATGATTGCGTAGTGGTCTAAGCTGGTCCTATAAGTAATTGAGATTAGATAGTATCCTTACATTACCGATAAATCATATCGCGTAATTGGGATGTATAATGAATGGCTTTGAAATTAGGGGTGCAGTAGCCAATGATTTTAAGGCTTTTTTATTTGGAAAAAATTAGTCCCAGGATAATAAATTTAGTTAGCAGGAAAAACGAGTTTTTTATTTATGTCATTTTTTAAAAATGTTGAGACAGACAATCTTGGTTAAGGGTGTAACATTAAAGGGTAATATAAATCAAGTGTGTTAATTTATGAAAACATTTGCCAATTTATAAAACAATATTTATTAAAAAGGGACCACCAAACGGAAATGGTGGTCCACAAGCTAAAATATCGAAAGGGCATTTACTTACATAATTAATGTTTTATAAAAGCTATGGCCATATAAACCATATTACTCAAAACAACTAAGAAGAAAATGATAGAAATGAATTTTTCTGGTGCGCTACCGCGCTTTTTATGTTGTGAACGTGGAGGAGTCTGAATATCCTTCTCGTAAGACACCCGTTTTTCGATATCTTTTTCAAGCAGATGACTGTTTCGATCAGATGAATTATTAATGATGAAAACCTCCTTTAACTGTGAGTTACCTTGATGCTATTTAAACAATTTTTTTCGTAAAAGTAAATAGTTTTATGTAAAAATATAAAAAATTAACGCGGTGTAACATACCGACTGTAAAAAATTAACCTGGTGTGATACATTGTATGTACGATAAAGAATAGAGGTAGACAGATGAGATTCGATTTTAATGACTTTCGACTTAGAAAGTATTCGAAAATCACTAAAAAGATTTTAGCTTTGGACGAAGAATATCAAAAGCTAACAGATGAACAATTACAAGCAAAGACTACGATATTTAGGGAAAAACTAGCGCAAGGGGCAAGTTTAGATTCAATTTTGATAGATGCTTACGCAACCATCCGTGAAGCTGACTATCGAATTTTAGGGCTAAAGCCGTTTGAAAATCAGGTGTTAGGCGGAGTGATTTTACATTATGGTGCGGTAGCACAAATGAACACTGGAGAAGGGAAAACCTTAACTGCGACCATGCCGATGTACTTAAATGGGCTAACTGGACCGGGGAATTTTTTGGTTACGGTAAACGGTTACTTGGCAAACCGGGACGCCGAAGAGATTGGTAAAGTTTATCATTGGATGGGGTTAACTAGTGCAGCAGGGGTAAGTCCTGATGATGAAGAGTTAGATATGCACGAAGTTTATAGTAACGACATTGTTTATACAACCAATAGTGCCATTGGCTTTGATTATTTAACTGATAACCTAGTGGAAAATGCTAGTGACAAGAAACTTAATGATTTAAATTTTGCGTTGGTCGATGAAGTTGATTCTGTGTTGCTTGATGCTGCCCAAACTCCCTTAGTTATTTCAGGATCACCACGTGTCCAGTCTAATCTTTTTAATTCTACTGACCGAATTGTAAAGAGCTTACAGAAGGATAAGGATTATGAATTCAGTGATGATTTAAAAAATGTTTGGTTTACCAAGAAAGGGATTCAACATTTAGAAGAGTATCTAGGGATAGAAAATCTGATTTCAAAAAAATGGTCAGACTTGTACCGCCACCTCGTGTTAGCTTTGCAGGCTAATTACACTATAAAAAGAAATCAAGATTACGTAGTGGTTGATAATCAAGTTTTGTTATTAGATAGCGAGAATGGCCGCGCGCTTACCGGAATGAAACGAGAATCGGGGATTCACCAAGCAATGGAAGCTAAAGAAGAAGTTACACTCAGTGATCAAACACGAGCAATGGCTTCGATTACTTTACAAAACTTTTTTAAAATGTTTAAAAAGCTTTCTGGTATGACGGGAACGGCGATTACCTCTGCTAGAGAATTTATGGAAGTTTACAATTTACCTGTTTTGAAAGTACCTACTCATAAGCCGAATATTCGTATCGACCGACCAGATGTTGTTTACGCGACTATGGACGAAAAAATTCAAGCTACCGTAAAGATGGTTAAGGAAGCTTATGAAATTCAACGACCAGTTTTACTAAAGACCGGTTCTTTATCACTATCAAGGTTATACTCAAGGGTTCTCCTTAAGAACGGAATCGTGCATAACGTCTTAAACGCGCAAAGTGAATCTAAAGAAGCGTTAATTGTAGCTGATGCTGGACAAGCGGGTGCAATTACCGTTGCGACCTCAATGGCAGGTCGGGGAACCGATATCAAGCTTGGCCCAGGCGTGAAAGAAAAGGGCGGTTTGTTAGTAATTGGGACCGAACGAATGAATAGTCGCCGGGTAGATGATCAGTTACGTGGACGTGCGGGTCGACAAGGTGATCCGGGAGAAAGTATTTTTTTGGTCTCACTGGATGACAAAGTAGTTATTGAAAACGCTCCCGAATGGGTGGAAAAATATCGGATTAGACTGGAACAAGATCTTAAAAATGGTCGTCGAAAGTTTGGTGAACCACTGAGGGGACGAAGAGCAAAGAACATTGTTGAACGGGCACAACAAGCAGCGGATGCCAAAGCTGAGTCTGGGCGGAAAAGCTCGGTCAAAATGGATGATATTTTACGGATTCAGCGTGAAATGATTTATAGTTTTCGGGACTACGTAATGGCCGATGGCGAATTGGGGGAGATTACTCAAAGAATTTGGGAGGATTTCTTCAAACTATATGCACGCGAGAAGGATATTACTAGAGATAAATTAACAGATTTTATTGTTAATAACTTAAATTACAACTATAGTGATAATCATTTTGACCAAAATATTTTGAATGAGCCTAGCCAACTTGAACAATATGTTTCAGGAATTGCAAAACAAAAATGGGAACAACAAAAAACGATTTTAAGCACTAAATTCCAGCAAAATTATTTAAAACGCTTATCAGTCTTGAAGGCTCTTGACGTGGCGTGGATTGAACAGGTAGACAACTTGTCACAGTTAAAAAAGGTGGTAAGTAATCGTGCCTTGGGACAACATAATCCAGTTTTTGAATATGAAAAGGAAGCTATGAACTCGTTTAAACAAATGAAAAAATCGTTTTGGCAGAATACAATCAAGTACATGCTACTGTCAGAATTAGTTGTTGAAAAAGATGAATCAATTAGGGTGGAATTTCCATGAGAAAAAGAAGTGAAAGAAATGAGTTAATTGCTAGTATTGTTTTTACACTATTTATGATTGTATTAATGGAACTGGGGCGGCAGATTGCTCTCCCAGCAATAGACCCCGAATTGAGTAAAGAATCACTTAACGCCTCACCGTTACTGAGAAATATCTCGATGCTGACTGGTGGACAATATAGATTTCCATCATTATTTTCAATCGGTCTAGGTCCGTATATGACCAGCATGATTTTATTCCAAGCCATACAAATGGTTAATAGTAGTATGATGGAAAAAATTAGTGAGCAAAAAAAGGGATATATTCAACGTTGGATTACATTGGGGATCGCAATATTACAAACAATGCAGTTTATCTTTGCGAGCCGGAGTCAAATTAGCCCATCTGAATTTAAAATAATGGGCTTTGATTTTAATGTAGTGGTTTCATTTGTTGTTTTACTTGCTGGTGCGATGGTTGTTGCGTGGATGTCGGATATGACGGCTAAATATGGAATTGGTGGTGCCGGAGTTCTAATTATGCCAGGAATTATTACCAGTTTGCCAGCGATGGTGCTACATGGACCAGGATTAGGCACTTATCAAATCAAATCATTTTCGACTAACCTATGGATTGCCTTAGGCGTATCTGTTCTAGTTGTGTTCGTTGCTACAATATTCTTTAATAAAGCGGAACTTCGGATACCATTACAACGCCCGGCTGTGCAAAACGACTTTTCCGAATCATATTTACCAATTCGTTTTTTGACTTCGGGAAGTATGCCATTTATGTTCACCACTACGGTATTTATGATTCCCAGTTATATTGCTAGTCTCAATCCAGATAGTAATTTTGGTAAATTTACGCAGACGTACGTTAACTTTAATAACCCAATTGGAATTTTAATTTACTGTTGCGTGGTAGTTTTCTTGGGGTATGCATTTAGTTTTATGAACCTCCAAACGGAGCGGCAAGCCGAAAATCTGAAGAAATCAGGGGATTATATTTTTGGGATTACTCCCGGAAAAGATACTCAAAGATATTTAAATTCGCATGCGATTAAACTGAGTACGGCGGCTAACGTATATTTCTTAGTAATAGTTGCCACCCCTTTAATAATTGGACTATATGTACCTGGGGTAACCAATTTTACATTCGCGTACGCTAGTATATTGATTTTAGTCACAATTATGGATACCACTTTAGATCAGGTAAAGACGATGTACTTAAGGACCCAGTACGATCTTTTGTAATTATAAGGAGTAAGTAGAATGTTTTATATTGCCCCAGCATGGACAAATGAAATTAAAGAATTAAATCACGACCCGTTAAAAAATTTAGTTAGTTTATTAGACGACGGGGGCAAACCCGTCAAGCTGATGGTGCTAAATTTCATACCTAATTTAAGGTATATTTTACATGTGAACGGATTGACCAACCTGCCTTTTTGGAATCTCTGGGATGCTATTTTGGGTATTGAACGAATTGATGGGATGCCGCTTGGTCCAGAAAGTTTTGAATGGCCCGATGATATCCGGATGGTTCGGGGACTACACTCGATGGTAGGTTACCGGGGTAACGAGTTAGCCGCAGAAACCGTTAAGAATCCGCAAGGGTTTATTCAGACGGTTAAATTTTTGGGGTCAGAGAACAACCGTTTTGACATTTTTGACGACCGTGGATTCAAGGTCTCGACTAAGTATATGATCGATGACCGAGTAATAAAACAAGAATGGTTTAATGAAGTTGGCCAGCGAATTCTACGATATGAACCTGATAACGAAGCCCCTGTAAAAATTTTAAGCAATTTTAGTAATTTTAAGCATTCTGAATATGCTAGTTTAGATGATTTATTTTTGGAATTTGTTAATAAAAAGTTTGCGGATGAATTTGATGAAAAAAAAGATAATTTAATTGCTAGTAGCAGTGAAAGAATTCGCTCGTTAATGGTAAAAATTCAAAAACAAATGCCAGTAGCGTATTTACTAGACCATCAAGGAAAGGTAAGTTCAGAAGACATTCAAAAATTAGTTCCTCAGATTGAAGGATCCACGAATTTCGTGATTCCTAACTACGCACTTTTTGAGCAAATTCAGCTTAAAGTTAGCGAACCAAATCAGTCCCATTTGGATTTAGGGTATCCCTATGGTGCAGATATGCGCTTAGGAAATAGCAATGAGGAGCGGCAACTGATTATTTATTGGAACATTGGCGATGCGAATGATGACCAAAATGTGGTTGAAACGAGTAACGAGCTGATGGATTACTATTTAGAACATGAAAATATGGGCTTAATAGTTTCGACCTTAAAAGATAGTGACGCAGATATAGTATGTTCGGAAGTTTTAAAAAGAATATTTGCCCACTATGATTTCCTTGATGAAAATGAGGATCGAGGGAACTTAAACGAAATCCTATTTAATACGAATAACGAAAAAGAAATGCAAGAATTATTATTCAAAATTTGGGGTCGGATGCGAAAAGAATGGGAACTCAAGCATCCAGTTAAAGATGGAAAAATTACCGTAGAAAAGGGCGAGGAACCTGAAAGTGAAAAGATTGACTGGGATAGCTTTAAATTAGTGGTTTCTAGCATTCTTATTAGAAAAAATCCAAGAGATTACCAAATTTTTGATGATTTAGCACGGACAAGGATTATGGTTGATATGGGTGATCCGTACGACACACGTATGCAATTTAACGCTATCAGTACTGGAATCCCCCAAATTAATATGGTAGAAAGCCCATTTGTAATTAATCGAGAAAATGGCTGGATTGTTACAAAAGAACAAAGCTTATCCCAAGGGCTGGACTTTTATTTGAAAAAATTGGGGAATTGGAACGTTGCTTTAGTAAATACGGCTAAATACATGGAGCAACTAGAATTTAGACGCCAATCCGATTGGTGGGAGAGAAGGATGCGTTATGATAACCAAAGGTAGAATTATACATCTGGGACCCGAAATTAAAGGATTAGCAGAACTAATTAGTGAAAAATTTGAAATATATGACGTTCCGTTTGAGGACCGAAATCAACCAATTGGAAAAGGAAAAAACAAACTCCTAATTAAAGAAGAGTTTAACTTAGCTTTCCGTCACGATTTATTTTTAATTACTCAAACAGAGTATTTACAAGCGGAGCAAAGTTCTTTTTTGAAACAATTACCAGCTAATAACATCATAATTGATGACCGAACAGAGCTTTCCGCGGAAGCTATCCAGGCGCTTCATTTAAAGAACGCTCAATTTATTAGTTTTCAAAACGTAGAAGAGTTAGCAAAGCAACTCAACGAAGTGTTTTATAATGGTTCGCTCGGTTATAAATTTGACTTTGATAATATCCAGTTTGACCCGAATTTTAAAGGAACCATAAAACAATTGGGACATAATTATCTAGAAATTATAGATAATGATGTTGAGGACTATCAAAGGGTAGCTAGTTGGGGAAGTATCCTTGGGGTTGCTAAAAATACCATTTGGGAAATTCGTACGGAATTTAAGCGAAATACCCCAACTACTAACGTTCGTTTGCGGGTTTCGTTGATTAGTGCGATTAATAGTCAAATTTATTACAGTACAGAAGTGGATAATGATAGTTTGAAAGATTTAATCTCTTTAGATGTTGATCATAATGGGGCTTACATTCTCGTTGAGCTATTAGTAAAGGGAAAAAATATTGATCTGACGATGGAAGCTATCACTGTAAATCAAAGCCGTAGTGGACGAGGTACTTTACTAATTGGAGAAGATGTCGAAATTGACGACGAAGCGATGGGAGAACCTTTATACCATTACTTTGACCCAGGTGATTTTAAACCGCCTTTGATGGTTTACTTTTCTGGATTTCGTTTTAATCCAGGGGTTGAAGGAATGTTTATGATGCGTAATTTAAAGGCCCCTACCCTTTTAATTCAAGAGTCTCGAATTTTAGGAGGATCGTTTTACGTTGGGGGCGAAAAATTAGAAAGTCAAATTATTAATCTTATCCAGTCAACTTTGAAAAAACTAGGTTTCAAATCGAATGAGGTAATTTTATCTGGCCTTTCAATGGGGACTTATGCCGCGTTATATTATTCATCTTTTATCAATCCCGACTGGGTGATTGTTGGTAAACCATTGACAAGCTTAGGTGAAATTGCTGCTAATGAACGGATCAACCGTCCGAATAATTTTCCAACCTCATTAGACGTGGTGCTACGCTTAACCGGTGGTATTGCTGATGAAAATATTAAGCAGGCTAACGATCTTTTCTGGAATTCGTTTACTAAACATGATCACTCAAAGACTAATTTTGTAATTGTTTATATGAAAGAAGACGACTACGATGGGATGGCCTTTGATAAGTTGGATAGTTTTCTGCGCAAGCACTCACCAACGTCTCGGGTTATTCATAAAGGTTTTACGGGACGGCATAATGATCAGACTAATGCCTTAGTTGTTTGGTTTTTAAACCAATATCGGAATGTTTTAATAACTAACTATGGCCGTGACTTTAGCCCGCAGGAGGCTGATGAAGATGACGAGTAATTGTTTTGTAATTAGATGGCCAATCCATATGAACAACACGTATAGCTTTGGTTCGGTGATTAATTATCAAAATGGAAAGATATATTTCAATAATGAACGAATGAGTCCAGGGCAACGAATTTATAGTTGGATGTCCAAATATGCTCTTAATGTAGACGGTAGTCCTGAATTTTCCCAGTTACCGCTCTTAAGAAGAAAGGGTAAATACCAGGTTAATACTAAAGCAAAAGTAATTCCCGATGAATCCGTGCAAGTTCAGCTAGATTTTTTTGATATTAAGGGCGAAATTATTGACGGTCCCCTTACAATCGACCTAGATGGCGAATTCGAAGTACCTGAAGAGATGGATCATTACCGTATTAGTTTGGTTAATTTGAATAATAAATCCTTAGAATTCGAAGAATTGACGATTAAACCCGCTGATAGTGATTTTAAAGTTGCGACAATCAACGACAATATAAACACTGTTTGTGTGTGGAATCAACAGGACTCGTTCTTTGAAAAAGTTGAAGTTTACCTACGTAGCCGATTGGTATATTCAGAATCTTATTTAGGGAAAAAGAACGTTTTACGGATTTTTATTGAATTTGACAGTCGAGCCAATTGGCAAGACCAGCAACTTCGGGAAAAAATTTCTGAGATATTTAAGTCGTTTGGAGAGATAGTAAAGAATAATAAAATGAAGTTTGATGCTTTGTCGCCAGACACTATTTTGCTTTCTTCGCAAGAAGAACGGTTAACGGCGGTAGAAAAATATACAACCATTGAGCTGGCAAAAATATTGCATTTTTATCGGCGTTAAAAGTAAATCTAATTTAGAGCCTTATATTTTTGGAGGAAAAACATGAATTTTTTTATTAATGAAGCAATGGGAATTGGTAATTCTGGGGTGGAACATGCTCAGTTTTACCGTGCAAAACGTTTTGACCAAGCTAACTTAGATTATAAGTTTATCTTCATGGCATTGGTGGATAACTTACACGAAGCGATGGATAAGTGGGGAATCCGTGATGATCAAGTTATCAATATTTGGGAATACTTTGTTCATGGCGATAAGTACGCACTTGAGGGGTTAGCAAAACGTACTAAGGTAAGAAGTGAAAATGTAGTTGATAGTACCAATACCTTACGGTTAGAAAATAAAGTTACTTCAGCTGGAATCCGAGTTGTCCGTCATTACGTGAAGCACGCTAACCCTAAAAAGAACCCACCTTTGTTGGTTAGGATTGACCGTGTAGAGCTGTACGATGCAGAGACTAATTTGCGCAAGGTTTCGTTTGAATTTTTGCAAGATCCTCATGATGATCGGGGAAATCAAACTATAAACATTCATCTATATAATCAGCCTGGAGAGCTTTTTTTCCCTAATTCAATGCAATTTCGGAGATATTTCTTACATCAAATCGAACGGTTATATTCTGGAAAAAACGTCTTCATTTTAGACCGTGGAGAAACGAATGAAGTTGCTTTGATGGACGACACCTTACCAAACCCAAACCGGAAATTAGTGGAAATCATTCATGCGGATCACTTAGCTGACCGTGATGATCCTAAAGCACCGTTCTGGAATAATTACTATGAATACGTGCTTACTCATATGGATCGGATTGACCGGATGGTGGTCGCTACCGAACTCCAAAGAAAAGACTTACTGATTGATTTTCCAGATAAACAAGCGGAAATTGCTACCATTCCCGTAGGAGGAGTGGATGATGAAATTAAACAGGTCAAGGAAATTCCACATAAAGAGTTTAAATTAATTACAATTTCACGACTTGCTTCGGAAAAACATATTGATTTAATTGTTAAAGCAGTGGCTAACCTGCATAAACAAGGATGTAAAGTTAGTTTAGATATCTATGGTGCTGGCGAAGAAGAAAAGAAATTAAAAGAATTAATTGAAAAGGTTCAGGCTAAAAAATATATTAAGATGCGTGGGTTAACTCATCATGCTGACGAAGTTTATCCTAAATACGATGCCTTTGTTTCGGCTTCCTTCTCTGAAGGATTTGGCTTAACTTATATCGAAGCGTTAAATGCTGGATTGCCAGTAGTTACTTTTGCCGCAAGATTTGGTGCTTTAGAGCTAATTGAAGATGGTAAAAATGGTTACTTGATGACCTTTAAACGTCAAGATCTGGATTTTGACGTCAGCCAATTAGAAAAGGGAATTCAAAAATTAATGGACCGAGATATCAAAGAAATGAAAGACGACATCTTCAAGTCTGTTGAAAACTATCGTGATCACGTCATTGCTGATAAATGGAGGAATTTGATTAATGAACTATGAGTTGGTAAGTGCCTTACGCCCAGGAACGGATAATTGGGAATCTCAAAAAGAACGCGCGAAAAAGAACGACAGTACTTTAATAACCTTATTTCCAGAACCACTTTTTGTCCGTTTAAGAAAAGAAGAATATCCGAAAATAATAAATATCGTTGATTACGTTACTAAAAGAACGTACGATGAAAATAGTTCACTATTTTTTGATAAAGTAGATACCGTAGAAGGCGTCGAAATTATCATGAACCGGGATGGAGTTATTACCCTTGTTAAGGAGGGAGCGGTGATTGGAGAAATGCGGGTCTTTCCCCGTTCTCGCCGTTTAGTACAAGATATCAAATTCTTCAATGCAGATGGAACTCGTGATATGGTTGAAGAATACACTTTTGATGGCAAACTTTTTAGCAATATTTTCTACTTTAAAGATAATGTCCAGGAAATTGATTTCTTTGATGACAATCGAGACGTCCGGTTACGTTTTTTCTTCTACGAAGGAGCAATGAACCTGATTACGGTAGAAAATCCGAAAACTAGGAAAATTATTGAACAATACGATAATATGAGTCAATTTCAGGCAGCGCAAGTTGCTAAAATTGTAAAACCCGGAGATAAAGTGGGAATTACTTATCTAGGTATCGAATTAGATGCTCTAAAGGATACTCAATCTGAAAATACCCTTTACTTAGAAGAACCGGCCTTTGATGGGGATCAGTTAAAGGGAAATCTGAAGTTAATTATGGAAGATGAAATTGACTACGTTCAACACGTAGTGGTAAGTAGTGAAGACTACCAGAAAATGCTTGATTTAGGCTTAGACGTTTCCAAAGTTGAACCTAAACAATAAATTAACGAGTGGTGCAATCCTTGATTGGTCAGGATTGCCCACTTTTTTATATGGTGCTTGAAAAGTGCAAAGTTAAGGAATATAATACCGGAGGTCAAAAAATATACGTTAAGGAGAATGCGGGATGGCTGATAAAAAAATTAAGATTAACCCCAATGAATTTGCTTTGGCAGTAGTCAGCGGCTCTAAGTTAGACAACCCCGACGATGTCCGGGTAAGCAAAGATGCTTTAAAGCGCTATTTAACGGCGTACATGTTGATTGAAGAATTTAATGAATTAGAAGCAAGCCAATTTAAATTTTTCAAGAAGGCGGACCGCGAAATGTTGGTTAAGGCGCTTGAAGGATTACGGCTCGACTAAAAAAGCGCTAATTGTTTTCGTTTCAAAAGTACCGAAACGAAAATAATTAGTGCTTTTTATTTGCTTTCAAAACCAATGGTCGTTATTACGGGTCTTCTTAATTTCTTGGTGGATCTTCAAAGCAATTTTGTGGTTAGTTTTAATTGCTACCGACATAAAAAGGGCGTCAACAATGCTCATCTGAGCAATTAATGCGTGGAGGGCTTCGGACCGGTACAACGCTTCTTCGGCAACCGAAATTAAGGTGATGTCCGCCATCTTAGCAAGGGTAGAATTAGCAGAACTGGTGATTAGAATTAGGGGGACCTGGTGTTGTTGTGCTAACTTGGCCAGGGCGATGGCGTCACGATCTTCACCCGAGTGTGAAATTAATAGCATTACGTCCTTCGCGGTGAGTCGGGTTGCCGCCATGATTTGCATGTGGAAATCATTTGCGTAAACCACATCTAACGGAGTACGCAAGAATTTGTGGTAGCCGTCTAGGGCCACGATGTTACTTGCTCCAAGGCCAAAAATACCGACCTGCTGGGCGTTTAGTAAAAGTTGGACGCAAGCAGATAAGTCATTTTCACTAAGTGCCTTAACGGTTGCTTTTAAAGCATCTACGTTAGCAGCAAAGACTTTTTCGGTTACGGTAAGTGGCGAATCGTCTGGGCTGATTTCCGCAAAGAGGTTATCGGGATTTTCGGTCTGGGCCAAGCTGAGTTTTAGTTCCTGAAAGTTTTTAAAGCCTAGATTTTTGGCGAAACGCGAGATAGTTGCGGTAGAAACGTTGGTCATTTTGCTCAGCTCAGAAATGGTGGCGTGGCTGATTTTGCTTTGGTTTTTTAAGAGAAACGTTGCCAGCTGGCGTTCTTTATCACTAAAGTTAATTTGGCATGCTTGAATACGTAACGCAAAATTTGACATTATCTAAATACTCCCATCAAGTTTACTTATTATGTTCAGTATATCACTAAATCGACTCCAGAAAAATAATTTCATGAAAGCGCTTGATTTATGTAAAAAATTTTCATAGAATGGATATGGAATTAATTATAAGAAGATAAGCGAGGGGTTATTTATGGAAATTGGATTAATTGGGTTAGGCAAGATGGGACTTAACTTAGCTAAGAATATGCGTGACCACCAAATTGAGGTGGTTGCTTTTGATCTATTTGCTAAGGCACGGCAATCAGCCGCAGATGCCCAAGTCAAGACGGTTACCGATCTTCAATCACTAGTAAAGGGATTAAAGCAGCCCCGGGTCGTTTGGTCAATGCTACCGGCTGGAAAACCAACCGACGAAACGATTAAGGAACTAAGCGAGATGCTTGATGAAGATGACGTCGTAATTGATGGTGGAAATTCATTTTATCAAGATTCGATTCGCCATGCAGAAATTTTAAAGGAACAAGGAATTCACTTCTTTGATGTGGGAACCTCCGGTGGAAAAGCTGGCGCACGTCATGATGGTAACTTTATGATTGGGGGACCTAAAGAAATTTTTGGGCGAATTGAACCCCTATTCAAAGCAATTGCCGCTGAAGATGGCTACCTTTATACTGGCGAAGCTGGTTCAGGCCATTACTTAAAAATGGTGCATAATGGAATTGAGTATGGCATGATGCAGGCAATCGGCGAAGGTTTTGAAGTTTTAAGCGAAAGCCAATTTGATTATGACAACGAAGCGGTGGCAAAAGTTTGGAACCACGGTTCGGTGGTTCGAAGCTGGCTTATGGAATTAGCCCAAGACGCGTTTAGCAAAGACGCTGACCTAGACGAAATTAAAGGCGTCATGCACAGTTCTGGGGAAGGAGCTTGGACAGTGCAAGAAGCACTCCGTCTCCGAGTACCTACTCCGGTAATTTCCAGCGCCCTGATGATGCGTTACCGCTCTGAAAAAGACGATACAATGACTGGAAAAGTAGTTGCGGCATTACGAAATGAATTCGGTGGCCATGCAGTTGACCACCAGGAAAAGTAGGGGATGAAACAGATGAAGTACATGATTGGTGTTGATTTGGGGACCACCAGTACTAAGGTAGTTTTATTTGATTTAAAGGGCAAGTCGGTGGCATACGCCAATAATCCATACCCCTTGTATCAAGAAACACCTGACATGGCAGAAGAGGATCCAGAAGAAATTTTTGACGCGGTAATCAGTGGATTAACGGAAGTAATGCGTAAAAGCCACGTTGCAGCCGATGAAATTGCCGGAGTTTCGTTCTCCAGCGCCATGCACAGTTTGATTTTAATGGACCAAAACGACCAACCATTAACCCGGGTGATTACATGGGCGGACAACCGGGCGAGTCAAGAAGCTGAAGAACTAAAAGAAAATGGTTTAGGTGCTAAGTTATACGCCCGTACGGGAGTGCCAACCCACCCAATGTCACCGTTGGTTAAGTTGCTTTGGTTAAAAAACGACCAACCAGAATTATTTAAAAAAGCTAAACACTTTATTGGAATCAAGGATTATGTATTATTCCGCTTGTACGGTAAATACGTCCAAGACTATTCATTAGCAAACGCAACTGGTTTATTTAATATTTTTGAAAAGGATTGGGACAGTTTAGCCTTAGAAACCGTTGGAATCAGTCGGGAACAACTTCCCGAGTTAGTTACCCCGGAAGAACAGTTAGTGGGAATGGACCGTTCTTACGCGGAGGTGACCGGAATTAATCCCGATACTCCGTTTATCTTAGGAGCTAGTGACGGGACCTTAAGTAATCTAGGTGTGAACGCCATTGATCCAGGAGTATTGGCGGTCACGATCGGTACCTCGGGCGCGGTGCGGGTAGTTGTGGATCATCCGGTAGTTGATCCGCGTGGCCGGTTGTTTACCTATTATCTCGACGATAACAAATGGGTAGTCGGTGGACCAGTAAACAACGGTGGAATTGTTTTCCGGTGGGTTCGCGATCAACTATTCTCTCCGGAAAAAATTACTGCAGAACAGATGCAAGTCAATTCGTACGAAATTTTAACTGACATTGCGGCTAAGATTCCCGCTGGAGCTGATGGATTACTATTTCACCCGTATTTGGGTGGTGAGCGGGCTCCCATTTGGGATGCCAATGCGCGGGGAAGTTTCTTTGGACTTACACGGCAACATACTCGAGCACACATGGTCCGGGCTGCACTAGAGGGAATTGTCTACAACCTCTACATGGTCATGCTGATGATTGAAGGGGTTGCGGGCAAGCCAAAGTCAATTCAAGCCACCGGAGGATTCGCACGCAGTGAATTATGGCGGCAAATGTTAGCAGATATTTTTGAACAGGATGTTAACATTCCTGAAAGTTTTGAAAGCTCGGCCTTAGGAGCAGTGGTAATCGGGATGAAGAGTCTAGGAATTATTGATGATCTTAGCGCCGTTAAATCAATGGTAGGGGTAACTCACCAACACCACCCTAACCAAGAAAATTTTGCGGTTTATCGAGAATTACTGCCAATTTGGATTCGGTTAACGGATGAACTTGCTGGAGAATATGATAGCATTGCTGATTTCCAACGCAGGCATCCTAACCCACATGCGCGCATTGCTGAAGAAGACTGATTCAATCACGCTTAAGCCAGAAATTTTAAAGCAGTCTGTGTAAGTCACTTGTGTTGCAAGTTCTAAGGATTTAGAGGCTGAATGAGTATTATATATAGGAAGCTTTTGGGCCTCTTTTATTTTTAAAGTTACGTGCAAACGCTTACCTAACGCTGATAAGGAGTGAAAACAATGGAGTTTATAGTTCTAATTATTGGAATTATTTTATTACTCACCTTAATTATTAAGTTTAAATTTAACACCTACGTATCGTTAATCGTTACTTCGGTAGTTGTTGGTTTAGGTTTAGGGATGCCGGCAAGTAAAATTGCGGACACGATTCAAAACGGGATTGGAAGTCAACTAGGTGAGCTGGCTCTGGTCTTTGGTTTTGGTGCGATGCTTGGTCGGTTGGTTGCCAATGCCGGCGGAGCCTATCGGATTGCCCACACCTTAATTAATAAATTTGGCCGTCGCTTTTTGCAGATGGCGGTAGTTGTGGCGTCCTTTATTATCGGAATCGCACTATTCTTTGAAGTGGGAATTGTTCTTTTAGTTCCCATCGTGTTTGCGATTGCTACCGAAGCTGGTGTCTCGGTGCTCGCATTAGGGATTCCGATGGCGACCGCTTTATCGGTTACCCACGGATTTTTACCACCGCACCCGGCTCCAACTGCAATTGCGGCAGTTTTGAACGCCAATGCTGGTAAGGTTTTGCTTTATGGAATTATTGTCGCAATCCCTACGGTTTACGTTGCTGGAATTTTATTTACTAAAGTGGCCCGTAAGTTTGTTCCCAGTGCTTTTGAACGGACGGGAAACTTAAAGGCGTTAGGTCCCCAAAAAGAATTTAAGTTGGAAGAAACTCCTAGTTTTGGGATGGCGGTTTTAACGTCGCTATTTCCGGTAATCCTGATGGCAATTACTACAATTTATGATTTAGTGGTACACAATGGAATTACCCCTACGCATCCCAACTTTTTGGATAACGCAATCAGTTTTATTGGCTCACCAAGTATTGCAATGTTAATTTCCTTATTATTTGCGATTTGGTCAATGGGATACCACCGCAACATTCCTAGTGGCGAAATCATGAGTACTTTAGAAGACGCGGTAAAATCAATTGCAATGCTGCTTCTCGTAATTGGTGGGGGCGGAGCCTTCAAACAAGTTTTAATTGATGGAGGAGTTGGTGACGCAATTAAGACGGCGTTTGCTTCTTCAAGTATCTCACCATTAATTCTCGGGTGGTTGATTGCCGTGATCCTCCGGGTTGCGTTAGGATCTGCTACCGTTTCGGCACTTACCGCTGCTGGATTGGTACTTCCTTTAATGCAAGGAGCCGGGATTGATCCGGCCCTCATGGTGCTCTCCGTAGGTGCCGGAAGTTTGGCCGCTAGTCACGTTAATGACTCGGGATTTTGGATGTTTAAGGAATATTTCGATTTAACCGTAAAAGAGACCTTGTTAACTTGGACAATGCTAGAAACGGTCATCTCCGTAGTTGGTTTAGCGGGGGTACTGCTGCTTAGTCTGGTAGTCTAGGGGGCTTTATTAGCGATTGGTAAGTAGTAATAATAACGGTCGAGACGACTTTAAGAATGTTGTTGCTTCAATTCAAGCGTTTTAATAATAGTAGATATTCAAAAAAGGATTTGGTCATGGAGTGATCAAGTCCTTTTTATTTTTTTAAAAGACGTTGCTCATTTATAAATTCAAGGAGGTTTTGCCGGAATCTTTTTAAGACCGTCCCATCCGAAAGTCAGTTTTTGATAAGATTGAATTAGTAACCAGGATCCGCTAAGGCTTCAAAAGACTTGGCGGGAAGACGTTGGAATTGGGACCAACCGTTTTTGTTAAATGCAGTTTAACTGACGATGCACGAAGGCTCACGTTATATATAGGAAGTAAGTGATGAATCGTGTCAGAGAGGCTGCAATGATAAAACGAGGCTTGGTAATAAGTTGATTAACTAAAGTTAGGGGAGTAAAGATGCAGTTTTTAAAGAAGGTTATTAAGTACGCGATCTTTCTGGTGGTCGGAATCGGAGTAGCGATCGTAGTCGCGTTGAACATTTCGCCTAAACCGTTCGTGTTCTTTTTAAATCACGCGGCAGGTGACGAAGCCGCGATTAAACCGCGTGCTTACCAAAATTACCGGGAAAAGATTGCTATTAAGCAAAATGTAAAGTACTCTTCGCAGTACGCCCAAAATACCATGGACGTTTTTTATAAGTCTGGGAATCAGACTCGTCCAACCATTATTTGGGCGCACGGGGGGCTTTCATTGCTGGTGATAAGGAGGGGACCAAATACTGGGCAACCAAAATGGCCGCCAAGGGTTATAACGTAGTGTCAATTAACTACGCGTTGGCACCAGGTAATCATTATCCCAACCAAGTAAACCAAATGCGTGAGGCAATCCAATACGTACACAGTAATTTTGCAAAGCAGCTCAACGTTCATAACGTAGTGGTCGGTGGTGATTCAGCTGGTGCACACGTTGCTTCGCAGGTGATTGACGCGCAATTTAACCCTAAATTGGCCACCGCGATAAACTATCGTCCTTTAAAGAAAGTAAATATTGTCGGTGGAATATTATACTGTGGGCCATACGACATAAAGCAAATGTTGAATAAAAAACACGTGGACTTAATGACCAAACTCTTTGTTAACCAAGTTGGCTGGGCATACTTAGGGGACAAAGATTGGAAAAATTCCCCAAAAGGTGCGCTAGTTTCTACGGTTAATTACGTTAATAACCACTTCCCGCCAATCTTTATTACGGATGGCAATAATGGTTCGTTTGAGGAACAGGGCAAGGAATTATCTCGAAAGTTACGCAAAGAAGGCGTCGCTACCCGCACACTTTTCTTTGACCAGCAGCACAAAGTTAACCATGAGTATCAGTTTGATCTAGATAGTAAGGATGGACAAAAGTGCTTTAGCCAGACGATGAATTTTCTGCGGAGTGTGGATTAAGGTTAGGGAATTGATTTAATGCGAAAATTATAAGCAGGGGGATGACTTGGTCAAGAGAGTGTATTACGTCCTTAGTTACCAGAATTAATAAATTACAGATTGCCGGTTAAGAAATTAGTCGGCAATCTTTTTATTACTAGACTTCTTGGTGAAGAAAGATGCAGTCGTCAAAGTCGAATACAGAAAACGCTTTATTTAGGGATAAGGAAAAGAAAAAAGGCGAAAACAGGGCTTTTTGCAAAAAAAATATTTCATTTTGCAAATATCTCATAAACGACTAAATCCTATTTCTATGGGGAATAGCGGGGCTTTTATTACAAAATGTTACAGAATCTTACAAAATATCCCTAATTCCCAAATTATCCCAATATGTTTGTAATATAGGTTCGGTAAAGTAATATCCTGTTGAAACGAAAGAAACACGTACATGGTTTATAAACATAAAGGAGATATTTAATCTATATGTCAATCAAAAGTAAATTTTCAAAACTATCTATTGCTTTACTTGCGGGTGCAGCAATCGGTGCAACAGCAATTACAAGTGGTAGTGCAAATGCGGACGAAATTTACACTGTAAAATCTGGTGACACTCTTTCAGAAATCAGTTACGCGTTTAACCTCGACGGTAACTACGATGCAATCGCGCAAGCTAACCACATTAAAGACGTTAACTTCATCACGGTTGGTCAAAAATTAGTAATTAAAGATAACGGAAGCATTAAGAAGGCAACTAAGTCAGAAATTAAGTCACTTCCAGAAGTTGACAAGAATACTAATGCTGCAGCTGCTACTAAGCAAGCAACTCCTGCTAAAGCAGCTACACCAAAGGCCACTCCTGCTAAGACAGCAAGTTACAACGGGGGTAGCTCAGTATCGTCAGTTGCTAACGAAATGGCATCCCGGACAGGAGTTTCCGCTGCTAAATGGCAACAAATCATTATGCGTGAATCAGGCGGGAACGCTAACGTATCTAACGCTTCATCTGGAGCTTACGGATTATTCCAATTGTTAGGTCATGGCGAACATCCTGGAATGTCAGTTGCTGACCAAATCAACATGGCAACTAACGTATATAACGCACAAGGTTTGTCAGCTTGGGGAGAATAAGCTGATTAACGGCAAGCTTTAAAAATAATATTTCATTTTTGACAAATCAACAAAAGTGTAAAAAGCAATAATAGCAAGGCTGACTTGTTAGTTTGTTACAAAATGTTACTTAACTTTACAAAATTTCAGTGATTTACCAGAATTTAAAAATAGTTCTGTAATAATCATCGTGTAAAGTTACTGGTGTTGAAACAAAAGAAGATAAAAAGTGTTTTTAAAAATAAGGAGAAATAATTAAATGTCAATCAAAAGTAAAATTTCTAAAATGTCAATCGCATTACTTTCCGGTGCCGCAATTGGTGCTGCAATGATCACTACAAGTGGTAGTGCTAGCGCTGACGAAATCTACACTGTAAAATCTGGCGATACTCTTTCAGAAATTAGCTACACATTTGGTTTGAATGGTGATTACAACACCATCGCTAAGGCTAACAACATTGCTGACGTAAACGTAATCTACGTTGGTCAAAAATTAAAGATCACTAACGATGGTGACATTAAGCAAGCTACAAACAAGGACGTTCAACAACTTCCTGAAGTAAAGCAAAACACTAATGCTGCTGGTTCAACCCAAGCACAAACAACTCAAACTCAAGCACAAACTAGCCAAGCACCTGTTCAACAAAAGGCTGCTCCAGTACGTCAAGCAAATACATCGAACAACAACTCATACTCATCAAACGCAACTGGTAACGAAGCTGCTGCTAAAGCTTGGATCGCTGCACGCGAATCAGGTGGTTCATACACAGCTCGCAACGGCCAATACGTTGGTAAGTACCAATTATCTTCATCATACTTAAACGGTGATTACTCAGCAGCTAACCAAGAACGCGTTGCTGACAACTACGTTAAGTCACGTTACGGTAGCTGGAGTGCTGCTAAGAACGCTTGGTTATCACAAGGTTGGTACTAAGATAAAATAAATAATTTATATGTTTAAATAAAAAGACAACCACTTCTCTGGTTGTCTTTTTTTGTGTCTATAAGTTCGTTATCATGGAAGAGGGCGGATAAATCTAAGGGTCTTTTTCCGTATTTTTCATAAATTTTTCGATTAAAAAGACTATACTGAATGAGGTAAATGAAATTGGAGGAATTTCAATGCAAATATTAATGATTGAGGATAACAAATCAGTTTCCGATATGATGGGGATGTTTTTTAAAAAAGAAAAGTGGAAAGTTACTTTTGCTTATGATGGAATTAAGGCGTTGGAAATTTTTAAGGCGGACCCTCAACAGTGGGACATTGTTTTGCTGGACTTAAATTTGCCTGGAAAAGACGGGATGGAAGTGGCTGCAGAACTTCGGCGGACTTCCCACACGGTGCCCTTAATTATGTTGACTGCTCGCGATTCCGAAAGTGATCAAGTATTAGGGCTAGAAATGGGGGCGGATGAGTATATTACTAAGCCGTTCAGCCCCATCACTTTAATTGCGCGTATTAAGGCGTTGCACCGTCGGGTTTTGATGAATAAGCATAATAATACTCCTGAACAACAGACCGGCAAATTTGACGTTCGTACGGCACACCTAAAAATTAGTACGGCGACGCGGGAGGTTTACTTGGATGGTAAATTAATCTCGGATTTAACGCCTAAGGAATTTGACTTATTAAAAACCTTGGCACAAAAACCAATGCAGGTTTTCTCAAGAGAACAGTTGCTGCAAATGGTGTGGGATTACGAATACTATGGCGATGAACGTACCGTTGACGCCCACATTAAAAAACTACGACAAAAGCTAGAAGCAGTTGGACCCCAAGTGGTGCAAACGGTCTGGGGCGTTGGTTATAAGTTTGACGATAGTAAAATTGATGAGGGATAACTAATGAAGTTATTTTTTCAACAAATGATGGCCTTTTTGGCGGTAACCTTAGCAACCTTGCTGATTGTGGGCTTAGTATTTATTCAGTTTACGCGTGATTCAGTTTATCGCACCAAGTGGCATTCGCTACAGGAATATGCGGATAGCATCTTTCAACAGGCGGTGGTATTGGACCCCCATGATTCGTCAGTGACGACGGTGCGGGTGGACCAATTAATGGGAATGGAACGGTTGTTAAATAACCAGCATATCCATTTCACCATTTACGCGGAAGATGGGGAACGCGTTAGCTACCCCAACCGCAATACCGCTACCAAAATTAGTAAAAAGCAGTGGCAACAATTAAATAAGGGAAATATCTTACGTCAAGAATCTCGCATGGCAGTTGGCCAGGTTGAACACCGAATTACGATGACGGAACTTAAAAAGCCGTATTTTGACCGGCAGGGAAAATTGATTTGTGTAATTGCCGTAGGTTCACCGCTAGCTAACGTGCAGGCGGATATTCAGCAGGTACAAAAGAACCTATTAGTCACCTTTTCTTTGGCAATTCTCGTAGCGGTGGTGGCTTCCTACTTTCTGTCCCGGTACATGGTTCGCCGAATTCAAAAGATTCGGGAGGCGGCCCACCGGGTTACTGAAGGGGATTTTGAAGTGCAACTAGATCCCGGGCGGCAGGATGAAATTGGTGAATTAAGTGCCGACTTTAATTTAATGACTAAGTCACTTAAGGAATCTAATGACGAAATTAAACGACAAGAAGAGCGTCGCCGGGCGTTTATGGCAGATGCGGCTCATGAAATGCGGACGCCGTTAACGACCATTAACGGGCTTTTAGAGGGCTTAGAGTACGATGCAATTCCCGAAGATAGTAAGGAAGAAAGCATTCGTTTAATGCAAAGGGAAACCAAGCGCTTGATTCGGTTGGTTAACGATAACCTGGATTACGAACGAATTCGGACCAACAAAATTAAACTTAATTGTCAGATGGTTAATTTGAAACAAGCCGTCGTGCGCGTAGTTGAACAGCTTAATAAGAAAGCCGCAAAGGAAGACGACCAGCTAATTGTTGAGATGGACAGCGACGTGATGGTTTATGCAGATCCCGACCGGTTGATTCAAGTTTTGTTTAACATCGTGCAAAATGGGATTCAATTTACGCAAAATGGACAGATTACGATCCGGGCACAAAATGCTAGCGACGGAACCAACATCCAAATTAGTGATAATGGGATTGGTATGACCGACGACCAGATTAAAAATATCTGGGAACGGTATTACAAAGCAGACGCGTCCCGTATTCAGACGAAGGGTGAGTCAGGATTAGGGATGGCAATTGTGCACGAACTCGTCCAAATTCATGGCGGTAAAATTGAAGTTTCAAGCGCACCCGGACGGGGAACCACCTTTAAGTTACATTTTCCTAAAGCTCCCGACGATAAATAACTTAATCTAGTCGTAAGTAAATAAAAATGGTAGCAATTTCCTGAAAGGGGAGGGCTACCATTTTTTATTTGGGAGAGAGAAAGCTTAGGATAATAAAAAAGCTTAGCGGAGTAAACTCCACCAAGCTCTTTTATTAAAGAATTATTTTTACCACATTGAAGGTGTATTGAACCAGTCGATACGTTCCTTAACAGTGTTCTTGATAGCTTCTGTACCAGAAGCAAGAACCTTACGAGGGTCAAATCCTTTAGGCTTCTTGTCGTTGTCTTCTTCGTAGTACTTACGAACAGCTTCTGACCAAGCAATTTGTTGTTCAGTATTAACGTTAACTTTTGAAATACCCATTGAAATTGCCTTAACAATTTGTTCCTTAGGAATTCCTGAACCACCGTGCAATACAAGTGGTGTGTCGATAGCGTCAGCTAATTCTTGAAGACGATCGAAGTTCAAACCTTTCCAGTTTTCAGGGTAAACACCGTGGATGTTACCAATACCAACAGCAAGGTAGTCAACACCTGTAGCTGCAAGTGTCTTAGCTTCTTCAACGTCAGCTAATTCACCAGCACCGATGATTCCGTCTTCTTCACCACCGATTGAACCAACTTCAGCTTCAACAGAAATACCTTGAGCGTGTGCCAAAGCAACGATTTCTTTTGTCTTAACCAAGTTTTCTTCGAAGTCAAGGTCATGACCGTCAAACATAACTGAGCTGTATCCAGCAGCGATAGCTTCCTTAGCAGCTTCGTAGTTACCATGGTCTAAGTGCATGATAACTGGAACGGTGATGCCCATTGATTCTACTTCGCTTTCAACAAGACGCTTAACTGCTTTGTAACCACCCATGTACTTAGCAGCACCCATTGATGATTGGATCAAGATTGGTGTGTGTGTTTCTTGACCTGCTGCTAGAATAGCACGAGTCCATTCAAGGTTGTTTGTGTTGAAAGCACCTACAGCATAGTGGCCCTTACGAGCAGCTGCAAATGTTTCTGTACCATTAATAAATGACATAAAACTGGTTCCTCCCAATATTTTTATACAGACAAAGAGTTCTCCTCTTCGCAACACTTCTATTCTAGCACAAAACCTTAAAATTTTATACGAGTTTTCATAAAACTACTCGATTACTTTTAATGTATCTAATGGTTATTTTCACAACGAGTTTCAAAAAAATGGAAAATGAAGTATACCATTTTTATTTCAAAAAAAATGTTGGAATTCGTTTTCATAACTGGTACAATAATATTTTGTCTTATGAGAGAGACAGAGATTGATAAATATATAGGAGATATTGATATGAATATTTTACTCGCTTTAGTTCCCGCAATTATGTGGGGAAGTATTGGTTTAGTGAGTGGCCGCTTAGGCGGGAGTGCGTCGCAGCAAACGTTAGGAATGACGATGGGTGCGGTGATTTTCTCCTTAGTGACCCTCGTGATTTACCAGCCAACGTTAAACGGTAAGATTTGGATTGCTGGTTTGATTTCTGGCCTTTTTTGGGCAGTCGGGCAATTTAACCAGTTTAGTTCAATGAAGCACATTGGGGTTTCTAAGACAGTGCCAATTTCAACCGGCTTACAGTTGGCAGGAAACGCCCTTGCAGGGGTACTGATTTGGCACGAATGGACTTCCGGTAATATGATTATGGTTGGTACCATCGCGGTAATCGCTTTAATCGTTGGTGCGGCATTAACGTCGCTAAAAGATAAGAGCGATTCCACGACGGAAAACGATGACGAAAATATGCCAGCCGGAATTCAAGCGCTGACGATTTCGACGATTGGGTACATCGGTTATACGGTAATCGTGCGGTTTGCTAACGTTGATGCAAAGGCGATTATTTTCCCTCAAGCAGTGGGAATGTTGCTCGGAGCCTTCTTGTTTGTTTTCTTTGCTAAAGAAACGGATCAAATTGCAAAGAAGCCAACGTTCTTAAACATTACTACTGGTTTGATTTGGGGAATCGGGAACATCTTCATGTTCTTGGCAATTCCATCAGTTGGACTAGCAATTAGCTACTCCTTAGCACAAGCTGGAATTGTAATTTCTACTTTCGGATCAATTTGGTTACTAGGCGAACGTAAGACCCATCGCGAAATGCAGTTCGTGATTATCGGCTCGATTTTAATTATTATCGGTGAAACGTTACTAGCAACGTTAAAATAGAAATCTTAATATAAAGAAAACAGACTGGGATTATAAAATCCGCGGTCTTTTTTTATGTACTCATATAAAAATATGAGGAGTTTTTGCGAAGAAACCGATAAAAGATATAGACCAATTTTCTTTAGAAAAACTTAATTTTTAAAGTGACCTGATGACGGGCGCTAATTTGGTTAAGGAAAATTTAACCGCTTCAAGTTGTCCAAAGTTCTTCAAAGTCTGGCAAACTATTGTATAATAGTAGGGAATTCTAAATAAAAGGGGTATTTAAAATGGCACACATTTCATTTGATAGTTCCAACGTGGCTGATTTCGTTCATGAAAATGAACTTGCTGAAATCCAACCAATGGTTACCGCTGCCGATGAATTAGTTCGCAAGGGTACCGGTGCAGGAAGCGACTTCCGCGGCTGGTTAGATTTACCATCTAACTACGATAAGGAAGAATTCGCACGGATTAAGAAAGCTGCTGAAAAGATTCGCGAAGACTCCGAAGTCTTTGTTGCAATCGGAATTGGTGGTTCATATTTGGGAGCCCGTGCCGCAATTGATTTCTTGAACAACACGTTTTACAACATGTTGACTAAGGAACAACGCAATGGTGCACCACAAGTAATTTTTGCTGGTAACTCAATTAGTTCCACATACCTAGCAGACGTTTTGAACTTGATTGGTGACCGCGACTTCTCAATCAACGTTATTTCTAAGTCTGGTACAACTACCGAACCCGCAATTGCTTTCCGCGTTTTGAAGGAAAAATTGATTGCTAAGTACGGTGAAGAAGAAGCTAAGAAGCGGATCTACGCTACAACTGACCGTGCTAAAGGCGCTTTGAAGACTGAAGCAGACGCTGAAGGCTACGAAGAATTCGTTGTGCCTGATGATATCGGAGGTCGTTTCTCAGTACTTTCTGCAGTTGGTTTACTTCCAATTGCCGTAGCTGGTGGCGACATCGACCAATTAATGAAGGGTGCCGAAGACGCAAGCAAGGAATACACAGATGCTGACGTTAACAAGAACGATGCATACAAGTATGCTGCATTGCGGAACATCCTTTACCGGAAGGGTTACACTACTGAATTGCTAGAAAACTATGAACCAACGTTACAATACTTTGGCGAATGGTGGAAGCAATTGATGGGTGAATCCGAAGGTAAGGACCAAAAGGGTATTTACCCTTCATCAGCAAACTTCTCAACTGACTTGCACTCCCTTGGTCAATACATCCAAGAGGGTCGTCGTGATTTGATGGAAACCGTAATTAACGTTGAAAAGCCAAACCACGATATCGACATTCCTAAGGAAGAAGACAACCTTGATGGACTTCGTTACTTAGAAGGTCGGACAATGGACGAAGTTAATAAGAAGGCTTACCAAGGTGTTACCCTTGCGCACAACGATGGTGGCGTTCCAGTAATGACGCTTAACATCCCTGATCAAACTGCCTACACGTTAGGTTACATGATCTACTTCTTTGAAGCTGCCGTTGCCGTTTCTGGTTACTTGAACGGAATCAACCCATTCAACCAACCAGGTGTTGAAGCATACAAGTCCAACATGTTTGCTTTACTGGGTAAACCAGGTTACGAAGACAAGACTGAAGAATTAAACGCTCGTTTAAAGTAAATTTAAACTAGGTTAATATTTAAAAATCCTGATCGCAATTGAAAAATTGTGGTCAGGATTTTTTTGGTTAATGTGGTACGTGCCGTCAAATTATTTTTAGGTATCTACGGAAAAATTTATATTTGGTAGTGGTAATGAAACTAATCAAGGTAACTTAAACCTTTATTTCAACCGTTGGATGGCTAATTGTTAAATAGCTTCTACGGATAAATTGTTTTTTATATGGAACTAACCAAGGTTCAAAAAATTTTATTTGTCTATTTGTATTAGGATTCAAGGACGTTTAAAAACTAAGCTGATCCTTAATTCAAAATCAATAATTTTACAAAACTAAAGCTTGATCGATGAATACTTAATGAGGCATATACTAGCTCTTTTCAACTAACTAACAATTAAAAATCAGCTTGATAATCTTCTTGATTAACTGCACGGTAAGCTTTGATGGCTGCCTCTTTTTCAAAGATTCCTTCTCGAATTAAAGGACTGATTTTGCTCAAGCTTCTTTGATATTTTTGATATTGTTCTTCAGTTAAAGCTTCTAAGAGAGGTTGAATATCGGAAAGGTTAGCGACCGCGAACCCAAGGTCGTTTTTGACTACCCAATCAGCAGCCGCCGCCTTGTTCCAAATGATAATTGGTAAATTGGCAGCTAAGTAGAGACTTAATTTATGCGGGTATCGATACTTAAGGTAGTTACTTTCAGGACCATCAACGGTGTCATAACGTGATGACTCCCAAACTAGGCCAAACCCATCTTTTAATTTAGAAGCTATTTCGACAGGATCAACTTCACCGTAATAGTTAAAATTGGCTTCTTTTTCAAAACGTTCCTTTAAGGCACTGTTGAGTCCGGGACCATAAACGTCTAATTCCCAGCTTGCTGGAGCATCAATTAAATAATTTGTACTATCTAAATTATCAATAAGGTTGATACGCTTTGAAAATGTGCGATTTTTTAGATAAAAATCATTATATAATTTATATCCGTAAGGACCTTGCACAATGATAGGTTTATCGTAATTTAAACGACGTTGAAGACCGCGCTTAAAAGCCGCGCTTTGGACAATGAGCGCGTCAAAAATCTCGGGAATTACATCATAAGTACCTAAATTAAAAGAATTCCAAGAGTCTTGTTGGTTTTCTGGGGACGTTGCTAACTCACCAGTTTTTAGTCCTTCAAATTCATGGAAAATACCGATTACTTTTCCGTCTCGTTGGTTATGGACAAAATCAGCCATTAATTTAAAAATTTGGGGATTTACATATACTGGAAACTGAATTATTAAGGTATCCCCTTGATTAATATTAGCTAGCATGCCCTCTACGCGAATATTAGTCAGACTGTAGTCTTCTGGAAACGTGTTGAAAGCTTGTCCAGCGATGTGGGCATTTATTTCGGTTAGGAATCGTGTGTAATCAGATTGTTTTTTATAAAAAGATGTATTTAAAATACCTGGGTTGATATTTAGTCCATAATTAACGCTAATTCCCCATAACATAAGAAAGTCCTCTTTTCTAGAATATATTATCGATATAGTATATATGTAATTATAGACATTACCGTATAAACTAGCAAGGTTGCGCCGGTTAAAAATAAACATTATAATTAAAAAATAAGGTTAAACATTTAATATGTTTTTTTCAGGAGGATTAAGATGCTTTGGGTAACCGATATAAACTTTGATTCAGCACTTAATGGCGGGCGGATGAATACTGCCTTATATAAACCTAAACGGGATTATGCCGATCATTTAGAACAGATTGGGGCAAAACGCCTTGCCCTTGAAATTTATTTCATGCCGGAAGAATCGGATGAATCGCTGACGGTTCGGATGGATGGGGCGTTATCTCCTTTTCACAGTGGAGATACATTGATTGTTCAATTACCAAATTACGGGTCGACCGGACGAGTTATTAAGAAATTAGTTGAACGAGCACATCTGTTATATGATGCTAAGGTTATTGCTATGTGGCATGACTATGATTCCTTAATGACTGGTACATATGCAGACAAAGTGTCTCCAGAAGCGCAAATTGAAGGGCTTAACCAGCAATTTAATAATCTTACATTTGGAGCATTAGCACCATTGTTTGATGGAATGATCGTCCATAGCGAACGCATGAAAGAAACTTTATCTAAAGTTTGGCCCGTAGGAATTCCAATCATTACGCAAGGTCCTTTTGGCTATCAGATCCCTGAAGATACGACTATCCCAGAGCATCATTTTAGTCGGCACATTATTTATTCTGGCAATCTAGGTAAAGCGCAATTTTTAAAAAATGTCCCTGATGGCTGGGATATGGATGTCTTTGGTCCGTTTCCTAATGAAGAAATGTTTAAAAATCCGCACGTAGATTATTGTGGAAGTAAATTACCTACCGAACTACCACAGGCATTAACCGATGGATTTGCATTAGTTTGGGTTTCGGACAGCTTTGAAAAAGTAGAAGGTATCGGTGCTGAGTATACTAAGTATAATTACCCGCATAAACTAAGTTCCTATTTAGTGGCAAAACTACCAATTATCATTTGGAAACATGCGGCGGCGGCAAGCTGGATTGAATCCAATGGGTTAGGATTTGCTGTAGAAAATTTAGCTGATATTAAACCTATTTTAGATGGGATGACCGAAGAGAGATATCAAGAGTATCAAAAGCAATTAGCTCCGATGAGTAATCTGGTGCGTGAAGGTTTCTTTACTAAAAGAGCGGCCTTAGAGGCATATCAAGCGGTGAACCAACTTGATTACCAATCAAAATTCTAAACTGTATCATTCATTAGCGGCAATAATTGGCAACGGCTGATGAAGTATTTGATTTAATGATAATTTAAAGCATGAGTTTCTGTTGTTAAAGCCAAATGAATAGGCCTAGTTTACTTAAGTAAACTAGGCTTTTTTCTTACTTAGTTGCTTGGCTATATATTGCTGTTGTAGGTCCTTAGATAAGACTTTTTATCTTAAAATTTTAATTTATTAAAAAGTTGTTGATACCGTAGAAAACGAGGACTCTTAAGCAAAATTTTAGTTAAAATGGTGCCCACTAACCCCCCAAAAAGGGTTGCAGCAAGGAAGCGTGGAGTGTAAATGAACCAGTACAGACCGTTACTACTACCAGTGAATAAAATCATAACCGGGTAGCTTAGCAGGGAGCCAATAATTCCGGTACCAATAATTTCACCTAGCCAGGCAGCACCAACTTGGTTAGTCCACCGGTAGAAAAGGGCGGAAAGCACACCACCAAACACTGCACCCGTTAAAGCAAGCGGGGGTATTCCAAGGATCAACATCCGAATGGTGCCGGTCATCAGGGTGATTGCTAGCGCGTAAAGGGGATCGACCAGACAACCAATAATAACGTTTAAGACGCTTGACATGGGCGCCATTCCTTCAATTCGAAACAGCGGGGACGTAACTACGTCAGTGGCAATTAAAAGTGCGGCGATGGTTAAGCGCAAAGTAGATTTGTTTTGCATTACAAGTGGCCTCCAAAAAATTTTTGCTAGGGTACTGGAGGAACGGACCGTACTAATTAAAAAGCGGCATCCCGAAAACAGGACACCGCTGGTTACTTAAAAGCATTGTAAAAAAGTTTAGACGTAACGTAGCTATGCACTGCTCCCTGCGCTAATACTAATTAGATCAGGTTCAATGGGTTTAATCTCAGCCATCCGGCACCCCAGCAATGATAATGTTTATTTGCTAGTTAAGATACCACGTTATAAAAACTTTGTAAATAGGGTAAACTATTTTAAAAAACGGTTTTTAAAATTTGAGTTAAGCGTTTACATAAGGTAGCGTATAATGAAAGTGAAGAGTAAGACAGTTTGATAAAAAATGCTAATTTGGAGGAGGTTAGCGAAATGAAACGGCTCGTTGCAATAGTGGGGACTAATGCGCGGCATTCAACCAACCGAGCGTTATTGCAGTATCTAAAGAAGCGGTACGTACACCAAGCGGATATTGAACTGCTGGAGATTGCTGGGTTACCAATTTTTAAAAAGACGGCCACTAAGGAACTTCCCAAACAAGCACGGGACATGGCAGAAAAAATTGCCCAAGCAGACGGGGTGATTATTGGCACACCAGAATACGATCATGCAGTGCCAGCTATTTTATTAAGTGCGTTGGCGTGGCTTTCATACGGGATTCATCCCTTTTTGGATAAACCCGTAATGATCACGGCAGCTTCTTATGGTAATTTGGGTGCATCAAGAGCGCAAGCGCAACTACGGCAAATCTTAGATGCGCCAGAATTAAAGGCTCGGGTTTTACCAAGCTCTGAATTTCTATTGGCAAATTCATTGCAGGCGTTTGATGAACACGGTAATTTAATTGACCAGGCTAAGGTTAAACAGTTAGACGGTTTATTTGCCGATTTTTTGGAATTTTTAGAGATTGCTCAGCGATTAAATCACGCTCACCAAGCTAACGAAGCAGAATTGAAAAAATTTGTGGAACAAAATGACGATAATCCCAAAGGAAGGGGTGTGATAGAATGAAACTCGTGGCAATTGCCGGGTCAATCGGGGAACATTCGTATAACCGCATGTTAGTGGAATATATGCGGCGTCATTTTCAAGAAATGGTTGAAATTGAAGTGTTGGATATCCGGGGAGTTCCCATGTTTAATGAAGATCAAGACTTAAGTACGTCCCCGGTTTTACAGAAGCTAAACCAAAAAATTGAGGCGGCAGACGGCGTGATTTTAGCGACTCCGGAACATAATCACACCATTCCCGCGGCTATGAAAAACCTCATTGAGTGGTTCTCGTTTAAATTACACCCTTTGGATGGAAAACCGATTTGGGTGGTGGGGGCATCGTACTATAATCAAGGAACTTCTCGCGCCCAATTACACCTGAAACAGATTTTGGAGGCGCCGCACGTCAACGGAATCGTAATGCCGGGCAATGAGTTTTTGCTAAGTAATGCAAAGACAGCTTTCAATGATGGCGGTGACTTACGGGATGCAAAAACGGTGGCCTTTCTTGAACAGATCTTACCCAAGTTTCTTAAATTCGTACGGGTGGTTAAACAACTGGGGTAGTTTTTTGCACTTAGGATCTAGTATTAAAGTTTATTAAGTAGGAGTTTAGATTAAATGAATCAGAATTGGCAAAAGCCCTCGTCAAAACTAAATTGGGCACGATTTTATTCGATAGCAACCATCCTGGTCCTGATAACTAGTGTAGTGGGCTTAGAAATGCTACGGGTTAGCGCCCATCAAGAAGTTGCCCAATCCCAATCGCAACGCAGTTCGATAAATAAAAAAGAACCGGTTAGACGTCAACCCACAACTAAGCAACAAGTTCCAATGAAGAAGGCTGTTACTAGGGCGACTACTAAAGGCTTTGCCGACCAGTTGCGCCCCTTTTTGGCGAATACGAAGGCAAGGGTGGCGGTAGCGGTGTACTCAAAGCGAGACCACCAGCTTTATGAGGCAACCAATACTAAGCAGGCTACTTTTCCTTCGGCAAGTATTATTAAAACCGACCTTTTAGTAGAGCTGTTGCATCAGCGTCACCAAAAAGCCAGTGCTTTAACCACCGGAGAGCAAAGCGCGACGGTACAGATGATTGAAAATAGTGACAACAATGCGGCCACGAGTATCTACAATGATATCGGCAGTGCACGAGGCTTGGGACAATTGTTTAACAACTTAAAAATGACTAACTCGACTGCGTTGGCAAGTGGTTGGGCGTTGACTCCCACCACTCCCCGTGACCAAATTAAGGTGTTAAACAAGATTTTTTACGAGAACGGTTATATCTCAAATAAGTCAAAGGCCTATACTAAAAATTTGATGGCTAACGTTGCCGACGACCAAGACTGGGGAATTTCAGCAGGTTCTAAGTATGCTTGGTTGAAGAATGGTTGGAAACAGATGCCTAACGGGCACTGGATTGTTAACAGCATTGGTTACTTAGGCAAGGGCGAGAACAGTTGCACCATTGCAATCATGTCAGAAGATAACCCTTCTTTGGAAAGCGGAGAGGCGTTATTAGAAAAGTTAAGTCAACAAGTTGGCGTTCAGCTAAATATTGCGGGAGCTGAACGGAAAGTTTAAAAAGTGAAGATAAAACCCGTTGGTATTAAGGGTGTAAACCGAATGCCAACGGATTTTTTGTGGTTAAACAAAAAAGCTGTCATCCTCGCATCTTGAGGATGACAGCTTTTTAAATGATTGGCCATACTGGGTTCGAACCAGTAAATTACGGATTCAGAGTCCGCTGCCTTACCAATTTGGCGAATGGCCAATAAAATCACCCGCACGGGGATCGAACCCGTAACTCCGGCTTGAGAGGCCGACGTCTTAACCAATTTGACCAGCGGGCAAATTACTATATTAATTTACACTAAATTTTGCATTTCGTCAATAAACTGCGCTAATTAATTGCTAAAATTTCTACCTGATATTGTTCATCAGGAGCGTTGACCGTCACCACGTCATGAAGGCGGTGGTGTAATAGCGCTGCACCTAAGGGTGATTGGTAAGAAACTTTTTGCTGGGCCACGTCGGCTTCGTGTTTTCCCACGATTTCGTAAGTGACGGTGAAATCGTCGTCCAAAAATCGGAGGGTGACGTTGCTGCCGAGGTCGATTTTAGAGTGGTCCTCGTTTTCCACAATTTTAGAATAGTTGATCTGCCGTTCCAGATACCGCAGACGGCCTTCCATCCGGCGTAAATCCCGTTTGGCTGCACTATATTCCGCGTTTTCAGATAAATCACCCAGTGCGCGGGCATCCGCTAACGCCTTAATCAAGCCGGGGCGGGTCTTTTTTAGATCAGCGATCTCTTGTTGAATTTTTTGATAGCCAGTTTTAGTCATCGGTACGAATTGGGGTTGCATACGCTCATGTCCTTTACATTGGTGAAGATTCAAAAGTTAGTTCAATCATGTATTCGTGTTGGTCAACAATGTGCGAAGTGGTGACCCAAACGGAATCAAGTCCGTGGTCAACTGCTTCAGTTTTAGCAAGGAACCGCCCTAATAATGCTCCGTTTTTAGCCACAAAGTCGTCAGCAAAGCGGTCCACTAGCAAACTATTATCGGGGAAATAAACCTCGGGATTAGCGACGGGGGTGCTATCTGGAAAAGTCATGTTTAAAACGTTTCGGTAACCTAGCGGATTGATCCGCGCCATTTCAGGCTTGTTATCGATCCGGTATAAAACATTGTACAAAGAATCAGAATTGGTGGCCATAATAAGTTCCTTTCTGTAACGGTTATTTTTTGGCTTAAAGTTGTTGCAATTCGCGTATTCCAGTGTATAATAGCTGTTTATGACAAGTTGTCATTTTGGGGAGGTGCGACATGCCAAAACAAACTTTCTTTAATTTAAAGGATGAAAAGCAGCGCCGAATTATTGCGGCAGCGCGTCGTGAATTTAGTCACCATCCTTTATACGAAAGCTCCATCAACAATATTATTAAAGAGGCTAAAATTCCTCGGGGGAGTTTTTACCAATATTTTGAGGATATTGCTGATTTGTATGGCTATTATTTTAGTTTGATTTTGGAAGATATTCAAGCGAGACTCATTGATGAAGTCCGCCAGAATCATGGAGACATTTTTGCCGCGGTACGAAAATACGCGGGAGTTTTTTTGAAAGAAATTCTTGCGGGTGAGCACCGCGATTTTTACCGGAATTTCTTTTTAGGAGCTAACGCTTCAATTCGCGCCCGGGAAAATCACCATCCCGGAACCGGGTTTAACGTTTTCCACTCCAAGCGGATGCGGGAATTACGTTCCCAGTTACGTGAAGTGGTGGATTGGGACCAATTAAAGGTTACCAGCCAAAAGGACCAGGCCATGATCCAACAGTTGATCATGATGATTTTCTTTCACGCATTTGCTAGTTACTTTATCCATGCCGACGAAACGGGTGAAGAACCGGCTACGGTGCAAAAGGAAATTGAACACAACTTAGATTGGCTAGAATATGGCGTAAGAAGAACGGAGGAAAAGTAGTTTATGTGGAAAATATTGAAGAAACGGTTAAGTTGGGGGGCTGTCCTAATCGGCACCGTCTTTTTAGTCGTTCAAATTGTTGGCGATTTAATTTTACCAAACATCACCTCGGATATTATCAATAACGGGGTCGCAAAAAACAATATCGACTACATTTGGAACTCAGGATTTAAAATGTTGGGCGTTTCGTTAATCGGGCTAATTGGGGCCGCGGTAAACGTGTATTTTGCCGCTACCCAAGCCCAGAGAGTCGGCAATAAATTACGGAGTTCGTTATTTAAGAAGATTTCCTTCATGTCTAACTATGAGTTTGAACGGTTTGGGGAAGCTTCGTTAATTACCCGGACCACTAACGACGTTATTCAAATTCAAAACGTAGTGGTAATGATTTTACGGATGATGCTGATGTCGCCAATTATGTTGGTGGGCGCCGGCTTCATGGCTTACCAGAAACAATCGGAATTAACGGGCGTCTTCCTCGTTGCTTTGCCGGTGCTGGCAATTTTTGTTGGCTTGGTAATGTACTTCGCGGTTCCGCTCTTCAAAGGGTTACAGAAAAAGATCGACCGGATCAACTTGGTTTTCCGGGAAGGCTTAACCGGTGTACGGGTAATCCGGGCGTTCAACCAAGATCAGTTTGAACAAGACCGGTTTGCCGATGCAAACCACGATTACATGCGTACCGGAATTAAGGTATTTACCATCGTTTCGTTCATGTTCCCAATCATGACGTTAATCATGAGCGGAACAAACATTGGAATCGTTTGGTACGGGGCACACTTAATTGCTGATCGAACCATGGAAGTTGGTAACTTAGTGGCGTTCATGACTTACGCAACCCAGATTTTAATGAGTTTTATGATGCTTTCGATGGTTTTTGTAATGATTCCACGGGCTTCTGCTTCAGCAGCCCGAATCAACGAAGTTTTGGAAACCCAAAACAGCGTAAACGACCAAGCGAAGACAACGGATTTACCAGTCCAACCAGCAACTACGCTAGCTTATAAGAACGTAGAATTTCGTTATCCTGGCGCAGAACGTCTTTCGATCGACAACGCTAATTTTCAAGCTAAAGCAGGCGATACCGTGGCAATCATCGGAGGTACTGGTTCAGGAAAGACGACCTTGATCAGTTTATTACCGCGTTTGTTTGACGTAACGAATGGGGCGGTTGAATTAGATGGGGTTGATATTCGCCAACTCAGCCAGCATGATTTGCACGATCAAATTGCTTTCGCACAACAAAAGGCCGTACTTTTCAAAGGCACAATTCGTGAAAACATGCGTTACGGAAACCCTAAAGCAACCGACGAAGAAATTTGGCACGCTTTAGAAGTTGCTCAAGCAACCGAATTTATTAGTCGGGATGGTGATGGCTTAGACACCTTCGTAGAACAAAACGGGGATAATTTCTCTGGTGGGCAAAAACAACGGTTATCGATTGCCCGGACGTTGGTTAAAAAAGCCCAAGTTTACGTATTTGACGACTCGTTTTCGGCACTAGACTTTAAGACCGACGCCAACTTGCGCAAGGCGTTACGTGAAGACCCTGAAATTCAAAAGAGCATCGTTATTATCGTTGCCCAACGGATTGCCACGGTTGCGGATGCCGACTTAATCCTCGTCCTAGACGGTGGTAAAGTTGTTGGCCAAGGCACCCATGCGGAATTGAAGGCTACTAACGAAACTTATAAAGAAATTATCGATTCCCAAATTAAGAAAGGAGACCAAGCAAATGGCTAAACCAACGAAACCAGTAAACGCTCCCCGTCCTGGACGGCATGGCGGCCCCGGTGGGGTAATTGAAAAGCCGCAGAACTTTTGGAAATCAGCGGTTCGGTTAGCAAAGTATTTATCTCCTTGGATGTTCGGCTTCATCATCGTGTTGATCCTTGCAGCCCTATCCACCCTATTGCAAATTCGGGCACCAAAAGTTTTAGGGGAGGCCACTACCGAAATTTTTAAGGGCGTAATGAAGGGCGCCATGAAAATGAAGATGGGGATGCCCGTCCATCATTTTCCGGTCAACTTTGATAAGGTCTTCCAAATTTTGGTGACGGTAGGAATTCTTTACGGACTTTCCGCGGCCTTCAGTTTTATTCAACAAGTAGTGATGACCCGGGTTTCGCAGAAGGCAGTTGCCCAATTACGGAGCGATTTTAAAGATAAGATGCAAAAGTTGCCGATCTCATATTATGATACCCACTCAAATGGGGACATCATGAGTCGGATGACTAACGATATGGATAACATCAGTTCCACGTTGCAACAAAGTTTGACCCAGTTAGTTACAAGTGCGTTGCAATTCGTCGGGGTGCTATACATGATGCTCACGATTAGTTGGAAATTGACCCTAGTAGCCGTAGCAACCGTCCCACTGAGTTTGATCGTGGTAACGATTGTGGCGCCTAAGTCGCAGCGTTATTTCAAATCGCAACAAAAACATCTAGGATTGATGAACGACCAGGTTGAAGAAACTTATGCTGGACACACGGTAATTAAAACTTATAACCATGAGCAAAAAGCGATTGAAGATTTTGAAAAAGAAAACGTTAAGTATTATCGGTCAGCTTGGAAAGCCCAATTTATCAGTGGGCTGATCATGCCGTTAATGAACTTTGTTAAGAACTTGGGTTACTTGATGGTTGCCGTATTAGGTGGCGTTCAGGTTGCTCACGGAAGGTTATCATTAGGTAACGTTCAAGCGTTCCTCCAATACACACAACAATTTTCCCAACCAATTACCCAAGTTGCTAACATCGCCAATACTTTGCAAATGACCATGGCATCGGCAGAACGGGTCTTTGAAGTACTGGATCAACCTGAAATGGAAGACACCCGTACAAACGTTGCTAAGGTCGATACGGACGCTAAGGTGATTATTGATGACGTTGATTTCCGCTACGTGCCGGACAAACCGTTGATTCGTAACTTTAACTTACGGGTCGAACCGGGTGAAATGGTTGCGATTGTTGGACCAACCGGAGCTGGAAAAACCACCATCATTAACCTGTTAGAACGTTTTTACGACGTCAACTCCGGAACCATTTATCTGGACGGGGAAGATACTCGCAATATGGCTCGCAGTGAGTTACGGAAACACATTGCCATGGTATTGCAGGACACCTGGCTGTTTACCGGAACCATTCGGGAAAATATCAAGTATGGCCGGGAAGGGGCTACTGATGAAGAGATGTATGCGGCAGCTAAAGCAGCCCACGCGGACGGCTTCATCCGCCAATTACCAGACGGTTATGACACGATCTTAAACGAAGCCGCTTCAAACATTTCGCAAGGACAACGGCAATTATTAACGATTGCCCGCGCGTTCTTGGCGGATCCCGACATCTTAATTTTGGACGAAGCAACTAGTTCGGTAGATACCCGAACCGAAGTGCTGATTCAAAAAGCAATGAACCGGTTGTTGAAGAACCGGACTAGTTTCGTGGTTGCGCACCGCCTTTCAACTATCCGGAATGCTCAAAACATTGTGGTAATGAACCACGGTCAGATTGTAGAAACCGGTAACCATGACGATTTGATGGCGCAAAACGGCTTCTATGCTGATTTATATAACTCGCAGTTTGCCAGCGGTGAAGTAATTTAATTTGCCCAGATAAAATTAAACTAGGTCGCGGCCGACATAATCAAACGACATAATCAAAATGATTCGTGTTCGGATGTGTTTTGACTTCGTTAACTTAAAACGACTATAAAGGCATTTCAAGAATTTTTTAGATTCTTGAAGTGCCTTTTTATTTTCTCCGGCGTTTTTCTTGTAGAAAGTAGGATATAATTCAAGGGGAAATTTAGTTTGGAAAGGGACGGGGATAAAATGAGTTTTGAAAAAACACGGGCGTTGATTGCGGAAATGCTTGAGCGACAAGTTATTCCTGGCGTAGACTATACGTTAATTCGGCATGGAAAAATTGAACACGCGGTAACTCAAGGTGCCGAGGCCGGGATGCCAGACGCGCCCCGGCTGGTTGAAGGACGCTATTTTGATTTAGCTTCGTTGACCAAGGTGATGGGGACGGTGCCGTTGATTCTACGGTTAGCATCGGAAAAGCGACTGGAAATTGATGAATCGGTAAGCACCTACTTGCCAGAAATTACGGACCCTCGGGTTACCATCCGCCACTTATTGACCCACACATCAGGAGTTACTGCATGGATTGACCACCGTGACGATCTAACTGCCAGCCAACTGCGGGACGCCATTTACGCGCAGATTAGTTTTGGATCAAAGTTTAACCAGGAAATCGAATATAACGATTATAACTACCTGTTGCTGGGATTCATTGCGGAAAAGGTAACCCAGCTACCCGTCCAAAAGGCAATTCAACAGCTAGTCTTAGCGCCGTGGCAGTTAACCCAGAGTACGTTTGCCCCTGATCCACTTCAAACGGTGCCAACGGGAATTCGGGATGGTGTCTTATTACGTGGACGAGTTCATGATCCTAAAGCCGCCTCCCTAGGGGCTCATGCTGCCTCGGCAGGGTTGTTTGCGACCAAAGCTGACGTGGTTAAATTCACCAAAAAAATGCTTGCCCCCCAAAATGAACTATTCGGTCCTGACCAGCAGCAGGATTTTTTAAATAATCAAACTGCTAACCCGACGTTGCAACGCTCGTGGGGCTGGGCGTTTGTTTGCCGCAATGCTGACCAAGTGGTGTTGCGACATAGCGGGTTTACCGGGACGTTTATCTTATGGGACCGGATGACCCAAAATGCGTTAGTGTTGTTGTCCAACCGGCTTTACCCAGAACCTAACTTAGAGTTCCTGGATTATCGGCAACAAATTTACCAAACTTTTGCTGCAGAAGATAAATTAAAGTAAAGGCTTAAAGATAAAATGGGGTTATGGTATTCTTATTATTGAGTGAATGAAAGGGGTTTTATAAACTATGAGCGAACCATTATTTTTAAATCCGGTTTTCCACGAGAAAATTTGGGGTGGCGATCATCTAAAGACTAAGTTTGGGTACGATATTCCTAGTGACCACACTGGTGAATGCTGGGCAATTTCCGCTCATCCACACGGACCCGCCGCAATTGCGAACGGTGAATTTAAGGGGATGACCCTTGACCAATTGTGGGACCAACATCGCGAACAGTTTGGCAATGCCAAGGGCGATGTTTTTCCTTTATTGACTAAAATTTTAGATGCTAACCAAGACTTGTCCGTGCAGGTCCATCCTGACGATGCTTACGCTGCCGAACACGAACACGAGTTGGGCAAGACCGAATGCTGGTACATTATTTCAGCTGAACCAGGTGCTGAATTATACTACGGCCATAATGCGCAGACTCGCGAAGAACTCGCTGATTGGATAAACCATGGCAAATGGGACAAATTATTCCGCAAAGTTCCGGTTAAAGCGGGCGAATTTTACTACGTGCCTAGTGGTACCATTCACGCGTTGGGCAAGGGCATCATGGTATTAGAAACCCAACAAAGCAGCGACACCACTTACCGGTTGTACGACTTTGATCGGGTAGATAAGACGACTGGCAAGAAGCGGGAACTACACTTGCAACAGTCTATTGACGTTACAAACGTACCTCATCACGATCCCCAATTAAACATTACCAATGAACAAGTTGGGGATGCCCAAGTAACCACCTTTGTGCAACCGCCAGTATCGAAGTATTTCTCGGTTAAACGGGTCGAATTGCATGATGGTAGTGCAGAATTTAATCGGGAAGGTTTGTACACCTTAGTTTCGGTATTAGAAGGCGAAGGCACGCTTACGGTGGATGGCCAAGACTATCCAATCAAGAAGGGCCAACACTTCATTTTACCGAACCCAGTTAAACAGTGGCGTTATCAAGGTAGTCTAGAATTAATCGTTAGCGAGCCTGGCGAAGAATAGTAAAAATAGGTATTGAACTATAAATAAAAAGAGTAGGAAGAGTGACCGTGCGGTTACTCTTCCTACTCTTTTTAATATTTGATGTTAAAAGGTTGGTTCGATTTTTAATGCTTCCTGGGCGCTTAAATCTGCATCAGGGTAACGCCGGTGTAACGCCGTTAGTAAAATCCGTTTGGCGAGGTTCCCGTTTCTGGTGAGAATCGGGCCGTGGAAATACGAACCGTAAACATTTTTGTAGATAACGCCTTCCGACTCGTCTTCGCCGTTATTTCCGTTTCCGGTGACTACTTTTCCTAGAGGGCGTTCGTCCTTACCTAGGTAAGTTTTACCGTTGTGGTTTTCAAAACCGTGGTAAGTTTCGCCCGTTTCCTGGTTTTTAATTACGATGTCGCCAATAAACCGGTTATCGTCTTGGCTCAGCGTATAGTGGTCTAGGGCGCCAATTCCACTAATTTTTTCCCCATTTGCGCCCACGTAATAGTGGCCTAGGAGTTGGTAACCACCACAAATTGCTAAGAGGGGGCCGCCATCTTCAATATAGCTGGTCAGCTCCGCCTTTTTATTTTGTAAATCGCGTGACACGATCGTTTGCTCGTAATCTTGACCACCACCAAAGAAAACGATGTCCCAATCCTTAGCGATAAATTGGTCGTCAAGGCTGACGATTTGGATGTCCAACTTGGTGTCCATCATTTTAGCGTAGTAGTTAAGGGCTAATAAATTGCCGTTATCCCCGTAGGTGTTAAGCAGGTCACCGTATAAATGGGCGACTTTTAGTTCGTACTTCATAACTAAACCCCCTCCTTAATATATCCGTCGCTAATTAGTTGCTTACGAAGTTGTAACATGGCCGTGTAGGTTGCAAAAACGTAAACCCGGGTTGTAGGGAGACGTTTAATATTTGCAATTGCATCGGGCAGGTTATCGTAAGTCCAAAGCTGGTCATCAGTGACGCCGGCCACCTTCAAGCGGAAGGTGATGTCTTTGTACCGCTCGCCACCGGTGATGTATTGTTGAATGTTCATTTGTGCTAATTTTTCGAAATTACCATCCCAAATCCAACTAGTATCAATTCCGTCAGCATAGTTGGCGTTTAAAAGACCCACGAAGGAAAATGGTTCGGTTTCGGTACCCACCATGTCAATGACCTGGTTTAAACCTACCGGGTTCTTCACTAGCACAATGGTTAATTCTTTGCCATCCACGTTGATTTGCTCTTGACGACCGAAGACCCGTTCGTCAGGATCGTTAAGTGCCTTTTGAATTTGCGAGGTGGGCACGCCCATAAATTTCCCCACGGAGTATGCCGCAAGGGCGTTGTAGACGTTGTACAATCCGCCGATGTGCAGGGTAAAGTTGGATGCGTCGATGAAAAACTTAGAATAGTTAGGCGTCAACTTCGTAATTTGTGTTAGTTGGTAATTGAGCTCTGGACGGTGCCAACCGCAATTAGGGCAGTAGTACTTACCTTGATTGCTATAACTGATAAATTTGTAGTGAATAATATGTTCACACCGTGGGCAAACCACCCCGTCCGTGTTCGGATCAGCTTTCATTTCGCCGTCGGCTTGGTTATTAAAACCGTAATATAAAATCGGGTTAGGCAAGTCGACCGAATTAAAGATTGGCATGTCACCATTTGCGATGATGGTGGCTTCCGGAGCCAATTTAACTCCGTCTAAGATTTTTTGGTAAGTAGTGTAAATTTCGCCGTAGCGGTCCATTTGATCCCGGAAGATATTGGTAAACACAAAGGCGATTGGTTTAATATATTGGGTAACCTTAATCACGTTTGCTTCATCAACTTCTAAAACGGCAATATTTTTCCCATTCTTGGAGCGGTGGTCGGTTAAGAACGTGGTGACGATTCCTTGCTCCATATTTGAACCCGTGGGGTTGGTTAAAACGTGGTCGTATTTTTGACGCAAAACCTTTACCGTGAGTGCGGTCGTCAAGGTTTTTCCGTTAGTTCCCGTAATGACGATTACGTCGTAGTTACGACCCAGATCTTTCAAAATTGTCGGATCAATTTTGGTAGTGATTTTACCAGGGAGTGAACTACCTCCGGAACGAAATGTATGCAAAAACCAATATGATGATTTTCCCGCCATTTTGGCAATTGAACTTCTAAATGACATGCTACTCCTCCCGATTCTTCTCAAACATCTAAAACAATATTTTAAGCTGATTTTGGCAAAAAGAAAAGCAAAGAGTAGTGGGCTGCGTAAAATCTTAACTATTTCGCTTGGTAGCCGGGGCGTCAAGGACGGGTTTTGGTTTACAACGAGCGCTGCATAATAATAGGAAGCATTAGGAAGATTGTTGGTAGAACGGTCATTGACAGTTATTTTAGTTGTTGTAAGGAAAAAACACATTTTATTTTCGAGCAGATGAATTTTTGAGTTATATCAGCTATACTTATTTCTTGGAGAATAAAATTAGGAGTGGGGCAAATGGCACAGTTATTTTTCCATTATGGAGCCATGAATAGTGGCAAATCGATTGAGATTTTAAAAGTAGCTCACAATTACGAAGAGCAGGATAAGCAGGTTGTTTTAATGACTAGTGGCATTGACACCCGTTCTGGAGTTGGTGAAATTTCCAGCCGAATTGGTTTGCGTCGGGATGCATTCCCAATTTTTGACGATACCGACATTTTTGCGACAATTAAGCAGGTAGACAGCAATCCCGCGTGCGTGTTGATTGACGAAGCTCAATTTTTAAAGAAACACCACGTATTAGAGTTAGCCAAGGTGGTCGATGAGTTGGGCATTCCGGTAATGACCTTCGGCTTAAAAAACGACTTCCGTAACGAACTTTTCGAAGGCTCTAAGTACCTTTTACTGTATGCGGATAAGATTGTCGAAATGAAGACGATTTGTTGGTTCTGCAAACATAAGGCGCTAATGAATTTACGGGTGCATAATGGCAAACCCGTCTACGAGGGTGAGCAAGTCCAAATTGGGGGAAACGAATCTTACTATCCGGTTTGCCGACGTCACTACTTTAACCCACTAATTGAAGAAATGAGGAATTAATTAATGGATATTATGGATAAGGTGCAAGCAGTTGCGGATCGCTACGATGAGTTAAGCGAATTGTTGGCTGATCCAGAAGTGCTGGCTGATTCACAACGTTATCAAGAATTATCAAAAGAAGAAGGCGAAATTCGCGAAACGGTCGAAAAGTACCGTGAATACCGTAAAGTGGTTGATTCAATCGCGGAAAACGAAGAATTACAACGTGAAAAGCTTGATCCCGAAATGGATAGTTTGGTAAAGGCGGAGTTAGCCGACTTACGTGACCAAAAAGAAAAGCTTGAAGAAGAAATCAAAGTGCTAATGTTACCTAAGGACCCTAATGATGACAAAAACATCATCATGGAAATTCACGGGGCGGCCGGCGGAGACGAAGCTAGTCTATTTGCGGCTGACTTATACAACATGTATACCCGGTATGCTGAATCACAAGGCTGGAAAGTTCAAATCGTTGACGAAAACGCCACGGACGTGGGCGGCTTCAAGGAAATTGTTTTAATGATTTCGGGTGACAAAGTTTATTCTAAATTGAAGTATGAAAACGGAGCGCACCGGGTTCAACGGGTACCAGTAACGGAATCCGCTGGGCGGGTACACACTTCCACCGCCACGGTGGGGGTAATGCCCGAAGCCGAAGACGTGGATATTGAGATCGATCCAAAGGACATTCGTACCGATGTATACCGTTCTTCGGGTGCTGGTGGACAGCATATTAATAAAACTTCTTCTGCGGTCCGGATGACCCACTTGCCAACTGGAATTGTCGTTGCAATGCAAGATGAACGTTCACAACAACAAAACCGGGAAAAAGCCATGCGGATTTTGAAGGCGCGGGTTTACGACTACTACCAATCCCAAGAAGAGGACGCCTACAATGAAGAACGAAAGAATGCCGTTGGAACGGGGGACCGTTCGGAACGGATTCGGACTTATAACTTCCCACAAAACCGGGTTACCGACCACCGCATTGGTTTGACGTTGAATAAGTTGGACCGGGTGATGAACGGGGAGCTTAATGAAATTATTGAAGCATTAATCTTAGATGATCAAGCCAAGAAGATGGAAGCTTTACGAAATGAATAATCCAACATATTTTGAAGCCCTGAAATGGGCTTCTTTGCTTATCCAGGAACATCACGGCGACGAGAACGCTCCCGAATTGATCATGATGGACCGGATGGAATGGAACCGCACGGAACTACTCGTGCATTACCGCCAACGACTGCGTCCCGACCAGTGGCAACAGTTTCAAAAAGACGTCCAACGGGCGGTTAACGGGGAACCCGTCCAGTACATTACTAATAAGGCCAATTTCTACGGGCGGGAGTTTTACGTGGATCCCCGGGTGCTAATCCCGCGGGTGGAAACTGAAGAACTGGTGGAACACATTTTAAAGGCGCACCCGCAATTAAACCAACCGTTGCGGGTTTTAGATATTGGGACCGGAAGCGGCAATATTGCCATTACGCTAAAGCTTGAGCGCCCAGCTTGGCAAGTTACCGCCGTAGACATTGCTAATGAAGCGTTAACGGTTGCTCAACAAAATGCACACCAACAAGAAGCGGTAATCGATTTTCGGCAAGGTTCCCTATTTGATGCGGTTAAAGGAGAACGTTTTGACATCGTGGTCAGCAATCCGCCTTACATTGCTGAAAATGAACGGGACGTGATGGATCAATCTGTGATAGAATACGAACCAGATAAGGCACTTTTTGCACCAGACGACGGCTTATTTTGGTATAAGCAAATTGGAAGGCAGCTGCCCGACCATTTAACCGCAAACGGCCAGCTATGGTGCGAATTTGGTTATCATCAAGGAGCAAAGTTGAAACAATATTTTAGTGAATTACCCGGAGTTCAGGACGTGAACGTGCTCCAAGACTTAAGCGGACACGATCGGATACTTTGGGTAAGGGGAGGATCGGTGATTTAAATGAGTGAAATATTTCAGAGTGAAGATTTAGCTGACGCAGCCGCAGCAATTCAACGCGGGGAATTGGTGGCATTTCCAACCGAAACCGTATACGGCTTAGGGGCAGACGCGACCAATCCAAGCGCGGTAAAGAAAGTTTATCAAGCAAAGGGCCGCCCGTCAGACAACCCGTTGATTGTCCACGTGACGGGACCAGCACAGGTAGCACAATTTGCCGAAATTGATGCCCAAAGCAAACGATTGATGGATACTTTTTGGCCTGGTCCCTTGACCATTATTTTACCGATCAAACCAAATGCGTTGGACCCGGTCGTGACCGGTGGCTTAACTACCGCAGCATTCCGGAATCCTGACACTCCGTTAACCCTAGAATTGATCCGACAAGCGGGAGTACCGCTCGTGGGACCTTCTGCCAACACCTCTGGGAAACCAAGTCCCACTAAGCCCGCCCACGTGATGCACGACTTAGATGGTAAAATTGCCGGTGTTTTAGATGGTGGAGAAACTAAAATTGGGGTGGAATCCACGGTGCTAGATATGTCCGGGAAAGTGCCAAGCGTTTTACGGCCGGGGGCGATAACGCCAGAAGATTTGATTCCTATTTTAGGTGAAGTCCAAACTGACCACCATAAGGTTGGAAAGGATGAGGTACCAAAGGCTCCTGGAATGAAGTATAAGCATTACGCACCTAACGCCCAAGTATACATCGTTAAGGACGGACAATGGTCGGCCGTAACGGATTGGGTGGCGGGCCATTCGCAACAACCAGTGGGCGTGCTTGCTACTACGACAACTTTTGCGGCTACTAAGTTGGGAGAACTTGAAAATGCTGACTTTATTTCACTAGGCGAGGATGCCCGGACCGCAAGCCACCATTTGTTTGACGGGCTGCGAACCTTTGATAGCAACCCGCAGATAAAGGTGATTTTTGCCCAAGCGTTTAATCCTAGCGGAATTGGGGCAGCTTACATGAATCGGTTGCAAAAATCTGCGGGGAACACTTACTTCGACGAAATTGATTAGGAGGGATTGCCAATGAACTACCAAGAACAGGATCCACAATTGTGGGCGGCAATTAATCGGGAAGCCGATCGCCAACAACACAATATTGAATTGATTGCTTCAGAAAACATTGTTTCGGAAGCAGTTCGGGCTGCTCAAGGCAGCGTGTTGACTAATAAGTACGCGGAAGGATATCCGGGACGTCGTTACTATGGTGGTTGTGAATACATCGACCAAGTGGAACAGTTAGCCATCGACCGGGCTAAGGAATTGTTTGGGGCCGAATATGCTAACGTGCAGCCTCATTCGGGGTCCCAAGCTAACGCTGCCGCATACGCCGCATTCATTAAACCAGGCGACAAAATTCTTGGAATGGATTTGAACGCCGGTGGACACTTGACGCACGGTGCCAAGGTTAGCTTTAGCGGTACTTTTTACGAATCGGTGACCTATGGAATTGACCCCCGGACCGAACGGTTAGATTACGAACAAATTCGGCAAATTGCTTTGAAGGAACGCCCTCAAATGATTGTGGCGGGTGCTTCAGCATACAGCCGCATTATCGATTGGCAAAAGTTCCGAGAAATTGCTGACGAAGTGGGTGCCTACTTAATGGTGGATATGGCACACATTGCTGGTTTAGTAGCGGTGGGTCTACACCCATCTCCGGTAGGCATTGCCGATGTTGTCACCACCACCACCCATAAAACTCTGCGGGGTCCGCGGGGTGGAATGATTTTATCGCAGGCAAAGTACGCAAAACAAATTAACTTCGCGGTCTTTCCACAAAATCAAGGAGGCCCGCTAGAACACGTGATTGCAGCTAAAGCGGTCGCCCTAGGGGAAGCTCTGCAGCCTGAATTTAAGGATTACCAAGCCCAAGTTATTAAAAACGCCCAGGCGATGGCAGCGGTTTTTGAAAACGAACCTGACCTCCACGTCGTTACCGGCGGGACTGACAATCATTTAATGACGGTAGATTTAACTGAAACTGGACATAATGGTAAAGAAATCCAAGATTTATTAGATACCGTTTATATCACGCTAAACAAAGAGGCCATTCCTGACGAAAAATTAAGCCCGTTTAAGACATCGGGGATTCGAATCGGGACGCCGGCCATCACTACCAGAGGCTTTAACGAGGCGGACAGCCGGAAAGTGGCGGAATTGATCATTCGTGCAATTCACCACGTTGATGAACCCGAAGTACTCGCTCAAATTAAAAAGGAAGTTTTTGAATTAACGGACCAATATCCGCTATCTTAAATTAAACCTAGTTTTTTTGCGGTTTTTTAGCTACAATTGATAAAGAATTTGAAAGGAGCGAGTTTAGACATGGGGAAGTTTGAAGTTCTCGACCACCCGTTGATTCAACATAAGTTGACGTTGATTAGAGACAAAAATTGTAGTACAAAGGAATTTCGTGAAATAGTTAACGAAATTTCGACATTAATGGCTTATGAAGTTTCACGGGATATGCCGTTAGAAGATGTTGAAATTGAAACACCGATTGGGAAGTCCATTCAAAAACAAATCTCGGGTAAAAAAGTGGCCATCGTGCCGATTTTACGTGCGGGACTAGGAATGGTAGACGGGATGGCTGAATTGCTGCCCGTTGCCCGGATTGGTCATATCGGGATGTACCGCGACGAAGAGACCTTAAAGCCAACCGAATACTTTGTTAAGTTGCCAAGCGACATTAGTGATCGCCAAGTATTCGTAGTTGACCCAATGCTTGCCACCGGTGGTTCAGCAATTATGGCGGTTGATGCGTTGAAGAAGCGTGGCGCTAAGGACATTCGTTTTTGCAGTCTAGTAGCCGCTCCTGAAGGGGTAAAAGCTCTACAAGAAGCTCATCCAGACATCGACATCTATACAGCTGCATTGGATGAAAAACTAAACGAAGACGGATACATCGTCCCTGGATTAGGTGACGCAGGTGACCGTTTGTTTGGAACTAAGTAATATTATCGTTGGAGTTAATCGTCAACGACTAAGCAGGATGGAAAATTGCCATCCTGCTTTTTTATGCTTTCAAGTGGGAGAGGAAGCGAAAAGATTTGTCTTTTGCAAAAAAATAGTTTTATCATAGAGTTAATAGAATGCGCTTACAAACTAGGAGGAGCTTATGGCTTACATTGAGGTACAACATGAATTTAAAATTTACCAAATGGGTGACAATCAGATTGTAGCTAACCGGGACGTGAATTTTACGGTTGAACAAGGGCAGCTTGCCGTGATTTTAGGACCTAGTGGAGCGGGAAAATCCACGGTTTTAAACATGTTGGGAGGAATGGACAGTCCCACCAAGGGAAGTATCTGCGTAGCGGGGACCGACATTGCCAAATTTAACGACCGGCAGTTAACGCGGTATCGGCGTAACGACGTGGGGTTCATCTTTCAGTTCTATAATCTGATTCCTAATTTGACGGCTACTGAAAATGTAGAGTTAGCCACCGCATTAGTAAACGATGGTTTAGACCCGCTGACCGTATTAAAGGACGTCGGGCTAGCAGTTCGGTTGGACAACTTTCCAGCCCAATTGTCGGGTGGGGAGCAGCAACGTTTAGCGATTGCCCGTGCCTTAGCTAAAAATCCCAAATTATTACTCTGCGACGAACCCACTGGTGCGTTAGATTACCAAACGGGCAAACAAATCTTACAGCTGTTACACGATGCTAGCCGAAAGTTTAAAAAAACGGTCATCATTATCACACACAACTCAGCAATTGCGAAGATGGCGGACCGGGTGATTCAAATTAACGACGCACAGGTACGAAGCGTGGTTGATAACCCGCAACCAGTTCCCGTGGAAGCAATCGAATGGTAGGTGGCTAAAATGCTAAAACTATTATTACGGACGATCAAAAGTTCTTTAGGGCGCTTTATTGCAATTAGTCTGATCATTATGTTAGGCACGCTAATCTTCGTGGGGGTGAAGGCTACCGGGCCATCGCTTAACGATTCGCTACAGGCCACCGTGGTGCAACACCGCTTGAGCGACTTGCGAATCTTTTCTGATCAAGGATTTACCAATGCAGAACTGAAGGCCGTTCGCCGGGTGCCGGGCGTTAAGGTGGAAGGGATGCTATACCAAAACGTGCTCGGTGGTAAAAATCGGGATGCAATTGCACTTTACGGTTACCAAAAGGATGACCAACAAAATCAATTGATTTTAAAGCAAGGGCGGGTTCCCCGTACTGCTCACGAAATTGTGTTGGACCGCCAGGCACAGTTACGCGGCGGGTACCAAATTGGCGATTACTTTAGTTTTGCCAAGAATGACCATTTAAAATTCCAACGTTTTCGGATTGTGGGTTTTGCTGACTCTCCGCAATATGTCGACCATTCCACTAGGGGAGCCAGTAATTTAGGAACTGGAAAAATAGCTTACTTTGCGTACGTGCACCATTCGGCGTTTCAAATGCCTGCGTATACTGGAATGCAAATTTATCTTCCTAAACTGCAAAGCCAAAAAATGTATTCCAGCAATTATCGGCGGGCCGTTAAGCAAAAAAAGGACCAAATTCGACGGCGACTAACTCCGCAAGTAAAAAAGCGGCAGCGAGCGTTAACTAGTGCAGCTATGAAGCAAATTAATGACGGAAGGCAAAAATTAGCTCGGGGGCAACAAAAGCTAACCGTTGCCCAACGAGTGCTGGAGCGACAGCAACTGACGAACTCCCCGCAAATGCAAAATTTGAAGCAGCAAGAAAAGCAGTTGCAACATCAACGAGACCGGCTTGACCAACGGGCTCAACAAATTAAAGGGGCGGCACAGCCAACTTTAATTTACCAAACGCGTCAGGATTTACCAGGATTTACGGGGTATGGTGAAAGTTCAAAACGAATTGCAGCCATTGCGAACGTTTTTCCCCTGTTTTTCTTTCTTTTAGCGGGGTTAATCACCTTCACCACCGTAACCCGCATGGTGGAAGAGCAGCGTGGACAAATGGGTACGCTCAAGGCGCTTGGTTATGGAAAGTCCGCAATTGTTTTCCAATACGTGGCCTACGCGGGTTTGGCAGGGCTTGTCGGATCGGTAGTGGGCGCGGGATTAGGTAACCAGCTAATTCCCCGAATCGTATTAGCAATGTATCGAGAATACGTGGTGGATGCCATTAGAATTCCGCTGGATTGGCGCGCAATTGGACTGGCCGCTTTGCTTACACTGGTAGTGACCATCGGGGCGGCCGTCTTAGTTGCAATGCGCGAAGTGCGGACTACTCCAGCCGCGCTACTCCGGCCTCGGGCGCCACGAACTGCGCACAAAATTATTTTAGAACGGGTGCCTGGATTATGGCGTCGGCTCCGTTTTTTTCAAAAAATCAGTTATCGAAACCTATTCCGTGCCAAACTCCGGGGGTTAATGACAATTTTAGGAATTGCGGAGGGCACGGCATTAATCTTGACCGGGTTTGGGATCGCAAGTTCGATTAAGGAAGCCGGCAACCAGCAGTTTCACCACCTTACCCGGTACACTGCGGTAGTGCAGGCTCAACGTCCGAAGGATCTAGCAAGTGTACAAAAAACGGTTCAACGTACCGCCGCCACGCAAGCCACCTTGCCGGTTTACATGGCCGTGGTCCAAACAACTCAACGACAAAAGACCGTTCGGGACGTAACGTTGACCGTCCCGAAAAAGCCGCAGCAGTTTAACCAGTTTGTCCGTCTGCGCGATGAACAAAGTCACCGTACCGCCACTTTACCGAGCGATGGGGTGTTGATTTCACCAAAGATTGCCCGGATCTTGCGGGTAAAAGTTGGAGGCTCAATAAAGTTAAAAACCCCTAATCAAATGGGAGCACGAGTCCGGGTGGCAGGGGTAGTCGAAAATTACGCTGGCAACGTTATTTATGCATCACCACAGGTCTATCACCATGCTTTTAAACAAGCTCCACGCTTTGCGAGCGTTTTAGTTAAGACGGCTAAGCAGCCTGACAACCAGCTTACCAAGCGGTGGATGAAGGACAATGCGAAAATTTTAGGGATTAATTTGGTGGCAGACCAAGCCGAAATGATTCAAAAAATGACCAAGCAACTGGGTCCCATCGTAATAATTTTTATTGCCCTGTCGGCCATGCTTTCGTTTGTGATGCTTTACAATTTGAATAATATTAACATTGCCGAGCGATTGTACGAGCTTTCAACTATTAAAGTCTTGGGATTTTATAATTCAGAGGTTACGCTTTACGTAGCACGGGAGAGCATCATCTTAGCAGTGGTTGGGATCTTAGCGGGATTTGGCTTAGGAAATCTGTTAACGGGCTACGTAATTCAGCAAGCAGAAACTAATAACGTAATTTTTCCACTGACCATTAAACTATCCGCTTATATAATAGCGACTTTATTAATGGTCATGTTTAACCTAGTTGTGGTTTACATTACCCATCGCAAACTCCAAAAAATCGACATGGTAGCGGCTTTGAAGTCCAATGATTAAGGTGAGAATTTGACAAGAAAATCTTGCTTAAAAATGGCAACAAAAAATTGAAGCGGTACCATATAAAAAAAGTCGTAGATATCGGTAATCATTGCTTTGTCTTTTGTCAAAATTGGTGGTATCATTTCAATTGTATTTTCGGACGGAAAATACTGTCTTTTGTTCAAGTTTTTGACTTAATTTTTATCATTTTAGATGGTAAATTTAGGTACACTTAGGTAGAAAAGAGGTGATATTCTGTGGGTGGTGAATCAATTTCAACTTTTCAGTTTCTTGGTCTAACATTTAGTACGGCAAACGTTATTTCAGGATTAGTTGCGGCCATAATCGTTTTTGCGGTTGTGTTTGCCTTTTCCCGGAATTTAAAACTAAAGCCGACTGGTAAACAAAATGCCTTAGAGTGGGTAATTGATTTTACAAATGGAATTTTGCGGAGCTCAGTTGACGAAACGGAAACCCGTAACTTCGGCTTGTATGCATTTACATTGTTCTTATTCATTTTTGTTGCCAATCAGCTTGGGCTGTTTCTACAAATTGCGTGGAACGATGTTACGTATCTAAGAAGCCCGACAGCTGATCCGATTGTCACTTTAACATTATCGTTGATCACAATGATGATAGCGCACTATTCTGGTGTGGCAAAATTTGGCTTCAAATCGTACTTCGAAAGAACGTACTTGTCGCCATTTAAAGTTTGGTTACCGATTGGTGTTTTTACAGAATTCATTGATTTCTTGACCCTTGGGTTACGTATCTTCGGTGTTATTTTCGCTGGTGAAATGTTACTTAAGATGATCGGGGGAATTGCGTTCTCTGGTGGCATCTTAAATATGGTAATCGCCATTCCACTTGCCTTGATTTGGCAAGGATTTTCCGTATTCTTAGGTAGTATTCAAGCGTTCGTATTCGTTACGTTGACAACCGTTTATATTTCTCATAAGGTCGAAGACGAATAATATTATATTTTTAGGTAGGAGGAACAACTATTATGGGTGCTATTGCAGCTGGAATCGCTATGTTTGGAGCCGCTATTGGTGGTGGTATCGGTGACGGAATCGTTATCGCAAAAATGCTTGAAGGTATGGCTCGTCAACCTGAATTATCAGGTCAATTAAGAACAACCATGTTCATTGGTGTTGGTTTGGTTGAAGCTATGCCAATCTTAGCCTTCGTTATTTCACTTCTTGTAATGAACAAGTAAGGGTGATAAATTAAACAATTTATCGAAAGAAGGAGGTGTCAATAGATGTTTTCGCACATGATATTAGGAGCGGCACAAGGTAGTACTTTGTACGTTGGCGATATGTTGTTTTATGCGATCCTTTTTGTGGTCTTAATGGCATTAATTGCTAAGTTTGCTTGGGGTCCGGTCAATGCAATGTTAAAAGAACGTGCGGATCGGATTTCTAATGATATCGAATCAGCTGAACAAGCTAAAAAGGAAGCCCAAAAACTTGCTGAACAACGCAAGGAAGCCTTAGACAACTCTCACGCCGAAGCAACTACCATTATTAACAATGCTAAAAATAGTGGTGCTAAGGAACGTGAACTAATTGTCGGTAATGCTCAAGCAGAAGCGAAGTCATTGAAGGACAAAGCTAAACAAGATATTGAACAAGAACGTGCTGACGCACTCAAGAGTGCACAAGACGATATTGCGTCATTATCTATTGAGATTGCTTCCAAAGTTATCAAAAAAGAACTTGATGAAAATAGTCAAAAAGAATTGATTGATTCGTACATTGAAGGTTTAGGTGAGAGTAAATGAGTTTAGATAAAACTACAATTGCTAAGCGCTACTCCAAAGCTTTGTTTGACGTGGTCGCTGAACAAAACCAAATTGATCAAGTTCGAGATGAATTAAAGCAAATTCAACAGATCTTTGATGATAACGAAGGATTAGGCAAAATGTTGACCGATAAGGGTTTGAAGGATGATCAAAAGCGTTCGATTGTGGAGCTTTTGACCAAAGATGCTTCAAAGTACGTTGGCAACTTAATAAAAATGGCTTTTGATTACGGTCGGATGAATGATTTGACCGCAATCATCGCTGAGTTTAACCGCTTATGCGATGCTGATGCTTCAGTCGTTCGTGCCAAAGTTATTTCCGCCATTCCATTAAGTGATGAACAACTTCAAAAAATGGCTGAAAATTTTGCTAAACGTTTGAAAGTTAGCAAGGTTATTTTGGATAGTGAAGTCGATAATTCGATTATCGGCGGTGCAATCATTAAAACAGACGGTTTGATCTACGACGGTAGTATTCAAACCCAAATTAATCAAATTAGACAGCGCCTCGTTGGTTAGCTCGAAATTTGTAAAGAGGTGAAACTTTTATGAGCATTAAGGCTGAGGAAATCAGTGCTCTAATCAAACAGCAATTAGAAAACTACCAAGCCGAGCTTAACGTTGAAGAAACGGGTACGGTTACCTACGTTGGTGACGGGATTGCTCGCGCTCATGGCTTAGATAATGCTCTTTCTGGTGAACTTCTCGAATTCTCTAACGGTGTTTATGGAATGGTTCAAAACCTTGAATCAAACGACGTCGGAATTGTTATCATGGGTAACTATGATGGAATTCACGAAGGCGACACCGTTAAGAGAACTGGTCGGATCATGGAAGTTCCAGTAGGAGATGCCTTAATCGGTCGAGTTGTTAACCCATTAGGTGAACCACTTGATGGTAAAGGCGCCATTAAAACTGACAAAACTCGTCCAGTTGAACACAAGGCTCCAGGGGTTATGCAACGGAAATCCGTTGACCAACCTCTCCAAACTGGTATTAAGGCGATTGATTCGTTGGTACCAATTGGCCGTGGTCAACGTGAGTTGATTATCGGGGACCGGAAAACTGGTAAAACTGCTTTAGCAATCGATACAATTTTGAACCAAAAGAACGAAGATATGATTTGTATCTACGTTGCGATTGGACAAAAGGAATCAACTGTACGGACCCAAGTAGAAACGCTTCGGCGTTACGGTGCGATGGATTACACCATCGTGGTTAGTGCGGGTCCTTCTGAACCAGCTCCATTGCTATACCTTGCACCATACGCTGGGGCAGCAATGGGTGAAGAGTTCATGTATAACGGTAAGCACGTATTGATCGTTTATGATGATCTATCAAAACAAGCTGACGCTTACCGTGAGCTTTCTTTGATTCTTCGTCGGCCACCTGGGCGTGAAGCTTACCCTGGGGATATTTTCTATACCCACTCACGTTTGCTAGAACGGGCAGCTAAGTTAAGTGATGACTTGGGCGGTGGTTCAATGACCGCCTTGCCATTCGTTGAAACCAAGGCTGGAGACGTTTCGGCATATATTCCAACTAACGTAATTTCCATCACTGATGGACAAGTCTTCTTGGATAGCGACTACTTCCATTCCGGGGTTCGTCCAGCGATCGACGCTGGTACATCCGTTTCCCGGGTTGGTGGGGACGCGCAAATCAAGGCGATGAAGAAGGTTTCTGGAACGTTACGTCTAGACCTTGCTTCTTACCGCGAATTGGAATCATTTGCTCAATTTGGTTCTGATTTGGATAAGGCAACTCAAGCTAAGCTAGCTCGGGGTCGCCGGACGGTTGAAGTTTTGAAGCAGCCGCTTCACAAACCACTTCCTGTTGAAGACCAAGTGTTGATTCTTTACGCATTGACACACGGTTTCTTGGATAAGGTTCCAGTAGATGATATTCAACGGTTCCAAGATGAACTCTTTGACTACGTTGCAAGCAACAACAAAGAACTCACCGACGAAATCCGTGAAACAAAACAACTTCCAGATACGGAAAAAATGGATGCTGCCATCAAGGCATTTGCAGAACATTTTCAACCAACTAAGGAAGCTAAATAAGGATATCAGCTAACGAGAGGAAAAGTGGTGAGAATTAATGGCAATATCTGAACAAGATGTTAAGCGGCGAATTGATTCGACTAAGAAAACTAGTCAGATTACGACTGCTATGCAAATGGTTTCAACGGCTAAGTTAAGCCAGATTCAGAAACATACAGTTGGATATCAAGTGTACGCGCAGAAAGTTGAGAGTATTGTTGCTCACCTGGCTAAATCGCATTTAATGAATGCGGGAGTGGCTGGCAAAGCTAGCTCTGATCAGGCAATATCAGCAGCTGATTTATTAGTTCAACGGCCAGTGAAAAAGACCGGATACTTAGTTATTACGTCTGATCGCGGGCTAGTGGGCTCATATAACAGTAGTGTGATTAAGCAAACTAACGATTTCATGAAGGAACACGGTCACGATGGCAGTGATGATGCCATAATTCTTGCGGTCGGGAGCACCGGGGCTGATTTTTATAAAAATCGTCCCCAAAAGGTTGGCTACGAGTACCGCGGAGTAAGTGATGTGCCGACTTTCAATGAAGTTCGAGAAATCGTCACAACCGTCACTAAGATGTATAAAGATGGTGAATTTGATGAACTATACGTTTGCTACAACCACTTTGTAAATCGACTTTCTAACAGCTTCCACGTTACCAAGCTTTTGCCAATTGGCGGTGAAGAGTTGGTAAAGGACGGTAAGCATGAAACGATTACTGCTGAATACGAAACCGAACCATCTCCTGAAGTATTGTTGCAAGAAATCTTGCCACAATATGCCGAGAGTTTGGTTTATGGTGCCATTTTAGATGCAAAGACGGCGGAACACGCTGCTAGTTCATCAGCTATGCGCACCGCTTCTGATAATGCAAGTGATTTAATTGCAGATTTAGAGCTACAGTATAATCGCGCTAGACAAAGTGCTATTACGACTGAAATCACCGAAATTACCGGTGGTCAAGCCGCACTTGAATAAATTAACGAGAGGAATTAAACAATATGAGTACTGGTAAAGTTGTTCAAGTTATCGGACCAGTTATCGACGTTCAATTCCCCCTTGACGAAGAAATCCCAACAATCAATAATGCTTTGAAAATTAAAAAAGCAGACGGTACAATTTTAGTTTCTGAAGTAACGCTTGAGTTAGGTGATGGTGTCGTAAGAACCATCGCTATGGACGGAACGGAAGGGCTACAACGTGGCCTAGAAGTTGAAGATACTGGAGACTCAATTAAAGTACCAGTTGGTGAAGAAACACTTGGTCGTGTTTTTAACGTCTTGGGTGAAACAATTGACGGTGGTAAAGAACTAGGTCCAGATATAAAACGCGATCCAATTCATCGTGATCCACCAGAATATGACGAATTGAATCCAAGTACAGAAATTCTTGAAACAGGGATCAAAGTTATTGACTTGCTTGCTCCATATATTCGGGGTGGTAAGATTGGTCTCTTCGGTGGTGCCGGAGTTGGTAAAACCGTTTTGATTCAGGAATTAATTCATAATATTGCACAAGAACATAATGGTATCTCAGTATTTACTGGGGTTGGAGAACGGACTCGTGAAGGTAACGACTTGTACTTTGAAATGAAAGAGTCTGGAGTTCTTGATCGTACGGCCATGGTATATGGACAAATGAACGAGCCGCCTGGGGCTCGGATGCGGGTTGCCTTGACTGGTTTGACAATTGCGGAACACTTCCGTGATGTTGAAGGCCAAGACGTGTTGTTATTCATTGACAACATTTTCCGCTTTACCCAAGCTGGTTCAGAAGTTTCTGCCTTACTTGGTCGGATTCCTTCAGCCGTTGGTTACCAACCAACCTTGGCTACTGAAATGGGTCAATTACAAGAACGGATCACCTCAACGAAGAAAGGTTCAGTTACCTCGATTCAAGCGGTTTACGTTCCTGCCGATGACTATACTGACCCTGCGCCAGCAACTACTTTCGCGCACTTGGATGCTACAACCAACTTGGAACGTAGCTTAACCCAACAAGGGATTTATCCTGCGGTGGACCCATTAGCTTCAACATCGACAGCTTTGGATCCAGAAATTGTTGGTGAAGAACATTACGAAGTTGCCAGTGAAGTACAACATGTTCTCCAACGTTACAAGGAATTGCAAGACATTATCTCAATCCTTGGAATGGACGAATTGTCTGACGAAGAAAAGACCGTAGTTGCACGTGCACGGCGGATTCAACTCTTCTTGTCACAAGACTTTAGTGTTGCGGCACAATTTACTGGTTTACCAGGACATTACGTCAAATTGGAAGACACCATCGCCGGCTTCAAGGGCATCCTTGAAGGTAAATACGATGACCTTCCAGAAGAAGCATTCCGTTTGGTTGGTTCAATTGACGATGTGGTTGAAAAGGCTAAGAAATTAACTGCTACAGAAGATTAGGAGGGATCTAATTGGCTGAAAATTCAGTATTAACAGTTAGTATTGTTACTCCTGATGGTCAGATTTATAACGATGACCAAGTTACCATGCTGGTAGTCAATACCAGAGAAGGTGAATTGGGAATCTTACCTAATCACGTTCCCGTAATTGCAACTTTGGCAATTGACGAAGTGCGCATTAAGCATGACAAAGCTGAAGATGTAGTAGCGGTCAACGGTGGTTTCGTTGAGTTTTCGGACAACACGGCGACAATCGTTGCGGATACTGCTGAAAACCAAGCTGACATTGACGTAGCGCGAGCTGAAAGTGCTAAGAAACGTGCTGAGGCAACGATCCGTAAAGCCCAACAAGCTCACGATAATAGTGAACTTCGGCGGGCGCAAATTCATTTGCGGCGGGCGATTAACCGAATTAACGTTTCAAAACATTAAAGCTGGTTAATATTATTATTGATAACGTTCAGTTTATGAGGATATTTTCCTCACAACTGAACGTTTTTTTTGGGAATTGGCTGGTATATTCTTGCAAATTAGGTAAAATGAGGAAACAAATTACCTACTGTTTTTGTGAGTAAAAAGTTATTCTTAGCTTAATTTTCTGGTACAATACTATATGTATGAATTTTGGAGGGAAAGCGATTGGGAATTCAAGCCATAATTACGTTAATTAGTTATTTATTCTTTATTTTACTGGCTTTTTGGTGTATTCAAGCAATTCCGTTCCATAAATTTATGGGCCGGTTTGAGAGTCAAGCAAAGATGTTAATCGTTTTGCTTTCAATTGCGTTAGGTTACACCGTTGCCAGCTTCTTTTTAGGTTTGATTACGGCGATTCAAAATTTAACTTTTTTAGTTCGTTAGAAGGTTAGCAATAATGAAAAGCTTCTTATTAATGCTGGTCCGCGGCTACCAGAGGGCGATTTCGCCTTTATTTCCACCATCCTGCCGTTATTACCCTACTTGTTCTAACTACATGATGGGGGCGCTTAAGCGGTTTGGTGCGTTGCAGGGGACGCTAATGGGAATTGCCCGGATTCTGCGATGTAATCCATTCGTACGGGGTGGATACGATCCCGTACCCGATCGATTTTCTTTAAAAAGAAATTCAAAAAATAGTGCAGAAAGAAAATAGGAGTTAAAATGTCACGAAAAGAAAAAAAGTTTGCTATTGAAGTTAAAGAAACTAACAACAACGGTACCCTGGTCAACGAGGTTTACGTTAACCAGCGGATGATTGGACAAATATCTCAAGTAAATGATAAGAATTGGGTAGCTTCTAACCAAAGTGGCGAAATGCGAGTAAAATCAATTGATGAAGGGATTCAGTGGATTATTGCTGAATTTAATTTACATTCGCTATAGAAAGGAGCTACTTCGATGGAAAGAAATGATTCTCGGGTAGCACGCAAAGACGACAGCTCCCGCATTGACTATGGAATTATCTTTCCGGTACTTATGTTAGCCATCATTGGGCTGGCATCGATTTATGTAGCTGCTACGCACGATACTAGTGCCACGAGCGTGTTTCGACAGGTCTTTTCCCAACTGATTTGGTACCTGTTGGGAGTGGGAATCGTGGTTGTACTAATGCAGTTTGATGCTGACCAACTCTGGTGGTTAGCACCGATTGCGTACGGTGCAGGGATCGTTTTACTTATCCTGGTGCTCTTCTTGTACAGCCGCTCTTATGCCGCAAATACGGGGGCCAAGAGCTGGTTTGCCTTTGGGGGATTTACCTTCCAGCCGTCCGAGGTTATGAAACCCGCGTATATTTTAATGATGGCGCGGGTCATCACGGTTTATAATCACCGGGTGAAGAATCGCACGATTCAATCAGACTGGCGGTTAATTGGAATTATGGCATTGTGGACGTTGCCAATTCCGATCCTTTTACTACTCCAACACGACTTTGGGACCATGTTAGTCTTCATCGCGATTTTCATTGGGTTGGTAGTGGTTTCGGGAGTAACGTGGCGAATTTTAATTCCGTCCTTTGTGGGGATGGTGGTCTTAGGGAGTACAACCCTCATGCTCGTTGCGCTTCCGTGGGGCCAAGCGTTGCTTCAAAAGGTTGGGTTTGAAAGTTACCAATTTGCCCGGGTGGACAACTGGTTACATCCGTCTTCGGACACCACTAATTCAGGCTACCAGCTTTGGCAAAGTATGAAAGCAATTGGTTCTGGACAGCTATTTGGTAAGGGATTTAACGTATCTAACGTTAACGTACCGGTTCGTGAATCCGATATGATTTTTTCCGTAATTGGGGAAAACTTCGGCTTCATTGGAAGTATTGTTCTGATTGGATTATATTTCCTACTGATTTATAAAATTTTACAAGTAATCTTTGACACTAAAAATGAGTTTTACGCGTACGTAGCTACCGGAGTAATCATGATGATTCTCTTCCACGTTTTTGAAAACATTGGAATGAACATCGGACTCCTCCCGTTGACCGGAATTCCGCTCCCCTTCGTGAGTGCCGGTGGTTCCGCGTTAATTGGAAACATGATTGGAATTGGGCTAATAATGTCGATGCGTTATCATTACTACTCGTACAGTAAGACCAGCATCGAAGAAAATGCTGATTTTTAATAACTTAATTGAAGAACCCTTTCTGCAGGGACTCCTTTATAAGGGGCTCTTAGGTGAAAGGGTTCTTTTTTATAATTTAATTGTTGACAACCTTTGAGATGGGAAGGTATACTTTAGCGTATTAACAAATTATTAAAAAAAGATGAGTAGACAGCAATTCTACGCTTAGAGAGTCCTTGGGTGGTGGAAAAGGATCGAGAATGCTGTCGAAGATGGTCTTTGGTTATTTCAGTGATTGGTGAGCAGTATGCGAGCAAATCGTGGGAGCGCCCAATATAGCGCACGGGTTGATGGACCCGCAGAGTCTGCTTTCGTGAGATGGCAGAAAAACAAGGTGGTAACGCGATAAACTTTCGTCCTTGAGAATGGTGCTAAGCACTATTCTCGGGCGAAAGTTTTTTTGTTTAAAAGGGGGAATTGAAGTGATTGAATTTAAGAAGGTATCCAAAACTTTTACAACGAAGACTGGTCCGGTGAACGCAATCGAAGACGTAAATTTGGCGATTCCGGACGGCCAAATTTTTGGCATCATTGGGTATTCAGGAGCGGGAAAAACAACTTTGATTCGGATGCTAAATGGGTTGGAAAAGCCTACTACCGGAGAAGTTAAGATTAACGACGTAGTTATTAACCAACTCGCCGGGGCGGCACTTGCCCAACAACGTCATAAAATCGGGATGATTTTCCAACATTTTAACCTCTTATGGTCCCGGACGGTGAAGGACAATATCATGTTTCCTTTAGAAATTGCTGGCGTTAGCCGTGCCCAACGAGAGCAGAAGGCCCGGGAATTGATTGAGTTGGTAGGACTTACCGGAAAAGAAGACCGTTACCCTAGCGAACTTTCTGGCGGACAAAAACAACGGGTAGGGATTGCCCGGGCGTTAGCAAACGACCCAGAGATCCTTTTGTCTGATGAAGCAACGAGTGCGTTAGATCCCCAGACTACCGATGAGGTTTTAGATTTACTATTAGAAATTAAACGCAAGCGAAAAATTACGATTGTCTTGATTACTCACGAAATGCACGTGATTCGTAAAATTTGTGACCAAGTGGCCGTTTTAGACGGGGGAAAGATTATCGAAAGTGGCGCAGTTTTAGACGTCTTTAAGCATCCTCAACAGGCACTAACTAAACGCTTCATTACGGCAGAAACTGACCCCACACCACAAGACACGGAATTAATTTTAGATGAATTAGTGGATCAAAATCCAAATGGTCGGGTGGTTCGGTTAACTTTCCATGGCGATCAAGCTAAGTTGCCAATCGTTTCAGAGATGGTGCACGAGTTTCCCGAGGTGGCTTTAAACATCATTGCCGGAAACATTAAACAAACTCAAGAGGGGTCAATTGGAAGCTTGTACGTCCAATTAACCGGACCCCAAAACCAATTGGATGGCGCGGTAAGTTTTCTACGCAAATTAAGGGTGGAAACGGAGGTAGTTAGTGATGAACAGTAGTATCTTAGACTTTAGTACCGTGGATTGGAATGAAATGGGCCAAGCAACTTGGGAGACAATTTGGGTGACGCTAGTGGCGGTTGTTTTCACCGCTGTCTTAGGGTTATTGATCGGGTTACTGCTTTTTGAAACGCGGGATAGCAAAAATTGGGGAATCCGGCTAATTAATTGGCTAGTTTCCTTCTTAGTAAACGTATTTCGGTCGATTCCGTACATCATCTTAATTGTAATTTTAATCCCGGTGACCAACGTGTTGGTACACACCATTGTGGGGCCGACCGCGGCGTTACCTTCGTTAATTTTGGCCGCCGCTCCGTTTTTTGGTCGGTTAGTCGAAATGGCGTTTCGGGAGATTGATTCCGGAGTGTTAGAGGCGGCCGCCGCTATGGGAGCAAAAAAATCGACCATTATTTTCAAAGTTTTATTACCAGAAAGCATGCCGGCGTTAGTCTCAGGTCTCACGGTTACCGCGATTTCGTTGGTGGGTTACACTGCCATGGCTGGAGCAATCGGTGCCGGCGGGCTAGGGGCTTTAGCTTATAATAATGGCTTTCTGCAGTACAACGGAGCTATTATCCTAGTGGCCACGGTTTTAATCGTACTATTCGTCTTTGCCTTACAGTGGACTGGTGATTGGTTGGTTAAGAAAATTGATAAACGGTTAGTTTAGGGAGTGGTTAAATGAAAAGAAACAAATTATTTTACGGAGTCAGTATCTTGGTGGCACTCCTATTCTTAGCGAGTTGCGGGAAGAAATCTACGGATACGCAAAAAATTACGATTGGGGCGTCGGCAGTGCCCCATACGGAAATTTTAAAACATATCCAACCAGCCCTCAAAAAGGAGGGGGTTGAACTAGATATTAAAACCTTCCAAGATTACGTTTTGCCTAATAAAGCATTGGCAAGTGGGAATATCGATGCTAATTATTTCCAACACGGACCATTCTTGAAGGAATGGAACGAAAAAAACCATGGACACTTGGTTAGTGCGGGTGCGGTCCATTTAGAACCGATCGCAGTTTATTCTAAAAAATATGATTCATTAAAAAATTTACCCAAAAATGCGAAGATTTTAGTTAGCAATAACGTTTCCGATTATGGTCGGGTGCTCCAGATTTTTCGGGATGCCGGATTAATCACCTTGAAAAAGGGTACCGACCTCACTAAGGCGAAGTTTAGCGATATTGCTAAGAATCCTAAGCATCTACAATTTAAAACAGGCTACGAGCCTAAAATTATGCCCCAATTGCTTAAAAATAAGCAGGGGAGCGCGGAAGTGATTAATTCTAATTACGCGGTGCAAGCACATTTGAATCCGCAAAAAGACGCTATCGCAACGGAAACGTCAGCTTCCCCTTACAGCAACATTGTCGCTATCCGACCGGATGAAAAGAACCGCCCCGCTATTAAGAAATTGATGAAGGAACTGAAATCTAAGTCAACGCAAAAATGGATCAAGCAACACTTTAAGGGCGCCGTTGCTCCGGTTGATTAGGTAAGGTAACTGCTATTAAAAAATATTGTGAAAGTCAAAGAAAACGGTTGGAAAAAATATTTTGGCGTGCCGACTTTGGAGAGTCAAAACGTGGGTCAAACGTCAGTTTATGTCCCTAACCCTAAATTGGTCATTATGCCAGATTCAAGCATAATGGCCAATTTTAAGTTAGTGTTCGTAAACTACCCGATTTTTGACCACGCTTTTTTGCGAGAAGCGGAGCAAAATAATTAATTGCTTAGCAGGCGGGCAACGATTGACTTTTGCCCGCAGAACCCATATAGTTAGTTACGTGAGTAATTAGGTTGAAAAATAATAGAATTTGAAGGTGGATTTTATGCATTTTAACTTTAATAGCAGTGAGCCAATCTATCTCCAAGTCGCTCAACAAATTGAGGATGCAATTTTCACGGGCGGGTTTAAAGAAGGAGAACAAATCCCCTCCACAACGGAAATATCCAAAGAATTTCATATTAATCCGGCAACGGTTTTAAAGGGGATGAACCAGCTGGTGGCCCGGAACCTCTTAGAAAAACACCGGGGAGTCGGAATGTTTGTGGTTCATGGGGCGAGCAAACAGATTACCTTAGACCGCCAACAAAATTTTTACCAAAAGTACGTTGTGGGCGTTGTTAAGGAAGCAATTCGTTTAAACATTACCGAAACGGAATTAAAAAAATTAATTGAACAGGGGTATCAATCGTTATGAAGGGTATCGAAGTAAGGCAAGTAACGAAAACTTTTGACCATCATTTAGTTTTAAACGGCATTGGGCTAACTTTAGAGCCGAATAAAATTTACGGTTTGCTAGGTCGCAACGGAGCTGGTAAGAGTACCTTATTGAATTTGCTGGTGAACCGCATTCGACCTGATGAAGGCGAAATTAAGTTAGATAACGAACTGATTGGCGATAACGATCGGCAGCTTGGAAAATTATTTTTAATGAGTGAAGTTGATTTGTATCCCAAAAACGTCCGGGTTAAGGATATTTTTAAATGGACCGCTAGTTTTTACGGCAACTTTAATAGCGAGTTGGCCCATTCGTTAAGCAAACAATTTGGGCTAAAAGAGTCCATGCTTTTCCACCATCTTTCTACAGGATATCGCACAATCACTAAACTAATCGTCGCGTTATCCGTTCCAGCGGAATACGTTTTTTTAGATGAACCAGTTTTAGGGCTGGATGCTAACCACCGGGAAATTTTTTATAATGCGCTAGTAGAAAGTTACGCAGAAAAGCCCCGGACCTTTGTAATTGCAACCCACCTGATCGAAGAATTTGCCAACCTGATCGAACACGTCATGGTCATTGATCAAGGTCGGGTAGTGGTTGATGATGAAACCGAGGCGGTCTTAGCAAATGCTTATACCATCAGCGGACCTGCTCAGGCAGTTGATCAGTATACTGAGGGCTTGAACGTGATCGGCAGCGACCGCCTAGCTCGGATTAAGGCGAATTACGTATATGGACCGTTAAATGACCGACCAATTCCAGACGAAATTAATATTGACCCGATGGATTTGCAGACGCTTTTTATTAATTTGACAAACGGGGGAGAAACTCATGAATAAAATTGCGGCGGTAGTTAAGTACGATTTAAGCAATTATTTACGCCTGATTTTAATCGCGTACGCGTGGATTATTGGGTTAATCTTGGGAGTCCCAGCGCTTATTAACCTAATTGGTAAGGGATTTTCGGGAACCCTCAACGTGATCGAAGCCCAGTTAAACACAATATCGTTTGGGGCAATTTTTGTTAACGTAGTCTTAATATTTTACTGTGGTTTTCTAACGTACGAACGGTTTGCCTTTTTAATTCAAAACGGGGTTTCCCGACGTACGGGATGGATCGCTAAATTGATTTCACTACTAGCTTTGACGGTTGTGGCAATTATTTATGGATTAATAGTTAACGCACTTTCTCTAATGGGGGACCAAAACAAAAACACTTCTCTTTACTGGGCCTTTTACGGCCATTTCTATAAAAACGGCGTTCTTAACGTGCTTTCAATGATTTTAACTAACCTGGTGTTCTTATTACTGGTTGCTGCAGGAGGAATGATGTTAGGTGCCCTCTTTGCGTTGCTTAAACGCCGGCAGCAACGGGTGATCGTGGTCGGAATTCCGTTAGCGTTAATCTTGATTTTTACAATTATTGGGCGAATGATTAGTGAGAAGGTTATCACGTGGGAAAGAATCGATGATTTGATTAGATTTATCCTGGGGGATACCGGAACCATGGGCCATCTTAACCCGATAATTCCTACCGTAATTATGTTAATATTATTGGTAGCATGTTTAGCAATCTCAAGGTGGTTAAACGTGCGTTTAAGACTGAAGCGAGGAGAATAGCCTTTTAATGAATGATTCGATAAGTATTAAAGCACTAAAAAAACGGACCTTGGAAACGTATCGGGGAAATTGGATGGCGGCCATTAAAGCCAACATCTTGCCGATTTTGAGCGCGGCCTTCACTAGTTTTTTGGTGATGACGGTGGTTGGAATTGCGTTAGTGGTGTTTACCCAAACTGATCCAGCAACGTTGCACCAGGCTACTAATTACGATCAGGCCGCAAGCGTTAACTCCGCATATTCAGGATCGGGGATGGCCCGCGATTTTCTCTCGATAGCGATTGCGACATTCTTTACGGTAGGGATCCAGTACGGTACGCTAGATTGGCTACGTAATCGTATGCGAGTGCCTTCATGGGGCACACCATTCCAAACGTTTAGTCGGAAGTACTTTACGTCAACGTTAGCCATCTTTTTATTCGAGTTTATCTTCTTAACGTTGTGGTCGATTCTATTGGTAATTCCCGCAATCATTAAGTTTTACTCCTATTCACAATCGTATTTGTTGTATAAGGATGCTCAAGAACGACAGTTGACGGACCAATTTGAATTTGTCACCTTTATTACGTTTAGTCGGCGCTTAATGGATGGGTACAAAGCCCAATTTTTCCTTCTCCAATTATCACTAATTGGTTGGTACATTTTAAGCGTGATCACTTTCGGAATTGGCTTCCTATGGTACATCCCATACCGTAACGGGGTCTACGCGGCGTTTTACGACGACTTAGTTAAAAAGCGTGGTAAACAGGCGGTGCCAGAAATTTTTGCCTAATTTTAACAACGGACGGCGTTAGTTAAGTTAAAATGAATTAAATAAAAAATCCCTTCTAAGTTTCGAGCCGTGTAGGACTCATAAACTTAGAAGGGATTTTTGATTATATAGGTCTTTGAAAGGAGCTAACCCAACTTGAGCTTCGATCGTATAATCTGCGGTTAAACCACGAATTTTGTTGATCTTCAGAGATTGTCCAGTTGCTCCGGTTGCTTTACTTGATCCTTGAATTCCTTGCCCCATACGCTAGGTATACTACCAAGCCAATTGCAAACCAGATCAACGAGTATAACTTAGCTTGGTAATCCAGTCCCCAGAATACTGCTAACGTTCCTAAAAAGGCTAACGCTGGTAAAACTGGGTAGAAAGGCATTTTAAAGCTTGGTACCGCAATGTCTTTTCCCTCCCGGGGGCGTAAGGCGTAAATTCCTAACGTAACGAACATGAAGGCAATCAGCGTCCCCGCCGAAATTAGCTGCGCTAAAAAGGCGAACGGGAATAGGGAACCGATAATGATTCCGGTTACCGTCAAAAATAGTAAAGCTTGGTTAGGCAATTGATGGCGATTGAGTTTACCAAGCCACTTTGGTAGCATGCCATCTCGGCCAAATGAATACAGTAATCGCGAACCGGCCATCATCATTCCAATTAGGGCGGTGAACATCCCGATTACCGCGATGGCTTGCACTAAGCTAGCCACTGCGGGGTGTCCAGCCGTTCGCAGTGCCCAGCCGACTGGTTCCGCATTATTAGCGTAGTTAGAGTAATGGAACATTCCCACTAGTACAAGGGCGACCGCTACGAAGAGGGTCACCGCAATTGCTAGGGAGCCCAAAATTCCACGGGGCATCGTTTTTTGGGGATCCTTAGCTTCGCCAGCATTGGCAGCAATTGAATCAAAACCGATGTATGATAAGAAAATCATTGAAACCCCGGCGTAAATGCCACTCCAACCGCCAAAGTGGCTACCATCAGGCAATACTCGCGGATGGGGAATAAAGGGCACGTAGTTAGATAAGTGAACCGAAGTAATCCCCACGATAATAAACAAAATAATTGCCAGAACCTTTAAAACTACTAAGGCATTTTCAATCCGAGCGGCTTCCGAAGTTCCACAGGCCAATAGAATGGCGACGAGCAAAATCACAATTAAAGCGACAATGTCAATAATGCCCCCATCGGTACCAAACGGATTTGCCAAAGCAGCGGGCAATTTTAAGCCTACCGTAGAAATCAGTCCCCGAAAGTTGGCGGAAAGTCCAGAAGCCACGAAAGCGACCGCAATGAAATATTCGGCTAAAAGTGCCCAACCGGCAATCCAACCAAAACCTTCCCCAAAAATTACGTTGATCCAAGAATACGCAGATCCAGCAAAGGGCATTGCCGAAGCCATTTCTGCGTAGGCGAAGGCGACTAAACCGGCAACGACCGCCGCGGCAAGAAATGATAGGACCACCGCAGGGCCCGCATGCTCAGCGGCAACAACTCCTGGAAGTGTGAAAATAGTGGTTGAAACAATGGTTCCCACCCCTAACGAAAGGAAATCTTTGACGGTCAACGTGCGCACCAAGTTGGCGTCCTTATCCTCGTATTGGGAAGGATCTTCTTTATGAATAAATTTTTTTATGAATGAACTCATCAGCTTTCCCCCTCATAAAAAGTATCTGATTTAAACATCATAACATAAATTATCATCATTTTTTAATCATTTGTTAATTTAAAGAAAGTTTTTCCGGAAATGGTAGCGGCATGTTTCTTCGTGTAGGTTATGGAAAGTGTTAGAATCAAAGTAGTAATAAAGAAGAGGAGTACGAAAAATGGATGCAATCGAAACAACCCGCCAAAAGCTAAAACAGCTCCGTGTCAGACTGCAACAAGGAAAGCTTTTTGCTTCCTTAGGCCGGGCAGTGGGTACAATCATTGATTCTGCGGATGGCAACCAACCCGTTAAACCAGTTTCACTGCCTGATGATCACGATGGTATCGAAGAGTTGCTTCAAAGAGTCCGGACTGCTCTAGGCAAGGGTCAAATGGAGACGCTTAGCGATGCCGACCTTGATTTAATGCTGCAGCATTTAGGGTCGCCCAACCCAATTATTCGGGACAAGGGGGTCTTTTATCTTTTTAACGACCTCATTCAAAATCAAGTTTTAACTAAGTCGCAAATGGTGCGCACGTTTGACCGGTTAACAAGTGACCAGGTCCTCTTCGCACACATTAACGAAGGGGAAAATGACGCGGCCTTTTTACGGTCCTTCGCGGTAATGATGCTGGCATCGTTGATTTATATTGACCGCGCGGGAGCAGCATTTATCGACCACGCTCGTAAAACTAAGTTAGTTGAACAATTGGCACTGTACATCATGTTGGAAAATGATACCCGCGGATACGTAGCTGACCATGGGTGGGTGCACGCTTATACCCACATCGGGAACGTTTTAGACGAATTGGCTAGTGACGAAGAATTGCTTCGGGCAGATAAGATCCTACTGATGGCGACGGTCATCGAAAAGTTCCGGCGGCTTAAAACCCCGCTAATATATGGCGAACCAACCCGGTTAGCGGTCTACTTCGCGGATCAGCTGCTAGAAGACGATGTTTATCAGCAGTTCTTATTAATTGAACTCCGAGAATGGCGCCGGGCGCTAGCGTCAACGCAGGTTCGGGAAACCCAGGCAATGTGGAACGCTATTTTCAATCGACAGCGACTATTACAGGCAATGATGCTAAATTCTAATATGGCTAAAGCAGTGGTGGAATATTTGGAAGATTCGAACGATTTTACCATTTAAATAGATTAATTTTTATTTTCATTTCATTCTTGAAGCTGATTTGTGGTATACTTGAGTTTCAAAAAACGTTTGATAATTGGCGGAGCAAACTCAGGTTTGTAATTATCTTACACATGAGGTGAAAAAAATGAAAATTGCGGTGCTTGCTGGCGGAAAGAGTACGGAACGAAATGTTTCACTTTCCTCTGGTTCAAAAATCACCGATGCTTTGCGTGCTAAGGGCCACGAAGCAACGATGATCGATCTTTTCTTGGGGTATGAACTGCAAGAAGGTCAAACAGTTGAAGATGTTTTTAAGACTAGTAATACGGATTCGGATTACGAGATTCAGACGGACGTTTTAACGGATGCTGATATCGAAAAACTTCGAACGGATGGTACGGTTGGATTGTTTGGGAAGAATGTCTTAGAGATCCTCCGGGCCGCCGACTTTGTTTTCCTCGCTTTACATGGTGGTGATGGCGAAAATGGTAAGGTACAAGCTGTTTTAGACCTGAATGATATCAAGTATACGGGAAGCGGGACTTTGGCATCGGGAATTGCGATGGATAAGGCGATTTCAAAGGAAATTATGCTTTATAACGATATTAAGACGGCACGTTTTGTTGTTCTCCACGAAGAAGACGGGATTCATCCTCAGTTAGATTTTGGTTTTCCAGTAGTGGTTAAGCCAAATAGTGGGGGATCAAGTGTTGGAACGATGATTGTTCATGACGAAAAGGAACTAGCTGATTCGTTACGGGACGCTTATCGTTTTGATGATGAAATCATTGTTGAAGAATTTATTACCGGACGTGAATTTTCACTAGGCGTAGTTAACGAACAAGCCATGCCCGCGATTGAAATTGTGGTTAATGACGGTTGGTACGACTACGAACACAAGTTTAAGACCGGGACAACCACCCAATTCATTACGCCGCCGGACATCGATGAAGAAGTCCATGACGAAATGAAACGAGTTGCGGTGAAAACCATGAAGGTATTGGGAATGACCAACTATGGTCGGGTAGATTTCTTGGTTAACGACCAGGGTGTTTACGTAATTGAAGCAAACAACTTGCCGGGGATGACCCCGTTATCCCTTCTCCCACAAGAAGCTGAAGCAGCGGGAATCAGTTATGAAGACCTCTGCGAAAGCATTATTCTGGGTAAACAAAAGCTTTATCAAGAAGCAGAAAAATAAATAAAAAAACCTCCCTTAGAGTAACTACATCTAAAGGAGGTTTTTTTATGCGACAACGTTGCCAATGGGCTGCAACTAGCCCGGTTTTACAAAGATACCATGACGAGGTGTGGGGCAGACCGGTCTTTACTGACCAAGAGTTATTTGAGAGTTTAGCGCGGCAAATCTTTCAGTCGGGGTTGAAAATGCAGTTGGTATTAACTAAGCTCCCGGAAATGGCCTCCGTTATGGATCATTGGCAAATTGATGCAATCGGTAATTATTCGGAAGTTAAGGTCCAGCAGCTTTTGCGGGATCCGTTAATGATTAAAAATGAGCGTAAGTTACGAGCAGTGATCCATAACGCGCAGGTGATTCAACAAATGAATGACAGCCAGCAGTCCTTTAGTGATTGGCTATGGGCACAAGTTGGCTTTGTACCACTGGACTTGCATCAGCGTACTAATGCAAAAGTGTTGGTGCAACATCCAGTCGCTAAACGAGTGTGTCAGGAGATGAGAAAGCAGGGCTTTACGTTTATCGGCCCACGGAACGTCAGCTTCTTTCTGCAAGATGCGGGACTACTTAATGGGCACTGGATTAATTGTGCGCAACGACAAGCAGGGGGCTGGTAAGCTACACAAAAAAACGAGGGGATTTATTCCACCTCGTTTTTTTCTTGTCTTAATTTAGTTGTTTTCTAAGCTAGTACGAACGACCAACACGTCGCAAGTTGCTGTCCGGGTGACGTATTCGGTTACTGAACCGATTAATAAGCGTTCAACAGCATTTAGTCCGGTTGCACCAATCATAATTAAGTCCGTATGCAATTCCTTTGGTACGTCTTGAGAAATCACGGCCTTTGGTGTGCCGTATTCGATTGAATAGGCGATGTTTTCTAAACCATCGTTTTTAGCTTCTTCAACGTAACGATCTAACGTTTTTTTAGCAGTTTCCGTAACTTGTTCCACCATTGCGTTGTCGAAGTTAGAAATATTTTGGAAAGCGCGGGTATCAATTACGTGAAGAAGATGCAATTCTGCGCCATCATTACGTTTAGCTACCGCGACCGCCTTGCGAAAGGCTAATTCTGCTTCCTTAGAACCATCTACTGGTACGAGAATATGCTTATATTGTTGAGCCATAACATAACCACCCCTATCTATTTACACTAATTGTACGTTAAAAATTAGAAAATAAAAAGGAATTTGCTATAAAAATTTTAATAAAAATAGCAGCGTGCCCGTGGTTGACACAATTCCCAATACCAACCCGGTCACGATCAAGGGGGTGCTGCCACTAATTCCCGCAATCAAGGTTAGGAGACTGACGGTCATGAGTAAAATACCGATGATTCGGAGACTACTACTCAAAAGTGGGTTAGCGGAGGGTTTAAATAACATAAAATCGCGGTGTTGATGGCGGTAAAGGTAGTTACCGATATAAAAAATAATAAGTGAAAAAACAACCATTAAACCTGGAATTAACATAACATAACCTACTTTCGTGATATAAAAAAAGCCCCACCTAACGTGGGGGAAGAACTAACGACACCGTTCCGATTGGCCAGGATCTAACCCAAAAGGCAAGGTGGGTACCCATACACACGCTGCATGTTTCTCGCTTACGAGCCTACAATTCACGTGCGATCCGAGTTCCCGGTTAGATGTTTGTTGGAAGAATATGAAACCAATCTTCTCGCATGCCTCGGTTTCTTCACATTTATAGTACTATACTGTTTGCCTAAAAGACAATATTAAAGTCCTGATTTTTGTGAATTTTTCAAGTTTTGGTACTGTTCGTAAATCTTAGTTTCAAAGGGGCTATTGCCCTTCGCCTTGAAGTAACTGGCATTTTTTAACTCGTTAGGCAAATATTGCTGTGGGATCCAGTCGTTTTGGTAATTATGCGGGTAAAGGTAGTCGGTTCCCCGTCCTAAAGCCTTTGCGCCTTGGTAGTGGGCATCCCGCAAGTGGTCAGGGACTTCACCAATTTTGCCATCGCGAATGTCCCCGAGGGCATTGTCAATCGCCGTAATCGCAGCATTTGATTTGGGAGAAACGCATAACTCAATTACGGCATTGGCAAGCGGAATCCGGGCTTCGGGCAGCCCAATGTGTTCCGCAGCGGTGACTGCCGCGACCGTTCGTTGACATACGGGAGGATTAGCCAGTCCCACATCTTCGTAAGCAATCACCAGTAACCGCCGAATAACGCTCTTTAAATCGCCACTTTCTAAAAGCCGGGCCATGTAATGCAATGCCGCGTCCGTATCGCTTCCCCGGATCGATTTTTGAAACGCTGAGATCACGTCGTAATGGGCGTCCCCGTCTTTATCCTGGGTGAGAGCCCGCTTTTGGAGACATTCTTGAAGTATTTCCAAAGTGAGGTGAATTTTACCCTTGGCGTCTGGTGAAGTTGACCGGGCCGCCAATTCGACCGCGTTTAGCGCACTTCGCAAATCTCCTCCGGTTGCCTCGCTAACAAATTGCAACGCGTTTTCATCCATCTTGAGGGGAAGGTCACCCAATCCGCGTTCAGAGTCTTGGAGGGCCATTTGAATGGCTTCCTTAATGTCAGCTGGTAAAAGTGGCTTAACCTCAAAAATCTGGGTTCGACTGCGAATCGCCGGATTGATATTAATGTACGGGTTCTCGGTAGTCGCCCCAATTAAAATAATCTGGCCGCTTTCCAAGTGGGGAAGCAAAAAGTCTTGCTTAGTCTTGTCTAGTCGATGGATTTCATCGAGCAAGAGAACGACCGTCCCACTCATTTTTGCTTCTTCGGCAACAATCTGGAGTTGTTTTTTAGAATCCGTAGCTGCGTTTAACATGCGAAACGCGTACTTAGTTGAACCAGCAATCGCACTAGCGATACTAGTCTTTCCGGTTCCGGGGGGACCGTATAAAATCATGGAAGATAACCGCTTGGCCTTGACCATCCGGTTAATGATTTTTCCTGGGCAAACTAAGTGCTTTTGCCCAACAACTTCTTCAAGGGTCCGGGGACGCATCCGGTATGCTAATGGTTGCATTTTTCCTCCTCAAAATAAATGAAAGTAAATAAAAAAACGGCCGCAGCCGTTTTCCTATTATAGCTTGTTGTAGTATTCAACGATAAGTGAATCGTCGATTTCCGCTTCAAGCTCGTCACGTTCTGGAAGGCGAACAAGTGAACCTTCAAGCTTGTCAGCATCGAATTGAACGAATTGTGGACGTCCAACGACTGCTTCAACAGCTTCGTTAATGATCTTAAGATCTTTTGACTTTTCGCGAACGCCGATTACTTGACCAATTTCAACTTCGTATGATGGAATATCAACGCGCTTGCCATCAACGGTGATGTGACCGTGGTTTACTAATTGACGAGCTTGACGACGAGTAGTTGCCAAACCTAAACGGTAAACCATGTTGTCCAAACGACGTTCAAGTAAGATCATGAAGTTAGTACCTGGAACACCTTCGCGCATCTTGCTAGCACGATCAAAAAGGTTTGCGAATTGACGTTCAGTTAAACCGTACATCATACGTAACTTTTGCTTTTCGCGAAGTTGCATACCGTATTCAGAAATCTTACGACGGTTGTTTTGACCGTGGTCACCAGGTGCGTAAGGACGGCGAGCCAATTCCTTACCAGTACCTGACAATGAAATACCAAGACGACGAGAAACTTTCCAACTTGGACCTGTATATCTAGACATTAAAAAATCCTCCAATAAATTATTTTTGTTGGAGTAAAATAAACAAATGTGGGTTTAGTATTCGTGCAGATTGCTCTGTAATTTTCACCTTTGCAGCCGCTAAGGGTACTAATTAACCATTAAAAAGGCAACAATCTGTTGACGAGCTTACCGCCCACCGCTGCATTATTTTACACTCCTGCTAGTTTAACGCACGCAAAACGGACTTGTCAATGTGTTTCATTAAACTGTCAACAAAATCGTTAAGCACCCGTTCATCAGCAGCGCTAAAGCGTTTTAAGCTAGGTGAGTCAATATCTAAAACGCCAATTGGTTGCTTTTCTACCATTAAAGGAATTACAATTTCAGAGTTAGATGCACTATCACAGGCAATGTGGCCCGGAAACTCGTGAACGTTATCAACTCGTAAAGTACTTTGACGTTTTAAAGCTGTCCCACACACTCCGCTTCCATTTTGAATATGCATGCAGGCCACTTTACCTTGGAAGGGCCCAAGGATCAGTTCATCGGTAGCTGAGTGATATAGGTAGAAACCAGCCCAGTTAATGTCGCTAATTTCGCTATACAACAGCGCTGCTGCGTTAGCGAGGTTAGCAATCGGGTGTGGTTCGCCGGTTAAAAGGGCGTCGATTTGGTCAATGATGATTGGAGCAATTGTCTTGGACATAACGTTCACTTCCTGATTTTCGAGTAGTTTAATTAAAATCACTGCTTTAACAGTAGATAGGGTATGCTATAATTTATAATGGATTAAATTCTAAATTGAAGAATCTTAAAATGCAAGTTTTTCATAAGGAATTGAGTGAAGCAAGAAGGATGGGATTTTAGATATGATCATAGTATTGATTTCAGTCATCGTGGTAGCGATTTTAGTCTACCTCGGGATTGTCGCATATCAACGTTATTTACTAAAACAGGTCGATGAACTGTTAAACCGCAAGGCGGATATTAGCGAATCACCGATCCGCCAGAAGTTAATGGAAGTATCTTCAATGAACTTAACCGGATCATCTGCGGTCGGTTTGGATAACATCCGAAATGACTATCAAGAAATCATTGATCACCGCTTGCCCGAAGTTGAAGATATTGCTAACCATTCGCGTCAAAATATCAACGATATGAAGATTTTTGAGGCGCGGAAAGATATTTCAACGGTTAGTGAAACTTTAGATGCGATTGAAGAGGAGACCAAACGCTTGAACGACCAGTTGGATAATATTCAACGAATCGATCAAGAACAGCGTGACGCGGTCAAGGTCTTGCGCATGAAGTACCAAGAAATTGGCAAGCAATTGCTTGACCAAAACTTATCTTTGGGGCCAAGTATCGACTTGCTTGAAGAAAAGCTATCCCGGTTGAATGATGATTTTGATACGTTTAACCAAACTGTTGACGCTGGAGACCACGAAAAGGCGGAAGGTCAACTCAAAAAGCTGAAGGCAAGTACTACTGAGATTGAAGCGGAAATTAAGGCAATTCCGGCACTGTATGATGAATTGACCAATCTGTTCCCTTCACAAATCGAAGAAGTTCGTGACGGCTATGACCAATTGATTAACCATAATTACGCTTTTGAAAACGATACGGTTAAGGATGAAATCAAGGCGATTAAAGCGAAGATTAACGACAATCTGGAAACTCTCGGAAACCTCCGTTTGGATGCCGTGCGTGCTAATAATAAGGCGATTGAAATCCGGATTGACGAATTATACGACATTTTGCAGACCGAAATTGACGCTCGCAAATCAGTGGAGCACAACTTCAACGTAATTACTCGATTCCTTGATCACGCTGAAAAACAAAACAAGGTGTTGCTTTCCGAGATTGCTCGGCTGGACCAAAGCTACGTTTTAAGTGATGACCAGCTCAACTTAGGTCAAGTTCTGGAAGGGCAATTAAACGATATTCGAAACGAACACGACCGGGATACGGAACGAATCACTAACCAACCGGTGGTTTACTCTGAAATCGTGGAACGCTTAAAGGAAGAAAACGAACAATTAACTGAAATTGAAGACCGACAAGCGGCCTTAAACAGTGAACTACAAGAAATGGTTGACAGTGAAAAGGACGCGCGCACGCGTTTGCAACAATATGATAACGAGATTCATAACATTAAGCGGCACGTAGAGACCCTTAACTTACCAGGAATTCCAGAAGGGTACATGGATTACTTCTTTGTCGTTAGTGACGAGATTGAAAAAGTTGGTAGTGATATGAATCAAGTGCGGATTAACATGGGGATGATTAACCGTGAGTTAGACATGGTCAGCACGGATATTCAAACCTTAATTAAGAAGACTTCTGATTTAACGGATGATGCCGCAATTAGTGAAGCAGCTATTCAATACGCCAACCGTTACCGGCACACCGATGAAGAAGTGGCGGCAGCTAGTCAACAAGCCCAAAAGCTTTTTGATAAGGATCACCGTTACAACGAAAGTCTTTCAGTGATTTCTAAGGCACTAGATAAAGTTGAGCCAGGAGCAATTGAGAACATCACGGAAAATTACTACCAACAAAAGAAAACGGAATATTAATTTACTAACGCTAAGCTAACTACTAACGTAAGAATTAAGGTTCCACCATTTAAAATGCGGCAACGGAGGCTGGGAAATTTTTTTCTCGGCCTCTGTTTTACGTAATTAGGATGGATATTTTTTGAAAATTAGGTAGAATTTTAACTGGTTTGGAAAAAGGGGATTTTTTGACACGCTTCTCATTTGTAAGTAGAATAATGGAATGTGATTAAGCGGGATTTTAAGTTAGGGATGAGGAAAATGATTTACTTTGACAATAGTGCAACTACGCAAGTTGATAAAGCAGTCTTAGAAACTTACCAAAAGGTTAGCAACCAAATATGGGGCAATCCGTCTAGTTTACACAACATGGGGGAAACCGCATTTAATTTGCTGGAGCAGTCACGTAAACAAATTGCGGACTTGTTAAATGTTCAACCACACGAAATCTTCTTTACCAGTGGTGGTACGGAAGGTGACAATTGGATAATTAAGGGAACCGCAATCGAAAAGCGTGCCTACGGGAAGCATTTGATTACCACTGCGGTAGAACATCCGGCGGTGCAAAATACGATGGCTCAGTTGGAACAGCTCGGCTTTGACGTTACTTATTTACCGGTTGATGATGAAGGACGGATTAGCGTTCAAGATTTGAAGGATGCAATTCGACCAGATACGATTTTAGTTTCCATCATGGCGGTTAATAATGAAATCGGTACGGTGCAGCCACTCACTGAAGTTGCCGAAGTGTTAAAGGATTACCCTAAGATTCACTTCCATGTCGATGCGGTTCAGGGAATCGGTAAGGGAATCCAAGCGGCCATCATGAACGACCGGGTTGACTTTGTAACCTTTTCAGGACATAAATTCCACGCCCCTCGGGGTGTCGGCTTTATCTACGCCCGGCAAGGTCGGCGAATTGCGCCGTTGATGACCGGTGGGGGGCAGGAAAAGAACTTACGCAGCGGTACCGAAAATCTGCCAGCAATTGTAGCGATGGCGAAGGCCCTGCGCTTGTTACTGACTGATGAGAAGCAAAAAGTTGCGCACCAAGCGGCGGTGAAGAAGGCAATTTATGACCACGTAACTAGTTTTGATAAAGTGGTGGCTTTTTCGAAATGTGCTCCCGACTTTGCACCCCATATTTTATGCTTTGCGATTAAGGGGGTCCGGGGAGAAACCATCGTCCATGCATTTGAAAGTCACGACATTTACATTTCAACGACGAGCGCTTGCTCTTCTAAGAAACAACAAGCGTCTAGCACCTTGACGGCCATGAATGTTGACCAAAAAATTTCGACCAGCGCAGTCCGCGTTAGTTTAGACAGTGCCAACACTATGGAAGAAGCAGAGCGCTTCAACAAGGTGTTTGACCAGTTATACCAAAACTTTTCTAAAATTAATCAAAACGCTTAGATAGGAGTTTTTATGGAATATACGGAAATTATGGTTCGCTACGGCGAACTATCTACCAAGGGAAAAAACCGGAAAGATTTTATTGCCCGCTTGGGTGGTAATATCCGTAAAAGTTTGAAAGACTTTGAACAAGTAGTAGTCCATCCCAACCGGGACCGGACGCACGTAACCTTAAACGGAGCAAGCAGCGCTGCAGTAATTGCCCGGTTAAAACGGGTTTTTGGAATCCAAAACTTGTCCCCAATGTTGAAAGTCGAGAAGTCAATGGAAGCCGTCCAAGAGGGCGCTTTAGCAATGATGAAAGAACAACTAAAGCCCCAAATGACTTTCAAAATCAATACCCGTCGTTCGGATAAGGATTTTCCAATCAATACCGACACGATGAACCGGGAACTAGGGGGCTTCATTTTAGAACACTTCCCGGAAAGCCAGGTTAAAATGAAGAATCCGGACATTACTTTGCGGGTGGAAATCCGTTCAAACGGAATCTTTCTGACCAGTGAAGTAATTGATGGTGCTGGTGGGCTACCAGTTGGAACCGCTGGAAAGGGTATGATGATGCTTTCTGGAGGGATTGATTCGCCAGTTGCCGCATACCTTGGGATGAAACGCGGCGTTGAGATGGAAATGGTCCACTTCTTTAGCCCGCCATACACGAGTGAACAAGCTTTGGCAAAGGCCAAGGAACTAAGTGGTAAGTTGGCTGCTTACTCCGGAAACGTCCAGTTTTTGCAAGTACCGTTTGCTGAAATTCAAGAGACCATTAAGGAAAAGTGTCCGGAAGGCTACTTAATGACGATCCAACGGCGAATGATGCTGCGGTTAACCGTGGCACTGGCGCAAAAACGGGGTGGCTTAGCTATCTTTAACGGTGAGTCACTTGGCCAAGTAGCCTCACAAACTATGGAAAGCATGATGGCAATTAACGACGTTACCACCATGCCAATTATTCGGCCGGTAGTTTCGATGGATAAAAACGAAATCATTGAAATTGCTAAGGAAATTGACACCTACGATTTATCAATTATGCCATTTGAAGACTGTTGTACAATTTTCGCTCCGCCAGCACCGAAGACGCGTCCAGACTTAGAAAAGGCCCGTTATTACGAAAGCAAGATTGACGTAGAAGGTTTGATGAAGCGGGCTCTTGAGGGAGTTCAGGTCACCAATATTCACGCTGGCGAGGAATTTTTAAACCAAAATGAAGAAGTTTTTGCGGAACTTCTTTAAGCCTAAATTGATTAGTTGCTATTTGGGATGTTTTGGGATAAGGTTAACGTAAATATCGCTGGGTATTGAGAAATTTAGTCTGCGATTAGTTGGCTAATTAAGTTATTTAACAGGGTTAATGGAAAGCATCCATTTAAACTAGTTGTTAAAATAAAGGAGCGTAAGGCTATGGAAATATTACGTGGTGGACAAAAGGTTGAACTAGTTGGCAATCCGCCCGAAGTGGGCGACCAATTACCAAAGTTTAAAGTCTTTACGGCGAAGGGCGCGAAGGTTAAAACGCGCGATTTACTTGGTAAACCGTTGTTATTAAGCGTGGTGCCCGATTTAAACACGCGAATTTGCAGCATTCAAACGAAGGCCTTTAACCAACAGGCGGATAATTATCCGGGGGTCCGGTTTGTCACAATTTCTAACAATTTACCGCAAGACCAAGCAAACTGGTGCGCTGCTGAAGGGGTGAATAACCTGGAAGTACTCTCGGACCATGAGTTATCGTTTGGGTATGAAATGAAGCTGTATATTCCAAACGCAGGGTACTTAGCACGGAGTATTTTCATCGCTGACGCATCCGGTAAGATCATTTACCGAGAAATCGTTCCTGAATTACATTCCGAGCCAAACTATGAGGCTGCACTAGAAGTAATTAAACAATTGTAAAAACTTAATTGACGTACCAAGATTTATTCTTTATTATTATTTTTGACGGTGATGATTAAGAGGAGATTTTCCAAAGGTGTTTTTCAGAGAGGAGACGGAGCTGTGAGTCTCTAAACACGGAAAATCGGGTTGCTTATGAACCAATCTTTAGGCTAGAAGGCCTAAGGATCGAACAGCACGTTCGTTATCAAAGACAAAGCGGGGCAAGTATGCCCAATTTAGGTGGTACCGCGAAGCACTTTCGTCCTATTTCTTAGGAAGAAAGTGCTTTTTATTTTGGAAAGGGAAGTGAAGTTTGATGACCAAAGAAGTTGAGATGTCGACCAAGTACGAACCTCAAAAGGTCGAACAGGGCCGCTACCAAGAGTGGGTCGAAAAGGGGTTATTTAAACCTAATGGAGATAAGAAAGCAAAACCATATTCAATTGTAATTCCGCCTCCTAACGTTACTGGAAAATTGCATTTAGGCCATGCGTGGGACACTACGTTACAAGATATGTTGATCCGGCAAAAGCGGATGCAAGGCTACGATACGGTTTGGGTACCAGGAATGGACCATGCCGGGATCGCCACTCAAGCAAAGGTGGAAGCTAAGCTCCGTGAACAAGGGGTTTCTCGGTATGATTTAGGCCGGGAAAAGTTCATTGATAAGGTATGGGAGTGGAAAGACGAGTACGCCGACACCATCCACCAACAATGGGCTAAGATGGGACTCTCCCTCGATTACGATCGGGAACGGTTTACCCTTGATGAAGGTCTATCTAAGGCCGTCCGGAAAGTATTCGTTACTTTATACAACGAAGGCTTGATTTACCGGGGTGAATACATCATTAACTGGGATCCGCAGGCGCGGACTGCGCTTTCAGATATTGAAGTAGAGCACCAAGATGACCAAGGTGCCTTCTACCACGTGAAGTATTTCTTCGCAGATCCAGATTTTACTTTTAACGGGAAAAATTACATCGAAATTGCGACAACTCGGCCAGAAACGATGTTCGGCGACGTTGCCATTGCTGTTCACCCAAGCGACGAACGTTACCAAGACTTGGTAGGCAAGGAAGTTATTTTGCCGCTTCAAGGCCGTCATCTTCCAATCATTGCTGACCAGTACGTGGATCCGGAGTTTGGGACTGGAATGGTGAAGATTACGCCTGCGCACGACCCTAACGATTTCCAAGTGGGTAACCGGCATAATCTGGAACGAATCAACACGATGAATGACGATGCTTCCATGAACGAGAACGCGGGCAAGTACGAAGGCCTAGATCGTTTTGAAGCGCGTAAGGCAATGGTTAAGGACCTCGAAGACCAAGGCTACATGATTAAGATTGACCCAATTGTCCACAGCGTGGGTCATTCTGAACGAACCGGCGTACAAGTCGAATCCCGTTTGTCGACGCAATGGTTCGTTAAAATGGATAAGCTGGCTAAGATGGCGTTAGCAAACCAAGACACGGACGACAAGGTTAACTTCATCCCCGAACGCTTCGAGCACACTTTCAAACAGTGGATGGAAAACGCCCACGATTGGGTAATTTCCCGGCAACTATGGTGGGGACACCAAATCCCAGCTTGGTATCACAAGAAAACTGGCGAAGTTTACGTAGGCGAAGAAGCTCCTAAAGACGTTGAAAACTGGGAACAAGATCCCGACGTACTAGACACTTGGTTCTCAAGTGCATTGTGGCCATTTACCACGATGGGTTGGCCGGACGAAAACGCGGCGGACTTTAAGCGCTACTTCCCAACTAGCACGTTGGTAACCGGCTATGACATCATCTTCTTCTGGGTTGCCCGGATGATCTTCCAAAGCTTGAAGTTTACCGGCAAGCGGCCGTTTAAAGACGTATTGTTGCACGGATTGATCCGTGACGAACAGGGACGCAAGATGAGTAAGTCGCTAGGAAACGGAATCGACCCAATGGACGTAATTGATAAATACGGTGCGGATGCACTGCGTTGGTTCCTTTCTAATGGTTCTACGGCGGGTCAAGACTTGCGGTTTAGCTACACTAAGTTGGATGCTGCTTGGAACTTTATTAACAAGATTTGGAACGCGAGTCGTTACGTAATCATGAACTTAGACCAAGTTGATAAGCCACAGTTACCAGCATTGAACGAACTTAACCTTGCTGATCGCTGGATTTTAAGTCGCCTAAACCACACGGTGGAACAAGTTACCCACTTCTTTGACGTTTACGACTTCGGGGAAGCTGGACGTGCATTGTACACCTTCATTTGGGATGATTTCTGTGATTGGTACATCGAAATGAGTAAGGAAATTCTCAATGGTGATGATCAAACTGCTCAAGTAAATACCCAAAACGTATTGGCATACGTCCTAGACCAAACATTACGGCTCTTACACCCGGTAATGCCGTTTGTAACTGAAAAGATTTGGTTGTCGATGCCACACGAAGGTGAATCACTAGTAACGGCTGCTTACCCAGTTAGTCATCCAGAATTAACTGACGAGGCTGCTGAAGAAGGGATGAGCCACTTGATTGAATTGATTAAGGCGGTTCGAAACATTCGTTCTGAAGCGGGAGCTCCAATGTCTAGTCCTGTAGACCTCTTAATCAAGACGGATAACGAAGCACTGGTTAAACTGTTTAATGAAAACCGCGACTATATTGACCGCTTCTGTCATCCAGCAGAATTTGAACTAGGGGCAACGGTGGAAGCACCAAAGCTTTCCATGTCGGCAGTGATTACCGATGGCGAAATTTACATTCCGCTAGCAGAATTAGTTGACCTAGACGAAGAAATTGCTCGTTTGGAAAAGGAAGAGCAAAAATACGAACAAGAAGTTAGTCGGGTGGTCAAGAAGCTGCAAAACGAGAAGTTCGTTAACAACGCTCCGGCAGCCGTCGTTGAAGAACAACGGGCCAAGAAGACCGATTACGAAGGCAAATTGGCGGCTACCCGTCGGCGACTTGCGGACATTCGTTCTGGCAAATAGCAACGAGTAAATTTTAGTACTTTAAGGTGATGGGAAACGTTTTTTCCCGACCTCGTTAAGATTGACGATTAAAACCGTTAGTACTTACGAAAATCAGGGGCTGAGAAAAATTATGTAATTTTTCTCGGCCCTTTTTAAATAAAATTTTAGTGAGGGGGTAAACAGATGAACTATGATGAAGCGCTAGCCTTTATTCACGGGCGACCTCGGCTACGCAAGGCTCCGACTTTAAAAAGGATGGAACGGTTTTTAGCTGCGTTGGGCAATCCCCAAGCAGCCATTCCAGCAGTTCACGTTGCTGGAACTAACGGTAAAGGGTCTACGATTGCTTTTTTAGCTAGCTTATTAGCCCAAGATGGCCGGAAGGTTGGGACCTTTACGTCACCTTTTATCACTAGGTTTAACGAACGAATTGCGGTCAACGGCCAGCCAATTAGCGATGCGGATATTATTGACCTCGTTGATCAAATTCGTCCGGTCGTGGAAGAGATGGACCAAACTAAGTTAGGGGGCCCACTAGAATTTGAAATTGTCACCGCAATGATGTTTCTGTATTTTGCTCAACACCCGGTCGATATCGTTTTGGTAGAGGTGGGAATCGGCGGTTTGTATGATTCAACGAACGTATTCACCCCCTTAGTTTCGGTGATTACCAACGTGGGTTGGGATCACATGGCACTCTTGGGCAATACGCTGCCTGAAATCGCACGGCAAAAGGCGGGAATCATTAAACCGCACGTCCCGGTGGTCACGGGGGTCCGGGACCCGGAAGCACTCGCAGTAATTAAACGGGTCGCTCGCCAACGAGAAGCCCCCTTAACGGTGTTGGATCACGACTTTAAGTTGACGGGTGATCCAGGTACTTTTGAAAATCAAGCGACGCGATTCACCGGTCTAAGGAGCGGGTTGCTTGGTGTTTATCAACTTCAGAATTTGGCCGTAGCGCTGCAAGCTGCTTTAGTACTGAGTCACCGGCAAGGTTGGCAACTTAGCGTAACGCAAATTCGGCAAGCAAGTTTGCAAGCACGCTGGCCGGGCCGGATGGAATTAATGCAGCAGTCCCCCTTGGTAATTTTAGACGGCGCACATAATTTGCCAGGAATCCAAGCCTTAAAGCAGTCGCTACAAACCTACTGGTCGGACCGGACGATTTATATCTTGGCAGCAATTTTGGATGATAAGCTATTTCAACCGATGATTGACGAATTACTTTCGCTTCCAAACGCCAAACTAACGCTAACTAGTTTTCACAATCCACTTCGCCGTCAAGTTGTACGACCCACCGAACTTTTAGCTCGCGAGGCTCGGCAAGCTAATTACGAAGCAAATTGGCAAACGGCGTTACACCAAATTTTGGGGCAAGCTACCGCACAAGACGTTGTGATCGTTACCGGTTCGTTATACTTCGTATCCGAAGTCCGACCGTTGTTCAAGAAATAATTAGCTACTTTTTAGGTACTTTGTATCTAAGAGGTGGTAAAAATGTTGTTACAAGATGGTGCACGCAAAAAACTTACAAAAATTGGCGCAGAAAATTTGACCAACGCGGAATTATTGCGGGCATTTTTAAGTTGTTGTGGTCAAGAGCAGTCCATTAACCGTCTATCCGAGCAATTTTGGGATCAGGTTGGCGACGTGGTGGGCTACAGTATGTTGACTCAGCGGGAAAAGCAAAATATTTTTCCCGAGTTGCCTGCCGAGTCCTTAGCTTTAGAAGCCGCAATTGAGTTAGGTCGGCGCGTGCAACGCCAACCAGTCCACTTGTTGGGCAAGGTGTTGGGTAGCGCGCAAATTGGCAACTTGATGGTCGCTCGTTTTCAAAAGAATCCGCAGGAACACTTGGTGTTACTTTGTTTGGATACAAAAAATCAAATCAAACAAGAACGGGTCATTTTTAAGGGCGGGTTGAACTCTGCGGAAGTCCATCCCCGAGAAATCATGGCGGAGGTTTTACGTTTTAGTTCTAATGGGTTTATTTTGGTGCATAACCATCCCAGTGGTAATGTGGATCCGTCCATGAATGATGTGGCCTTCACCAAAAAAATGAAGAAAATCGGGGATTTAATGGGGATTCGGCTGATTGACCACTTAATTATTGGTGACCAAACATACTGGAGTGCCGCGGAAAACCGAGTTCTTAATGATTGTTAAACAATCTCAATTAGCGCTAGTTTGACCGTTTTGTGTGTTATAATTTATGAAGTCATTTTAATGAGATTAATTAAGGGGTTCAAAGCTCATGCATAAATTTTTTTCTAATCGAAAACTAGTGTTAACGGTAATTTGTGCAATTATTGCAGCAGGGTTAATTACGGGATCGTTAGCATTGGGGAAAAAGGACAAGACGCCGGCTGTCCAAAAATTAGGGAACGACCTTTTTGGGGCGGTTAGCCGGGTGATCGCGATTCCCGCTCACGGAATGCAGACGTTATCAACTAATTTGAATAACTTTGTCGCAACTTACGAAGAAAATGAACGTTTGCGCCAGGATATTGATAAATTAAGCGCGACTCATGCTGAAAATAAGAGCCTCAAGGAAGAAAATCGCGAATTAAAGAAGTTAGTCGGATTGAAAAACTCCATGACGGACTATTCGCTAACGCCAGCAATTGTATTGACCCGTTCACCAAGTTCGTGGCAAGATTTGGTAACCGTCAATAAAGGTACGGCTAACGGAGTTAAGAAAAACCAACCCGTCCTTGCTGGTGACGGCTTAGTTGGGCGGGTAGTGGAAGCCAACTACTCAACTAGTAAAGTGGAATTAATTAGCGATAACAATGAATCGGCAAACCGTTTTGCGATTCAGGTTCAGGCCAAGGACGGAAACTACGTTAACGGAATCATTACCGGCTATGATAAAAAGACCAATGAAATCATTATGGGACAGGTTACCGAAAACAAGGACGTAGCGGTTGGCAGTCAGGTAATTACTTCTGGCCTGGGTGGCGTTACTCCGAAAGGCTTGTACGTCGGAAAGGTAGCTAAAGTTTCAAAAGAAGACTACGGATTAGCAAATGAAATTCGCATTAAGCCGGCTGCTAAGCTGAGCAACGTTAACGACGTTTATATTGCTAAGCTAGATTAGGGTGAAAGTATGTTACAATCAGCAAAACTTAAATATCTTTTTCCAATTATTTTATTTGGGACCTTCTTTTTAGACGGCGCCTTAAACCAAATTTTTTCAGCAATTTTGTTTCAGTACCCGTATTCGATGATTTGTAACCTGACGTTAATGTGGTTCGTAATGGGAATCTTTTTTGAAGGGGAGTCCCAGATTAATTTTACGTTATGGGCGTTCGTAATCGGAATTGTCTTCGATTGGTACTATACGGGAGTCTTTGGGGTAAACACCTTTATCATTCCGCTAGTGGTCATGTTTGTGCGAGAAGTCCGGCTCTACGTTAACACGTCGTTTTTAATTGTGATGGTGCTTGATACCCTAGCAATGGCGTTATATAACGTGTTATTTTACGCCGTTTTCCAAGCGATCCATTTAGCAAACGTGTCGGCAAGCTTTTTTATTGGATACTCGTTTTTCCCAACCATTATTTTAAATTTGGCACTTTTTGTAATTTTGTACTACCCGGTCAAAACCTTTTTCCGGCGGACTCGGGGAACTAATTACCGCAGTTTTGGTTAAAGGGTGCTTGACATTTAAATAATAATTGCTATCATTTTACTTATGTTTGACAATGATCAGAAGAGTAGTTTGCGTACCTTCGAAAAGCGACCCGGGAGTTGGTGAAAGCCCAGGCGAAGCCGCAAATGAACCACATCTGTGAGTTGATAGCCTGAAAAATAATTAGGGTTATCCGGTAATTCCGTTATCATTTAAGTTAATGCAACTTTCTGAGGTTAACTGTGTGAGCAGTTAATAAATATGAGGTGGAACCGCGATAATTCGTCCTCTTAGGCTACGGCCTAAGGGGATTTTTTTATTTTCGCGGTAAGTTTGCTGTCGAATACAGGGCGGTTGGCTGATTTTAATCCAGCTTATTTTGTTAGAGAAGGGTGCTTAACTTAGTGAGGTTACCATGCGTGAGCAGGTAACAAAATGGGGTGGAACCGCGATTAACTCGTCCTCTTAGACTACTTAGTCTAAGGGGACTTTTTTAATATTAAGGGAGTTGAAAAAATGTTTAATATTCAATATATTAGTGAAATTTTGCCCTCGTTGTTTTCTGGAGCGGCAGTCACGCTGCAAGTATTTATTTGGACAATCATTGGTTCGTTAATTTTAGGAGTATTTTTAGCCTTAGGGTTAGTTTCCAAATTTAAGCCGTTACAGTACGTGATTAGCGCGTACGTTTGGCTAATGCGGGGTACGCCCCTGTTACTCCAACTAATCTTTGTATTTTACGGGCTCCCGACCGTGGGAATTGTCTTTCCACGTTACGAAGCAGCGTTATTTGCCTTTATTTTAAATTATGCAGCTTATTTTGCGGAAATTTTCCGTGGCGGGTTGCAGTCGATAGATAAGGGACAATACGAAGCTGGACGAGTTTTACAAATGACGTACTGGCAAACGACTAAAAAAGTGGTTTTACCGCAAGTCGCCAAGATCGTCCTCCCATCGATTGGTAACGAAGTAATTAACTTAGTGAAGGATTCTTCACTAGTCTACGTAATTGGAATTGGCGATTTGCTTCGCGCGGGAAACGTAGCGGCGGCTCGCGACGTTACCTTAGTACCGTTTATTCTGGTTGGAATTATGTACTTGATTTTGACTGGAATTTGCACCTTCTTTTTACACAAAGTTGAAAAACACTACTCGTATTTTCGTTAGGACAGGGGGAAATTAGCGTGCTTGAATTAAAAAACGTTTCTAAAAGTTATAACGGACGGACAATTATTGATAATTTAAATTTAAAAATCCAAGACGGACACATTTTAACGATCGTGGGCCCTTCCGGAGCGGGAAAAACCACCTTATTAAGGTGCATTAGCGGGCTGGAAAAGATTGATTCTGGTTCATTTTTGCTGGATGGCAAACCTTTCAATCCCTTTGAAACCCGGGATAGCGAAAGTGTGATTGGGGTAGTATTTCAAGATTTCCAGCTATTTCCGAATTTATCGGTAATTGAAAACATTACCTTAGCACCAATGAACGTCTTACACCTCAGTGAACGGGAAGCTTTGCAACGGGTAGAAGAGATCATTGACCGGTTGAGTTTATCTAAAATCATTAATCAATACCCCTACCAACTTTCCGGTGGACAAAAACAGCGGGTGGCGATTGCCCGGGCCTTGGCGATGAATCCCCAGATTCTTTGCTATGATGAACCAACTTCAGCGCTTGATCCAGAACTCCGGGATGAAGTTAGCCGGATGATTTTAGACCTGAAACAAAATCAAATTACTCAAGTTATCATTACCCACGATATTGAATTTGCTGAAAAAATTGCTGACGAAACTTTAACTGTAAAGCCGGTGAATTAAATGAAAAAGTTAATTAAATATAGCTTGCTCGTAATGGCATGCGGGCTGTTAATTCCGCTCCTTACGGGCTGTGGGAAAACTGCTAAAAGTACTTCACAACCAAGCAGTTGGCAAAGCATTCAGGCTAAACACCACGTGGTGATTGGTTTGGATGATAGTTTTGTGCCGATGGGCTTTCGGCAAAAAGATGGGAAATTAGCGGGTTACGATATTGACCTAGCAAAAGCTGTCTTTAAACAATATGGAATTAAAGTCGATTTCCAAACGATTGACTGGTCGATGAACGTTACTGAATTGCGGAATCAAACCGTGGATTTAATTTGGAACGGATTAACGATCACCGACGAGCGGCGACGTGCGATGACCTTTAGCGAACCGTACTTGGTTAATCAGCAGGTTTTAGTGGTCAAAAAAGACCAGCACATTCGCTCACCAAAGGACATGACCGGGAAAACGCTCGGGGTGCAAAGTGGTTCGTCGGGTGCCCAAGATATTGACCGTTACCCAAAACTTTTGAAGCAGCGCATCAAAAAACACACTCCGGTGCTTTACGATACGTTTAACAACGCCTTTATCGACTTAAAGGCCAACCGGATCCAGGGGCTATTGATTGATAGCGTCTACGCAAACTACTATCTGCAGCATTTACCTAACCCGGACGACTACCGGGTAATTAAAAGTGGATTGCCTAACGAATACTTTGCGGTAGGTATTAGGAAGGGTAACCAAGAGGTTAAACAAAAAATCGACCAAGGAATTGAGCATCTCCGTAAAACGGGTGAACTGCAACGAATTAACCAGAAATGGTTTGGTAAATAATATACCGTTCAGGCTGGAAATTTAGCGATTTCCAGCCTTTTTGATACACTAAAGAGCAAAGAGGGGTCAAGGAGGAAACGCCATGCTTTTAGCTAGTGTTGTGGGTTATTTATTAAATTTATTATTTGCTTTCGGAATTGCGTTACTGGAGAAGCGGGACATCTCCGCAGCGTGGGCCTGGTTGCTGGTGATCGTATTGTTACCAGGAATTGGGTTAATTATTTACTTATTTTTTGGTTGGAAATTGAGCCAACGCCAAATTTTTAACTTGAAGGCGCAAAAACATCTGGGAATCAGTGACATGGCGGATCACCAAAAGCAAAGCACCCAAAACCGGGTGCCGCTTGCGACGACCCTGGAAAATGATTTGGTGACCATGTTTTTAAATACGGATGACGCTATTTTAACTAGCCAAAATGAGTTGCAAATTTTGACGGATGGTCAAGAAAAGTTTGAACAACTTTTTGCGGATTTAAAACAAGCTCAGCACCACATTAATATCGAGTACTTCACCATTTATGATGATGACTTAGGGCACCAATTACGAGAAATACTCGTGAAGAAGGCGCAAGAGGGGGTGCATGTCCGGGTGTTATACGATTTGTTTGGTTCAAAAGGGGCTAAACAAAAGTTTTTCCGGCCCTTGATTGCAGCTGGTGGAGAAGTAACCCCGTTTATGCGTTCCAAATTTGGTTACTATAGTTTTCGAATTAATTTTCGTAATCACCGCAAAATTGTGGTGATTGATGGTTCAATTGGGTACATTGGGGGATTTAACGTAGGCGACCAGTATCTTGGAAAGAATCGCCGTTTTGGTAATTGGCGGGATACCCACTTGCGATTGGTCGGTTCGGTCGTGTTACAATTGCAGAGTCGGTTCTTTATGGATTGGAACGCATCCGTTAACGATCCCAAATTAACCTTTAGCTTAAATTATTTTCCGCAGACCGCGTTGGAAAAGAAGCTTCCCATGCAAATTGTGAGCAGTGGGCCGGAAAACGATATCCAAAAAATTAAGCAGGGCTATATCAAAATGATTATGGGAGCCAAGCACTCGATTTGGATTGAAACGCCGTACTTTATCCCGGACGATGCGCTTATGGAAGCACTCCTAATTGCGCTCCGTTCGGGTATTCAAGTCTGGATGGTGATTCCTAAAATGCCAGACCATCCCTTCGTGTACCGGGCAACGGAATACTACGCGAAGCAACTGTTGGCAGCGGGGGCCCGGGTCTTTGCTTATCAAAACGGTTTTATGCATGCTAAGACCATTGTGGTTGATCAATTAATAACCAGCGTGGGCTCTGCCAACTGGGACATTCGTTCTTTTAAGTTAAATTTTGAAGCAAATGCATTTATTTATGACGCCCAGGTTGCGCAAAAAATGATTGCCATCATGAAACAAGACGTTAAGGATGCCCGAGAACTCGATGAAAAGTATTTTGCGACCCAATCACGGTGGAAGAAGTTCCGGCAATTAGCTAGCCGAATGATTGCACCAATTTTGTAAGTGGGTCTTAACGCAAAGAAACGGGATTACTTAATAAAACGGGTAAATTAGGGAACGCTTTTTTAATTGAATTAGGCAGTAAAAGGGGGAGAAGCATTGATATTTCAATGCTTTTTCGCTATTATTAATCGCATGTGAAAAGGTAGGAGGCGTCATCTTTGGACGTACAAATGCGGCCTGGAGTGCAGGCTTTAATTGTTCCAAGCAAAAAATTTAAAACGGTACGAATTGATATACATTTTTTAAAAAATGCAACGGTTGCGGAATTAGCTCCCCGAACTTTGGTAGCTAATCTTTTAGAAACTAGTACCCAGCGGTATCCCAACCAGACTGAATTTACCCACGCCCTGTCAGCAATGTACGGAGCAAGTTTTGGGGTGGGCGCCGGGAAAAAGGGCAACCTTCACGACATTGGTTTTTCAATCACGGTGGCTAACGACCGCTATACGGACGGTCATTCGTTAGTGCGCATGGCAATTGAATTTTTAAACGAAGTGATTGGGCATCCCTTAGCTAGTGGAGGCCGGTTTGACGAAGCGACCTTTGCCCGGCAAAAAAATAACTTGATTAATTACGTAGATTCTGCGGCAGAAGACAAGCAGTTCTGGGCGAGTCAACAGCTTCGCAAATTAGCCTTTGGGGCGAACCGTATCCAAGGAGTGCCCAGTTACGGACGGCGAAAGGACTTGCAGAGTTTACAAAATGAGCAAGTTTACGCTACGTATTTGTCCATGCTTCGGCATGATTTAGTACATATTAGTGTATCGGGGGACGTTGATGAACAGCAGGTATTAAAAGATCTTGCAGTTTTAGAATTACCCGAACGGAAAGTCCAATTAGGGTCGGTAATCACTAAGTTCAATCCGTTGCCTAAACCTCGTCAGCGGGTCGCTAACCAAGAGGTTCAACAAGCGCGGCTAAACTTGGCTTATGATATTCCAGTTAGCGTTACCAGTGCTAATTTTCATGCTGCACTTGTCTTTAACGCGCTCTTTGGTGGCTCACCACAATCGAAGTTGTTCCTTAACGTGCGCGAAAAGGCTAGTTTAGCCTACTACGCAAGTTCTAGCTTAGATTTATATAACGGACTTTTAACCGTTCAAACGGGAATCAAAGCGCAAAACTACGCGCAAGCCAAACAAATTATCCAGCAGCAAATTACCGAACTTCGGGAGGGCAACTTTACCGAAAGGGACTTGGCAAGCATCAAGGCGGGGTTACGCTCAGATTACCTTGCGGGGTTAGATTTACAACGGACCATTCACCGTCGCGGACTTAACGAGTACTTACTCGGATTCCAACGTCCAACTGCACAGTGGCTGGAGGATTTAGCACAGGTGCAAGCTGGACAAATTGTGGAAATTGCCCGGCAAATTAAGCCACGGGCAGAATTTTTCTTAAATGGGGACAATGACTAATGCAAATGGATGAAAAAGCATATTCAGCTTTTGACGAACGTTTATTTTCGGCTAAGTTGTCAAACGGCTTACAACTTAATATTTTACCTAAGGCAGATTTTCAAAAAACGTACGCGGTGTTTACCACTAACTTTGGCTCAATGGACCGCTCTTTTCGGGTTGCCGACCAGACTTTAACGATTCCGGCCGGTACCGCCCACTTTTTGGAGCATAAGCTTTTTGAAAAAGCCGACTACGATGCGTTTCAAATTTTCACTCGTCACGGAGCAGATTCGAACGCCTTTACTAGTTATACCAAGACTAGTTACTTATTTTCAGCCACTAGCCGGTTAAAAGAAAACTTAACGACCTTGTTAGATTTTGTCCAAGATCCATATTTTTCCACCGCTTCCGTAGCCAAGGAGCAGGGAATTATTGGCCAAGAAATTCAAATGTATAATGATGACGTCGATTGGCAATTGTACATGGGAATTATGCGCAACTTATTTTCGGGGCAGTCGTTAAGTGAAGACATTGCCGGAACGATTGATTCGATTGCGCAAATTACGCCGGAACTGTTATATCAGGTTCACCAGGTGTTTTACCACCCGCAAAATATGCACTTATTTATTACCGGAAATTTGGATCCCCAAGCGGTCGCAGAATGGGTTGAAGAAAACCAACGCCAAAAGGAATTTCCCACTTTTGTTCGGCCAGTAGATTTAGGAAAAAATGGTGGGGCAAACGTACCGGTAATTGAACAAAGTTCGGCAGTTCGGTTGGCTAACCGGCCGAAAATAATGGTCGGAATCAAAAATAATCGCTATCTACCGGAGGCAGGTTTAGCACGGCTACGATATTTAGTGGCCCTAGATTTAGGGTTATATTTACTCTTAAGTTCTTCTTCTAAAAATTACTTAAAATTATACGATGAAGGACTTTTAGACGATACTTTCGGGTATGATTTAAATAACGAGCGCGACGAACTATTTTTGACAATGGGCGGCGACAGTGACCATCCGCAACGGTTAGCAGCGGCGGTGAAAGAAATTTTGCGTCAGGGGCTCACCGAAACTACGGAATTAGCAACGGACTTTGCGCTGGCTAAAAAAGAAATGTACGGGCGCTGCATTGCGCGGATGAATTCTCTTGAAGCAATTGCTAATTCTTTTGAGGGGGCACTTTACGGTAATGCCACGATTTTTGATGAAGCTCAAATGTTCAAAGAAATCACCCTTACAGAAGTGGTCGAAGCACTACGGCAATTTGTTAATGAACAGGTGATTAGTAGTTTTGAAATTAAACCAAAATAATTAAGTAGGCGAGAAAATGAAATTTGCTTTGGTATGTGGGGCAAGCGGTAATATCGGAACGGCCATTAGTCGGCAGTTAGCCCAGCAAGGCTGGTCCCTATATCTACATTATCATCAAAACTCTACAGCGGTAGCGGATCTAGCCCTGGAATTGCAGCACCAGTATCCTAAACAAGATTTTTTAACTGTGGCGGCAGATTTCCGGGACGAAGCAGCTGCAACAAAGCTAGCAACGCAAATCTTTAGTTTAGATGCAATCGTTTTTGCACAGGGAACTACGATTTACCAGCTGTTTGATGATTTTGACGCATCCCAGCTAGAAAATTTATGGTTAGAGCATCTTAAAGTTCCGCTATTGGTGATTAAAAAATTGGTTTCTAAATTAGCAGATAGTGGTCATGGGCGAATTGTTTTCATTGGTTCGGTTTACGGAGCGGTCGGTAGCGCTATGGAAGTGCCTTATAGTATGTTAAAGGGTGCAATGAGTAGTTTTGCCAATGCGTACGCTAAGGAAGTAGCCTCCTTAGGAATTACCGTCAACGTAATTGCACCGGGGGCCGTCCAGACGCAAATGAACGCTAATTTTGCAGAAACTGAAATTGAGGCAATCAGCGAGGAAATTCCGGTAGGTCGGTTTGCCAATCCAGCTGAAGTTGCTTACCTGGTGCAAATGGTGCTCGCTGAAGAAGCAGCGTATTTAACCGGTCAGACAATTTATGTGGACGGCGGATGGCAAAAATAATGGTATACTGATTGATGATTTAAAAATAAATTTGGGGTATTTTTATGGGGACGAAAAAATACAAAGTAATTGGGATGCGGCTACAAGACGCCCGTCTTAAAAAGGGATGGACGCTTGACGAGGTCCAATTAAAGCTACAAATTTCTAAAAGATATTTAATGGCTTTAGAGGCCGGCGAAGATGATGATTTACCAGGAGACTACTACACCCAGTCGTTAATTAAACAATACGCGAATTTATTGGGAGTGGAAGTAGGAAATCGTCATTTAGAAACTGAGCCCGAAAGTATTAAAGAATGGCGCCGCACCCATGGCGAAGTGACTAGTCGCGCGCAAAAAGAACTTCAACAAAAGCCTTCGGTGCTTAGTGGGTTAATACATCAGCACCCGTGGTTGATGGGGATTATCCTAGTGGGAGTAATTTGGCTGTTGGTTTGGGGAGCCTTTAGTGACATGGCGAACCGTTACCCATCCCAGCTGGTGGCACAAAAAAATCCCACGGTAATCGACAAAACGAAAAAAAGTCATCACGATAAAACGAAGACAAGTAAAACCAAGTCTTCGAAAGCCAGTTCAAAAAAACAAGCGAAGTCAACTAGTGCGCAACCAAAAATTGAAAAGGTTAACGATAGTGCGGATAATTTACGGGTGACCTTGCCGGATGATCAAAAACACGTAACGCTTAAATTGAAGACGGGTGAAAATCAATCCTGGAATTCATTAGTTACCACAACTCCGCAAGCCACCACGGTTGCTCAAGGAGTAATGGAAGCCCAGCAAACCCAACGCTTCAAGCTAAAGAAGGGCTATACATACGTTTTGAAGATTGGTAACACGATTGGCTTGAAGGGCACGATTGGGGACCGTAAAATGCCTAAGCCGGCTACGGAAGCCACGGTACGGAACGTAACGATTACCGTTAACTAGAAAGGAGAAAAAATGAACTTACCAAATAAATTAACCGTTTTTCGGATTATTTTAATCCCAATTTTTATTATTTTAACCGTGATGCCAGAAGTCGGGGGCACCGTATGGTGGTTAGGGACCCCGATTGCCATTACGAAAATTTGGGGCGCCGTCGTTTTTGCAGTAGCGTCCATTACCGATTTTCTCGACGGACAAATTGCGCGACGGGAACATTTGGTAACGAACTTTGGTAAATTTGCCGATCCGATTGCTGATAAAATGTTGGTAATGTCGGCATTTATCATTTTGGTATCCATGAAAATGGCTCCTGCGTGGGTAGTAGCGATCATTGTCTGCCGGGAGTTAGCAGTTAGTGGGTTGCGTTTAATCATTGTAGAAAATGAAGGAGAAGTTTTGGCAGCGGCAATGCCGGGTAAGATCAAAACATTTTCCCAGATGTTTGCAATCATTTTCTTATTGTTAAACAATCTCTTTGCTAATTACTTACATTTTGGGCCAGGGACACTTTTACTATACGTATGTTTATTCTTTACCATCTACTCTGGAATCGACTATTTTTACCAAAACCGCGGTATCTTTGCGGATTCTTTTTAAGCTAAAGGCTAGTGGAAAAACTGACGAAGGCAGAAATGTTAAACTTCGGAAGGTTTGGAAACAGCCTTTTTTTGCTGAAAAAGTTAAAATAAAGCAGTAGGATTAGCGTAGTTATATAATGAGGAGGAAGTTAAGAGATGAAGGCGGAAATAATTTCAGTTGGTACCGAGATTTTGTTAGGAGAAATTACCGATACTAACTCCGTTTACTTGAGTCAGCAATTGGCTCAATTAGGCATTGATGTTTATCATCAAGAAACGGTGGGGGACAACTCCAGCACCATGAAAGAAACGTTGTCAATCGCAAGCAAGCGTAGTGACTTAGTAATTACCATTGGCGGTCTAGGACCGACCGAAGACGATATTACAAAACAGACCCTAGCTGAATTTCTAGGTGATGATCTGGTAGTTGATTCCGATGCGTTGGCAAAAGTTCACGAGCATTTTACTAAACAGGGACGGCCAATCACCCCTAATAACGAACGGCAAGCGTTGTTATTAAAGGGTAGTCGGCCAGTTCAGAACCCTAACGGACTGGCTATCGGTTTGTTTGCTTCTACCGCAAATACCGATTATTTAGTTTTGCCAGGACCGCCTAGCGAATTTAAGCCGATGGTTAACCAAGAAGTTCTTCCATTGCTAAAGGAACGGTACACTTTAAACAAAACTATCCAATCAAAAACTTTGCATTTTGTGGGAGTTGGGGAAGCTGATTTAGCGACCCGGGTGGCTGACGTGATCAACCAACAGACCAACCCAACGATCGCACTATACTTCAAACCAACCGACGTTACCATTCGGTTAACTGCAAAGGCGGATTCTAAGGACGAAGCGGAACAAATGCTGGAAAAAACTAAGGCGGAAATACTTGCACGGGCTGGAGATTACTACTATGCAGAAGGTGATCAGGTCGCCTTTCCTGACTTTGTCGTGCAAGCCCTAATTAACCGAAAGCTGACCTTGACCGCTGCGGAAAGCTTAACCGGAGGGGCCTTCCAAAGCCAACTAGTAGAAACGGCGGGCACTTCGGCGGTATTTTCAGGTGGCTTTGTGACCTACTCTGACGAAGTAAAAACGAAGCTGTTAGGCGTTCGGCCAGAAACGATTGCGCAAGATTCGGTAGTTAGCCGCTCGGTTGCCGAAGAAATGGCTAGGGGTGCGCAGAAACAGATGGGGACTGATTTAGCAATTAGTTTCACGGGGGTGGCTGGCCCTGAAGGATTGGAAGGCCACGCCCCCGGCGACGTTTGGATCGGACTGGCGTTACCAGATGGAAGCACCGTGGCTAAGGGATTTCATTTTAGCGGGAACCGCAAAAAAATTCGCCATTTAGCAGTCATGAACGGTTTTCGGTTAATCTGGGAACAAGTTGTTAAATAATATCGAACTTTTGTTCGCTTTTTGATTGCTTTTTTAGCAATTACTAGGTATTATATTTAATATAGATGGTTAAGGGCGACTTCACGATAGATAAGAATAGTAAAAGACCGATGGCGCCATCCTTGACCGAGATACGTGCAATATAAGACCCATTAGGAGGTTATTAATTAAGTGGCAGACGAAAGAAAAGAAGCTTTGAATAAAGCTCTTAAAAAAATTGAAAAAAACTTTGGTAAAGGCTCAATTATGCGTATGGGAGATGCGGTAGATACGCAAATTTCCACCATTC